>CANJJT010000050.1:0-29139 GCA_947474715.1 Betaproteobacteria bacterium
AAAGTATGGAATGGTCCGGACCAATGACAATGCGGATGGCGTTGCGGCTCGGTCAGTCTGCGGTGATCTTGGCTGCCTTGACCACCTTGCCGATGCGGTCGAATTCATCGCGGATCAGCTTTGCCAGCCCCTCCGGGCTCGATCCGCGCGGCTCGCCACCGGTGAACCTCTGCGCGGTGTCGGGTTCAGCCAGGATCTTCTGGATGTCGGCATTGAGCTTGTTGACGATGGCGGCCGGCGTCTTCGCCGGGGCGACGATGGAGTACCACAACTCATACTCGTAGCCGGGCACGCCTGACTCCGTAATGGTGGGTACATCGGGCAGCGCAGGCACCCGCTGCTTTGCGCTCACACCCAAGGCCCGCACTTTGCCGGACTTGACGTAGGGCAGCAGGCCGGTCACCGGGTTGAGCATCACCTGCACCTGGCCGCCCATCATGTCGGTGATGCCCGGACCAAAACCCTTGAAAGGCACGTGCACCATGTCGGTCCCGGTCATGTACTTGAACAGTTCGGTGGCCACGTGGTTGGGCGCGCCGATGCCGGCGGTGGCGTAGTTGAGCTTGCCCGGGTTGGCCTTGGCATAGGCCACCAGGTCCTTGATGGAATGGATGGGCAGGTTGTTCACCACGGTCGCCAGCATGGGCGAGGTATACAGCAGGCTGACGGGCGCAAAGTCACGAATCGGGTCATAGGGCAACTTGCTGGTGGTGATGAGCGGGTTGATCACCAGGCCACCCGAGGTGCCGAAGAGCAGGGTGTAGCCGTCCGGCGCCGACCGGGCCACCGCATCGGTGGCGAGCACGCCGGCTGCGCCACCGCGGTTCTCGGCGATGAACTGCTGCTTGTTCATTTCACTCAGGCGGTTGGTCATCACCCGCGCAACGATGTCCACCCCGCCACCGGGTGGAAACGGGATGATCAGCTTGACCGGCTTGTTCGGATAATCGGCCTGCGCCTGGCAAACCATGGGCAATGCCAGGGACATGGCCCCGACCAGGCGTGAAAAAGACTTCATACTGCTGCTCCTCCTGTCTGATTGGCCCTGCGGCCCCTTGCAGGGCTCTGCTCCGGCCCCGTTGCATGCGACATGATCGCACCCTGCGGCGATCCGGACAAATCGATGTGACTGCCTGCCCCCCGGATAGCACTGGGGCCGCCGGCCGGCGCGCCTCAGAAGCCTTCGAAACGGGCCATTCCATCCACCGGGACCCGCTCCACCGGAAAGACATTCTCCGGCGCCTGCAGGTCGGCATGACCCAGGGCCATGCCGCAGACCACGATACGGCTGTCCGGTATCCCCAGTTCCCTGAGCAGGATGGGATGCATCTTGGTGAAAGCCGC
Organism: Betaproteobacteria bacterium; assembly: GCA_947474715.1. Taxonomy (GTDB): domain Bacteria; phylum Pseudomonadota; class Gammaproteobacteria; order Burkholderiales; family SG8-39; genus CAIYPG01. Next base: position 1,345 of record CANJJT010000050.1, read on the forward strand.
TTGCATGCAGGTGTCCAGCCCACGTGCGCGTGCCGCCAGGGCGATGTTCTGCAGGAACATGCCATAGTCCAGCCAGCTGCCGATTTCCAGCACCCGGTCGATGGTCATGATCATGCCGACCGGGGCATCGAAAAACAGGTAATTGCGCTGTGACTGCGCTTTCATCCGCTCGGTATCGCCCTTGACGATGCCCAGTGCCCCGTACAGCGCCCAGCCGACCTTGCGCCGCCGGCTGATGTAGGGCTCGGGACAGGGCACCGGGTAATAGGGCTTTTCCTCGCTGGTCTGGTCGTAACCCAGGCCGGAGGCGAGGATGGCGTCGGACACCGCCTGGCGCCGCTTGCCCGCCAGCACGATGACCTCCCAGGGCTGCATATTGGTGCCGCTGGGCGCCCAGCGCGCCGCGTCGATGATCTCGCGCACCACCGATTCGGGCACCAGCGTGGGCAGGAAACGGCGGATGGAGCGGCGTCCGGTAATGGCGCGATCGACGCTGTCGCGGTCGATGGCAGCCGGAGCAGCAGTGGCGGGGGTAACTGACATGTGGGCTCCCACTCAGGCTTTCTTCACCACGTCCGGATTGCCCACGTTCACGGGCTTGCCCGCGGCGAAGGCCAGGATCTGGTCAAAGATGTCGCGGAACTGCAGTTCATGGGTGTCATGCTCGACATAACCGATGTGCGGCGTGCAGACCACATTGGGGTTGGTGAGCAGCGGATGCGTGGTGTCGGTGAGCGGCTCCACTTCATACACATCCACCGCGGCCTTGCCGGGACGCCCGGTCTTCAGTGCATTCACCAGCGCATCGGGGGCGATCAGGCCGGCGCGACTGGTGTTCACCAGCAGCCCGGTCGGCTTCATCATCTCCAGGTCGGCCTGGCTGACGATGCCGCGCGTGCCCTCCACCAGCGGCATGTGCAGGGAGATGACATCGCTGTCGGCGAAGAAGGCCTCGCGGCTGCGCGCCACCGCGTAGCCATCGGCGCGCGCGCGCACCAGTGAGGCATCACGGCCCCACACCTGCACCTTCATGCCGAAGGCCCGCCCGTAGCCGGCCACCATGCTGCCGATACGGCCGTAAGCATAGACGCCCAGGGTGCGCCCATGCGCGGCGGTGCCGACGTTGAACTGCCAATTGCCGGCCTTCATCGAGTCGATCTGGCGAGGCAGGTCACGCAGGCCCATCAGCACCAGCGCCCAGGTCAGTTCCGCGGTGGCCCAGGAGGGCTCTCCGCCGGGACCAGGGCGGCGCGAGCAGATCATCACGCCATGGCGGGTGCAGGCCTCCACGTCGATGTGTGGATAGGAACCCTTCTGGCTGATCAGCTTCAGTTTGGGCAAGCGTGCCACCAGGGCGGCGGTGATGGGCGTGCGCTCGCGGAACAGCACCAGCGCTTCGGCGTCCTTGAGGCGCTCGGCGAGGACCTCGACATCCTTGGTATGGTCGCGCCAGATGGTGACCTCATGGCCGGCCAGCTTGCTGTAGCAGGGCAGCGTGCGCACGGTGTCGTGAAAATCGTCCAGGACGGAAATCTTCATGCTTTCTCCTCTTTGGCATTGCTCTCAGGATGCTCTGAAAATCTTTTTTCAGAGCACATTCATGGGGGTGACGGGGATGTCCCCCGGATTCTTCAGAGTTTCCCTAGTCGCTGCGTCCCCAGCGTATCCAGAGCACGAGCGCGAAAACGGTCAGTAATACCACGACAAGGAAATAGGCGCGCAGCCCCAGCCACGGACCGATCATGCCGGCCAGGAAAGGCGCAATGCCCATGGCGATCAACTGGAACGACGAAGCATAGGAAATGGCGCGCGCATCCATGCCCTTGGGCGCATAGTCCTTGAGCAGGCGGATGATGGCCGGCACCATGGCCGCAGCCGCCAGGCCGAAGGCCACCCGGCTGAGGGTGAGCTGCAGCGGGGTCTGCACGAACATGAGGGGCAGCGTGGTCAGTGCCGCCAGTCCCACCGAGAGGCTGAGCACCCGGGCCGGCTGGTAACGGTCCAGCACCCGGCCCCACACCGGTGCCGCCACCACGCTGGACAGCGTCAGGGCCATGGCCACCGCCCCCACCCAGTAGGCCTCACTGTGGGCGGCATCGGGATGGTCGGCGAGCAGGCGCAGGGTGTAGATGCTGAGGATGGTGACATTGCCATTCCACAGGATGGAGCCCATGAAGGCGAGGAACAGCAACTGGACGACGCCGGGTACGCGCGCCAGATCGCGCAGGCTGCCCAGCCAGCGCGGCCGCCACGGCCCTTCGGCCAACTGCTTCACTTCGCGCACGAAAAACAGCACCAGGAAGCCGCCGCCCAGCAGCAAGCCGCCACTCAGCCAGAACATGGCATGGCGCTCGGAGAGGAGGGCCGCGATGGTCGCACCCAGCGCCGGCCCCATGGTGCCGCCCACCAGCGCCCCGGTTTGCGCCGTCGAAAGCGCCCGACCGATGCGCTGCGGCGGGGTGTTGGCCACCAGCAGTGACAGGCCCGCGGGCAGAAAGCCGTTGAAGGCGCCTACCATCAGCAGCAGCACCGCAAACCAGATGGGGGTCTGCGCGAAGGGCACCAGGGTCATGAAGAACCCCATGCCCATCATGGCACGCAGCACCATGATCTTGCGGCCGTAGTGGTCGGCGATGCTGCCCCACAGGGGCGCCGAGACAAAACCGATGATGTAGAACACCAGCATCAGGTTGCCCATCCAGGTTTCGAGATTCTCGACGATGCCCAGGCTCCGGGCCATCAGGGGCAGGAAGGGCCATGACATGGCAAAGCCCATGCTGCAGAGCAGGTTCGCCAGCGGCAGCACGCGCAGGTTGCGACGCCAGTAGGGAAAACGCTGGTCTTCGCTGCCGGCGATCTCGGAATGCGGAGGGTTCTGGTTTTGGGTCATTGCGGATAAGGTTGTGGCGCTCCGGCCAGGCCGCCTGCAGGCATGAGTGCGGAGTCCCTGCGCAGCAACGCACAGCCCGCCGGGGCCGCACTGCGCTGCTGTATTTTCGTTCGAGGGTAACACGACAAAAAGCGTGGCCGGATGGCGCCCCGCTGCCGCCAGCCCCTGAAATGCCACAGGCTAGAATGTCCGCAAAACCATCCAGGAGGAAAGCCGTGAAGATCACCCGCATCGAGCCCATTCTGCTCAACATGCCCCTGCAGCTGGAGGGCCACGAGGTTCCCATGAGCGGTGGCGTTGCGCGCCGCGAAATGAGCGCGCTGCTGCTGCGGGTGGAAACCGATGCCGGCATCACCGGCTGGGGCGAGGCCTTCGCCCTCTCCGGCGGCATGGCCACCCACGCCGCCCTCCAGCACATCATCGCGCCGCGCGTGGTCGGCCGCGACGCCACCCAGATCGCCCCGCTGATGCGCGAACTGTTCCGCGGCCTGTACAGCACCGGGCGCAGCGGCCCGGTCATGTACGGCCTGTCGGCCCTGGACATCGCACTGTGGGACATCGCCGGCAAGCGCCTGAACCAGCCGGTGCACCAGTTGCTGGGCGGCACCGTCCGCAAGTCACTGCCCGCCTATGCCAGTCTGATGCGCTACGGCAAGGTGGATGCGGTGAAACGTTATGTGCAGGCCGCGCTCGATCAGGGCTACCGCTTCATCAAGCTGCACGAGCACCATGTGGATACCGTCGGCGCAGGACGCGAACAGGCCGGCCCCGGCGTCCCCATCATGGTGGACTGCAACTGCCCGTGGACGCTGAACGAGGCGCTCGACATGGCCCAGCGCCTGCACGAAATGGACATCACCTGGCTGGAAGAGCCCATCTACCCGCCCGATGACCACGCCGCGCTGGCCCGCCTGCGCCGCGAAGGCCCGCTGCCAATCGCCGCCGGGGAGAACGTGGCCAACCTGATGGAGTTCAAACAGCTGTTCGAGGCAGGTGCGCTGAACTACGCCCAGCCCAGCATCACCAAGATCGGCGGCATCAGCGAGATGCGCAAGATCTTCGCCCTGGCCGAGACGTACAACGTGCACGTGGTGCCGCACTCGCCCTACTTCGGCCCGGGCCTGCTGGCCTCGATGCATGTGTGCGCCACCGCCATCCAGGAGACCTGGATCGAGCGCTACTTTGCCGAGTTCACCAGCCAGCCCTTTGGCGACTACCTCAAGCCGGTCAACGGCGAACTGTTGTTGCCGCAGGGGCCCGGCCTGGGTTCCGATCCGGACCTGAACATCATCGAGAAACTGCGCATCGCCTGAGCCACCGGCCGGCTCCAGCGCTGCCGAAAGGCAGCAACGGCGTCACGCCATGACCCATGGGTTTGATAACAATCATTCCTCTGAGTCAATAGCAATGGTTCATACCGTTCAAATATGATATTAATTGCACGGCATGACCCCATCCGGTGCGCCTCGGGGTTCCTGGTCGCTTAGCGTCCCTTGTACTGCGGCTTGCGCTTCTCGGCAAAAGCACGCGGCCCTTCCTTGCCATCCTCGGTGCTTTGCAGCAGGTAGGAGAAGAACTGCTCCATGCGCATGCCGTCGGAGATGCTCATGTCGCGCGAGCGCAGCATCAACTCCTTGGCCGCCTGCAGGTGCAGCGGCGGATAGGTGGCGATGGCACGCGCGGTCTCCAGGGCCGAGGCCATCAGGTCCTCCAGCGGCACGATGCGGTTGATGAACCCATGGCGCAGCGCCGTTTCGGCGTCGATGGCCTTGCCGGTCAGCATCATCTCCATGCCGATCGCCCAGGGCACCTGACTGAGGATGCGCTGGGTGCCGCCGTTCACGGACAGCACGCCACGAGTGGCCTCGGTGAGGGCAAAGCTCGCGTGCGGTGCCGCGACACGGATGTCGGTGGCCATGAGCATGTGCATGCCCGCAGCAATGCAATGGCCGTTCACCGCGGCAATCACCGGCTTCCAGATGTCGATGCCACGGCTCAGCACCGAATTGCGCTGCGTGTACCAAAAGTCCGACGGCGGGGGGGTGGACACTTTGCCCTGCCCGGCGGTGGCCTTCATGTCACCGCCGGCACAGAAGGCCTTGTCACCGGCGCCGGTGATGACGGCCACACGCACGGCCGGGTCATCGCGCACACGCTCCCAGGCATCGCGCAGCAGCTTGAAGTGATCCGGGTCGAGCGAGTTGCGGCGCTCCGGCCGGTTGATGGTAATGACGGCGACGCCGTCTTCGCCGAGTTCGAAGTCGATGGCCATGCGTGATCCTTGGTCTGGCAAACAGAAATGAAGCCGGCATTGTAGGCGCGCGCAAGGCCGGACTGCCTCCGCGGGGTCCGGCACTGCGCCTGTGGCTGAGCGGATCAGATACCGAGATGGCTCCCGCGCCGGTTGCTACTCCAGCTTGAGATTCATGTCCTTGATCAGCTTCGCCCCTGTGTCATAGACATGGTTGACAGCCTGGCCGAACTGCTCGGGCGTGCCCGACACCGGATCGGCGCCGTCGGCGGCGAACATCTTCTGCATCTCCGGCGTGGCCGCCGCCTCATTGATCACGGCGTTCAGCCTGAGGATGCTGGCGCGCGGACTGCCGAAGGTGGTGAAGATGCCGAACCAACTCACCCAGTCGATGTCCACGCCCTGCTCGGCCATGGTAGGCAGGTCGGGCAGCCCGGGGGTGCGCTTGGCGCCGCTGGCAGTGATCAGCCTGACCTTGCCGGCGCGCACATGCGGTCCGGCCGAAGTGGGGCTGGTGAATACCAGCTGGATGCGCGCGCTGATGACATCGAGGATGGCGGGGCCGATGCCCTTGTAAGGCACATGCACCATTCTCAGCCCGGTCTTCTGGTTGATCATCTCGCCAATCAGGTGCGAGGAACCGCCGATGCCGGGCGAGCCGTAGTTCAGCCCTTCCGGACTCTTCCGGCCGTAGGCAATCAGGTCCTGCATGCTGTGGATGGGCAGGGACACATTGCCGATCATCACCAGTGGCTGTGACGTCAGCTGCGCCACCGGGGCAAGCAGCTTGCGGTGGTCGCCCGGTATGCGCCCCGCCAGCAGCACCGCATTGTAACTGGTGCTGGTGTTGATGCTCATCGTATGGGCATCCGGGGGCGCCTTGATCACGGTCTGTATGGCCAGCTGACCCGATGCGCCGGTGATGTTCTCCACCACCACGGGCTGGCCCAGACGCTCGCTCATCCGCGTGGCGATGAGGCGCCCGAGGGTGTCGGCACCGCCCCCGGGGACCACGCCGACGACAAAGCGCAGGGGCTTGACGGGAAAGCTGCCCTGCGCATGCGCTACAGGGGTGCACAGCGTGGCCGCACTGGCCAGGACAAGGGCCGCGAATAAGCGGGAACTCGATGCATTGCCGACCATGTTTCCTCCATTATTCCAATATGCCGGCATCCCCCCAGCTCTGGCGTCCGGTGTGCATGCCTGTGGCGACGATGATATGCCGGGCGGGATGATCACGCCAGCGTGCAGGGGCATCAAGGGACATGACCGTTCGTGCACATTGGCGCACACACGCAATGCCCGACTATTCGAGCTTGAGGTTGAGCTCACGCATGATCCGGATCGCCGACTCCAGGATGTTGTTGACCACTTCGCCGAACTGCTCGGGGGTGCCGGGTGCCGGATCGGACCCGTCCGCGGCAAACACCTTCTGCACCTCGGGCAGGCTGGTGGCGTGGTTGAAGGCGGCATTCAGGATGAGGATGTTCTGTCGCGGGCTGCCCGCGGTGGTGAGGATGCCGAACCAGCTCGCCCAGTCCATGCCGGCCATGCCCTGCTCGGCCAGCGTGGGCAGGTCCGGCAGACCCGAAGAGCGCCGCGCGCTGGTCACCGCCAGCGGGCGCACCTTGCCCGAGCGCGCATATTGCCCGGTGGCGCTGGGACTGGCGAAGGCGATCTGGATGCGTCCGCTGATGACATCGAGCAAGCCCGGCCCGATCCCCTTGTAAGGCACATGCACCATCTTCAGCCCCGCCCGCTGGTTGATGATTTCGCCGATCAGATGGGCCGAGGAGCCGATGCCGGAAGACGCGAAATTCAATCCGTCCGGATGCTTCCTGCCATAGGCAATCAGATCCTGCAGGCTGTGCACCGGAAGGCCCGGGCTCACCGACAGGATGAGCGGATTGGAGGTGAGTTGCGCCACCGGCACCAGCAGCTTGCGCGCATCGCCCTCGAGCCTGCCCGAGAGCATCGAGCTGTTGTAACTGCTGCTGCTATTGATGATGAGGGTGTAGGCATCGGGCACCGCCCTGGCCGCCGTCTGCACCGCCAGCAGGCCGGCCGCCCCCGCGATGTTCTCGACGATGAAGGGCTGGCCCAGGCGCTCGCTCACTTTCGCGGCCACCAGGCGCGCCAGTGGATCGGAGCCACCCGAGGGGGCCACCGGCACGATGAGCCGCACCGGTTTCACCGGATAAGTGGGGGACTGCGCGCCCGCCCCTGGTCCCAAGGTCATTGCCACCAGTGCCAGCGTTGCCACTACCAGGCGGTGGCCCGATAACCTGGCCGCACTCTGTCCTCCATGCTCGTATCGCATGACTGCCTCCTTGGCGTGATCTGGTGCGCATGGGCTTCCCATGGAATCGACTGCGATGAACGCATTCGGCTGGCGCCATGCTGTCAGGCACCGCCCCTCTGCACGGGCAGGCGTACGCCGGACCAGCCTCAGGATATCAGGAGTACCGGACTTGCCAGGACTGCGGGGATGGGACGGGACGGGACGGCGCGGAGCAGCGCGATAAAGGAAGACCAATACAGAAGTGACTGGCAGGTCAGTGAACGGCAGGTCAGCGAACGCCGGCCCGCCACACCGCCGCGAGGGCGGTGGGCAGACCAGACGGGACGTGCACTATTTCAACGCTTGCAGTCTTGGAATCAGATCGTCGCTCTCGGGTATGGTGCCCGGGGCATAGACCTGCGAGTGGCGGATCACGCCGCTGCCATCGACGAGGAACACCGATCGCGCATCCATGCCACGCTCGGCATTGAACACGCCATAGGCCTGGCCGATTGCACCGTGGGGCCAGTAGTCGGACAGCAGAGGGAAGGGCATGTCGCCGAGTGATTCCGACCAGGCCTTCAGGCCGGGCGCAGGGTCTGCACTGATCTGCAGGATCTCGACATTGAGTTGCTTGAAGCGGTCATAGTTCGCACGGAACCCAAGTACTTGATTCTTTCATCCGCCGGTGAAGGCGAAGGGCAGAAAGGAAACGACTGTGAGTCGCCCCTTGTAGGCACTGAGCGAACACTTGTCGCCCAGGTGCGATGCCAGCGTGAAATCCGGCGCTGGCGTTCCGGCTTGCAATGCAGCCATCAAAGCTCTCCTTGTGTGGTTGGTGCAGTGCAAAGATTACCTGAATCGGGCGACCCTGAACGCCGAACAAGACCCTACAGGCAGTATGCCCAAGCACGGTTCTTTTGTGGCAGCATCGCCGGTCGGGATACGCCGCAGCCTTGCCGGCACACCACCAACAGGAGGAAGCAGTCATGATGATCGTCGATGCCCAGGTCCACATGTGGGGAGAAAACACACCGGATCGCCCCTGGCCACCCGGACGCGGCAAGGCCCACCGGCCCAAGGCGCTGTACAAGGAAGAACTGCTCGCCGAGATGGATGCAGCCGGCGTTGACCGCGTCGTCATCGTGCCGCCGAAGTGGGAGGGCGACCGCAACGACCTCGCACTGGATGCGGTGAAGAGCCACCCGCAGCGTTTCGCCATCATGGGCCGGCTCGATCCGGACCTGCCTGAATCGCGCGGCAAACTCGCCACCTGGCGTCAGCAACCCGGCATGCTGGGGCTGCGCTATTCGCTCACCGCGCCGGAAATGAAGCCCATTCTCCTCGAAGGCCGGCTCAACTGGCTATGGGCCGAGGCCGAGCGGGTCGGCATGCCGGTGTACCTCCTGGTCACCCACGCGACCTGCCACCTGATCGACGAAGTGGCAGAGCGCCATCCGGGCCTGAGGATCACCATGGACCACCTGGCCCTGGACAGCAGCTTTCGCGACACGGCATGTTTCCGCGACCTGGACAAGCTGCTCGCCCTCGCCAAACGTCCGAACATCGCCGTGAAATCAAGCGCCCTGCCTGGCTACACCACCGACGCCTACCCCTACCGCAACCTCGATGGCTACATCCGCCGCGTCTACGATGCCTTCGGGCCGAAACGCATGTTCTGGGGTTCCGACTTCACGCGCCTGCCCTGCACCTACCGCCAGTGCGTCACCCACTTCACCGAAGAACTGCCCTGGCTGTCCACCGAGGACAAGGAATGGATCATGGGCCGCGCCGTGTGTGAGTGGTTGGGCTGGAAAGTCTGAAGACCCAGGCACCCATGTCCAGGGTGTTTCTTCACCGATTTTCCGGGGCAGCGAGGTTTATCCCCTTTGACAAGCGGGGTTAACACCGCTGGCCCTGCCGCGGCGGCCCCCTACCCCTGCCTGAATGCCCACGGATCGATGTGACGCCCACGCCCCCCCTCACCGGAACAAGGCACGCTTTTGCCGCCGGACCAACCTAAACTGCCGGCCTTTTCTGCCGCCGCGATGCGGCACGTGTTGTTTCTGACCCAACCCGTTCGAGGATGACAATGCTCAAGCGTGTGTGCAGAACCCTGGTGATCCTTTCCATGCTCGCGGCCCCGTCGGCTGCCCTGGCGCAAGCGATGTTCTCGCTGTGGGTAGGCAGCCGCGAGGAAGTGGTGGCGCGCATGATCGTGCTCGCCAAGCTGAAGCCCGGCGAAGTGGTGACCGACCTCGGCTCGGGCGATGGACGCCTGGTGATCGGCTCGGCCCTGGCCAACCCCAAGGTCACCGGCTTCGGCGTGGACATCGACCCGAAGCTGGTGCGCGAGGCCACGGGCAGGGCCTGGGTGGCGGGGGTGCATGACCGGGTCAGGTTCCAACACCAGAACGTGTTCGACGCTGATATCTCGAAGGTCGATGTCATCTACATGTGGCTGTTTCCGGAACTGATGCGCCTGTTGCGCAACAAGATCATGCTGGAGGCGCGGCCCGGCACGCGCATCGTGTCGCAGCTGTTCGACATGGGCGACTGGAAACCGGACGCCGTGGACCCCGAGCAGGCCACCGTGCGCCTGTGGGTGGTGCCGGCGAGGATCGAGGGGAACTGGCGCTGGGAGCTTGCCCTGCCGGGCCAGAAGAAAAGCCGGTTCGACGCCATTATCGACCAGACCTTCCAGCACGCCGACGGCGTGGTGCGCGTGGGCACGGTGCGCCGGCAGATCCGCGAATTCAAACTGGACGGCGACCAGTTCACCTTCCTGATGCACATCCCGCTGTCCGGACAAGGGGGTAACCAGGCGCTGGAATTCAGCGGGCGGGTCAAGGGCGATGTCATCGAAGGCAAGGCGAAATGGATGCGCCCGGTGCGCGGCGACGCTGAGTCCTACACTGGCACCGAGATGCCCTGGCGCGCGGTGCGCACCAACTCAACAACCTACTTCAAGCCCACCGGGGTGGACGGGCCGCGCTGAGTGGCAGACAGAATGTCCTGAAGACCTTTTGGGCGCATCTGCGAACGCACCCACACGCTGGACTGAAGCTGCAAGATCCCGGCCGCGTTCTCGACGGTGGCGGCAAGCTTCATGAGCAAGCCGCTGAAGCAGCATTGATTGCCATTCAGGCCATGGAATGGGCCCAGACCTGATCAGCGATTCCCGATTCGTCGAGTCATCGGTGTCGAGGCAACGAATGGTGGACAGAAAGTGGCATGCAAGCCCCCCGGCCCACCAGCCACGACCACACGAATGTTGTCCGGACTGGGAAAAACACGGGCCGTGTCTCCATTGGCCCTTCCCTCGGAGCGGATGTATTCCCGCTCCCACGGCGCAAGCCGCTCCAACGGAAACCGGCTGGTCCGCTCGAACAACTGCCGGCGCACTTCGGCCTTGCTCATGCCGGCTCGAATGCCGAGGATCTCCGCGTGGTCGGGATTGAGCAGCAACCATCCATAGCCCTCGCCGTAGCGAAGTGTCTGCACGCCGGACCATTCCATCGTCCCGGACAGCGTGATAAGCAGATCGTCGGCGGTCTTGCTGGAGGTGTCCGAAGTGGGCGTGGTGCCAGTCACCGCTGCCAGCGTGACCGTGCTGTCCTCCGGATCGAAACCCTGCTCGACATGGTAGGGCGGCCAGGGACTCTTCTCCTCGAATTCACCAAAGCACATCGTGTATCGGCCAGGCGAGCCCTGGGTGGACATGGTCGTGCGACCCGGAATGGAGCCGGCGATATTGAGCTGCACCAGGCGTATCGCCCGGCCTATGGTGGCATTGGCCCGCCAGCCAGGCCCGAGCAGGCCAAAGCTGCAGTTGATGTTCAGCTCGTTGCGCACCGGCCCGTTGATGAGACACATGATGGCCACGGGATTGGTGGTGGTGTTGATGGGCAGGAGCGGAAACTCCGGCTGGCCCATGATCTCGACGGCCGTCACGACAAGCGGAAAATAGGCCGGTCGGCAGCCGGCCATCACGGCATTGACAGCGATGCGCTCAAGCGTGGCCTCGCCATAGCGCGGAGCCAGCACCGCAATGATCTCGGAACGGTCCCGACCCAGGGCGGCCAGCATGGCATCGACCCGCTTGACCGTGGGGGGAATGATGGGCAGTCCGTCGGACCAACCGTTGTCTTCCATGAAGTCGATGATGCCTTCCAGGTCATCGTCGAGAAAGATGTGTTCTGCCAGGCTCATGCTCAGTCCGTCACGTCATCAGATGAATGGCCAGCCGGCGTACCGGTGCCGCTGCCCGTCAGGCTGCGCAGGATTTCGGCGAACTTGTCCCGGGCGAAACGATCCACAACGGCCCCGGAAAGGGTCTCGAAGGGATGGGGAAGGATCACCATGGGAAGCTCCGGACAGCCACGCGAGCGCGCCAGACTCCTGGCGAGCGTAACGAAGGCCTCGGTGACGATCACCACTGCTGGTATGCCTCTGCGCTCCAGCTCAGCGCCATGGGCGACAACTGCCGCCGTGCAACCGCCTCAGGCGCCGAGGCCGACGATCGCGGTGTCCATCTGTTTGGCAAGCGCATCCAGCTCCGCCTTGGGCAGCACATTCCGACGCTGCGGATGATGTATGCGCCGGGCATCCTTCACGGCCTGCCCTTTCAGATGACGTTCAATGCCATCCAGAAACAAATCGTAGCTGCTCCAGTCGTTGTCGAGCAGGCCCACTACCTTGCCACGCAGGCTGGGCATGCGGCTGGACACCGCCTTGGTCTGTCCGCCATCGGGTGCAACCGGAACGATGAGTTCGACTTTCATGGTCTTTCCCTTCTTCGTTAAATGGTTCAACGGGCTTGTCCGTCAGCAGCTTGTTGACAAAGAGGGACACGGTCCCCCGGTCCCCTTTAGCCCCCAACTCCTGGGGCTGCTGCATAACGCTTCCCAATGAACAAGCCTTCATGAAAAGTGCACAAACTGCCCCGGGAATCGTCTTTCAACAGCCCGTTAGATCAGGGGCAGTTTGGCGCGCTGCACGACTTCCTTCAGATGCCGCACGTCCTCGTTGATGGATTCACGGAATTCATCCGGTGGATTGCCGATGATGTCATTGTCTTCAAAGCCCAATTTCTTGAGGGCACCCCGAACGCCCGGGTCAGAGAGGCAGGCCACGGCTTCAGCATGTACCTTCTGCACGATGGCCCTGGGCGTTTTAGGCGCACTGAATAGCCCCCACCATAGGGTCCCGGTGAAACTGGTCATGCCCGGCACCTGCTCAACCAGTGTAGGCAGGTCTGGCCGATTCGGGGAACGCTCCTTTTCAAGGACTGACACCAGCCTGATCTTGCCCGTATTGAGGGTTCCGATAGCACCGGACATGCCCGTCATCACGAACTGGATCTCGTTGGTCATCAGCGCGGTCATGACAGCACCGGTGCCCTGCGGATAGGGAATGTGCACCATGCTGATGCCTGCATTGAGTCCGAGGGCTTCGGTGGCCAGGTGATTGACCGAACCGATGCCTGTGGTGCCATAGTTGACCTTGCCCGGATTGGCCTTGGCGTACGCAAGGAAATCACCGATCGATTTGACGGGAGACCCGGCCCCCAGGTACAGGCCCTGCTTGCCGTTGACGATCTTGGTAATGGCCTCCAGATCCTGCCTGACATCAAAGGTCGGCACCTTGGTCATGGCCAGATCGGTCACCCCGGCGCTGCTGGTGACCATCAAGGTGTGGCCATCAGGCGGTGAACTCTTCACGAACATGCCGCCTACCTGGGTGTTGGCACCAGGCTTGTTGACCACAGGTACCGGCTGCTTGAAACGCGTTGCAAGGCAACTCGCAGTGATCCGTCCCATCAGGTCGGATGAACCCGGACCATAAGGAATGATGAGTTGCACGGGCCGTGACGGATACTGGGCCTGCGCAGGCCCATACACACCCAGCACAAACACTGTAAGGACCAGATGAACGCCAACTACAAGACAAGAGCGCATGGGAACAATACTCCTCTATCAGCTGTTGCATGGCTTGAAACCGATTTGGAAATGAGGGGGTGCATGCTCGTAACGGCCCCCCCATGCTTTTCGACTTCAGGGGCCGTTTCAATCAGGCTGAAACGCCCCCTTACAGAACAAGCTGGCCGCTGTTATTCAGGCTTCAGGTTAACCTTCTTGGCAAAGTCAGCATAGAACCGGAAGGTTTCCAGAGTGCTCCTGGTAACGGCATCCGGCTTTTCATTCGTCACGCGCAAAAACAGCTTCTCCATGGCCCCTTTGGCCTCCGGTCTGTCCAGCGCGGTACCTGCCGCGGCGGCCAACTTATCGACGATGGTCCGGGGGGTGCCGGTTCGCACGCTCATGCCGTAGGCTGGTCCCTTGATCTGGGGAAATCCCACTTCAGCAAACATTGGAGCATTCGGGCGGGCTGCCATGCGCTGCGTGCCGGTAGTTGCCAGCAGGTTGAAGTCGTTGCCCGCGCGGCTCGCCGAACCCTCGGTCAGTATGCCGAGGTCCAGGGTGCCGGTGGCCAAAGCCTGCTCATAGGGCCGCCCACCGGAATAGGGAATATGCAGCATGTCCAGGCCAAGCTCCTGCATCAGCATCATCACGGGGAAACGGACCTGGTGCACCGATGAGCCGTAGTTCAGCTTGCCAGGATTGGCCTTGGCATGTGCAACCAGTTCATTGAAAGCCTTCCACGGTTTGGCCACCGGAGAGACCAGCACATAACGCGCCTCCGCAATACCCAGAACCATGGTCAGGTCCTTGAGGGGATCGAAGCGTAACTCCTTTGTGGTGAGAGGCAACAGTGCCATGCCGTCTATTCCGACGATGCCTATGGTGTAACCGTCAGCAGGTGACTGCCTCGCAACATTCTCGAGGCCGATGATCTGGTTGGCGCCGGGTTTGTTATCCACGATCACGGGCTGGCCGATGACTCTGGCCATTTCTATCCCCATCACCCGTGCAACCAGGTCGCCGGTGGACCCGGGCGTGGTGGGAACCACGAAGCGAAGGGGTTTGGCCGGAAAATCCTGGGCGTGCGAAAGCCCGGCTCCGACGCAAAAGACGCTGGTCAGGACAAGCGCACGGGCCAAATGGAAGCTTGCAGCTGCGTTAAGGAAACACCGGATAAGTCTCCACTTTGACAAGATAGCAGGTCGTGCTTCTGCGAATGTGAGGGATGTACAAAGGGTCGTCGCCCTCTTGTTGAATACTTCCATGAACATGATTCCTCCTTTTAGCCGCCTGGAATGATCTTGATGTAGTCGATGACATTGGCGGAAAGACACGCTGGGGCCAATATAGAGCCTGCCCACCTCAGCCGATATACTGAATTCTGGTTATCTGCTTTTCAGGAAATGGTTTCCTTGCCGGCGCTGCGGAATAGCCAGTCGCGCGCCAGCCGCGCACCAGACAAAACCTGCCTACTTGCCTTTTCTGTCGCTTTGTCCGGCCAGGCCGATGATGCTTCTGGAGGCCAGGTCCCCGATCTCCGACTGGTCCATGCCAAGAAGTCCGCTGAGGACATCTTCGGTATGGAGCCCCATGGATGGCGCCATGGAAGGTGCTTGGGCCTTCCACTGATCGACACGGATGGGAGAGCGCGCCACGGTGACACGCTCGCTTCCCTCCCCCACTTCCATGAGCGCCCCGGTGAAGCTGGCCTGCTCCGAACGCAGCGCATCATGCAGCTCCAGGACGGGACTGGTGGGAACATCGGCTTTTTCCAGAATGGCCAGCCATTCATCACGCGGCTTCTGACTGAACAGCGCAGCCATGTCATGCAACAACATGTCCCGATGCTTCAGCCGTGCTGCATTGTTCCGGTAGCGCGGATCATCGATCCATTCGTACTTGCCCAGCGCCTTGCAGGTAGCAATCCAGAAATTCTGGGTGAAGGCGCCAACCATGACGTATTCACCATCGGCACAGACAAAAGCCTGGTAGGGAACGATCTGCGCATGCCCCCGGCCAACCCGGGGTATCCGGGTTCCACGCGCGGCGGAAGGGATGTAGTTGGACATCATCGCAAAGGCACTGTCCAGCATCGAAACCTGGATATGCTGCCCCTCTGGATGGTGTGGGCGCGCATACAACGCCGCGAGCACTCCCGACAGACCGAACAGCCCCGAAGCGTAATCGGCAATGGGCGCGCCGATGCGTACCGGCCCGCCGCCTTCCTCGCCGGTGATGCCCATGAGCCCGGATACGCTCTGCAGAATGATGTCGTTGGCCGGGCGGTCAGCCCAGGGGCCCGCCTGGCCAAAGGCGGAAATCGAGCAAAAGATCAATCCCTGCCTGAGCTTGCGCAGGTCTTCAAATCCAAGGCCGAGACGCTCCATTACGCCAGGCCTGAAATTCTGGACAACGATGTCGCATTGGGCAGCGATCCTGCGTGCCAGCGCCACGCCTTCGGGATGGGCCAGGTCGATGCAGATGTCCTTCTTGTCCCGGTTGAGCGCCACGTAATACTCGGCAACATGGCGGATACCATCGCCGCGCCCGTGCCTTTCCACCTTGATGACCTCGGCCCCCATGTCTGCGAGATACATGGTGGCAAAAGGTCCCGCGGCAGCGTGAGTGAAATCAAGAACCCTGAGTCCCTCCAGAGGGCGTCTTTGCGGCTTTTCCATGCTGAACCTGCTATCTGAAGAATTGAACATGTCGGGACGGCCTGTCCATCCCGCCTGGATACATGCACCAATGGTGCATGCTGGCGATGCAATGACCACAACTGCCTACATCTGCACATCCACCGATGGGAACGCGGTATCAACGGCGTTCTTCATGACTTCCGCTATGACCTTCTTCACCGCACGGATGGCATGCGTCTGCGGCCGCTTGAAGGCCGTTGCAACCACGGTCACGGATTCGAGCCGTGGCCGCAGGGGGAATGCCTGCAGCAATCCGGTCGAGATCTCCTTCTGGACGGCAGGCAGCGGCACCACGGTGTGGGCGTGACCTGCGAGCACCAGCTCCTTGAGCACTGACAGCGTGTCCATTTCGAATGCGAGATTGAGATGCACGCCATGCTCGGCACAGGCCTCCTCAAGCGTCACGCGCAGGCCATTCTTGCGGGTGGGCAGCACCAGGGGCACATCGGCGAGCCGAACCAGATCAGCATAGGGCTCCTTCTTGCCGATGGGCGACAGGCCTGCCTTGGACACGAGATAAAGTCCCGCCTTGGCCAGGCCATCAACATTCACCTGCCGGGAACGCCTGGCATTGTTGAGCAGCGCAATGTCCAGACTGCCATCGATGAGCCACTCGTGCACATAACCGCTAAAGCCGCACACGACATTGAGGCGGATATCCGGGTATTGCTGGCGCACCGCCATCACCGTTGCCAAGCCAAACATTTCGGCCTTGGTGGGCGTCATGCCCACGGTCACATTGCCACGCGGACTGCGCTCCCTTTGCAGCGAACCCCGAAGTATCTCGACTTGGGAAAGAACCGGACGGATGCCCTCGACGAAGCGCTCCCCTTCCTTGGTCAGCGCCACGCCACGACCGTGCCGGTACAGCAGGCGGGCACCGCAGTCTTTTTCCAGCCTCGCGATCAAGCGCCCGAACGTCGGCTGAGCCATGCCGATCTTGGAAGCCGCTTTTGCGAAGCTTCCGGTTTCGGCAGCCAGCAGCAGGTAATCAACCAGCTTTAGATCCATCTGTTTTCTGCGCTCGGTTCCTGCCCCTCAGGGCCGGTCACACTCGATAATGCAGTCAGTCCGGGAGTGTCGCAACAAGATGCTCCGGCTGCCCCAGGATACTAACAAGATTCCGGTACCCTGCTCATCGGCAATGACTGATTGTCCGGGGTTGACCGGCTCGCATCATCGGTGAGTGAACGCTGCAAACCCGGGAACCCGGCTCAGAAATAAACAGGGGGGTTCAGAGCATCCTCAGGCATGGCCCGCAGCAGGCTCCCGTCCCGAACTAGATCACCTTTTCCTGGATGAGCTGCTCCAGCTCCGCCTGGTCCATCTTGAGCAGGCCAGCCAGCACCTGAGCCGTATGCTGGCCCTCGGTAGGCGCCGGGGCATCGAAACTGGCATCGAAATTCTGGAACTTGACCGGGTATCCTGCCACGGTTGCACCCGCAGAATCGCCCACCATGGGGTGGGGCAACTTGCCCACCAGCCCACGCGACTTGAGGTGTGGATCACTCAGCAGTTCGGGGATGGATGTCACCGGCCCGCAAGCCAGCCCCACCGACTCGCACGCGCGAACCGCCTCCACCTTGGTCAGGGTGCCTGTCCACTCGTTCACCAACCGGTCCACTTCCTTGACGTTGACCATGCGGTGATCGAGTGTTGCGAAGCGCGGATCCTTCGCCAATTCCTCGCGCCCCATCAACGCAGTCAGGCGCGCCCACTGATGCTGTTGGCCAGCCATGATGACGACGGTGCCGTCCTTGCATTCATAGGAGTTGGCCGGCACCAGCGCCATCTGGTTGCCCACGCGCGCAGTCCTGGCATCGGAGGCAATGTAATCAAGGGGCGCATCCCAGACCAGCGATGCGAGGCAATCGAGCATGGCGACATCGATGAACTGGCCTTCACCAGTCCTGTCGCGCTGCCTTAGCGCAGCAAGTATCCCGGAGGTTGCGAACAGGGGGGCAACGCCATCGCCGGCCAGAAAGCCTGCACGGGTTGGCGGGCCGTCGGCAAACCCGGTCATCTCCATCACCCCGCTCATCGCCTGAACGACCGTGTCGTAGGCCGCTCGGGTGCGGTAGGGCCCGGAGTGCCCGAAACCGGTAATGGAACAGCAGATGATGTCCTTCTTGATCTGCCGCAGTTTTTCATAGGTGATTCCCAGGCGCTCGGTGACTCCGGGGCGGTAATTGTCCAGCACCACATCGGAGATCGCCACCAGGCGATAGAAGATCGCTATGCCCTTGGGTGACTTCAGGTTGAGCGTCAGCCCCTTCTTGCCCCGGTTACGTTTGAGAAAGTAGATCGCCATGTCGGTGGGGTCATCGTCCATGGCAGCGATTCCCCTGGCACCAAGGTACGGGCCGGCGCGGCGCGCTGAATCACCCACGCCGGGCGCTTCGATTTTCAGAACCTCCGCCCCGAGCGCCACGAAATGGGCTGCGCACATGGGCCCGGAAGCCGCCTGGGTAAGATCGAGAACTCGCAGGTCAGAGAGCGGTTTATCGATCGCCATGGCTCAGGCCGCTCCTTCTTTTCTGGAGGGCAGCCGGATGATGGCTTCACCGGTTGCGTGGCAGTTCCCCCGCTGCGTTTCGGCCTTCATGGCGAGCTTCACCAGGCATTCGCCATCCTGCATGAATTTCTCAGCCACGCTGCCGCGAATCCAGGTGGTATCCCCGACATAGTTCGGCGAGAGGAAAGATGTGCGCAACTCCTTGAGCCAGGCAGCATCCCCCATCCAGTTGGTCGCGAGGTGGGCAAACCAGCAGCTGCGCTGCCTGCCGGTATCGTAGGGCGCCCCCAGCCCGCTGCGTCTGGCCAGCTCGGCATCGAAGTGGGCGCTTTCTGGCGAATGACTGATGTTGGTAACCGGGTCAACGATGGCCAGCCCGGGACGTTCCCTGAACTGCAGGTATCGCAGCTTGAGCGGGAGCAGCAGCGGCGCCCCGGCACCCATCCAGAAACAGATGATGTCAGACACCGTGAGCGGTCCCTTGACCACATGACCTGCGCTGTCTCCGACGCTGACATCCTCCCAGAAGCGCGGGTCCGCGCCGCGAATGGACTCGGTCTCGTAGTCCTTGTAGATCGACTGCATTTCTTCGGTGGTATAGCGATAAGGCTCGATGGCCTGGTATTTCTTGCTGGCTGTGGCCTTGCTTCGCTCTGCGCGGATCACCAGGGTACGGTAGGTGGTGTGCACCTCGTTCTTCTGGTTGCGGATCAGATGCTCGAAAGTCTGATGAATGGCGCGTCCACCCCATTTGCTCGGCTTTTCAGTGACCGAGGTCAGGCCTCGCGTCGAATTGATCACATCGCCGGGATAGATGGGCTGGTGAAACAACCATTCATCGGTGGCATGCAGCGCAAAGATTCCCGGCAAGCCCGTTCCCTTCTGTCCGCCCGAGAGTGCGACATAACCCGTAAGCGGGGCGGCGATGACGGACTTGTAGGGCGAGGCTGCCCCATAGGCCTTGTCCGAATAGAGCGGATTTTCCGTGGCCACGCAGTACTGCGCAAATCGCCTGATCACATCATCGGTGATGGTGGTGAATGAAGGATCAGCCGGATAGGCTTTGCCGACGCGTCGTTTCACACGCTCTACGTCGCTGTCCTTGATCGTCAGATTGCCCGAGTTGCCAATGGCCACGATTCACTCCGAGATTAGTCTTTCATTGCCTATGAACGGGGTCGCTGCCTGCCAGTCAGCCAGATAGACCTGCCACATCTGCCGCCATGGATGACGGACAGGTTGGCCTGCAATACGTTTGGTTTTACCCAACGGTCTTGCCCATAGAACACCGCGGGACACAATAGGGCCGAAGCGATGCTTTGGAAATACAGCAAACTGGGTATCTGATATTCAGATTCCGTTTAGCTCAGGACCGGGTGGGGGCGATAAAGTAGCCACCGCTTCGCCTGAACACAAAAGCAGGACCGAGCACATTGGCTGCGCAATGGTTGCCGACGAAGCGCCTGCTTGCAGCCTATCAACAGAGGCAACTGATGGACGATTCACCCAGCAGCGATCAGCCAGGCTTGCCCTGGCTGGCCGAGGACATCCGCCCGGACCGGTTGATGAGCCTTGAACAGGCACTTTCCAGTTTCGTGCTCCCTGACAGCAGTGTCTATATCGCTACCGATGTGCAGGCTGCCGTGCGTGGCATTGCCCGACAGTTTGCCCTGAGCGGCGCCGGGCTCACAGTCATCTGCCTGCGAGCAGGCGCCAGCCATGTCGGCGAATTGCTGCATGCGGGCCTGGTTAAAAAGCTCATCGCCGCCTCGTTCGGCGTGCAGTTCCCGGCGTTCCAGCCCTGCCCGCTGGTGCAGCGCCGCTATCAGGCAGGCGACACCCAATTTGAATCCTGGTCCCTGTTCTCACTGGTGCAGCGCCTGATGGCCGGCGCCATGGGCATTCCCTTCTTTCCGACAAGGTCCCTGGTCGGTTCCGCAATGACAGCCCATGCGGATTACGCCACCTTGCCCAGCCCTTTTTCCGGAGAGTCGGTGGCCGTGGTCTCGGCGCTGACCCCCGATGTCACCATAGCCCACGCGCTGGCTGCCGATACGGCAGGCAACGCCATCGTGGTGCCACCCTTCGAAGACGATCTGTGGTCGACGCGGGCCGCAACAAAGGGCGTCATCGTCCTCGCGGAGAACATCGTTCCCACGGCATTCCTCCGCCAGCACGCGAACCTGGTGCGGATTCCGGCGGCCAAGGTCATCGCGGTCTGCCACACGCCTTATGCCGCCCATCCGGAAGGCTATGAAAGCGGCCTGGATCTGGACCTGCCCATCACGCGCTACGCCAGAGATATCACCCACTATCAGGATTACGCGCGGGCGGCCCGCGATGACGGGGCCTTCCGGCAATGGGCCAAGGAATGGATCACCGGTATTGAAAGTCATGCGGCCTACGTCAGTCGCCTGGATCTCGACCGTACAGGTACCGGGAACTCTGCCGAATCACGAAAGCCGCCTTCCCTGGCGCAGGTCTATTCCCGCTACACCGAACGCATGGCAGAACCATGGACGCCAGTGGACATGATGATCGTGGCAACGGCGCGCATGGTCCGGGACCTGGTGATGTCCAAGAACTACAAGACCATGCTGGTGGGTGCCGGCAATTGTCGGACAGCAGGTGCACTCGCCTATTACCTCCTGAAAAAAGCCGGATGCGCATTGACTCTGGTCGAGGGAACAGGACGTGTCGGTTATGAACCTCTGCCCATAGCCAATGCCAACCGACTGACTTCCACCATGCTCACCGGCACGGTGGACGCCTATGGCACCCTGGTCGGTGGCCATCAGAATCAATGCCTGGCGCTGCTCGGTTCCGGGGAAATCGATGTATTCGGCAACATGAATTCGACTTTCTCCCATGGCACCTTTCTGGTCGGCTCGGGCGGCTCCAATGACGCTGTCAGCCTGGCCGCCGAAACCCTGGTGATGATGAGGCAGAGCGCCCGTCGCATGGTGCCACGGGTGGAGTGCGTCACTTCGCCCGGATCCCGGGTGACGCAGCTCATCTCCGAGCAAGGCATTTACGGCAAGGATGCCGATGGACGTTTCCTTCTGCAGGGATACTTTGCCTATGACGGCATCCGGACGGCGGATGAGGCAACCAGGGCGATCCAGGAAAAATGCGGATGGCCGATCAGGACTGGCAATCTGCACAGCATTGCCCCGCCCTCTGACGAGGAATTATCGATTCTGCGCTGGCTAACCGGGACGCCAAGCCCATGAGTCAAGGCCATCTTCCATGCCGTTCAGCGCTGACCGGCTGAATACGGATTGCGCCCACCAGGCCAGGCAAAAGTCATGACCATTGTGCCGGGGGACTCAGCACCACATCGAGCATGTCCATTCAAATGCAGGAGGAGCAGAACATGAAGCACTGTCCAGGTCTTACCGCAATATCGGCGATGCATCGAGTCTCACAGAGAACCATGCAGCGCATGCGTCCGGCACGCTTGCTCGGTCCGGTCATGCTCGCCTGCCTGCTCAATGCCGGGTCAGCCGTGGCCCAGTATCCTGCCAAGCCGGTACGGGTGGTCGTCCCCTACGGCGTCGGCACGTCCACCGATCTGCTGGCACGCGCCGTGGGCGAGCCCATGTCCAAGTCGCTGGGACAGGCAATCCTGGTCGACAATCGTGCCGGTGCCAATTCCACCCTGGGCACGGAAATGGTGGCGCGCTCCCCCAATGACGGTTACACCATCCTCTTCGCCACCAACGCGGGCATGGCCGCCAGCCCGGCCGGGCTGTGGCGCAACATCAGCTATGATCCGATCAAGGATTTCGCCCCCATCAGCCTGGTCGCCTCGATTTATCACATCCTGGTCGTCAATCCTTCGCTTCCGGCACAGAACCTGCCGCAGCTGGTGACCCTGCTCAAGGCCAATCCGGGCAAATACAACTATGGCAGTGCCAATACCGCGGGCTTTGTATACATGGAAGTGTTCAAGAGGCTGACCGGCGCCAATGTCGTCAACGTTCCCTACAAATCCTCACCACAGGCCAGCACCGACCTCATCAGCGGCCGCATCCACATGATGTTCATCGACCCGGCCACGGGCGTGCCCAGGGTGCGCGCCGGCCAGTTGCGCGCGATTGCGTCGGTGCTTCGCCGCTCGCCGCTGCTGCCGGACCTGCCCACCTTCGCCGAATCCGGCGTGGATGGCATCGTCGATGCCTCCGGCTGGTATGCCTACTATGCCCCGGCTGGCACCGCACCGGCCATTGTGGGACGACTCAACCGCGAAATTGTCGGCGTTCTGAAGACACCGCTCATTCGCGACTGGATTGTCAACAACGGCTACAACGTGGTCGGGTCCAGCCCCGAGGAGCTGGACACCTATACCAGGAAGCAGATTGAGTTCTGGACCCAGCTCATCAAGGACATGAACATCGAACCGGCTGGCTGAATCGTCCCGACTGAAACACTTCGGACTGGATGCCTTTTTGAACATGGATAAAGCAAGGAGAACGGCGTGGCAAACACGAGCAATGATGGATATTACGAAGCCTATTGGCCACGCACGCCGCGGCAGACCGGCATCAAGCCGCTGGCGTCCCGGCTCAAATCGCTGGAAGGCAAGACCATTGCCTTCATCTGGGACTACATCTTTCGCGGCGACGAAATCTTTGCCCATCTGGAAGAGGGCCTGAAAGCCCGCTATCCGGGAATGCGCTTTATCAGTTACACCGAGTTCGGCAACGTCCATGCAGGAACGGAGAAGGAGGCGCTGGCGAGGTTGCCGCAGCAGTTGAAGGACCTGAAAGTGGACGGGGTCGTCTGCGGCATGGCCTGTTGAGGCAGCTGCACGGCCGCCGTGATGCGAGCCAGCGCAGTCTGCGAAAACGCCGGAGTCCCCGCCGCCTCCCTGACCTGTGAAGGATTCCTCGCACAGGCCGCCGCCACATCGATCGGACTGGGCATGCCCAACATGCCGGTGGCGATGGTGCCCGGCCATGTGGGCGCCCAAAGCAAGGAGGAGCTCAGGAAGAACATCTTCGAGGTCACCCTGGACCGGGTAATCGACAACCTGACCCGGATGCCGCCGCCAGCCAGTGCTCGCGGCGAACCCAAAGCCCGCGACATCGTGGTCAAGGGAGGCTTCGATGAGGTGAACCGCCACTTCTACAAGAACGAGTTGAGCGACGGCCTGCCCATCGTTCCACCCACCCTGGAAAGAATAGAGGCTTTCCTGCGCTTCACCGACCGGGATCCCGACGAGGTATTGGGAATCATTCTTCCAGACAGCAGGGCGGCGACCATCTGGAGCATCGCGGTCAATGGCGTCATGGCCGGGTGCCGCCCGGAATACATGCCCGTGCTGATTGCCGCAGTCGAGGTCATGTGCGACTCCCGCTACGGTGTCGAACATTCCTGCAATACGCCGGGCGCAGAAGCCCTCATCATCATCAACGGCCCCATCATCAAGCAGCTGGGTTTCAACTACCAGCAGGGCGCCTTGCGCGACGGCATCATGCCCAACACCGCCATAGGCCGGTTCTGGCGGCTATACATGCGCAATGTCGCCGGGTTCCTACACAACAAGACCGACAAGGCCACCCATGGGGGTACCTGGCGAGTGGTGCTGGCGGAGAACGAGGATGTGGCGTCAGAAATCGGCTGGGAGCCCAACAGCGTCGAGATGGGCTTCTCGGCCGGGGACAATGTCGTCACCGTCGCCCGCTACACCGGTGGCGGCGCCTTTCCTTCGGTGATGGGCGACACCCCCGAGACCTTGCTGCCCTATTTGAATGACTCGGTTGGCCGCATGCATTCCTGGCACATTCACTTCACCGAGGCATCCGGCGACGGCTCGCTGCGGCCGCTGGTGGTCATCAGCCCCATTCTTGCCCGGACCATCGCCAAGGCTGGCTGGTCCAAGCACGATGTGAAGGAATACTTCTATCAGCACACCCGCATGACTGCCGGGAAGTTCGAGCATTTCCTGAGGGAATGGACCGTGAAAGGCACCTGGAACATCGAAACGGCTGTCAAGGAAGGCCGCATGCCAGCGCATTTCCTGGAGTCCAATGATCCGGAACGCCTCGTTCCCATCGTCTGGCATGCCAAAGACTTCATGATCGTGGTCAGCGGCGACCTGCTGCGCAACAACGCCTTTGTCTTCGCGCACAACGCCTACATGGGCTATCCGACGGGCAAGAAGATCCGACTGGTGGCCGACTGGGACAGTCGCCTGGCCGAGGCGCAGAAGGCATACGGATGACATCACGGACTGGCTCAGGCCAGCAGCCGGATCACCTCCGCCACGTCCGCAACATCCTGCAGCTGCAGGATGAGGCTCATGGCCTGCTCCGTCTGTGCTTCGGGCAGGCTCTTGGGGCCATGCTTGACACAATCCCGATAGCTGTCGATGATCTCTTCGATCGACAAGGGATTTTCCGGATGTCCTTTGGGCGCTTGCACCGTTGACGAATGCAACTTGCAGCCACCGTCCAGACAAATCTCGACGCTGACCCGTTCACGATCCAGTGCCAGGTGGGTCTGGACTTTGGCCGATAGCGCTGCGTAGGGCTGTTGGCCCAGCGTGGCATCGGTGTAGTGCGACAGGCGCAACCTGCGATCAACGATGAGGCAAGCAGCGCTCCAAGCCATGCTGAACTGTGCATCCGCCTGGGTTTTCGGTACCTGACGCAATTCGCGAGGCTCCACGGTAATGCGCATGCGCTCCGAACCGAAGATCGCCACTGACTCCACCCTCTCTGGTCTGAAGTCGCTGTCACCCAGGATGGACTGGATCGCATCCAGTGCCGGATGGGTCGCGGCGCAGCAGGGATAGGCCTTGAAACCCAAATCGCTGCCGAGGAAGTGGCCGCCAAGATTATCTGTCAATGCCTCGAGGCGCTGTTCCTCGTCCTTGAAAAACAGCGCATAGAGGCCGAATTTTCCCGTGAGAAATTCGCCGGCACCGGTGACGCCCAATGCAGCCAGCTGCGCAGCGCTGACCCCATTGCGTACGGCAAAGCCCATTTGAAGGCGATTGCCCAGGACGCCTTCCAGCATGCTCTGCCGGTTACCGGCCGCTTGCGCATAAGCAAGTCCGAGTGCATGGTGCATCTGCGTGCCATTCAGGCGCAGCAGCCGGCCAGCGGCAATGGCTGCGCCAAATGCAGCAAAGAGGTAGGACGGATTCCATCCGGTATAGATGGCCTTGGGAACAACCTTGATCAGGCGTGCCTCGACATCAGTGGCGATTGCCACGGCTGCCAGAAGGTCTTTTCCGCTGACCCCACCCAACTCTTCCGCCATGGCAAAAGCCGCCGGCACCACCGCCGTACCTATTGCATAGGCACAACCGTAGTCCATCCACCATTTGTCTTCGAATTCCAGAGCCTTTGCAAAACAGCCGTTGGCAAATCCCGCCAGGGCGGGCGCTATCCGGCTGCCATGACCCACGACAGTCGACCTGCCCTGGCCCGTCTGCCTGGCAAATGCGAGCACAAGCTCCGATCCGGGCGCTGAGGCGCCTGCAAAGGACGTACCCAAACACCACAATACTTCGCGACGAGCAGCTTCCAGGGCATCTGCAGGCAGGTCGGCGTATGTGGTCATGCATACATGCCTGACGAGCCGCTCTTCCGGGGTCATGCTTCTAAGTTCACTGGTTTGAAAATCGGATGAGGCGGCAGTGTTGGGCATGCAAGCTCAATCCAGCTTGACCGCTGCATTCTTGATGATCGGCCCCCAAACGGTGGTCTCCGAGCGAATGAAAGCGGCGAACTCCTCGGGGCTTGCATGCTTACCGGTGGTCATGCCGAAGTCGGCGTCGAGCCTCCTGCGAATATCGGCTTGGGTGGCGGCTGACAGCAGGCTCCTGTTCAGCTTGCCCACCACATCGACGGGCGTACCCATGGGCGCGATGGCGCCGTACCAGAAGGTGGTGGTGATGGGTACGCCTTCTTCGGTGAGCGTGGGCAGTTCCGGGAAGGCGCTCCAGCGCTGGCTGCCGGTGGTGGCGATGCCGACCAGCTTGCCGGCCTCGATGAATTGCTTGGCACTGGCCGGCGCGAACTGCATCTGGATGCGCCCACCCACCAGATCGATCATGGCCTGGGGCGAACCCTTGTAGGGCACCAATTGCACGTCGATGCTGGCGGTCTGGCGGAAGCGCTCCGCGAGGAAGTAGCCGCTACCGCCCGCCACGCCGCCGATATTGAGCTTGCCCGGATTGGTCTTCGCGTAGGCGAGCAGGCCCTTCATGTCCTTCACGCCCAAGGAGGGCTGCACCGCCAGCACCGAGGGAAACTCCATCATGAAGGCCACCGGCAGGTAGTGCCGTCCGGGCTGGAACTGGAACTCCGGATCGGACAGCGGCTGCGAGATCAGGATCGCATCAGTGCCCATGGCGAGCAGGTAACCATCGGCGGGTGCGGACCTCAGTGCATTGACACTCAGCCTGCCGTTGGCACCGGGTCGGTTCTCCCAGATGATGGGTTGACCCAGGGTTTTCGTCGTCTCGGCCGCCACCAGGCGGAAGGCGGTTTCCAGCGGCGTGCCGGTACCACCACCAAAGACCATCAGCACCGGTTTGGACGGCCAGGTCTGCGCCTGCGAATGGACCGGGGCTGCAACGAAGAGGGCTGAACAGGCCAGTCCTGCCACCGATTTCAAGCTTGCTTCGAATAACGTCATTGTGTCCCTCCGCCAATTATCTGTTCTTGTCTGGAGCACGCCCTACTCCAGGGTGATGCCTGCTGCCTTGACCACCGTGGCCCAGCGGTACAACGCCCTGCAATTTCTTCTACCTTGAAAGCTGCCTTTGCCTGCTGCGCGCAAGCAGTTCCTTCCATTGCGCGGGCAATGTGATCTGCCGGCTCACCGGCATGCCCTGCCGGTGATTCTGGATGTAGCCCTTGGACTGGTTGCGACCGGGGTCTCCCGCCACCACGATGTTGATCCACTCCGGCTTGATGAACACGCGCACCAGTCGCTCCGGATCGTCCGACTCGTGATACTCCGCAGGCAGGATGCCGCGGGCAACCAGGTCCTTCAGATCGTAGTCGGCGAAGTGGCCGTTGCGTGCGTACTTCTCCACTCGAGAAGCCGGAATGCGCACGTTCTCGTACAGGTAGTTGCGGATGTCGTCCTTGCTCCAGCCATCCTCGGCGATGACCTTCGCCACGCTGGGCCCCAGCACGAACAGGGGATAGTTGTGCCGGTGCAGGATGCCGCAGTGGGACCAGTAGGCATTGGCCTCGCCGATCACCTCGGC
>CANJJT010000051.1:0-29002 GCA_947474715.1 Betaproteobacteria bacterium
ATCTTTCCTGACAAGCAAGTTCAGCATCGAGAATAGTTATGGCGAGACCATCATGGAAGTGGAGTCCCCTATATTTGGATTATCACCGCTTGTTTTTACGATTGACGGCAAAAAAATCGCGTTGGCCATTCGCAAATCCGAGGGAGGAATTCTTTCCAATTTTTTTAATTCCGAAGCTATCCGGGATCTGCTATCAAGTCATTTCAAAGCCTTTTCACAAGTTAGGGTGGAATTCCATGGCAACTCCCTTGAGAACGAGGAGCGAATGTTAGTACTGGCCGCTGCGCTCTATGTCCCTATGATCGAACATATACGAAGAAGGAGGAATTAACCTTCAGGGCTGCTCCCATCTCCCAAAAATTGACCACCCGTCGGATGGCGGATTGACCATTTTTTTTCGAGTGCAGGTGGTGGTCAATCTCAGATCAGCACAACCTGCGGAAACTGATCGTATTTGAGGCGGCGGTAACACCCTAACCCGTCTACTCCCAATCAATTCATGAAAAAGATGAAGCCATTGAGAACGACGGCAAAGAGGAGCCAGACTCCATAGGGAATGAAAAGAATTCCAGCCCACTTGTCAATGGTCCAGAAATGCAAGGTGGTCAGGATCACCGTGAAAATCAGCACGACCATCTCAAGCAGCGCGAGTCCAACCTGCTGATAGCCGAAAAACAGCACCGACCATCCTAGGTTAAGGGCAAGCTGTACAGAGAAAAGAAACAGGGCATACCTTCCGGCAGCCGAACTGTTTTTTCTCCAGACTCTCCATCCGGCAATCGCCATCATGAAATACAAAAGCACCCAGATCGGTGAGAAAAACCCGTCAGGGGGATTGAATGGGGCTTTGTGTAGGGTCTGGTACCAAGTCCCCACACTGGAGGCGGTAACTATGCTGCCAAGATGGAACCTGCCATAGCAAAGAGCGAGAAAGACTAGCAGTCCTATCGCGCTTGCTCGTTGTGATCTGGAAGTCAATTTCAGTCAATCCTTGGGGAATATCAGGAAGCCATGACTTGAGATTAACTACAAAGACTAGAAAACTGGTTTTCCCCAAGTTCGACAAACAATGCCGCCCCACCAAAGCGAAAAAATGAGTCAAGAGCCATTTTCTTCAAATCAGAGGTTTGAAGAGTCGATCAAACTTGTGATTGTCTGATTCGATCCTTGGCGTATCTGGGCCCTGAGTCTCAGTACCAAGGGACAAGGGCGTACCTAATAAGCCAACCTAGAGGAAGCTTCTCTGGGACTACCCGCCCATGTAATCACTCTTCATTTTATGAGGGACGGGTAGTGGGACGAATTTCAAGCGCGCCAATAAGTCATTGATTTAATTGTACTTATGGCGGAGAGGGCGGGATTCGAACCCGCGACAGAGTTGCCCCTGTGCCACCTTTCCAGGGTGGTGACTTAAACCACTCATCCACCTCTCCGAATTGTGCTTTCCTGCTTCGTTACGGAGGGAATGAGGCCTGCGAACGAAGGGGCGGAGGATAAACCAGACGGCCCTGAAGGGCAAATCAGATTGCGTTCTAGGCCGATATCGCAGGGCGGTCGTCACTGATGCGCGCCGTTTCCGGCAGCGATTCAATGAGGGGCGTCAGTTGTTGCGCCTGGGCGAGCATCAACTGCAAGGCTTTTTCCGGCTGGTGATTGCGCGCGGCTTCCAGTATGGCGAGGTTGATCTTGTGGTTGCCTATGCGGTCCTGCGCCGGGCGCAGCATGATGGACACGCGGTCTATGGCGTGCGTGTATTGCCGGGTCAGGCGGTAAAGTTCCTCATTGTTGGCAGCCCTGATCACCACTTCATGAAAGCTGCGCCCCTGGCGGGCTGAATCCGCCCAGTTTTGTCGGTCCAGCGCCAGTTTCTGCCGCTGCATGGCTTGTTCCATCTCCAGCAGATTCTCATTGCTCAATTGGGCAAGGCCCAGCGCATAGGCTTTTTCGCGCAGCAATTGATAGATAAGGTGGATCTCCCGCAGGGCGCGGCGGGTCAGTGGGGCTATCCGTTTCGGCCGGTTGGCCGGCATGTCCACCAGTCCTTCGGCCGACAACTGCATGAGCGCTTCGCGCAAAGGGGTCTTGGAGATGCCCAACTGCGCTGCGAGTTCCTCGTCCTTGATCATCATGCCTGGTGGCAATGTGCAGTCAATGATCTGATTGCGCAGGGTTTCCAGGGCGCGGTCACGCAGGGTGACGGGACCTTCGAGTCGGCGGACCGGATTCATGCGGGGCGGGAACTCACTGTGTAGGAGTCGCTTGTACAAGACTTGGCTTCCCAATATAGTATCAAAGATACTTCATACAACAAGTCAAACGGAGGAGATTCACCATGGTAGATCGTCTCGGACGCAATCCCACATACAGCTACGAACTCATCAAGACCGAAATGGACGACAAGGGTCTGGGCATCATGACGGTGACCCTGAATCGTCCGGAGAAGCGCAATGCCTTCATTCCCCAATGGCATGGCGAGCTCATCGATATCTGGGAAAAGGTCCACGTTGACGATCGCATCCGCTGCGTCATCTTTACCGGCGCCGGGAAGGCCTTCTGCGCCGGTGGCGACGTGGCTGCCTTTGCCGCAGCCAAACAGGATCCGATGGACAAGTCGCTCAACTGGCTGCGTGACGTCAAGACCACGGTCACCAAGATCATGGAATGTGACAAGCCCATCATCGCCAAGGTCAATGGCGCTGCAGTGGGTCTGGGGGCTTCTCTGGTTGCTGCCTGCGATGTCAGCTTCATCTCCGACACGGCGATCATTGGCGACACCCACGTGAAGATGGGCCTGGTCGCGGCCGATGGCGGCTCCGCACTGTGGGGCATGCTGATGGGGGTCAACCGCCAGAAGGAGTACCTGTGGAAGGGCGAGCTGATGACCGGCCAGAAGGCGGCGGAACTGGGGCTGTGCAATCACTGTGTTCCGGAAGCGGACCTGGACCGGACGGTGCAGGAATTCGCTGAAATGCTTGCTTCGCAACCGCCCCGCGCCGTGCAGTGGACCAAGCGCGCCATCAATGCGCCGCTGATCAACCAGGTCAGCGCCAATTTCGACGCGGCCGTTCCCCTCGAAGTGATCACCGCCAATTCGGAAGATCACGTCGAGGCTGCGCGTGCCTTCCGCGAGAAGCGCAAGGGCGTCTACAAGGGGCGCTAGCCCTTTCACTAGATCGCGGCGACCGCTCACCAGTGTCCGACGGGTACCGGGCACTGGTGAGCAGGCCGCTGCGAAGCCATCCATGGCGTCTTCGTTTCGGTTGCACCGGACGAGGCGTATAGGCAGGACAGACAAGCATGAACGCACAATCCACGGCAGCGGACGGCAAGCCCGGCAAGGCGCTATCCGGCATTCGGGTGCTGGACATGGGGCGCGTGCTGGCGGCACCCATGACCGGCCAATTGCTGGCCGATCTGGGCGCCGAGGTCATCAAGGTGGAACGTCCCATCAAGGGCGACGAATTCCGCTACAGCATGCCCATGATCACCGATGACGAGGGCCGTGCCACCGACCAGTCGGCTTTCTTCACCAGTTTCAACCGAAGCAAGAAATCCATCACGGTTGATCTCGCACACCCGCAAGGGCAGGCCTTGATCAAGGAGTTTGCCGCCTGCTGCGATGTGCTGATCGAGAATTACAAGGCGGGCGACTTGGCGCGCCGTGGACTGGGTTATGAGCAGCTGAGCGCCATCAATCCCAGGCTGGTGTACTGCTCGATCACCGGCTTCGGCCAGACCGGCCCCTATCGCAGCCGGCCGGCCTACGATCCCATCCTCCAGGCCATGGGGGGGCTCATGGCGGTGACCGGCAACCCCGACGAAAAGCCGGGCGGCGGGCCGGTCAAGGTGGGGCCATCCATCATCGACATCCTGACTGCACAGAATGGCTCCAGTGCCATTCTGGCTGCCCTGTTCCAGCGGCAGGCCACAGGCCGCGGCCAGCACATCGACCTGGCCTTGCTGGATTCGGCCGTGGCGGCCTTGTCCATGTGTGCCATCACTTATCTGGATGCGGGGGAAGTGCCGCAGCGGCTGGGGACCGACACCAACGGCAATGCCCCCAGCGGCATGTACCGCTGCGCTGATGGAGCCATCATGCTGGTGGTGGGCAATGAGGGGCAGTTTGCCCGCCTGTGTCAGACCATAGGCTGTCCGGAGCTGATCGCCGATCCACGCTTCACGTCCAAGAAGAATCGCGTCGAGCACAGGGACGCATTGCGCGTGGCGCTGGAACGGTGCTTCTCCCGTTTCACGGTGAAGCAGGTGCTGGAAGATCTCGAGAAGGCGGTGGTGGTGGCGGGCAAGTTCAATGAGCTTCCCGAGGTTTTCGAGGATCCGCAGGTGCTGCACCGGAAAATGGTGGTCAGCGTCAAGCATCCCAGGAAATCGGACATGAAGCTCATGGCCAGCCCGCTGCGCCTGCCGGACAGCCCGGTGAGCTATGCACCGCCACCACTGCTGGGCCAGCATACCGAGGAAGTCCTGAAGGCTGTGCTTAACAAGACGGATGCAGATATCCTGGCCTTGAGAAACGCCGGGGCCATCTAGGGATGGACTGAACAAGGGGGCTACGCCCCCTTGTCTATCCCCCCACTTTAGAGGAAACATTTGAACAACTATCTTCGAGTCATGACTTGATCCGTGTTTCCCTAGGGAAACACTGGGAAACACGGGGAAACATCCCCATGACCCCTATGAATGTGCTCTGAAAAAGCAGGGTTTTTCAGAG
This sequence comes from Betaproteobacteria bacterium, assembly GCA_947474715.1. Classification (GTDB taxonomy): domain Bacteria; phylum Pseudomonadota; class Gammaproteobacteria; order Burkholderiales; family SG8-39; genus CAIYPG01. The sequence continues at coordinate 4,730 of CANJJT010000051.1, forward strand.
CAACCCTGGTTTCAAGGGCAGGTCTCCGGTTAAGCTGCAGCCGGCGAACAAGATGAGAGTACGCAGCAAAGGCACTCAGATGCCCGCAGGCCTGCTCGTAAAAGAGGCGGCAAACCAAAGACAGGGAATTCTGGCGGCCAGGCTGCCAGGACACTGATCCGGGGAAGCGCGAGGAAAAATTGGCCTCGCATGATGTTAAGGAAACAAAGGAGGCGTTGTCATGTTGCGTTTGTCCCAATCCAGTCTTGTGTTGGTGGCCTGCCTTTCCGCGGGGGCGATCCTGCCGGCCACGGCCCAGCAGAATTTCCCCAACAAGCCCATACGCCTGATCACGCCCTATGCGCCGGGCGGTGCAACGACCATCCTGGGACGCATGGTCGGAGACCGGCTGACCCAGGCCTGGGGCCAGCAGGTGTTGCTCGATAACCGTCCCGGCGGCAATACCGTGATAGGCACCGAGGCCATGGTCAAGGCCCCCGCGGATGGCTACACGCTGCTGCTCATTACCAGCACGCATGTGGTCAATTCCGTGATCCTGCCCAACCTGCCCTACGATGCGGTGAAGGACTTTGCCCCGGTGACCACGCTGGCTGCATACGAGCCGGTGTTGCTGATCAATCCCGGGTTGCCCGTCAACAGCGTGCAGGAACTGATTGCCCTGGCCAAGGCCAAGCCCGGTGCCATCAACTACGCCACGGCCGGCGGCAATGGCAGCGCCACCCACCTGACGGGGGAGTTCTTCAAGATGCTGGCGGGCGTCGACATCACCCAGGTTCCCTACAACGGCACGGGACCGGTGGTCACCGCCTTGATGGCCGGGGACGTACAGATGCACATCACGCCGCCGGCGGTGTTCATCGCCGCCATCAAGGCCGGCAAGATCAAGGCGCTGGCCGTCGGAGGGGACACGCGCCTGCCATCCCTGCCCAACGTGCCGACCTTTGCCGAATCTGGCATGCCTGCCTACCAGCTGAAGGGTTGGTATGGCGTGTTGAGTCCCGCAGCGACGCCCAGACCCATCGTCGAGCGCCTGGCCGGGGAGATCATGAAGGGGCTGTCCACTCCTGAAACGCGTGACCGGTTGTTGAGTCAGGAGATGCAGCCCTTCCTGAATACACCGGATCAGTTTTCGGCACTGGTCAAAGCGGAAATTGCCAAGTTCGACAGGATCGTGAAAACGGCGAATATCAAGCCGGGGCAATGATCGCCCGCAGGTCCGCATGCAATCCGGGGCAGCCCGGACCATCCGCAGCGCTTTGCAATGGAGGAGAGACCATGTTGAAGCGATTTGGAGCAGCCGGCCGAGTGACCATCGCCGGCCTGATGTTGTTGTCGGCCGGTAGCGTCTCAGCCCAGCAGGACTATCCGGTCAAGCCGATCAGGATGATCGTCCCCTATGCGCCTGGCGGCGCCACCACCATCCTGGCGCGGCTGGTGGGCGACAAGCTCACCGAGGCGTGGGGCCAGCCTGTCATCGTCGACAATCGGCCCGGCGGCAATGCCATCATTGGTTCGGAGGCCATGGTGCGCTCGGCCCCCGATGGCTACACGGTGCTGTTGATGACCAGCGCCCACATCATCCGGCCGCTGCTGACGCCGAATCTGCCCTTCGACACCATCAAGGATTTCGCGCCGGTGGCGACCCTGGCCAGCTCGGAACTGATCTTCGCCGTGCATCCAAGCCTTCCAGCCGCCAATCTGCAGGAGTTCATCAAGCTGGCAAAATCCCGCCCCGGGCAACTCAATTACGCCACCGTGGGCAGTGGCGGCTCGACGCATCTGGCCAGTGAATACCTCAACATCCTGGCCGGGGTGAAGACCCAGTCCATCCCCTACAAGGGCACGGCGCCTGCACTCACCGACCTGATCGGCGGGCAGGTGCACTTCTTCCTCAGTCCGCCAACGGATTCGCTGGTGCCTTTCATCAGAGCTGGCAAGCTGCGGGCGCTGGTGGTGGGCGGGAGCAATCGCAAGCCTGCATTGCCGCAGGTGCCCACCTTTGCCGAATCTGGCCTGCCCGAGTATCAGATGAGCCTCTGGTATGCCATCGAGGCGCCGGCAGCCACACCCAAGCGCATCATCGACAGGCTGTCTGCCGAGTTGGGGCGCATCATGGGCACGGCCGAGATGAAGGACAGGCTGCAGGTCGCGGAACTGGAGCCCATGATCAACAATCCGGAGCAGTTTGCCGCGATGATCAGGGTCGAGACGGAGAAATATGCACGGATCATCCGTACGGCGAATATCAAGCTGGACAACTGAGTCGGCACCCAATCAGGAGCAGGGATGACGTACAGGGGAGTGGTTGAGGCATGACGAAAGTGAATGTGACAGACGCGGTGGCTGCAGGACAGTCGGCAGCGGTTTCCCCGAATTCCGGGCGACGTAGCCGGCAGGCCATCATCATCGGCGGTTCCCTGGGAGGGTTGCTGGGCGCCATCCTGTTGCGCTCTGCAGGCTGGCAGGTGGCGGTATTCGAGCGCGCCGGGGATGACCTCACCACGCGGGGCGCCGGCATCGGCACGCACGACGAATTGTTCAACATCCTGCGACGCATGGGCATTGTGGTCGATGATTCCATCGGCGTGTTGCCGCTCTCGCGCACCATCCTCGACCCGGTCACCGGCGAGATCGTCGACTCGATTCACCGCCCGCGGGTGCTCAGTTCCTGGGGGCGGCTATACCAGGCCCTGAAAGATGCCCTGCCCGAGGACTGTTACCACTTCGGCATGACCCTGGAGTCTTTCGAACAGCGTCCGGATGGTGTGGTCGCGCGCTTTGCCGACGGGAGCAGCAGGGAGGCTGACCTGCTGGTGGGGGCGGATGGCCTGCGCTCCACCGTGCGCACGCAACTGCTGCAGGAAGTCCGGCCGCGGTATGCCGGCTACATTGCCTGGCGCGGCCTGCTGCCGGAGGCCGATATGCCGGCCGACCTGCACAGGGAGGTGTTCGACCACCAGATCCTCAACATGCCGGAAGGACAGAACATCGTGGCCTATCCGGTACCGGGGCCGAATAACGATCTGCGTCCTGGGCACCGGGCCTACAATTTTGTCTGGTACCACCCGGTGGAGGAGCACACGTTGCTGCGTGACATGTGCACCGATGCCTCCGGGCGATACTTCGAACAGGGCATACCGCCGCCGCTGATCCGTCCTGAATGGGTGCCGAAGATGCGCGAGTTTGCGCACCGCTGCTTTTCCCGGCAGTTCCAGCAGATCATCGATCTCACCCCCAACATCTTCTTCCAGCCGATCTATGACCTTGAGTCTCCGCATGTTGCCGTGGGCCGGGTTGCGCTCATTGGTGACGCCGCCTTCGTGGCCAGGCCGCATGTGGCCATGGGCGTCACCAAGGCCGCCCTGGATGCAGAATGCCTGGCCGAAGCACTGGCCTGGCATGGTGATGACATCCATGCCGCCCTCGCCGAATTCGATGCAGACCAGGCAGAGTTCGGCCGCAGGGTGATTTCTCGGGCGCGGCATGTCGGCGCGCACCTGGAAGCGCAGAACAAGCCACGCGAACAGCGCACCCCCCATGAACTGCACCGGGATCCGGTGTGGTTCATGAAGGAGAGCGGTGCCAGGCTGTGTGATATCGAGCCGCTGCGCGAACTGGTGATGGCACGCTACAAACGCCGGGATGATCGCAGGCAGGACGCAAAGGTGGCTGCTGACTGAGAGCGCCTAACAGAACTGCCGTTAGGCCCCCTGACTTAGGGGAGCGCGAGGGGATGTGTCCCCTCGCATTGTTAGGCACTCTGAGCCGGTCTGCCATTCAGCAGGAATGCAGGTGCCGCCCTGTGCGATAGAGCGGCGGTGCGGTGGTGCAGTACAACGGACAAATGACGAAAGGAAGGCCATGGAACAGCAATACGATCGCAGCGCGGAAGACATCGGCAACAGCATCATGCTCGAGCATGTGAATACCACTGTGCCTGACCAGACACTGGCAATGCTGTTCTACGCCGTGGGTCTGGGACTGACGCGGGATCCCTATCTCTTTCCCGGCGTCGAGAACATGTGGATGAACGTGGGCTACAGCCAGTTCCACCTGCCGACGCGCGCACCCCAGGTGGTTCGCGGACATACCGCCATTGTCATCCCCAACCGGGAACAACTGCTCAAGCGCCTCGCGGCTGTCAAGGACAAGCTTGCGGGCACCCGATTCGCAGTCGAGGAGAAGGACGGCTACGTGGATGCCATCTGCCCCTGGGGCAACCGCATCCGCTGCTTCGAGCCGGATGTGAAGCGTTTCGGTCGCATCAAGCTGGGCATGCCCTATATCGAACTCGATGTGCCGGTCGGTGCGGCTGATCCGATAGCCCGCTTCTACAAGGAGGTGATCGGCTGCAACGTGGTGCTGGAGGACGCCGGCCGCTGTGCCCGCGTGCAGGTGGGCAACAAGCAGTTTCTGCAGTTCCGGGAAACCGCCAATCCGATCCCGGAGTATGACGGTCACCACATCCAGATCTACATCGCCGATTTTTCCGGTCCGCATCGCTGGCTCAAGGAACATGGCCTGATCACCCAGGAGAGCGACCAGTTCCAGTATCGCTTTGTCGACATCTCCGACCCGCAGACCGGCAAGCCGGTATTCAAGCTGGAGCACGAAGTGCGTAGCCTGACGCACCCGCTGTATCGCCGGCATCTGGTGAACCGCAATGCGGCACAGACCACTCGTCCCTATTCGCCGGGATACGACGCCGATATTCCCGAACTGGCCTGATGCACCGCCGGTGCCGTGGATACCCCGCCTGACAGAAGCACAATGAAAAGTTAGACCCCATGATCGACCACCAGGAGGAAGTCCGATGTCTACAGGAGTGTCCCGTCGTGAATTGATCATCATGGGTCTGGCGATTGGTGCCTTCATGACTGCGCCGGCATTTGCGCAGTCACAGTCACAATCGCAGACTTTTCCGTCCCGCCCGATACGCATGGTCATCCCGTTCCCCCCCGGGGCTCTGCCGGACATCATCGCCCGTCTGGTCGCGCCCAAGCTGGGAGACTCCCTCGGGCAGCAGGTGCTGGTGGACAATCGCGGGGGAGCCACGGGTGCGATCGGACTGGAATTCGTCTCGAAATCCCCGCCTGACGGCCACACTTTGGGCATGCTGATCATCACCCACGGCGTGAATGCGGCGCTGGAAGGATCTGCGCTGGATGTGCCCAAGCAGCCGTTCAATCTGGTCCGGGACTTCACCCCGATCAGTCAGCTCACCAGCAATGGCTATGTTCTGGTCATCGGGGCGCGGCACAATGTGCGCAACCTGGGGGAGTTGGTGGCGTTGGCTCGCAGCAAGCCCGGTTCCTTGACTTATGGGTCATCGGGCACCGGTGGCATCATCCACCTGGCGGGCGAGTGGCTGGGTGCTGCCACGAAAACCCAACTCACCCATGTGCCATACAAGTCGAGTGCACAGGCCATGAGCGAACTGGCGGGCGGGCACATAGACATGATGTTTTCGTCAGTGGCCCTGCTGAAGACGGTCGCCTCTTCGGGAAGGGGACGGGGCATCGGTGCTACTTCGTCAGTGCGCATGTCTTCAGCGCCGGAACTGCCCACTTTCATCGAGCAGGGTCTCGCCGGATTTGAAATTGATGGGTGGTACGGCATAGTCGGGCCGCCAGCCATGCCGGCAACGGTGGTTGATCGATTGAGCAGCGAATTATCGCGCCTGGTGAAGCTGCCCGATGTGCGGGAGAAACTCGCCTCCGATGGCGCCAGTCCGGTTGGCAGCACGCCAGCGCAGTTTGCCGCATTGCTGCAGTCTGAAGACGCGAAATGGCGCAAGGTGGTCCAGGACATCGGGCTGGGCGGAAAGTGAACATGACAGCAGGCCGGCAGGGGCGAACCATGCGTGCAGTCATCGTCGGCGGTTCGCTGGGCGGCCTGCTCGCGGGGAACATGTTGAGGTCCATAGGCTGGGAGGTCGACATCTATGAACGCTCCGGCGATGACCTCGCCAGTCGCGGTGCCGGCATCGGTGTCAAGACCGAGATGACTGCGGTGCTCAACCGGATAGGGCTTGTGGTGGATGATTCGCTGGGGGTGATGCCCAAGTCCCGGCGCTGCCTCGATTCTGCAGGCCGCATCATGCTGGAAATGGACCGTCCCAGTGTGCTGAGTTCCTGGGGACGGCTCTACCGCGGGCTGAAGGATGCTTTCCCTGCGGACCATTACCATTTCGGCATGTCGCTGGTCTCGTTTGAAGACAATGGCGATGAGGTCACGGCGCGGTTTGCCGACGGCACCCAGGCAGGCGCCGATCTGCTCATCGGTGCCGATGGCGTGCGCTCGACCATACGTGGTGTGCTGATGCCCGAGGTTCAACCCCATTACGCCGGGTATGTGGCCTGGCGGGGCATGCTCAATGAAGGGGACATGTCAGCGCAACTGCACGAGGCCATATTCAATCACAGCGTGATCTGCCTGCCGGAAGGCGAGATGTGGGCGGGTTACCCAGTGCCCGGTCCGAACAACGACATTCGTCCTGGTTATCGTGCCTACAACCTGGTCTGGTATCACCCGGTCACACCGGAGCGGCTGCGGGACATATGCACCGATGCAACCGGCCATTGCCATGGCACAAGCATTGCCCCACCCCTGATCAGGCCTGAAGTGATTGCGGAAATGCGTGGCCTTGCACGCAAGGTGATGGCACCGCAATGCGCCGAGGTGGTTGAGCGCATCAGCCAGCCTTTCTTTCAGGCCATTTTCGACCTGGCGCCACCCAGCCTGGTGAGTGGACGGGTGCTGCTGTTGGGTGACGCGGCATTTGTGGCGAGGCCGCATGTGGGGATGGGGGTCACCAAGGCAGCGCTGGATGCAGAGTGTCTGGCCGACGAACTTGAAGCCCACGACAATGACGTTGCGGCGGCACTCGCGCGTTACGACGCGCAGCAGTGCGAGTTCGGCATGCGCGTGGTGGCGCGGTCGCGCCACATTGGGGCTCACCTGGAGGCCCAGGCCAAGCCTCGCGAATTGCGTACCCCCGAAGAATTGAACCGGGACCCTGCAGTGGTGATGCGCGAGAGCGGGGCCAACATGACCGACATTCCCGAGCTGATCGAACTGGTGCACTCGAGGCGAGCTGCCGCCGCGCAGCGTCGCAGCAGCAGGGCTGCAGCTGCCGGCGGGACCTCCATTCAGGGCCAGCGATAGAAGATCGATGCGTCCGTCAGCTGGCCGAAGGCCCAGACCTGGCTGATCAACTGGTCGCAGCGCTGCCGGCCGATGAGGGGCTCGCAGTTGGCGATGAGCTTTTCCTCCAGGTCACGATCACTCATCGGATTCTTCTTTTCGCCCTTGGGGTCGATCACGCGTTTCTCGATTCTGCGGCCATCGCGCAGCCCAATGGCCACATGGCCGGAGCGCACGCCGGGGTAGATGCGTTCACATTCGTCGTCCACTCGGGTCGTGGTTCTGAGCATCAGCGCCTTCACGTCTTCGCGCTCCAGAGTCTGCGGAAGGAACATGGGCGCTGACACATCACCCATGACCACGGCCAGGGCGGCGGCGCAGGGGGCGCTCATCTGCGCCTCGAGCAGTGATTCCACGTGCTGGTGGTCGTGGCCCTGGGCGCCCACGGCATACAGCCCGAGGTCGATGTGCTCGACGTCCGCGGGCTGGAAGCGGTGCTCGGCACGCAGATCCTTGATGCCGTCGATGATGGACTGGTAGTGGCGGCAGCAGGGGTAGGGTTTGAAGTAGGCCGTGGCGATCTCGTAGCGCTGCCCCAGGTCTTCCAGCAGGTTGCCCCACTTGACCGGACCATCCACATGGGTCCGGAAGAAGCCGTTGGTCCCTTCCAGGATGCGGCTGGGGCCGGTGATGCCGTGGCGGGCAAATTCCGCGCACAGCAGGCCGTCACGCGCGGCCTTGCCCGGATGGATGCGCTTGATCTCGGCGCCTTCGTCCAGGTACTCCCGTATGCCTGAGGAGAAGCTGCCGGCCATGCCCAGCGCATGCAGGGTGCCGGCTTCATCGAGTCTGAGCAGGCTGGCGCAGGCCGCCGCTGCCCCGAACACCCCGGCCAGCGGGGTGTTGTGGAAACCGCGCCGCGCCGTCGAGGGATGCATGGCGCCGGCGATGCGCAGCATCACGTCGTAGCCGGCAATCACGGCGCGCTGAATGTCAGCGGGCTTTGATCCATGCTGCTGGGCCAGCGACAGCACGGCGGGGTAGATGACGCCGCCGGGGTGGGCCGATCCCTGGGTGTAGCCGTCGTCAAAGTCCAGGCCATGGGTGTTGGCGCCGGTGACCAGTGCAGCATTGGGCGCCGAGAGCCTGGTGCCCTCGCCGATGACGGCGGCGATCCGCGTGGTATCACTTTCGCGGTAGTAGCCGAGCAGCGCCCTGGATACGGGCATGGCGGCACCGGAGATTGCACAGGTGAGGAAGTCGAGAAGCGTGCGCTGGAAGGCATGCACGACGGCTTCGGGCACCGTATTGTAGGTCTTGCCCGCAACGTGGCTGGCGAGGATGCGGCTTGCGTTGATACCGGCTTGTTCGATCGCGGCTTTGACGGATTGTTTCAGTACGGCACTCATGCCTGCTCCTCCTGCGTGCGGGTCTGTCAGAGCCGGCATCATGCCTGAAATGAGGCACCCGCAGCGCGGGGGGAGGGTATCCCCGGAGTCCGGGTCGGATCAGCAAGCAGGATGGCAGGCCATCGATCAGCGCCAATCGATGCGCACTTTGCGACCATCTTCCAGCGGGACGATGAGGATATCCGGGGCGGCAACTTCGAAGTCGCCCATGGCGGGACCGGGCAGGGTGATGCGCGCAAATTCGAGCGGAACCCCGGAGTTGAAGCTGATGGCGCGTAGCTGACGCCGGTCGGAGGAAGGAATCAATACGTCGGCGATGCCATCGCCATTGGCATCCATGAGCGCGGCCATACCCTGGTTTCGGGAACCGAAAACGTGGTTGGAAACGCCGTCGATGCTGTGCATCGGGATCAGGCGGTTCCCCTCGAGTCGGTACTCCATGAGCACGCCGTTGCCGTGCGGCGAGTGCACGGCCAGCAGTTCCGGTTTTCCGTCCCCATCGACGTCTGCGATACCGATCGGATTGATCCATTGCTCACGCGCGAGCAATGGCGGGGATTCGGCGATGGGCTGCAACCTGCCTTCCCGGATTCCCAGAATCAACAGGGAAGATCCGGTCTCCCGGCGGCTGCGGACCAGGATGATCTCATCCAGGCCGTCGCCATTGATGTCGTGCACGCGCGGCAGCAGGTCCTCGAAAGCGGAGTCCTCCGGGAGTTCATATCGGTATTCAAGCTGGTCCCGGCCCGTCACGCTGACGGCTGTTGCCTCCAGATTGTCGCCGAGTCTGCCCCCCGAAAGCCGTCTGCTCGGTGATATGAGCCAGGCACGGCTGATGTCGTTTCGGCCATGGCCTATGCGAGTATCAGGCAGTGCGCCGCGAGGCAATGGAACGGCCATGCTCGGAGGTTCACCGGCGGGGAGAACATAAATCCGCATGCCGGTCGCTGTATCTGCAGCGCTGCAGAACAGCAGGCTGGCGAGTGTCAATGCCAGTGTCAGATGATGTCTGCCTTGGCGTTTCGGTCGGGGAATGAACGGCATGTTCAGTGTGACGGCAGGCTTGTCCGCATGGATACGAGTGTAGTCCCATGCCGTGCGGGCAGAGGGGTTTACTTCACGCAAGTGCCGCAAGTCCCGATGATAAGATCGCTGCAGGCCATGCGGCGACGTGGTGAATGCCAGTGGCAGCAGTCGGCGTGGCTGCACAGCACCTTGCGACTGGAAAACAGATGGACACAAACGAGGAGGACGCGATGGCATCCGAAGGGCGGAGGATACGAGCCAGGTTCAATCATCCCATTGTCGATGGCGACGGCCACTGGGTGGAGTCGATGCCGGTGCTGCTGGAGTACGTGAGACAGGTCGCCGGGCCGGACATGGCGGCCGCCTATGCGAAATTCAGCAAGGGCCATCGCAAATGGTATGACGCTACCGATGAGCAACGCCGCCAGCAGCGCATTCGCCGGGCAGCCTGGTGGCTGAGTCCCACCCACACGCAGGATCGGGCCGCCATCATGATGCCCAATCTGCTGCGCACGCGCATGGATGACCTGGGCATCGATTTCGCCATGATGTATCCGTCGATCGGCTTGAACATCCACCGTACGCCCGGTGAGGACATGCGCAAGGCCGTGGTGCGCGCCTACAACATCATGGCGCGCGATTACTTTGCCGGCCACGAGGACCGCTTCTGCCCCGTGGGCGTGGTGGCACCGCTGACGCCGAAAGAGGCCATCGACGAGCTGCATTTCATCAAGAAGGAACTGGGCATCCGCGCGGTCATGATCGTGGGCGCCTTCCCGCGCACCATTCCCGCCTTCCAGGGCGGCAACTCCGATGATGCAGCGACCCAGTCGGCCTACTACCTGAAGCCCGAGCGCTTGCCGTACTACATCGAGGCGCTGGGCCTGGACAACCAGTATGACTATGATCCCCTCTGGCAGGCCTTCATGGACACCGGCATCGCCGTCACCGCCCACGGCGGCAGTCGGGACTGGGTGGATCGCATGTCCTGGTCCAATGATGTCTACAACCACATCGACCACTTCGCCAATGGCAACCACACCTTCGCCAAGGCGGTGTTTCTGGGTGGGGTGGTGAAGCGCTTTCCCAAACTCAACTTTGCCTTCCTCGAAGGCGGCATGGGCTGGGGCACCTCGCTGTGCTGCGATCTGCAGGGGCATTGGGAGAAGCGCAACTGGCCGGCCATGCAGGCCAATCTGCGTCCCTCGAATCTCGATCTGGGCGAGTTGCGCAAGCTGATCGAGCAGTACGGTGGCCCGCACATGAAGGACAAGGTCGATGAAATCTTCCGCAGCATCGAGTGGAACAAGTTCGATGCCGACCCGCAGTACCTCAGCGAGCGGGAGAAGGAGCATTACGACGACTTCGCCCACCTCGGGCCCATCGCCAGCAAGCGCGAGATCCGCGAACTGTACAGCCGCAACTTCTATTTCGGTTGCGAGGCGGACGATCCCACCACCATGTTCGCCTTCGATCCCAGGCTGAAGGTGCGCCTCAAGGCCATGTTCAGCTCGGACATCGGCCATTGGGATGTGCACCATATCGATGAAGTGGTGCCGGAGGTGTATGAGGCGCTGGAGCACGGCCACCTCACCGAGCAGGATTTCCGCGATTTCACCTTCTCCAACATCGTGCAGCTGCACGGGAAGATGAATCCGGATTTCTTCAAGGGCACCGCTGTCGAACAGGCTGCCAAGGAGGAACTGGCGCGGGTGGCTGCGGCAAGCTAGTCGATACCCGCACACATCCATAATGAGCAACGGCCCGCCGGGATACCGGCGGGCCGTTGCTCATTATGATCAATTACAGGTGGTAACCTGCGCGATCATTTGGAAAAGGGGCTGATTGTGATCAACCGTTCCCCCGATTGCAGGCTTCAGGGCTTGGCGTACTTGCCCGTCAGTTGCTGGGAATTGCCCGGCAGGCCCTTTTCGACACGCTCCAGGCGGGTTTCGCGCGCCCAGGTGCGCTTGAGGTCGTCCTTGCAGAAGAAATGCAGCCGCCCGAGGCCGTCCACTTCCAGTTCGATCTTGTCGCCGTCCTGGAAGCTGGAGAGCCCGCGGTGGTTGGTGCCCATGGCGAGGATGTCACCGGGGTTCAGCGTATGGATGGCCGACACCCAGGCGATGCACTTGGGGATGTTGTGCGCCATGTCGCTGGTGTTGTAGTTCTGCGTCAGGCGGCCGTTGACCCACAGCTTGATCTGCAGCTTGTGCGGATCGGCAATCTCGTCGGCGGTGACGATGTAGGGGCCGATCGGGGCAAAGGTGTCGCGCGACTTCATCTGGAAGAAGACGTTGCCCGCGGGCGGCAGGCCGCGGGCAGAGCCGTCGATGAAGTTGATGTAGCCGAAGACGTGCTTCATGGCATCTTCCGGCTTCACATTGCAGGCACGCTTGCCGATGACCACGGCAATTTCCGCTTCGCCTTCGAAGCTGGAGGCCGGCGCATCCGGAAACACCATGGTTTCGCCGGGCCCGATGATGGAACTGGCGGCCTTGTTGAAGGCATTGATGGGGGAGGGCTCGCTCTTGGTGCCGTCCTCCATGTAGTTGACGGCCATGCAGTCGATGTTGACCGGACGCGGCAGCGGTGCGCGGAGGCGCACGCTGGACAGGGGCACGCCTTTGCCGGCAGCCACTGCGGCCTCGATCGGCTTGCGGAACTCGTCCCAGCGCTCGATCAACCCGTTGATCACGTCATGCGGTCCCAGTTTGGGAATGCTGCTGACGATGGCGGACACATCCACCACGCTGTCGCCCTTCAGTACCCCGAGCTTGTAGTCGTCGAAAAACAGGATCTTCATGCGGTCTCCTCCTCGTGTGTTCCTGTGCGGGGCCCGGGCGGTTGCACGGGTCATGGCCGGGCGATGATGCCACGACCGGGCACGGGCCGCAAAGGCGGTGAAGTGCCGCCTGCAATTCACGGTCCGGTCGCTGCTACACTCGCGTGAAGACAGGGGTTCATCCATTTCCACACGCCATAGGGGGAGAAAAGTGCGTTTCAAGGAACTGACAGACGGTGACATGAGCGAGGCCCAGCGCAAGGTTTATCGCAGCATTGCCGATGGCCCGCGCGGCGGGGTACGCGGCCCGTTCAACGCGCTGTTGCGTTGCCCGGATCTGGCCGACCGCGCCCAGGCATTGGGCGCCTACATCCGCTTCGGCAGCACGCTGCCGCAGCGTCTCATGGAATTCGCCATCATCATCACGGCGCGCCAGTGGACTTCGCAATATGAGTGGTTTGCCCACCGGCGCCTGGCGGTCAAGGAAGGCCTCAATCCGGCCATCGCCGACGACCTCGCCGAGGGCCGCCGTCCGGCCGGGATGGCCGACGACGAAGCCATGGTCTATGACCTGTGCACCGAATTGCACAAGTCCGGCGGGCTGAGCGATGCCACCTACGAACGGGGCATCAAGCAGTTTGGCGAGCCCGGCGTCGTCGACCTGATTGCCGCCTGTGGCTACTACACCATGGTCGCCTTCATCCTCAACGTGGACAGAAAGGCCCTGCCCGAAGGCGAGCCTATCCCGCTCAAGCCGCTGTAGTCCGGCAGCTTCAAATGACAACGGCCCGGGGCCTCTTCTGTCCCGGGCCGTTGACTTTGTCTGTGGCGCGACGCTGCAGGATCAGCTGCCAGCCTGGGACAGGTCGAGTTTGGCTTCACGGACCAGCTTCTCTCGATGCGCGTGACAAAGCTTTCAAGGGGCTTCAGCAGGAAGGCACTCGGGAGTGCTGAACTCGATGGTGGTCAGTGGTTTGTGGGTGCAGAACGGCGCGGGAAAGGCTTTCTGCGGCCCGGCGTAGAATGGCCCGATTGCCCGTTGCCAGGAGCCTTTCATGCAAGCCCGTGCCCAGCGACTGGCCTGTTCCCTGCGCAGCATCGACGGATGTCTGGGCTCCTATTCGGTATTGCCAGGTGAGGTGCCGCGCAGTCTCGCCCGCATCGAGGAGGCGACCTGGGACAAGCCGCCGGGCAAGGAGGTTCTGCAGGCCACCTTTACGCTGATCGGCGACATGGGAATGACGGGCACTATCGTGATGCTCAATCAATACCAGTGGCGCTCCCTGGTGGGCACGAAGCTGGTGGAGCCGTTTTATGCGTCATTGCTCTGGGGCGGCAGTCCCATGAAGGTGGTCGAGGATGCCGCCTTTCTGGCCAGCAAGCACGGTGGTGCCTGAAGGTTTCTTCAAATCAAGGGCTTGCATGCAGATCCAGTTCCGAAGGTGCGTGCGCGGCCTGATCGCGGTTATCATCGCCCTTCCGGTGATACACCCAACCTATAGCGGCACATCAGATAATGGCAACAAAATCTAGGGGTTACAGCGCAGAGGATATCGAGATCCTCGAGGATCTGTCGCCCATCCTGCACCGCCCGGGCATGTACACCGACCCGGTCAACCCCAACCACGCGCTGGTCGAGATCATCGACAACGCTTCGGACGAGGGCCTGGCCGGCTTCGCCAAGAATGTCACGGTGGTGCTGTACGAGGATGGCTCGGCCTCGGTCGAGGATGACGGGCGTGGCATCCCGGTCGACATTCATCCCAAGAAGAAGATGCCTGCGGTGCAGGTCATCTTCACCACGCTGCATTCCGGGGGCAAGTTCCGCAAGACCGACAAGGAGTCGGTCTACCGCATCGCCGGTGGCCTGCACGGAGTGGGGGTGTGTGTCCCGAACGCCTTGTCCACTCGCCTGGAAGTCGAGGTCAAGCGGGACGGCGCCCATCACCGCCTGGTGTTCGGCGACAACGGCGCACTCAAGGAGCCGCTGAAGAAGGTGAGTAGTATCGGGCCGCGGGAATCCGGCACGATGATCCGTTTCTGGCCCGATCCGAAGTATTTTGATTCCCCCAAAATCGTTGCGGCGGACATCGCCGCCCTGATACGGGCCAAGGCCATGTTGCTGCCCGGGGTGTGTTTCAGCCTGGGGATCGAGAAGGGCGGCCGAACGGAGATGCAGACCTGGCATTTCCCGGAAGGTGTGAAGGGCTATTTTCGCGAAGCCATTGTCGGTCTGGCGCCGGTGGCCGAGAGTTTTCTCGGCGAGCGCTACATCACGGCGCAGTCGGAGTCGGACAACTTTGCCGAAGGTGAAGGCGCACTGTGGGCGCTGGCCTGGATCTCGGAAGGCGAGGTGGTGGCCGAGTCCTACGTCAACATGATTCCGACGCGGCATGGCGGCACGCACGTGGCCGGCCTGCGCGAGGGCGTGTATGCGGCGATCCGCAATTTCATCGAGCACCACGAGATGGGGCAGCGCGGCCTGAAACTGGTGCCGGAAGACGTCTGGTCGCGTGCCTCCTACGTTTTGGCTGTGAAGATGCTGGATCCGCAGTTCAAGGGCCAGGTGAAGAACGAGCTGATCTCCCGCGATGCCGTGAAGCTGGTGTCGCAGATGGTGCGCGATCCCTTCGAACTGTGGTTGTCCCAGCACGTCGACGAGGGCAAGCGCATCGCCGAACTTTGCATACGCCAGGCGCTGGCTCGTACCCGTGCCGCGCAGAAAGTGGAGCGCCGCAAGTCGAGCGGGGTGGCGGTGCTGCCTGGAAAGCTCACGGACTGCGCCTCGGACGACCCGGAGCGCAATGAGCTCTTCATCGTCGAAGGGGATTCGGCCGGCGGTTCTGCCAAGCAGGCGCGGGACAAGGAGTTCCAGGCGGTGCTGCCGCTGAAAGGCAAGCCGAAGAACACCTGGCAGGACCAGCCAGAGACGCTGTTTGCCAACAAGGAAATCGAGGCCATCTCGCTGGCCATCGGTGTGGACCCGCATCGTGCCACTGACAATGCCGACCTCTCGGGGCTGCGCTATCACAAGATCGTCATCCTGGCGGATGCCGATGTGGACGGCTCTCACATCCAGGTACTGCTGCTGACGCTGTTCTTCCGGCATTTCCCCAAGCTCATCGCGGCCAGCCGGGTGTATGTGGCTCAACCGCCTTTGTTCCGCATTGATGTGCCCGGTGCTGGCAAGGGCCGTCCGGCACGCAAGCTGTATGCGCTGGATCTGGCGGAGCTGGATGCCATGCAGGCCAAGCTCGCCGACGAGGGCGTGCGCGAAGGCAGCTGGACGGTCAGCCGCTTCAAGGGCCTGGGCGAGATGAGTCCGGAGCAACTCTGGGAGACCACGCTGAACCCGGACACGCGGCGCATGTTGCCGGTGGGTGTGGAGGCCGATGGCGTCGGGCCGAAGGAAACCGATGCCGGCGTGTTCGAAATGATGATGGCCAAGGAAAATGCCTCGCAGCGCCGCGAGTGGATGGAAACCTACGGCAATCTGGTGGACGCGGACATTTCATGAGCCATACTGGAGACTTCGTCGGTGTGGTGATAAATATGATCAATTCCAGACGGAATATTCCGTCGCTAAAGAGTAAGCAGACGAATTATTATCATGGGTAACCAGAACGACTTGTTTGGTGAGGGTTCGTCGGGGCCGGCTGCACCGGATCCGGCGCAGCCGGTGGTGAGCGTGCCTGTCGCATCGTCAGGCGGGGAGGGCGGGGCGCCGCCTTCGCGGTTCGCACCGATGTCCGGAGAATTCGGCGACGCGCTGCCGCTCGGCCGATATGCCGCCACCCAGTATCTCCAGTACGCCATTGCCACGGTCAAGGACCGCGCGCTGCCGCGGGTTGCCGACGGCCAGAAGCCGGTGCAGTCGCGCATCCTCTACGCCATGTGGGAGATGGGGGGCAAGGCCGGTACGCCGCGCAAGAAATCCGCGCGCGTGGTCGGTGACGTGCTGGGCAAGTTCCACCCACACGGTGATGCCTCGGTGTATGACGCGCTGGTGCGCATTGCCCAGAACTTCACGCTGCGCTATCCGCTGGTGGATGGTGAGGGCAATTTCGGCTCGCGCGATGGCGACGAGCCGGCGGCCATGCGATATACGGAAGCGCGGCTGACCAAGTTTGCCGATGTGTTGCTGGCCGAACTGGACAGCGGGACCGTGGACTTCATTGCCAACTACGACGGCAGCATGTTGGAGCCACAGGTGCTGCCGGCGCGGCTGCCGGTGGCGCTGCTCAATGGTGCATCCGGCATTGCCGTGGGCATGGCCACTGAGGTGCCCAGCCACAACCTGACTGAAGTCGCGAATGCCGCGATTGCGCTGATCCGGGATCCGGAACTGAGCATGGCCGGCATCATGAAGTACATCAAGGGGCCGGATTTTCCGGGCGGCGGGCAGATCATCACGCCGCGTGCCGAAATGCGCGAAGCCTATGCCAGCGGCCGTGGCTCGGTGCGGGTGCGGGCACGCTGGACCATCGAGCGCCTGGCGCGCGGCCAGTGGCAGATGGTGGTGCACGAACTGCCCCCGGGCACGTCCTCGCGCAAGGTGCTCGAAGAGATCGAGGCGATCACCAATCCCCAGCCCAAGTCTGGCAAGAAATCCCTGTCGGTGGAGCAGCAGCGCGAGAAGCAGCTGATGCTTTCCCTGCTGGAGAAGGCGCGTGACGAGTCCGATCGTACCCACCCGGTGCGGCTGGTGTTCGAGCCGCGTTCCTCGCGCGTGGGCGAGGACGAATTCGTCAAGCTGCTGCTGGCCAAGACCAGCATGGAAACCAACTCATCCATCAATATGGTGATGGTCGGCCTGGATGGCCGGCCAATGGGCAAGAACCTGAAGAGCGTGCTTACCGAGTGGCTGGAGTTTCGCTTCCGCACGGTGAAGCGGCGCACGCGTTTCCGCCTGGACAAGGTGCTCGACCGCATCCACGTCCTGGAGGGGCGGCTGCTGGTCCTCCTGAATGTCGACCAGGTGATCAAGATCATCCGGGCCGCGGACGATCCGAAGGCCGACCTGATCAGCGCCTTCAAGCTGACGGAGCGTCAGGCCGAGGACATCCTGGAGATTCGCCTGCGCCAGTTGGCCAAGTTGGAGCACATCAAGGTGGAGCAGGAACTGGCCGAACTGCGCAAGGAGCAGAAAGGTCTGGAGAAGGTGCTCGACAGCCGCAAGACGCTGGAGGACCTCGTCATCGCCGAAATCGAAGCCGATGTGAAAAGCTTTGGCGACAAGCGCCGCACCATGATCGAGGAGTCGGAGAAGGCCGTGGTGGAAACCCCGGTCATCGACGAGCCGGTAACGGTGATCTTCTCGAAGAATGGCTGGGTGCGGTCCCGCCAGGGCTGGGAAGTGGAAGGCTCCACGCTGTCATTCAAGGAGGGCGACAGTCTGCAGTCGCTGCTGCGATGCCGGACGGTTGATCCGGTGATCCTGCTCGATTCCATGGGGCGCGCCTATACGGTGTATGCGGGTGATCTGCCGCCAGGCCGCGGTGACGGGGCGCCATCCTCCTCCCTGGTCGAGCTTCAGAGCGGTGCGAAGATCAAGTACTGCGTCGCGGGCAAGCCGGAAACACGGGTGCTGGTCGCCTCCAGTGGCGGCTACGGTTTCCTGTGCACCATCGGAGACATGGTGTCCAACCGCAAGGCCGGGCGTGAGTTCATGAGCATTGCCGAGGGTGAAACGCCGCTGGCCCCGTCGGTTTTTGACGATGCCGGCAAGGGTGGACTGCGGGTGGCTGCAGCCGCCGAGCGCAGTCGCCTGCTGGTATTCGACATTGCCGAGATGAAGGCCATGGCGCGCGGGCGCGGGGTCATCATCATGGGGCTGGAGAAGGGTGAAAGCCTGCGTGCGGTTGCCGTGTATGCGGGCAACGCGCTGGTGGTGACCGGCGAAGGGCGGGGCGGCAAGCAAAAGACGCTCGAATTGTCGGGCGCCAAACTCGGCCATCATCTCGGGCATCGCGCTCGCATGGGGCGGGTGTTGCCTGACAGCATGACGCCGCTCAGCATCCAGCCCAAAACCGCCTGAATGCCGGATCGGCGTTCTCCGGCCTGCCCCGATCGGCCGGGAAAGCCCGCCGGAGTGCGGCGTGGGTGAGACGGTTGTCCATGCTGAAGCCGTCCAGAAGCGCGTGGTCTGGCTGATTGCACTGGGCACCGGGGTCACCAACGCTGCGGTGACCCTGTGGTTTCCCTTTTTGCCGCTCTACATGCTCTACGTGGGTGCAGCGAACGAGGCTGACGCCATATTCTGGGTGGCGATGGGGCAGGCTGCGCAGGGGCTTGCCCGTCTGGTATCCGGACCTGTCTGGGGTGTGCTTGCCGACCGTCATGGTCGCAAGCAGATGTTCGTCCGCGCCCTGTATTCGGCAGCACTGACCAGTTTCATCGTGGGGGTGATCGGCGCCCCCTGGCAGTTGTGCATCGCGCTGGGACTGCACGGCCTGCTCTCTGGGTTTGTGCCGGCGGCGGTGGCGCTGACCAGTGTCACCGTGCCCGATGGCAGGATCAAGAGTGCGCTCAGCCTGGTCACCGCCAGTCAGTATCTCGGCACGGCGATCGGTCCCATGCTCGGGGCCATTCTTGTGCTGGCCTTCGGCTATCGTGGCGCCATCCTCGGCTCCGGTCTGGCCGTGGTGCTGGTGGCCAGCCTGGTGTGGCGTCATGTGCCAGGGGACATGCAGCGCCGCTCACCCAAGGCTGGCTTGCAGGTGGTGGCCGCTGAACCGCTCGAGCCCTTCCGCCTGCACTTCCAGTTGTTGCTCGCGACCTTCCTCTATTTCATCCTGTTTGCCATCACGGCCTTTCGCCTGGTGTCGACCTCGATTGTGCTGCAGGGGTTGGTGGGCGGGGATGCCACGCATGTGACCGGCATTGCCTTTGCATTTGGCGGTGTTGCCAGTGCCCTGGGCATCTGGGCCATGGCCGGCAAGGCGCTGAAGCAGCAACGCACCGGCACGGTGCTGGCCGGGGCCTCGGTCTTGCTTGCGGCAACCCATTTCCTGCTCGCCGGCAGTGACAGCGTGGCTGGTTTCATATTGTGGTTCACCGTCATATCGCTGCTGAACGCGGCGATGATGCCGGCGACGAACACGCTGATTGCCTTGAACGTGAGTCGGGGACGCCGGGGCACCGCCTTCGGCCTGGCCAGCAGTGCCCAGGCGATTGCCTTCATGGTGGGGCCTATGGCTGCGGCCGGCTTTGCACGGGTGTCTCTCCAGACCGGTTTCGCGGTGGTGGGACTGGTCATGATGGCCATTGCCGTGCTGATCAAGCTCGGGCTGAAGGAGCCCGAACCCGGCGGTCCCTCGTGATATTCGGGACGGAGTGCCCGGCAGGGGGCCGCAAGCTGATAAACTCCAGACTCGGACGCTTGCATGACCGCGTCCAACGATCACTGAAAGTTCAATGGCGGGCCTCCCCGCATTGCGGCGTAGTGAATCTGGTCAGGTCCGGAAGGAAGCAGCCAAAGCTATTCACCGCAAGTGCCGGGGGTAAGGCTCGCCACCCTCATACAAGCCGCCCGAGCCTGCCTCCTGCCGTCCCGCACCGGCTTGAATTGAGGGGCTGGCGGCGGACCCGCGCAGGCGGAGATGCGCAGTACTTGGGTGCTAGAATTTCGCCATGAGCTACCAGGTTCTTGCCCGCAAGTGGCGCCCCCACAATTTCGAATCCCTGGTGGGACAGGAGCATGTCGTCAAGGCGCTTACGCATGCGCTTGAAACCGGCCGCCTGCATCACGCTTACCTGTTCACCGGCACCCGCGGCGTGGGCAAGACCACGATATCGCGCATCCTGGCCAAGTCGCTCAACTGTGAAACCGGCATCACTGCCCGGCCTTGCGGCGTGTGCACCGCCTGCACGGAGATCGACAGCGGGCGCTACGTCGACTACATCGAGATGGACGCGGCATCCTACCGGGGTGTGGACGAGATGGTGGACCTGCTGGAACGGGCTGCCTATGCACCCAGCTCGGGCCGCTACAAGGTCTACATGATCGATGAAGTGCACCAGCTCTCCAATCACGCGTTCAACGCGATGTTGAAGACGCTGGAGGAGCCGCCCGCGCACATTCTGTTCATTCTGGCGACCACGGATCCGCAGAAAGTGCCGGTCACCGTGCTCTCGCGCTGTCTGCAGTTCAACCTGAAGCAGCTTCCGGCCGCCGAGATCGCTGCCCAGCTGGGGCGCATGCTGGTTGTTGAAGAGGTGAAGAGTGAAGAGGGGGCGCTCCGGCTCATCGCCAATGCCGGTCGCGGCAGCATGCGCGACGCCCAGTCACTGCTCGACCAGGCCATTGCCTATTCGGGTGGTGAGGTCACCGAAGCGGCAGTGCGGGCCATGCTCGGCACCGTGGATGACAGTTTTCTCTACGCCATCCTGGAGGCGATCGCGGCTAGTGATGCCCCGGCTGTGCTTGCGGTGGCGACGGACATGGATACCCGAAGCGTTTCGTTTGACAGTGCGCTGCAGGAGCTTGCCGGGCTGTTGCACCTGATTGCGCTGGCGCAGACCGCACCCGGGGCGCTGGTCGGGGTAGCCGCGCGGGTCGATGTGACACGCATAAGCAGGCTGGCACAAGCCTTTTCTCCCGAGGATGTGCAACTCAACTATCAGATCGCGATTCACGGCCGGCAGGATCTGCCATTGGCGCCCGACGATTACGCCGGCTTCTCCATGGCGCTACTGCGCATGCTGGCTTTCCGGCCGACAGTGGAAGGGGCTGCGGGGCCTGCTGGTGGTGTGCCTTCTGAGGGGGCAGCCCCCCGGCAGGCCGCCATGGCTGCGGCAGTTGCTCCGGCAGCGGCGACGCGGCGCCCGGCAGGGCCGGCTATGGACAGCTCAGCCGGGCTGGTCCGGATACCAGCCTCCGTGGCGCCGGTTGCGGTAGCGCCGCCGCCGGCCAGGGCGACTTCACGCAAGCCGCTTGCATTCGATGGTGACTGGCCTGCGCTGGCACGGCAGCTAAAGGTCAGCGGCATCACCCAACAACTGGCAAGGCAGAGCGAACTGCGACGGTTCCAGGACGGGTTGATGGAACTGGCGGTTCCGCCATCGGCCAGGCATCTTGGTGAGAAGGCCTATCAGGACAAGCTGGTTGCCGCCCTGACCGAACACTTCGGGACGCCCATCCGTATTGAAATCGTTGTGGGTGAGACGCGTGGTGACAGCATCCAGGATCAGGCCGTGGCTTCGATCAACCAGGATGGCTTTGTCCGGGAAATGCTCGAACGCTTCGATGCCACCATAGTCGAAACTTCCATCCAGCCTGGCCAGGTCGCCGGGCAGAACTCACGGAGCAGATGATGATCAACAAGGGGCAGCTTGCCGGAATGATGCGCCAGGCGCAGCAAATGCAGGAAAACATGCAGAAGATGCAGGAGCAGCTTGCATCGGTCGAGGTTGAAGGGCAGTCCGGGGCTGGATTGGTCAAGGTCGTGATGACCTGCAAGCATGACGTCAAGCGCGTGTCCATCGATCCCTCCCTGGTCGCCGATGACCGTGACATGCTCGAAGACCTGGTCGCAGCTGCGGTGAACGACGCCGTGCGCAAGGTGGAGGTGATGGTGCAGGAGAAGATGTCCGGTTTCACTTCTGGCATGGGTCTGCCGCCCGGCATGAAGCTGCCGTTCTAGTGGCATCGGCTCCTTGAAATCCCCTTCCTCGCTCGAGGAACTGATCGAAGCGCTGCGCTGCCTTCCCGGAGTCGGTCCAAAGGCGGCCCAGCGCATGGCCTACCATCTGTTGCAGTACGACCGTCCTGGGGCTGAGCGGCTGGGGCTAGCGCTGGGGCGCTCGCTCCAGTCGATACGTCGTTGTTCCTTGTGCAACACTTTTTCTGAAGCCGAGATCTGTGGCGTCTGTGCCTCATCGAAGCGGGATGCCTCGCTGCTGTGCGTGGTGGAGACGCCTGCAGACCAGCTCATGCTGGAGCAGACCATGACCTACAACGGGCTGTACTTTGTACTCATGGGACGGCTTTCCCCGCTGGATGGCATAGGCCCCCGGGACATTGGGCTGGATGTGCTGCAGCGGCGGGTGTCCGACGGTGCCGTTCGCGAAGTGGTGGTGGCGACCAATTTCACCAACGAGGGTGAGGCGACCGCGCACTACATCGGTGAATTGCTCAAAGGCCGTGACATCAGGGTGACACGCATCGCGCGTGGTTTGCCTGTCGGTGGCGAACTCGAATATGTAGACTCTGGCACGCTGGCGCAGGCGCTGCTGGAGAGGCGACAGGTCTAGGGCGTCCCGGGCATTGACGATGGACAAGCGGTCCAGGTCTCCTCCAGCCGGGGCAATCAAGGGGCGAGGTGCAGCTGACAATTCCCCGGGGCGGTTCGATGCCTGTGCGCGCGAACGCGATGTTCCTCCGGATGAATGGGACGAGGAGCCAGCGAGGCCGCGGACCGTCATCGTGCTGCAACAGTCACGTTCCATCATTTCGCGTAATCAGTCGCCCGATGTGCCTTTCGGCCAGTCCATCAATCCCTATCAGGGCTGCGAGCACGGCTGTGTCTATTGCTACGCCAGGCCGACTCACGCCTATCTCGACCTGTCGCCTGGTCTGGACTTTGAAACGAGACTGTTTGGCAAGCAGAACGCGGCGGAGTTGTTGCGCAGGGAACTTGCGCGTCCAGGATATCGCTGCGAAGTCATAGCTTTGGGAGCGAAAACGGATCCCTATCAGTCAGTCGAGCGAGAGCACCGCATTACACGAGCGATACTCGAAGTTCTGGCCGAGCACCACCATCCGGTGGGGATCGTAACCAAATCCGCGTTGGTGCAGCGTGACATCGATATTCTTGCGAAGATGTCGGCAGAGCACCTCGTACATGTATTCGTCTCCATTACCTCGCTGGATGCAGGCCTGTCGCGCCGGATGGAGCCTCGTGCCGCCGCGCCACATCGGCGGCTGGAAACCCTGGGACGACTGTCTGAGGCTGGCATTCCCTGTGGTGTGCTGATGGCACCGGTCATTCCTTTCGTCAATGACAATGATCTGGAAGGCGTGCTGGAGGCTGCCGCGGAGAAGGGCGCCTGCATGGCCGGCTATGTCGTACTTCGGCTTCCGCATGAGGTCAGCGGAATGTTCCGTGACTGGTTGCGCCTGCACTATCCACTGAAGGCCGGCCATGTGATGGCGCGCATTCAGGACATGCGGAGAGGTCGTGACTACGATGCTGATTTCAATCAGCGCATGAATGGGCAGGGACCTATGTCCAAAATGATATCAAAACGCTTCGCCATCGCCTGCAGAAGACTGGGCCTGGCCAGCGGCGAGCGCTTTGTGCTGGATACCGCATTGTTTCGAGTTCCAACAAGCGGGAGGCAACTGGGCCTTTTCTAGCTGGATGGCATGCAAAAAGATTGACTCGCGAGGAAATAACCAGATATACTTGTTGGCTCAGACGCGGGGTGGAGCAGTCTGGCAGCTCGTCGGGCTCATAACCCGAAGGTCATAGGTTCAAATCCTATCCCCGCAACCAGACACAGAAAGCGCATCAGTTGTGATGCGCTCACGAAACCGGAAGTTGGATGAAATGCCTGGCAGTTGAGGGGCATCAGAATCTTCCGGTAAGTGTGGTCAAGGCAGGTGGTCTGAAGCGTTCGATCCTAAAAAGATTACCGCTTCTTCCGGCCTGAAAGTAGTTGACCGTACTTAAATGAGTGCCTATAATCGCGGTCTTTCCTGATCAGCAAGTAGCTCGCTGAAAGGGGCAAATCCTGAATGAATTCAGGTAATTAGGTTGATTTTTTAGCCTGATTTTGCTCTTTAAAAATTGAACAGCCGATAGGTGTGGGCGCTGGGTGAGGCGCGGTGCTTTCGGGCACTGCTCTACAAAAACTCAGGCTCACACCGAAGTTAAAGCAAGTTAAACCTTGCAATGACTTTGA
>CANJJT010000052.1:0-27932 GCA_947474715.1 Betaproteobacteria bacterium
TCATGGCCTTTTGCCGACATGGCATGAACCCAGCGCACGGCTGTTGCCTTGCAGATGGGAAGCACCGGAGGACACTCAGGGCCCGCATCCGGTCATGACTGGGGAACGATGAAAGGCAGCGCGAGAAAATCCCCCCGCTCGTTCGCTGCGCTCACGAGTCGGCCCCCATTGACAAGGGGGTAAACCGCGTCGCAGCCACGTCACCCCGGAATTTTACGAAGAACCTTTGACAAGGGGGTAAACCGCGTCGCAGCCACGTCCCCCGGAATTTGATGAAGAACCTTTACAAGGGGGTGTGCCCGCTTGTTCGTTCAACATCTGACCTGTAGTCGGTTGACTACTGCGGTTTGACCCCCGACGCCTTCACCACCTTGGCCCAGCGTGGAATCTCCGCGCGTATCAGTCTGGCCAGTTCTTCCGGAGGGCCGCCGTCAGGTTCGGCGCCTTCGGCACTGAGGCGCTCCATGACATCCGGCTGCCGGACACCGTTGCTCACAGCCGCATGCAGTTTTGCAATGAACTCGCCCGGTGTGCCCGCAGGCGCAAACAGGCCGTAAATGGTGCTGACCTCGTAGCCGGGCAGGCCGGCCTCGGCGATGGTGGGCAGGTCGGGCACGGCCGCCGAGCGCTTCGCCGATGACACTGCGAGCCCCCGCAGCTTGCCTGAGCGCACATGGGAGATGAGCGCCGGGATGCCGGTGATGGTGAGGGCGATTTCACCTGCGATCAGATCGGTGGTCAGCGGGGCCGCGCCCTTGTAAGGCACTTCCTGTATGTCGACACCGGCCATCAGCTTGAGCGTCTCCACCGCCATCCAGGGTGCGCCCCCGGTGCCGGAAGATCCATAGCGCAGGTCACCTGGCTTGGCCCTGGCCACGGCGATCAGTTCCTTGACGCTACGGATGGGCTGGCCGGGATTCACCACCAGCAGGCTGGGCACCGTGGCCACCAGCGTGATGGGGGCAAAGTCCTTGACCGGGTCATAGGGCAGTTTGGTGTAGAGGCTGGCATTGACCGCGAGGATGCCGTTGGTCGCCAGCAGGATGGTGTAGCCATCGGGTTTGGCGCGCGCCACGGCCTCTGCACCGATGATGCCGGCGGCGCCCGGTCGATTGTCGATCAGCACCTGCACCGCCAGTGCTTCAGTGGTTTTCTGGCCGACCACGCGCGCCAGGATGTCGGTGGTGCCGCCTGGCGTGAAGGGGACCACCAGCCGGATCGGCCGGGAGGGCCAGGACTGCGCCAGCGAAAGCGCCGGCCAGGCACAGGCGGCGAGCAGCAACAGGGGCAGGGCAGTGCGTCGCATCATTTCGTTTCCTCCAGCCATTTCGGATCGGCGATGAAGCCGGCGATGATTTCACGCGGTCGGGCTTGTCCGTCGAGGTCGGCAATCAGCCCGCTGAGCCGTGCGGGTTGGCCCTGCGGCAACGCATCGCCGATGGCGTCAGTGAACAGGGCGCTGAGTTCATCCCACGACATCTGGCGCGCCGGACTGCCGCGCGGGTGGTCGACGCGGGCAGTGTACTCGGCGCCATTGCGCAGTCGCACTGTCACCCGCGAGGGCACTTCTTCGGTGGTGGTGGCCTTCTCGATGTCGGGATCGAGCACGCAGCGCACGCGTTGCGCCAGCGCGCGAATCTCTTCGGAGGCGAGACCGGCTTCGAAGTCATCCGGGCGCAGGCCGGCCGCAGCACCGCGCGTGCGACCGATGGCCAGGCTGATGGCCAGGCCGAAGGGCACGCTCATCTGGGCGCTTTGCAGGTCGGGCGGCAAGGCCTGGGTGAGCCGGGCCTGGATGACCTGGGGAATGCCCACTTCGACATCGACGATGTCCGCGGGTTGCAAGTGGTGTTCGCTGGCCAGGCGCAGCCCGGCATCGGCGCTGGCCTGCAGCCGCCCGGCGCCGGCATGGGCCTTGGTGCTGACTTCCATGAGCCGGAAATCCTGACCCAGCCCACGGCTCACCTGGGTGGGGTCGTGGCTGTCGGAGAAGGCGCGGAAGAATCCGGCCTCGCCTTCGAGGATGTCGCGCGGACCCCAGATGCCGTGCTGGACCAGCGTGGCCGCCAGCACGCCGGATTCGGCGGCACGACCGCCATTGATGCGCTTGATGATGGAGCCGGACTTGTAGAACTGCGCGAGGCCGCCGGCATAGCTGGAGGCGGCACCCAGGGTGCCGGCGAGATCCTGGGCATTGAAGCCCATCAGCCGGCCCACCGCCAGGGCCGCACCAAAAGCGCCGCAGGTGGGCGTGGGCATGAAGCCGCGGTGGAACAGCGTGGGTGATACCGCCAGCCCGATGCGCAGCGAGGCTTCATAGCCGATGATGGCGGCTTCCAGCAGGCGCTTGCCATCGGCATCGAGTTTCTCCGCCACGGCGAAGACCGCCGGCAGAATGGAGGCGCCGGCATGATGCATGGAGCCGACATGCGTGTCGTCGATGTCGCAGCCATGGGCGAAGGCGCCATTGACGAAGGCGGCGCGCGCCGCGTCCAGCCGGTCGCCGTAGAGCAGCACGGTGCTCGTGCCCTGGCCACCCAGTCCCAGCATCATGGTGCGTGCCGCCCGGCTCCAGGGCAGGCGGGCGCCCACGGCCACCACGCGGAAGTAATCGAGCACCAGCGCCTTCATCCGCTGCACCACCGTATCCGGTGCGGATTCGAGGCTGAATTGCGCGGCCCATTGCGCCAGCAATGCGGTGCTGCCCTGATCGGAGTGCATGTGTGGATCCATGCTGGTTACAACTCTTCCGGCTTGATCCCCGCCTCGGTGATGCGCGTGCCCCACAGCGATTGCTGGCGGGCGACGAAGTCGCGGAAGCCCTCAGTGGGCAGGTGGGCGGCTTCGGCGCCGGCGGCCTTGAACTTGTCCACCACCTCCTGGCGGGCGAGGATTTTCTGCACCGTGGCGCTCAGTTGTTCGACGATGGGCCGGGGCGTGCCGGCGGGGGCGGACAGCCCGACCCAGCCGAGCAGTTCGAAACCGGGCAGACCCTGTTCCTCGAAGGTGGGCAGTGCCGGCATGAAGGCCGAGCGCCGTGATGCGGCCATGGCGAGCGCCGTGACCTTGCCGGAATTGACGAAGGGGCCCGCGGCGCCGACATCGACCATCATGTAGGTGATCAGCTTGCCCGAGACATCGATCAGCGCCTGTGGCTGGCCCTTGTAGGAAACTCCCACGGCCTCGATGCCGAACAGCTTGTTGAAGGCCGAACCGCCCACCTGCGCTGCCGCACTGCCATAGGCGAAGTTGAACTTGCCCGGATTCGCCTTGGCCGCCTTCACCAGGTCGGCGGGGGACTTGAAGCCGTGCGAAGGGTCGGACACCAGGATCCACGAGTACAGGCCCAGGCGCGAGATGTGCTCGAAGTTCTTCAGCGCATCGTAGGGCAGGTTCCTGAACATGAAGGCCGCGGTGGAGTGGGTGGAGATGCTGCTCAGGCCGATGGTGTAGCCGTTGGGGGCGGCGCGTGACAGCGCGGTCACGCCGATGATGCCCAGGGCGCCGGTGCGGTTGTCGGCCACGAAGGTGCCGCCGGTGGTGGCCTGCAATTCCTGGATGAGGATGCGCGCCAGCACATCGGTGGCGGCCCCGGGCGGGAAGGGGATGATGAACTTCACCACTTCGGCGGGATAGCGCTGCTGCGCGGCGGCCGGCAGCGGCAGCATGAGTGCGGCCAGCAGGGCCGGCAAGGCAAGGACACAGCGCAGCAGTAGCGCGCGGGCGTGGCGAATCATTGGAACCCCTCCTGTTTGTGCGAATGGGAACGACTCGGCTGACGTGAACGAGGCCAATGGTGCAAACGTGACGCAGCTGATGCACCAGACGAATGAGACGTACACGACAAGCGAGCCGGCGGCATGCCTTTGTTCTGTAGTGGTCATGCCACAGCAGCCTGATTCTACGAAAAATACCGATCAAGGGGACTGGGCCTCTCCCAGTGTCCCCGCTTCGGACACCAGTGCCTCCGTGCATTCCCACGTTCCCTGACCACCCTCGGGCTGCCGTCTGGCGCATGTCGAATTCACATCCCGATATACTCCGGCCCCGGGGCCAGGGGAGGTCGGGTTCCTGCTTCCCAGCCTGTCTGTATCGGAAGTTGACCGGTCCTCATGAAAGGCTGCCAGCGGGATTGGTCCAGGCGGTTGCGGCGTGGCCTGCCACAACAAGAACGAAAGACAGTTTCATGGAAGTGCTGCAGATCATCGTTTTCCTGCTTATGTGCTCGGTGGCACTGGGCTGGGTGGCACGCCACTTTGCGGTGCCTTACCCAATCACGCTGGTGCTGGGCGGCTGCGTGCTGGGTTTCATCCCGGGCCTGCCGCAGGTGCCCTTCGATCCCGAAGTGATCATGGCCCTGGTGTTGCCGCCCATCCTCTACCAGGCCGCGCTGATGACCTCGTGGCGCGACTTCAAGGCGCAGATTCGTTCCATCGGGCTGCTGGCCATCGGCCTGGTGATCGTCACCACGCTGGCAGTGGGTGCTTCGCTCAAGCTGCTGGTGCCGGAGTGCCCCTGGGCGGTGGCCTTCGTGCTGGGGGCCATCGTGTCACCGCCCGATGCGGTGGCGGCCACCGCCATCCTGTCCCATCTCAACGTGCCGCGGCGCGTGGTCACCATCCTCGAGGGCGAGAGCCTGGTCAATGATGCCTCGGGGTTGGTGCTGTACAAGTTCGCCGTGGCTGCGGTGATGACCGGGGCGTTTTCGCTGTTCGATGTCGGGGTGCAGTTCACGGTGCTGGCCGTGGGGGGTGTTGCCGTCGGGGGGCTGTTGTCCATGCTGTTTGTCGCCATTCACCGGCGGCTGGGGGACACCTTGATCGAGGTGCTGACCCTGCTTTCGGTGCCCTATGTCGCCTACATCGTCGCCGAGACCCTGCACGTGTCAGGTGTGCTGGCCGTGGTCACGGCGGGCATGGTACGCGGGCGTTACTCGCCGCGCATCGTCTCCCCGCGCACGCGCATCATCGGGCGCTCGGCCTGGATGCTGCTGGTGTTCCTGCTGAACAGCGTGGTGTTCATGCTGATCGGCCTGCAGCTCTCGGGGATCGTCGATCGCCTGGGACAGGAAACGGCGCTGGAACTGGCGGTGGCCGGCGCGCTGGTCAGCAGCGTGGCCATCATCGTGCGCTTCGCCTGGATCTATCCGGCCGCCGGCCTGTCGCGTCTGATCGGCGAGGCGCGCCACCGCCCGGAGCAGGCGCAGTCCAGTGCCGAACTGTTCATCATGAGCTGGTGCGGCATGCGTGGCATCGTCTCGCTGGTGGCGGCGCTGGCCCTGCCGCTGGCGCTGCCTGGGGGGGAGTCCTTCCCCTACCGCGACCTCATCATCTTCCTCACCTTCGTGGTGATTGCCACCACGCTGGTGCTGCAGGGCCTGTCGCTGCCGGTGTTGATCCGCACTCTCAAGGTGGGTCATGACAGCAGCCAGCTCGACGAGGCGCACCAGGCGCGGGTGATGCTGGAGCAGGCGGCCAATGCAGCCATCGAGCGCTACGCTGCCGAGCATGCCCTACCGCCCTCGGTGCTGGTGCGCGTGCGCGCGGAGTTCGGGGCCGGGCCTGTCGCAGGCGCCGGGGAGGCTGACCAGGCCGGCCACGCCGCCGCCAGCGACGAGGTGCAGGCACTGGGCCGGATGCGACAGGCGGTGCTGCGGGCACGCCGCGAGGAACTCATCCGCATCTGGCGGCGCAACCTGATCAGCGACGAAGTGCTGCATGACCTCGAGGAAGACCTGGATTACCGTGAGTCCTACCGCTAGCAGGTCCCGCAGGTGCGGGGGAGGGGGCTGCCACAGCGGTATTGCAGCAAGATGACGGAATAGCGTCCGGCTATCATCCCCATAGGAAATTTATATTTCCTCAATCGCCCCCTGCGAGACTACGATACAGGGTGTCGGGGCATGGTGCCCTGCAACTCTGACAGGAGGATCAATATGGCTCTCAAGGGCTCGAAGACTGAACAGCACCTGAAGGACGCCTTTGCTGGCGAATCCCAGGCAAACCGTCGTTATCTGTATTTCGCAAACAAGGCTGACGTCGAAGGCCGTCCCGATGTTGCCGCGCTGTTCCGCTCCACCGCGGAAGGCGAGACCGGCCACGCGCACGGCCACCTCGAATTCCTCGAGCAGTGTGGCGATCCCGCCACCGGCCTGCCCATCGGCCCCACCCGTGACAACCTGAAGGCCGCTGTCGCTGGTGAAACCCACGAGTACACCGACATGTACCCCGGCATGGCGAAGACCGCCCGCGCCGAGGGCCATGACGAAATCGCTGACTGGTTCGAGACGCTGGCCAAGGCCGAGCGCTCGCACGCCAACCGTTATGCCAAGGCTCTGGCCGAACTGACGGACTAAGCAGTAGCAAGCAAAGGCGGAGGGCCTGCGGCCTTCCGCCCACCCGAATCAAGGCCTGCGCGCCACCACTCCCCGAGTCGGGGTACGCAGGATCAGCGGCGGACCACTCTGTTGCCCCGCATGCAGTGCGTGTCGATCACCGAAGTGCCGCAGCAGCGCGCTTCTGACCGTGTTGCGATGACTCCACAAACCTGAATGAGGACGAGGTTATGGCGAGGGAAGGCTCTCTGGAGGCACCAACCAGGCATCCCCTGGACTGGAAGAACCCTGATTTCTACAACGAGGAATCCGCGCTCAAGGAGATGGAACGCATCTTCGACATCTGCCATGGCTGCCGGCGCTGTGTCAGCCTGTGCGGTTCCTTTCCCACGCTGTTTGACCTGGTCGACAACGGCAAGACCGGCGAGGTGGATGCCGTCGAGAAGAAGGATTACTGGTCGGTGGTCGACCAGTGCTACCTGTGCGACCTGTGCTACATGACCAAGTGTCCCTATGTGCCGCCGCACGAGTGGAACCTCGACTTCCCCCACACCATGCTGCGCGCCAAGGCCATCAAGTTCAAAAAGGGCGAGGTCAGCACCAGCGAGAAGCTGCTCGCCTCCACCGACCTGCACGGCTCCTTCGCCGGCATACCGGTGGTGGTGCAGTTGGCCAATGCCGTGAACAAGACCAAACCAGCCCGCGCGCTGATGGAGAAGGTCCTCGGCGTGGACCAGGACGCCTGGTTGCCGGAACTGGCCAGCCGGAAGTTCCGCTCGGACACGCACACGGCAAAAACCGCCACCGCCCGCGATGGCGCCACCACCCCGGGCAAGGTCGCCATCTTCGCCACCTGCTACGTCAACTACAACGAACCGGGCATCGGCCAGGACCTGCTCAAGGTGCTGGACCACAACGACATCCACTACGAAGTGGTGGAGAAGGAACAGTGCTGCGGCATGCCCAAGCTGGAACTGGGCGATCTCGAATCGGTCAATGTCAGCAAGGAGGCCAACATTCCGGTACTGGCGAAATATGCCAAGGCCGGCTTTGCCATCCTCTCGGCCGTGCCCAGCTGCACGCTGATGTTCAAGCAGGAGATTCCCCTCATGTATCCGGAGGACGCCGATGTGCAGGCGGTCAAGAAGGCCATGTGGGATCCCTTCGAGTACCTCATCGGGCGCAAGAAGGACGGGCTGTTGAAGACCGAATTCCCGCAATCGCTGGGCAATGTCAGCTACCAGATCCCCTGCCACAGCCGCGTGCAGAACGTCGGCCGCAAGGCCGAGGAGATGCTCAAGCTGGTGCCGGGCACCACGGTCAATACGGTGGAGCGCTGCTCCGGCCACGCCGGCACCTTCGGCGTGAAGAAGCAGTTCCACCAGCAGGCCATGAAGATCGGCAAACCGGTGTTCAAGGCCATGGCGACCATGAAGGATGGTGGCAAGCCCGACTACATCAGTTCGGACTGTCCGCTGGGCGGCCACCACATTGCCCAGGGCATCGACAACAACCAGCTGGGCAACCCGGAGTTGCAGCACCCCATCAGCCTGGTGCGCAAAGCCTACGGATTGAAGTAACACCCTGCTGACAACCGCGAGGGGACACTCCCTTCGCGTTCCCCACCATCAGATGCCCCTGACGACGATTGGTCAGGGGCCCCAAGGAGTCACCATCATGCAGATCACCGGCCATATCGCACCCGACAACCTGATGACCCTGGAGGCCTACTCCAAGTGGCGCAAGACCGAGAAGCCCAGCCTGGTGGCGCACCGCCGGCTGCGTTCGGTGGAGCTGGGCGGCAACATGTCGCTGCAGTTCGAGTCCGAGCGCACCATCCGCTACCAGATCCAGGAGATGCTGCGCATCGAGCGCATCTTCGAGGAAGCGGGGATCCAGGGCGAAATCGACGTCTACAAGCACCTGGTGCCTGGTGGCAGCAACTGGAAGGCCACCATGATGATCGAGTACCCCGACACCGAGGAGCGCAAGCGCGAGCTGGGGCGCCTGATCAACGTCGAGGACCGCGTCTATGTCGAAGTGCCCGTCGGCGAGGGCCAGCAGCGCAGCTACGCCATCGCCGACGAGGACCTTCCCCGTGAAAACGCCGAGAAGACCTCGGCCGTGCACTTCCTGCGCTTCGAGTTCAGCCCGGAGCAGATCGCTGCGCTGAAGGCCGGCCAGGGCGCCACCCTGGGCTGCGACCACGCCAACTACACCGCGCGCGCGCAGATCGGCGCCGAGACGCTGATCTCGCTGGTGTCGGACCTGCGCTAGGGTATCGGCGCGGCAGGGTATCCGGCCGCGCCAGTGCCATAGCCATAGCCATAGCCATAGCCATAGCCATAGCCATAGCCATAGCCATAGCCATAGCCATAGCCATAGCCATAGCCATAGCCTTTCCTGTCACCGATCCCCGCTGATGGAGTGCATTGCGGTCGGCATCGATGTGGGCGGGGAGCGCAAGGGCTTTCACGCCGTCGCATTGCGTGGCCTGGCCATGGCGGACCAGCTCGCATCCCCTGACCCCTGCGAGATCGCCGACTGGTGCCGCACACTGGGTGCACAGGCGGTGGGTGTGGATGCGCCCTGCCGCTGGAGTGCAACGGGAAGCTCGCGCCTGGCCGAGCGCGCCCTGATGCAAGCGGGCATCTCGTGTTTTGCGTCACCCCGGCGTGAGGTGGCCATCGCCCATCCCCGCAATTACTACGGCTGGATGCTCCGGGGCGAAGCGCTGTTTGCGGAACTGGAAAAATCACATCGCCTGTTCGATGGACACACCAGTGCCGTGCGCGGGCCGATGTGCTTCGAAACCTTCCCGCAGGCCATTGCCTGCGTGCTGGCCGGTGAACGAGTGTCTGCCCGCAACAAGGGTGTCATCCGCAGGCGCTTGCTGGCACAGGCCGGCATCGACCTGGCGCCCCTGACCCACATCGACTGGGTGGATGCCGCGCTGTGCGCACTGGCGGCGCGGGCCTGTCTGGCTGGACGGGTGAAGGCCTACGGCGACCAGGTGGAGGGCTGGATCGTCATGCCGGCGTGATCGGGTCATCCGGCCTGCCGCAGGTTGGTCGGGCCGGTGATGATTCAATGAAATAATAGTCCGCTTCATGCCCGCCTCGCCCCCCGCACTGAACTCTGCTCGCCTTGCGCTCATCCTGGGCGCCATGACGGCCATCATGCCGCTGGCGGTGGACATGTACCTGCCTTCGCTGCCGACACTGGCCGATTCGCTGGGTGTCGAAGCGTCGCGGGTGCAGCTCACGCTGTCGTCCTTCTTCATCGGTGTGGCGCTGGGCCAGTTGTTCCATGGACCGTTGTCGGACCGTTACGGCCGTCGCCCGCTGATGCTGATCGGGCTGTTGCTCTACGTGCTGGCTTCGGCCGGCTGCGCCCTGGCCACTTCGGTGGGCATGCTCACGGTGTTGCGCTTTGTGCAGGCGGTGGGCGCCTGCGCCGGGATGGTGATTTCACTGGCGGTGATCCGCGACAGTTTTCCGCCGCAGGATGGCGCGCGCATGATCTCGCGCATGATGCTGGTACTGGGCGTGGCGCCGATCCTGGCGCCGCTGGTGGGCGGGCAGTTGCTGGCCTGGTTGGGCTGGCGCTCGGTGTTCTGGTTTCTGACGCTCTACGGCGCGGCGCTGTTCGTCGTGGTGCTGCTGTGGCTGCCCGAGACGCGACCGGCCCACACGCGCGGGCCTACCGGCATCGCGTCCTGGCTGCGCGGTTTTGCCGGCATCCTGGTGCACCGGCGTTTCATCGGTTTCACGCTGACGCGCGGCTTTGCCGCGGCCGGCATGTTTGCCTACATCGCCGGCTCGCCCTTTGTGTTCATTGTGCTGTTCGGCGTGCCGGCGGAGCATTTCGGCTGGCTGTTTGGTGCCAATGCACTGGGCCTGATTGCCGCATCGCAGCTCAATGTGCGGCTGCTGCGCAGCAGTAGGCCGGAGCGCGTGGCCGGCCGTGCCGTGCTGGTGTCGGCGGTGTCCGGGCTATGCCTGGTGGCGGCAGCGCTGCTGCCCGCCAGCCTGGGCACCGCGGCCTTTGCTGCGCTGCTGGTGCCGCTGTTCTTCTGCATCGCCACCAATGGCCTGATCAACCCGAACGCCACGGCTCTCGGCATGGCGCCCTTCGGTGACCGCGCCGGCACCGCCTCGGCCCTGATCGGTTCGATTTCCTTTGCCATCGCCGGTGTCACCAGCGCCGTGGTCAGTGCCTTCCCTGCGCAATCGGCGCTGCCCATGGCCGTGATCATCGCCACGGTGGAGTTGCTGGCGCTGGCGTCCTTCTATTTCATCGGCCTGAAGGCGCCGACGCCGACGCCTGAGCCGACCCGGGCCTGAGCCGACCCGGGCCTTTCCTCATTCGGGGGGCGCCGGATGCCCCGGGTGGGGGATAATGGCGGCCATGAACGCCCCGGACCACAAAGCCCTCGAAAAGCAGCGCCTGGAAGCCAATAAGCTCGACCGGCGTCTGTGCCGCCTGGCCGGCCAGGCCATCGGCGACTTCGGCATGATTGCCGATGGCGACAAGGTCATGGTCTGCCTCTCCGGCGGCAAGGACAGCTACGGCCTGCTCGATGTGCTGCTCAAGCTGCGCGAGCGCGCGCCCATCCATTTCGATGTGGTGGCGGTGAACCTCGACCAGGGCCATCCGGGCTTTCCGAAGACGGTGCTGCCTGACTACCTGCGTTCGATCGGCGTGCCCTTCCACATCGAGTACCAGGACACCTATTCGGTGGTCAAGCGCGTCATCCCCGAAGGCAAGACCATGTGCTCGCTGTGCTCGCGCATGCGCCGCGGCGCGCTCTACCGCATGGCCGGGGAACTGGGCGCCAACAAGATCGCCCTGGGCCACCACCGCGATGACATCCTCGAGACCTTCTTCCTGAACCTGTTCTTTGCCGGGCACCTGAAGTCGATGCCGCCCAAACTGGCCTCCGACGACGGCAGGAACGTGGTGATACGGCCACTCGCCTATGTGCGCGAGCGTGACCTCGAGGCCTATGCCGGGTTGCGCGGATTTCCCATCATCCCCTGTGACCTGTGCGGCTCCCAGGACAACCTGCAACGCAAGCAGCTGAAGGCCATGCTGCACGACTGGGAGAAGCACTTCCCCGGCCGTGTGGAAACCATCTTCAACAGCCTGCAGCGCGTCAATGCCTCGCACCTGCTGGATCGCACGCTGTTCGACTTTGCCGCCGTGGCCGCCAGCGGC
Source organism: Betaproteobacteria bacterium (assembly GCA_947474715.1). Classification (GTDB taxonomy): domain Bacteria; phylum Pseudomonadota; class Gammaproteobacteria; order Burkholderiales; family SG8-39; genus CAIYPG01. Next base: position 11,555 of record CANJJT010000052.1, read on the forward strand.
GTGGCCGATGCAGGCGGCGACAAGGCCTTCGATGGCGAGGACTTCGGCAGTGCCGGTCTCATGGGGGCCATGGGCGCCATGCAAACGGTGGCCACGGTGCCGGTGACCCTGCTCGGCACCCGTGGTCGGCCTGTTCCTGTGGAAGACGGCGACGAAGCCTGAGACCGTGGTTATGGTCTGATAATAATCAGGACGTAAGCCTAATGATGAAGAGGAGCATCATTTGGAAATGATCACATCATGATACAGCCTGACTTTGCCGTGGCGCCCTCGCCCATGCAGGTGGTGGTCGATGATCTGTGGTTTCCCGAAGGCCCGGTGTGGATGCCCGATGGCAGCATCGTGCTGGTGGAAATCCGCCGCGGCACGCTCACCCGCGTCATGCCCGATGGTCGCAAGCACATCATCGCCACGCTGGGCGGCGGGCCGAATGGCGCCGCGCTCGGTCCGGATGGCCACATCTACGTCTGCAACAACGGCGGCTTTGCCTGGGGCGATAGACGCGGCAGCCAGGCCCCGGTGGGCACGCCGGCCGACTATCGCACCGGACGCATCGAGCGGGTCGATCCCGACACCGGGCGCTTCGAGCTGCTCTACGACCAGGTCGACGGACGCCGCCTCAACGGGCCCAATGACCTGGTGTTCGACGCCCATGGCGGCTTCTGGTTCACCGACCTCGGCAAGACGCGCGCGCGTGACACCGACATCGGCCGCGTCTGCTACGCCAGGACCGATGGCTCGCTGATCCGCGAAGTCATCTTCCCCATTTCACGGCCGAATGGCGTGGGCCTGTCACCGGATGGCCGCACCCTGTACGTGGCCGAAACCGAAACCGCGCGCCTGTGGTCCTGGGAGATTGCCGCGCCGGGGCAACTGGCGCCCTCGCGTGAAGCCATCACGGCACCACATGGCGGCCGCCTGGTATTCACTCCCACCCGTTATGCGCGCTTCGATTCACTCGCGGTGGAGGCCAACGGCTTTGTCTGTGTCGCCACCCTGGAACTGGGCGGCATCAGCGTCTGCGCCCCCGATGGCAGCGGCGCGGAGTTCATTGCCACCGGCGATCACTACACCACCAACATCTGCTTCGGTGGCCAGGACATGAGGCAGGCCTGGCTGACGTTGTCGGGCAAGGGGCAGCTGGCGAGGATGGACTGGCCGCGCGCGGGACTCAAGCTCGCGCATGATTGAGCGAGCTTTGCTCTCACGAGCAACGCAAGAACAAAAAGACAATCACACGCAACACCCACCAAGGAGGCAGCATGAGCACAGTCGACGATATCCTGAAAATGGAAGAACAACGCACCCAGGCCATTCTGAAAGCCGACGGCCCGGCCATGGAAAAGCTGTTCGCCGATGACCTGGTCTACATCCACAGCTCGGGGCGCCTGGACACCAAGCGCAGCTACATCGACGGTCTTACCAGCGGCAAGTCTTCCTACAAGAGCTTCAAGTTCAGCAACGTCAAGGTGCGGGTGTATGGCGACTGCGCGATCGCCTCGGGGGATGTGCTGATCGAACTGCCCACGCGCAACCTCGACCTGCGCTTCACCAATGTGTGGGTGAAGACGGCTACGGGATGGGTGAATGTGCACTGGCAATCGGTGCCACGTCCGGCTGCCTGAACCGGAGGCCGCCCAGTGAGGCGGCAGGGGGGTACGCTGAGCTTGTTGAAAAAGGTTTTGCATCGATTACCAGGGGCGGCAAGGTTTACCCCCTTGTCAAAGGTTCTTCGTCAATTTCCGGGGACGGCATTGGCAGCAGGCTTGGCAGGCCCGGTGGTGTAAACCCCCTTGTCAAAGGGGGCCGACTGGCCGCAGGCCAGCGGGGGGATTTTCACCAGGCAGGCTCGTCTCATGGCCCTTTGCCGACATGGCATGAACCCAGCGCACGGCTGTTGCCTTGCAGATGGGAAGCACCGGAGGACACTCAGGGCCCGCATCCGGTCATGACTGGCGAACGATGAAAGGCAGCGGGAGAAAATCCCCCCGCTCGTTCGCTGCGCTCACGAGTCGGCCCCCTTTGACAAGGGGGTAAACCCGGCCATGCCATGCCTGCCGCCAGTAAGATCCCCGGAAATCGGTGAAGAGCCTTTGACACGGGGGATAGCGCCGCGGCGGTTTCATCTCGAAGTCCGCGGAACAAGCCTTTTTACGGGCTCTTGCTGCTGCCGCGCCGGATGTCGGCTTCCCAGAGCTGGTTGTCGGCCTTGATGAAGCCGATGAAGTCCTGCAGCGTGCCCGGCCACGGTGTGGAACCCTGTGCCGACAGTTTCTCCTTGAAGTCCGCGGTGGCGAGCACGCTCGCACCTTCGGTGGCGAGCTTGCGCTTGATGGCGCTCGGCACGCTGGCTGCCGAGGCGATGGCGTACCACACGCCACCGACGATGCCGGTATGCCCCAGCTCCTTGAAGGTCGGAATCTCCGCTGCCAGGGGATTGCGTTCACCGGCGGTATAGGCCAGCGCCCGGATATGGCCGCTTTTCACCAGCGGCATGGTACCCACCGGGCCGGCGACGATGATCTGTATGGTGCCGCCGGCCAGGTCCTTCAATGCCGGCCCGGAGCCGGCGTAATTGACCTTCACGACATCCAGGCCTGCGGAGGCGAGAAAGCGCTCGGAGATCAGTTCGATCGGCCCGGCGCTGCCGAGGGAACCGCGATTGAGCTTGCCCGGATTGGCTTTTACATGGGCGATGAACTCGGTAAGGTTTTTCGCCGGCACGCCGGCATTCACCGACAGGATGAAGCCATCGAAGCTGAGCGGCGCCAGCACTTCGAATTGGCTGAAGCTGTAGCCCGGGTCCTTGTTCACCAAGGGCGCGATGGCGGTGGTGGTGGTGGCGAGCAGCAAGGTGTAGCCATCCGGGGCGGCCTGCAGCGCCGCGCGCGCGCCGATCATGGTGTCGCCACCAGGCCGGGCCTCAACGAGGATGGTCTGCTTCAGGTTCTGACCGAGTTTCTGCCCCGCCATGCGTGCAAGCAGGTCGGCCCCGGCCCCGGCCGCGTAAGGCACGATGAGGCGCACCGGTTTTGCGGGATATTCCTGGGCATGCGCCACCGGGCTCGCCAGCGTGGCGGCGCAGAGGAGCGCGGCGAGGGCGCCAGCGCGAATGGACAATGTATTGCTGCAGGACTGCAACATGGTGCTCCTCCTTGGCCGCATGGGTGGCGGACTGTATGGGTCGTGCCGGTCGTCCGCGCGGTCATTGTGCTGCACGGTGCGCCAGCAAGCGTCTGGTCATGCCGGCCAAGGGCGCGTGGTCCCTTCAACATGGCCCTTCTCAGGAAAAAACATTTTCCTGACAGGGGGCCTGCTCGGCACGGCCTTGGTTTTCATATACTACTCTCCTGGTGTACCAGGGCGAGAGACCCGGACCGGGCACCAGCATCCGTGCATGGCTCGACAGGCCCGCCAAGCACGGACTCATTCCCGCATTGCCTGAAGGAGGTTTCACCCGATGTCTGTCGCTGCCCATTCCCGTTCGTCCCTGGCCTGGCAACTGGCCGAATACGTCGTTGCCGCGCGCCCCGCGGACATCCCGCAGGCGGTGCAGCACGAGGCGACCCGCTCCTTTGTCAACTGGGTGGGCTGCGCCCTGGGCGGGGCGCAGGACATCATCGCGCGCACCGCTGCCGAAGCCCTGTGCGAGTTTTCCGGCAAGCCCGAGGCGACCGTCATCGGCATGCAGCGCAAGGTCGATGTGCTGACCGCTGCGCTGCTCAACTGCATCAGCTCCGGCGCGCATGCCTTCGATGACACGCATGCGGAAATGGTGCTGCATCCGGCCGGCCCGATTGCCGCATCCATCATGGCGCTGGCCGAGCGCACGCCGGTGAAGGGCGAGGATTTCCTGCTGGCGCTGGTACTGGGCCTGGAGGTGGAGTGCCGCCTGACGCGCGCCATTGCGGTGCCCCCGGCGCAGTGTGATGTGGGCTGGTACCTCACCGGCCTGACCGGCGGCATCGGCGCTGCTGCCGCTGCGGGCAAGCTGATGGGCCTTTCCGCCGAGCAGATCGTCTGGGCCTGCGGCATCGCCTGCGGCCAGGGCTCGGGCTTTCGCGGCATGCACGGCAGCATGTGCAGCCCGCTGGTGCCGGCGCATGCCGGCCACACCGGCCTGCGTGCCGCCTTCATGGCGGCCAAGGGCTACACCAGCACCAGCCACCATATCGATGGCGACCGTGGTTTCCTCGAGATGTATGCGCAAAAGGCCAATCCGGCCGCCATCACCGACCGGCTGGGCAGCCAGTTCGAGGTGATGCGCAACACCTACAAGCCCTATCCCTGCGGCATCGTGCTGCATCCCATCATCGATGCCTGCCTGGCCCTGCGCGAGGAAAATGGCATTGGCCATGAAGACGTGGCGCGCGTGCAGGTGAAGGCGCACCGCAATGCACTGATCCTGGCCGGACGACGCCATCCGGCCGATCGCATGCAGGCCAAGGTGAGCATCGCCCATTGGGTGGCGACCTCGCTGGTGGACGGGGTGGCGGGGATTGCGCAGCTGGATCGCGTGGCTGCGCCGGAGATTGTGGCCTTGCGCGAGCGTGTCGACGCGGTGGAGGACGCCGGGATTGCGCCGGACCAGGCCGACGTGGTCATCGAATTGCGCGACGGCCGCAAGCTGCATCGCTATATCGAGCACGGCATCGGCAGCGCCGACAATCCCATGAGCGATCGCGACCTGGACCGCAAGTTTGCCGACCTGGCGGAAGGCGTTCTCGATGATGCGGCCATGGCGCGCCTGCTGACCCAGTGCTGGCGCATCGGTGAGGCGGCCAATGCCGGGGATGTCGGTCGCGCGGCGGCCTGAACCGCGGGCCATCCCGGCTCGGCTCAGGGACAGACCACGCTTTCGTCAGGATTGAAGCGTGGTACGTCCCTGAGTCACTGCGAATGCCGTTTCCCGTCTGGGGTCCGCTCACTGAGTCTTGATGCCGGAGTCCGCCACCATATTCGCCCAGGTGGCGACATCTTTCTTGAGATAGGCATCCACTTCCTCCGGGGTACCGATGAGGGGGTTCACGCCGATATTGCCCAGCTTTTCCTGCACATCCCTCACCCCCATGGCCTTGTTCACCGCCTGGTTGAGGCGGGTCACGACGGCACGGGGCATGCCGGCCGGCCCCATGATGGCGTACCACGAGCCGACGTCCAGCATGGGGAAACCCGCTTCGGTGAAGGTCGGCACGTCCGGGACCAGAGTATTGCGCGTGCTGCCGGTCACCCCGAGCAGATGCAGCTTGCCGGACTTGTGGTAGGGCAGGCTGGTCGGCATGGGTGCGAACAGGATATGGGTGCGTCCGACCAGCAGGTCGGCCACGGCCTCGGTCGTTCCCTTGTAGGCGATGATCTCCATGGGAACCCCGCTCGCCTTCTTGAAGGACTCCGCCAGAAAGAAGCTGGTGCCGGTGGGGCCACCGGTGGCGGCGTTGTACTGGCCCTTCTTCGACTTCAGGGTCGCGATCAGCTCCTTCACGTTTTTCGCCGGGAGTTCCGGCGAAATGATCAGGGTATAAGGCAGCGTGCCCACCAGCGCCACAGGCGTGAAACTGGCCAGGGGGGCGGTCCCTTTCAGCGTGGACAGATTGATCGAATAACTGGTGCTGCCGACCACCAGCGTGTAGCCGTCCGGGGCGGCCTTGCTGGTGGCCTCCATGGCGATATTGCCCGACACTCCCGCGCGGTTGTCCGGCACCACCGGTTGGCCCAGGATTTTGGACATCTCGATGCCGAGCACGCGGCCGATGATGTCGTTGCCCGTTCCAGGCGGAAAGGGAATCAGCAGGCTGATGGGTTTGGTCGGCCAGGCCTGCGCCATTACGCCTCCGGCCAGCATCATGCCAGCCAGAAAAACTGCCAATCGCTTTGCAATACTCATGAACGTCTCCTCTGGGTCTGCCTTGTTTTAATGGAGTGCCCTGCTGTAATGCCCTTTATCTTCGCCTCGAGATCATGGCCCCTGACAACTTTTACCAGCGTATCACTTCGGTGACCACACCTTGGCAAGGGTGAAGGGGGAGGCGGCACATGTCCGGAGTGAAGGGTTCTGTGGGCGCGTGGCAGCCTGGACTGCGCCATCCGGCTCAGGGCTGGATGCGGTCCAGAAGCTGGCGGCGCTCGCGTTCCATCTGTGGCCGCAGGTCCAGTTGCGGACCCCAGGAAGGGGCGTCTGCAACACCTGCCGACCTGCGCTGCTCGGCGGCCAGTTGATCCAGCTGACGACGCTGCGCGGAATGATCTCGCTCGATGCGTGCCCGGTCAGCCGGCGTGGCGTTGATTTCACGCTGGTGCTGCTGCAGGCGCAGTGCAAAGGCGTCGGATTGCTGGTCACGTTCCAGGGAAGAGAGGCTCATCAGGCGCCGGACCTCCTGCCCGGCTGCGTCCTCCTGCGCCAGGCCCGGAGCCGCCCAGGCTGCCGCAGTCAGCACGGCACAGGCCAGCACGGTGAACAGCTTCGGAAGATGCCTTGTGCCCATGCAGGAGAGCCTGAGGCCGCGCCGCGCAACATGCAAGGACTGTGTGGGGTGCGACAGGGTGAGCATGGTCATTGGAGTGCCGGTTGCAGTCGTGGTTCCTTCCGGCGCATGGACCGGGTAACGGAGGCGGGTGGCCCTGCGGCCACCGTCGGCCTGTCAGGTCCGCACCGGCCTTGGATACATGATCATGTTCATGCTGTTGCGCTCCAGCGTGTCGCGCAGGCGCACCTGACGCAATTGCCGGTCGCTGACGACTGGATAATGCCTGACCGCTTCCAGCGCCCAGCCGACGTCCCAGCAGTGCTTCTGGCTGGTCACCCATTCATCGGGCTGCATGCGCCGCAGGTCATAGGGCACGGAATAGCTGCGCAGGGTCTTCTGGTGACGCCGGTTGGCATACTCGTGGTAGTAGGACATGGCCAGTTCGCGCAGGCTGCGGTAGACCGGGTCGCGCCAGCGCAGCACAATGCTGTTGGTCTTGGAGATGGCGCCCCAGCAGCGTCCACGACGGTAGACGGCGACGACGTGGTCGTAGTCGCCCTTGGCCTTGAGGTCGAACAGCAACGGCGGCTCACCGTTCACCCACAGTGCGCAGGCGGCCACCATGGCGCCCTCGATGCACATGGCGCGCTGCTGGCGCAGCACCTCGCGCACCGACAGGCAGGTCTGGCCACCCACCTCGAAATTCTGCGGGATGGCATCGACAAAGGCCTGGATCTTCTCCGGCGTGGTGAGACGGGCGAGCGAACGGTACTCGGCCGGGGTCAGACCGAGGTCCTCGCGGCTGGCCTTGCGTAGGCGCAATCGTGCATTCATGTGGAAAAATCCTGTGTGTGGGGCAGGCACGCCTCAGGCGGCGTTGTCCTTCTCCTGCTGCCGGCGTGTGGTGATGTCGCGGGCGAAGTCGAGCACGGCATCGGCCAGGGTGACGCGATCCTCGATGCTGCGCATGAAGGTCGCGGCGCTGGCCACTTCGAAGCCCGAGGCGCGTATGCCCTCGACGTAGGCTTCGTCCTCGTGGTCGATGACAAAGCCGTCAATGAAACGGTAGTACCCCATGGCCACGCCGCGCGCCGACACCTCGTGTCCGAGCTCGTGCATCATCTTGCCGGCCGAGCCGTGCAGCGCGCTGCCGCCGACGATGGGACTGACTGCGATGATGGGCACGCCGCGCGACTTGAGCAGGTCGCGCATGCCCTGCACCTCGAGGATGGGGCGGATGGCGTGGTAGGGATTGGATGGGCAGATGACGATGGCTTCGAGATCCTTGGCATACAGCGCGTCGATGATCTCGTCGGACAGGCGCGCCTCGCTGGCGCCGGCGTAGAAGAAGCTCTTCACTACCGGCTCGCACTGCAGGTCGTAGAAGTATTCGTGGTAGCGCACCGCGCCGGCCTCGGTCACCACCTGGGTGCGCACCGGGTCGTCGCTCATCGGCAGCACCCGCGCGTCGATGCCCAGGGCATGACAGAACTGCAGCGAGATCTCCGTGGGACGGCGTTCCATGCGCAGCGCCTCGGCGCGCAGCAGTTGTGTGGCCAGGCTGCGATCACCCAGGGGGATGCGGTCCGCACCGCCCAGGCGCTGCAGCATGCCATAGCAGGAGAAGGTTTCCTCTTCCGGTTCCCAGCCGCGGTGCGCATTGGCGACGCCGGAAAGCATGTAGAGCATGGTGTCCAGGTCGGGCGCCACCGACAGGCCGAGGTATTCGTAGTCATCACCGGTGTTGACGATGACGCTGAGGCGCCCGGGCCGGGCCCGGCGCAGGCCATCAGCCAGCTTCGCCCCACCGATCTGTCCGGCCAGTGCAACCACTGATCCCATGTGCCCTCTCAGCTTGGTGGTCCGGCCGGCGATGCAGGCCCCGTTGATCTGTGTCGGGGTATTGTGTTCATGAGCGGCGCGGAAAACGCATTCTAATGTAAGAGGAACACTGATCAAGTCTTGAGTCGAGGACAGTCGTTCAATGTTTCCTCTGAAGTGGGGGGATAGACAAGCGGGCGTAGCCCACTTGTTCAGTGCTTCCCTAAGGAAGCACTGATCAAGTCCCAAAGTAAAAGAATGACTGAAAAACTTCCCTCTGAAGTGGGGGATTCTCAAGGGGGCCGTGCCCCCTTGATCAGTATTTCCCTAAACGGATCAGGCTCGATTTCCCGTCACGAGCTGTTGCGCCTGAACAGAAGGGAGCCTTCTCCGTGTTTGATGCCGCAAGCGCGCTTCTGTGGCGGCGTTGCCGTGATGAGGTGAGGCAATGCGCTTGCTTCAGCGCAGTGTTTTGCGCGTCGGACGGCGGTGGGGGCGCCCGCTGCCCACCGGCGTGACACGCGCCGGACGCGCCGTTTTGGCCGGCGCGTGCGTGGTGGGCTTCGCTGACACGGCACCAGCGCGCAGCCCGTCGAGGAAGATGTCGAGCAACGTGGCGGCTTCGCGCTCCAGGGCAAAATAGGCCGGTGCCTGTACCCAGTTGGCGATCAGGCCGTCCACCAGGGCATGCAGGCCGATGGCCGCAGTGCGGACCCGGAGGCCCTCGGGCAACTGGCCGAGTTTGATGGCATTGCGCAGGCCGCGCTCGATCTCGGACAGGTAGCCTTCACGCATGGCATTGCAGCGGTCACGTGCCGCTGCCATCTCGTCGGTGTATTCGCATTTGTGGAAGACGATCTCGAACACGCGTTGCGATTGCGGATCGCTGGCGGTACGCGTGAGCACCTTGAGCAGGCAGTTGCGCAGGTGGCCCAGGGGGTCGCTGACCGGGTCGCTGCCGCTGCAGGTGGCCTGGGCCTCTTCCATGGGCAGCACCACCCGCCGCAGCATGGCATCGAGCAGGTCGGCCTTGTCCTTGAAATGCCAGTAGACCGCGCCGCGCGTCACACCGGCGGCTGCAGCCACATCCGACAACGAGGATCGCGATACGCCACGTTCGCTGAATACGCGCTCGGCCGCATCCAGCAGGGCCATGCGTGTGGCAAGCGCCTCTTCCTTGGTCCGTCTCACCATGTTTTCCAGCCCTCCCAGGCCGCTGCCCCCGGCGCACCATGCCGGTGCGCGGTCATCTTCTTGCCGCAATCCATCCGGTATGCGCCTTCTTGTATGTTGCTGCCTGCCCCGCGGGGTGTTCCCCGGGGCGCAGGCAGCAGCGATGTTCATGATTCCAATATAACGATAGCGGCGACTTGCGGGAAGTGGCCATCTCGCAGGCGGCAGGGCTTCCTCAGCAGGCGCACTTATTCACTTACATTTGTGACTGTATGTATAATAGTACCCTTTCTGACATCATTTTGTAAGCCGTGAATCACAGAATCTGTGATGCACGCACGCACATCTCCTGTCTGCCACCAGGCAGACAGGAGATGGCAGCGCAAGCAGCAGTGACACAGCATTGATCCCACCGAACACGTCACCGTCATTGGATAACGACATGCCCGCCACGATTCCCGCTTTCTCCAAGAAATTTTCCGTCCGCGCATTGCATCCTGCGCTTGGTGTGATGGCCCTGCTGGCTGGCGCCGTGCTGCTGTCGGCCTGCGGACCTTCCGGTGGACAGGGCGGACCGGGTGCAAAGGGTGGCCCGGGCGGCCCCGGTGGCATGCCGCCGCCCGAGGTGAATGTGGTGGCGGTGAAGGCGGCGTCAGTGCCGGCGGTCTTCCAGTACACCGGCCAGGTGGCGGGTTCGCGCGAGGTCGAGGTGCGTGCCCGTGTCACCGGCATCCTGCAGAAGCGCAATTTCCAGGAAGGCACGGTGGTGAAGGCCGGCCAGTCGCTCTACACCATAGACGCAGCGCCATTCCAGTCGGCGTTGGCGCGTGCCGAAGCCGATGCGGCCGCGGCCGAGGCGCGCCTGGCGCAGGCCAGGCGCAATGCCGCCCGCCTGAAGCCGCTGATCGAGGCGAAAGCCATCAGCCAGAAGGAGTTTGACGATGCCGCCTCGGCCGAGCAGATCGCCGATGCCGACGTGAGGAGCGCGCGTGCCCGCACCAACGATGCGAAGCTGAATCTGGAATACACGCGGGTGGAATCGCCCATCTCCGGCATCACCAGCCGCTCGCAGGTCTCCGAGGGCACGCTGGTGTCCGGGCCTGCGGTGCTGCTCACCACAGTGAGCCAGACCGATCCTGTCTATGTTTACTTCGGCGTGTCCGAAGCCGAGCACCTCAAGCTGCGCACCGAGTCGCAGGCCGGGCGCCTGGTGCTGCCCAAGGGGGGGCAGTTCACCGTGGAAGTGAAGCAGGCCGATGGCAGCACCTATGCCCGCAAGGGGCGCGTGGGCTTCTCCGATATCCGCATCAGTACCGTCACCGGCACCAGCGATACGCGCGCCGAACTGCCCAATCCCGATGGCGTGCTGCGCCCCGGCCAGTTCGTGCAGGTCATCCTCACCGGCGCCACGCGGCCCAATGCCATGCTGATTCCGCAGCGCGCGGTGCTGGAAGGGCCGCAGGGCAAGTTCGCCTACATCGTCAACGCCGAGGGCAAGGCCGAGCCGCGTCCGCTCACCGTGGGGGACTGGGTGGGTGACCAATGGATCATCCATGCCGGACTGGCGGCTGGTGACCAGGTGATCGTCGATGGCGTGATGAAGATCGGCCCGGGAGCACCGGTGCGCATTGCCGATGCCAACGCACCCAAGGGCCCGCCTGGCGTAGCGGCCGGCGCCGACAAGGGTGGCGCAGTCAAAGGTGCCGCCGACAAAGGTGCCGCCGACAAGGCAGCCGATGGCAAGGGTGCCGGGACCGCCAAGTCCGCAGCGAACCCTGCGAACGCTGCGAAGTAAGGGAGTCCAGCCATGTTCTCGCGCTTCTTCATAGACCGCCCGATCTTCGCGGCGGTGTTGTCCATCTTCATCATGATCGCCGGCCTGGCCGCGATGCGGGTCCTGCCGATTGCCCAGTACCCGGAGATCGCACCGCCGGTGGTGACCATCCAGGCCATCTACCCGGGCGCCTCGGCCGAGGTGCTGGAGCAGACTGTTGCGGCGCCGCTGGAAAACCAGATCACCGGCGTGGAGAAGATGCTCTACATGAGCTCGCACTCCTCCAACGGTGTGGTGCAGATCCAGGTGACCTTCGACATCGGCACCGACATCGACCAGGCTGCGCTCAACGTCAATAACCGCGTGAAGCAGGCCGAGCCGCGCCTGCCGCTGGATGTGCGCCGCCTGGGCGTGACCGTGAACAAGGGCTCTTCGTCCTTCCTGCAGGTGCTGGCCTTCTACTCGCCCGACGGCCGTCACGACCAGCTCACCATCAGCAACTACGTCACGCTCAATGTGCTGGACGAATTGAAGCGCGTGCCCGGCACCACCAATGTGCAGATCTTCGGCGCCAAGGACTACGCCATGCGCGTGTGGCTGAAGCCCGACCGCATGACGCAACTCAAGGTCACCCCGAGCGACCTGATCGCGGCGTTGAACGAGCAGAACGCCCAGTTCGCCGTCGGCAAGGTGGGGCAATCGCCCACGGCCGGCCCGCAGGAACTGGTCTACACGGTCACTACCAAGGGACGCCTGGTCGATCCGCGCGAGTTCGAGAACATCATCGTGCGCGCCAATCCCGACGGTTCCACGCTGAGGCTGCGCGATGTCGCGCGCGTCGAACTGGGCTCCAAGGACTACGACTTCGTCGGCCGCATCAACGGCCAGGAGGCCACGCTGATCGGTATTTTCCTGCAACCTGGCGCCAATGCGCTGGACGCCGGCAAGGCGGTGAAGGACAAGATGACCGAACTCTCGGGGCGCTTCCCCGAGGGCATGAGTTACAAGGTGGCCTACGACACCACGCGCTTCGTCGAGGTGTCCATCCGTGAAGTGCTGAAGACCCTCGGCGAGGCCATGCTGCTGGTGTTCTTCGTGGTGTTCCTGTTCCTGCAGAACTGGCGCGCCACGTTGATCCCGCTGGCAGCGGTGCCGGTGTCGCTGATCGGCACCTTTGCCGGTCTGCACCTGCTGGGCTATTCCATCAATACCCTGACCCTGTTCGGCATGGTGCTGGCCATCGGCATCGTGGTGGATGATGCCATCGTGGTGCTGGAAAACGTCGAACGCATCATGCACGAGGAGCATCTCTCGGCGCGCGAGGCGGCCATCAAGGCCATGACCGAGGTGACTGGCCCGGTGGTGGCCATCGTGCTGGTGCTGTGCGCGGTATTCGTGCCCATCGCCTTCCTCGGCGGCCTGACCGGCGAGTTGTACCGCCAGTTCGCCGTGACCATTGCCATTGCCGTGGTGATCTCCGGCGTGGTGGCGCTGACGCTCACCCCGACCCTGTGCGTGGCCATCCTCAAGCGCGAACACCACAAGCCCGGACGCTTCTTCACCGCCTTCAACAACGGGTTCACCCGCCTCACCGGCCATTACGCCGATGGCGTGGGTTTCATGATCCGCCGTGGCTTCCTGGCGCTGCTGCTGTTCGCCGGCATGGTGGCCATCACCGCCGGCCTGTGGCGCGCCACGCCCGGCAGCCTGGTGCCCGATGAAGACCAGGGCTACTACATCACTGCGGTGATCCTCCCCGATGGCGCGACGCTCGAACGCACCGACCGCGTGGTGAAGCAGGTGCTCGAGGTGATCAAGTCCAATCCGGCCAACGAGGACGCCATCGCCTTCACCGGTTTTGACTTCCTCGGCGGCGGCTACCGCAACAATGCCGCCACCATCTTCGTGACGCAGAAGCACTGGGACGCGCGCAAGGTCACCGCCAGTCAGTTGGTGGGGGAACTGTTCATGAAGACCGCTCACATCAAGGAGGCGCTGGTGCTGGCCTTCAATCCGCCGCCGATCTTCGGCCTGGGGCAGGCGGGCGGCTTCGAGTTCTATCTGCAGAACCGCGGCGAAGGCGGCTCGGCGCGCATGGCGCAGGTGCTGGGCGAGTTCCTCGGCGCAGCGAACAAGGATCCCAAGCTGGGCGGTGTGCAGACCCTGTGGCGCGCCTCCTCCCCGCAGCTCTCCGTGGAACTGGACCGTGAGAAGGCCAAGGCCCTGGGCGTACCCATCGATGCGCTGTACGCCACGCTGGCCGCCACCATGAGCAGCTACTACGTCAACGACTTCAACCGCTTCGGCCGCACCTGGCAGGTGCTGATGTCGGCCGAGCCGTCCTCGCGCATGCGCCCCGATTCCATGGGTCAAATTCATGTGCGTTCAATCAAAGGGGAAATGATTCCGCTGCACACCCTGGCCAAAGTGCGTTTTAGCTCCGGCCCGGACTCGCTGGACCGCTTCAATAATCTGCCTTCAGTAAAGCTTTTCGGGCAGGGAGCTCCGGGGGTTTCTTCCGGACAGGTGATCGCAGAACTCGAGCGCCTTGCCAAGGAGGTGCTGCCGGCGGACTTCAGTTTTGACTGGGGCGGCGCCTCCTTCCAGGAAAAGCGTTCTTCGGGCACCTCGGGCCTGGTGTTGGCGCTGGCGGCCATCATGGTCTTCCTCATCCTCGCGGCGCAGTACGAGAAATGGTCGCTGCCGCTGTCGGTGATGATGGCGCTGCCCTTCGGCACCTTCGGCGCGCTGGCCGCGGTGTGGCTGCGCGGCTTTACCAATGATGTGTACTTCCAGATCGGCCTGGTGACGCTACTCGGCCTGGCGGCGAAGAACGCCATCCTGATCGTGGAATATGCCTCGATCAAGCACCACGAGGGCATGTCGGCCTCGGCCGCGGCGCTGGAGGCAGCACGGCTGCGCTTCCGCCCCATTCTGATGACCTCCATGGCCTTCATTCTGGGCGTGCTGCCGCTGGCCATCTCGGTGGGCGCCGGCGCCGGCGCGCGCCAGTCGGTGGGCACCGGCGTCATGGGCGGCATGCTGGCAGCGACCTTCCTCGCCATCTTCTTCGTGCCGACCTTCTACAAGCTCATCACTGATCGCCACCTCACGGAAAAGCGCTCGACCGACGAAACCCGCGAGGAGATTGCACAGCACAAGCGTCTGATGGAGTCGCCGCCATCCGGCGCGCCTGCCGCGCCGCCTGGCAAAGGAGGCGGCCATGAATAAGCGGCCTGTCCGGTCCTCCACGTTGTCCCTGTCCCTGATCTCGGCGGTGGTGTTGTCAGCCTGCGCGGTCAGCCCTGACTACCAGCGCCCGGCGACCGACCTGCCTGCCGCGTATGGCACGGCTGCCGCTCCGGGCGCCCTGGCCGTGTACAAGGCCGGCGCGCAATGGTGGACGCTGTATGGCGACGCCATGCTGGATCGGCTGGTGGAGGAAGCACTGCAGAAGAACACCAACCTGCAACTGGCGGTGGCACGCGTGGACGAAGCGCGTGCCCAGCTGGGCATCACCCGTTCCTATGAGGCGCCGTCGGTGGATGGGAGTTTCAGCCGCAACCGCAGCGAGTCGTCTTCGGCCACCGGCACCTTGCCGCCTGGCCTGCCGCGCCAGCGCAATGACTACCGCGCCGCCCTGAATGTGTCCTATGAACTGGACCTGTGGGGCCGTTTGCGTTCGGCCACCGCGGCCGCCCGCGCCGAGCTGCTGGCCACGCAGGCCGCGCGCGACACCGTGCGCATCACCCTGGCCGCCGATGTGGTGCAGGCCTATTACGCGGTGCGCGCGCTCAACCAGCAGGTGGCCGCGACGGAACGCGCCATTGGCACACGCCGTGACGGCATTGCCCTGCAGGAAAAGCGCCGCGACGCCGGGGTCATCTCCAGTTTCGAGCTGGCGCAGTTGCAGTCGGAGCTGTCGGCCGCCGAGGCGCAGTTGCCGGCGCTGGAGCGCCAGCGTCTGGCGCAGGAAACCGCGCTGTCGGTGTTGTTGGGCCGCTCGCCGCGCGAACTCTTCGAGGCGAAACGTGACCGCGATCCGGCCCAGGCTGACATCGGCCCGGCAGCGCCGGTGGTGGTGCCCGCGGGCCTGCCCTCGGAGCTGCTGTTGCGGCGTCCGGACATCGTGCAGGCCGAGCAACGGCTGATTGCCGCGAATGCGCGCATTGCCGCGGCCCGCGCATCGATCTTCCCGTCCATCAGTCTGACCGGCATGCTGGGCAGCCAGAGTGCGGCGCTCGACAATCTGTTCACCGGCCCGGCTGGCATCTGGTCGCTGGCGGCTGGCGTGCTGCAGCCCATCTTTGCTGCCGGGCGCCTGCGTGCCGGCATCGCAGCGGCCGAAGCGCGCGAGCGCCAGGTTGTCTTGCAGTACCAGCAGGCCCTGCAGACGGCCTTCCGCGAAGTGCGTGATGCGCTGGACGCGCAGTCACTGGCGCGCCAGCAGTTCGATGCAGAGAATCGCCGTGTCCTTGCCCTCACGGAGAACCTGCGCCTGGCACGGCTGCGCTACGACAACGGCATTGCCAGCAACCTCGATGTGCTCGACGCGGAACGCAACCTGCTCGGCTCGCAGCTCAACCGTGCCGATGCCCTGCGCACGCAGCGTGCGGCGGTGGCCAATCTATTCAGGGCGCTGGGCGGCGGCTGGGAGCAGCAGTAAAGATGATCATATTTCATCCATGAACTCAATGGTCATGGATGCCACTATCTGAATTTGATCATTATCAGACGGTTCCTGGCAGTGCTGGAAAGCAGGATTCAGATTCGCAGTTGGTGTTAACCCCCTTGTCAAAGGTTCTTCGCCGATTTGCGGGGAGTTCGATTCCCAATACCGTCATTCCGGACGCGCTCGCTCATGGCTGTTCATGAGCGAGCGTGAGCCGGAATCCAGCGTCTTCAGCTTTGTCGAGGCGAGAGACACTGGATCCCTACTCAGTTACGAAAATGCGCACGGGGATGACGCCGGGGTTTCACAGTGTTCAACAACGCTCAAGTTGCAATTTGCAGGCCCCGAAAAAACGCTTATCAGGAAAAGGACGCGGTGTATTGACGCATCCTGGAGCGCAGTTCATTCCCCGATTTCCGGGGAGCACATTCTTACTTCGAAGCCGACCTGCGCAATGGCCTTGCCCCGTTTGAA
>CANJJT010000053.1:0-27734 GCA_947474715.1 Betaproteobacteria bacterium
ATCTTGCGAAGGCAGCCGGATCCGCCTGGCTGGTCAAAATCCCCCCGCTGGCCTGCGGCCAGTCGGCCCCCTTTGACAAGGGGGTAAACCTCGCTGCGACAGCTTTCCCTGATCGGCAAAGAACCTGACGCCAGCCAGCCAGCCAGGAATAACCCGGGGCAGGCCTACCCGCCCCCCACTCAAGCTACCAGGCATCCACCCAGTGGCGACGCGGCCGTGTACGTTTGCCGATCTGCAGGCCCGACACCAGCCAGCGCCGCGTATCGGCTGGATCGATCACCGCATCGATGCGCAGGTGCGTGGCATGCTCCACCCCCTTGCCCAACGCATACAGATCGCCGAGCAGCTTGTCGTACAAGGCCTTGCGGGTTCCATCATCGGGTTGTGCCGCCAGCTCCTTGCGATAGGCCAGCTGCACCGCGCCCTCCAGATTCATGGGGCCGAACTCGCCGGTGGGCCAGGTCACCGAGAACATCGGGTCCATGCGAGAGCCCCCGGTCATGCCGCTGGCGCCCAGGCCGTAGCACTTGCGCAGCACCACGGCAAAGAAGGGCACACCCAGCTTGGCGCCGGCCATGAACATGCGCGAAGTCTTGCGCACGGCGGCCTGGCGTTCGCTCTCCAGGCCGACCATGAAGCCTGGGGTATCGACCAGGCTGAGGATGGGAATGTCGTAGTTGTCGCACAGGAGCATGAAGCGCGTGCCCTTGTCCGCGCCATTGCAGTCGATGGCCCCGCCCAGATGATGGTTGTCATTGGCGATCAGGCCGACCGGCCGGCCTTCGATGCGGATGAAGGCGGTGATGACAGTGGGGCCGAACTCAGGGCGCAGTTCGAGGAAGGAGTCCTTGTCCGCAAGGTTCCTGATCAGCGCGCGAACGTCATAGGCGCGCAGCCGGTTCTCCGGTATGGACTGGCGCAGGAGGCGCTGGTCGGCGCACGCCCAGTCGGCAGTGCGTCCCTGGAAGTAGGACAGCGCCTTCTTGGCCAGGCGCGTGGCATCGGCCTCGTCTTCGGCGACGATATCCACCACGCCGCTGGCCACCTGCTCGTGCAGGGGACCGATGTCCTTGGCGTTGACGATGCCCATGCCGCCCCCCTCGATCATGGCCGGACCGGCCATGCCGAGATTGCTGCCCTTGGTGGCGATGAGGATGTCGGCCATGCCGGCCACCGAGGCATTACCGGCAAAGCAGTAGCCCGACACCACCGAGATCATCGGCACCTCACCGGACACTTCGCCCACTGCGCCAAAGGTACGGTGCCCGGGGCCGCTACGGTCATCGCCGGGCCGCCCGCCGCCGCCCTCGGCGTACCAGATGATGGGCAGCTTCTGCTCCAGCGCCACATGCAGGATGCGGTCGGTCTTCCAGTGGTTCATGCCGCCCTGGGTGCCGGCCAGCACGGTGTAGTCATAAGCGAGCGCAGCGCAGCGCGCCGCCTCAGCCGGGAACAAGGCCCCGTTCACCGTGCCCACGCCGGTGATGAGTCCGTCGGCCGGACTCATCTTCAGCAGGTGCTCCACCGAATGGCGGCTGCGCTGGCTGGCAATAGCGAAGGCGCCGTACTCGATGAAGGTGTCCGGATCGATCAGGTCGTTGATGTTCTCGCGCGCCGTGCGCTGGCCCCGGGCGCGGCGCTTGGCCACCGCTTCGGGGCGCGCCTCGTCGCGCGTCATGCGCCAGCGCTCGAACACGTCAGCCAGATCCGGGCGGATGTAATCCAGATCGACTGTCTGCTCCTGTGCCTCGGCCTCGCCCTCAACCTCGGCCGGAGCGATGAACAGGATCGGCTGGTCAGGCATCATCACCTCGCCCTTGGCGGCGGCGAGCTTCTGCACCCGCCCGCTCACCGGCGCGGCGATCACGTGCTCCATCTTCATGGCCTCGAGGATGGCCACGGTCTGTCCGGCGCGCACCAGCGCACCCTCGGCCACCTCCAGCACGATCAGGGTGGCCTGCAGTGGCGCCCTGGCCGCCGTGGTGCCGCTCACTTCCGCGAACGCCTTGGACGCCTGGGTTTCCTTGCCCGAGGACAGGCTGCGCGGGGCCAGCGTCGCCGCAACCTGCAGCAGCCTCGCCGCCTGCGCCTCGATGTAGCGCGTGGTGGCCTGGCCGGCCAGCACCTTCTCATCGGCCAGCAGGGCGCGCAGCAGGGCGATGCTGGTGTTCACGCCTTCGATGCGAAACTCGCCCAGTGCGCGCGAAGTGCGGCGCGCCGCATCCTCGAAGCTGGCGCCGCGCACGATCACCTTGGCCAGCAACGAGTCGTAATTGGGACTGGTGACATAGCCGGCATAGCCATAGCCATCGACGCGGATGCCGCGCCCGGCCGGCGGCTCGTAGGCCGAGAGACACCCGCCCGAGGGCCGCACCGAACCATCGGCACCCAGGGTTTCGAGGTTGACGCGTGCCTGGATGGCATAGCCGCGGCTCACCGGCACCTCGCGCAGTCCGGCCTCGGCCAGCGTACGCCCCTGCGCCAGGGCGATCTGCAGGTGCACCAGGTCGACGTCGGTCACTTCCTCGGTGACGGTGTGCTCCACCTGCAGGCGCGCATTGGCCTCGATGAAAGCGATCTCGTTGCTTTGCGCATCGACCAGAAACTCCATGGTGCCCAGGCTGCGGTACTTCACCGCCTGGCCCAGCTTCACCGCGGCCTCGTGCAAGGCCTTGCGCACCGTCTCCGGCAAAGCCGGTGCCGGTGCGATCTCGATGATCTTCTGGTGGCGCCGCTGCAGGCTGCAATCGCGATCGCCAATGGCCAGCACCTGCTGGCCATCGCCGGCCACCTGCACTTCGACATGGCGCGCCTGCACGATGAGCCGCTCGGCATACACGCCGCCATCACCGAAGGCCGCCAGGGCTTCGCGCGTGCAGGCATCGTAGGCGGCCGGAATGGCCGCGGCATCCATGATGACGCGCATGCCACGTCCGCCACCGCCGGCAATGGCCTTGATCACCATGCCGCTGCCAGCCGGCAGTGCCGTGAAGAAAGCCTGGATCTCGGTCAGGCTGGAAGGCCCGTGCGTGCCGGGCAGCACCGGCACGCCGACACTGCGGGCCAGGTCGCGCGCGCGGCTCTTGTCGCCGAACACCTCGAGTGCGTCCGGTGCCGGCCCGATGAAGGTGATGCCGGCCTTTTCGCAGGCTCGCGCCAGCGCCGGGTTCTCCGACAGAAAACCGTAGCCCGGATGGATGGCGTCGCACTCGCCTTCACGCGCCGCGGCAATGATGCCGTCGATGTCGAGATAGGCGCGGGCACCCGCGCCCTTCAACAAGAGGGCGCGCTGCGCCCCCAGCACGTGCAGGGACTGTGCATCATCGGCCGGATGGACAGCAACGGATTCGATGCCCAGTTCGGCGGCAGCACGGGCGACGCGGATGGCGATTTCACCGCGATTGGCGATGAGGATGCGCGAGAATTTCTGGCTCACGATGCAAGACTCTCCTGTGATGGTTCAAGGCGCACGCAAGCGTTCACTCCCGGCAGCGACCAGCGGTGGCTGTCCTGCGTGTTCCCGCGCAGCGCAACCCGCGCTGATCAGTGGTTGGAGTGCTGGCAACAGGCGCTTCATCGGTCCGGGTGCACGTGTCTGCAAACGGACCTGCATGGCTGGTGCGCGCATGCGATTCTTTTTAGTTTGTGCATTGATGGTTGCACAATATCGCGGCTTATTCCAGTATTTGCCCCGTAGCCGACGCGCCATTCGCATTTGGGAACGTGAAGCAACACAGGACCCTGTCCCTGTTCATTTTTTCCACGCGAACCTGCACGTCACATGCCGTACAGCCTGCACAAGACAGGCGCGCGGCAAACACGTCAACGAAGGAGAATCGCATGTCACCCACCAACGCAAGAGCCACCCTTGCAGCCCTGGCTGCACTGGCCACACTGACCACCCTGGCCGTACCCGTTGCCAGCGCCCAGCAATATCCGGACAAGCCCATCCGCATCATCGTCGGCTATACCTCCGGCGCCACCGACACCGCCGCGCGCACCTTCGGGCGGCCCTTCTCCACACTGCTTAACGTGCCGGTGATCATCGAGAACAAGCCGGGCGCAGGCGGCGCGCTCGGCGCCGAGTTCGTCTCCAAAGCCGCCCCGGACGGCTACACGCTGATGTGGACGGTGGACGGCACGCACACGCTCAATCCGCACCTGTACAAGACCCTGCCCTACGAGCCGCTGGGCTTCACGCCCATCTCCAAGGGCGTCTCCACGGTGAACGTGCTGGTGGTGAGCACCACGCTGAACATCCGCAACGTCAGTGAACTGCTCGCCTATGCCAAGGCCAATCCCAGCAAGGCCAGCTACGGCTCGGCCGGCACCGGCAGTTCCAACCACCTGGCGGGTGAACTACTGCAAACCGTGACCGGCATCCCGATGACCCACATCCCCTACAAGGGCAGCTCGCCGGCGCTGGCCGACCTCATGGGTGGTCAGATCGGTTTCATGTTCGCCGGCGTGGGCCAGATGCTGCCGGTGCTCACCGCTGGCAAGATCCGTGTCATCGGCACCGCCGACACCGTGCGCCACCCGCGCCTGCCCGATGTGCCGACCATGGAAGAGGCCGGGCTCAAGGGCTTTGACCTGCCGGCCATCTACCACGCGCTGGTGGGCCCGCTGAAGCTGCCGGCACCCCTGGTGACGCGCCTGAACCAGGCCGCCCGCACCGCCCTCACACAGCCCGAGACCGTGACCCAGCTGAACACGCAGGGCTATGACGTCACGCCCACCACTGCCGATGAGCTGGGCGCGCTGATGCGCAAGAACTTCGATACCTGGGGCCGCATCGTGCGTGGCGCCAAGATCGAGAAGATCTGAGTCCGGGCAGGCCGCTCGCCGGCATGCATGACAACAAAGGCAACAACAGGAACACCCACAAGGAGCAGGACATGAGGACAGGCATTGCAGGAAGAGCCCTGGCGGCGGCACTGGTCGCCACCGGCATGCAGGCAGCACCAGCTGCGGCGCAGGAGTATCCGGACCGTCTGGTGCGCTTCGTGGTGGCCTATCCGGCCGGCGCCACCGACACCGCCGCGCGCACCGTCACCAAGCGCCTGGCCGAACTGTGGGGCAAGTCGGTGATCATCGACAACAAGCCCGGCGCGGGCAGCGCCATCGGTGCCGAGTTCGTGCAGCGTGCCACCCCCGACGGCTACACGCTGTTCTGGACCACCGACTCCACGCACACACTCAACCCGCATCTGTACAAGTCGCTGACCTATGAACCGCTCGGATTCACGCCGGTGGCCAAGACCATCAGCACGGTGAATGTGCTGGGCGTCAACGCCAACATGCCCTTCAAGACGGTGGCCGAGCTGCTCGCCTATGCCAAGGCCAACCCCGCCAAGGCCAGCTACGGCTCGGCCGGGATCGGCATTTCCAACCACCTGGCAGGCGAACTGCTGCAGCACGTCACCGGCATCCCGATGGTGCACGTCCCCTACAAGGGCACCGGTCCTGCCACCACCGATCTCCTCGCCGGCAGCCTCGCCTTCATGTTCGCTGGTGCCGGCCACATGCTGCCCTTCGCGCGCGCCGGCAAATTCCGCGTCATCGGCGTGACCGACACGGTGCGCCACAAGTCCTTCCCCGATGTACCCACCATGGAAGAGGCCGGACTGAAGGGTTTTGACCTGCCCAACATCTACCACGCCGTGCTCGGCCCGCTGAAGATGCAGCCCGCGGTGGTGGGCAAGATCAACCAGACCTTGCGCACGGCGCTGGCCGACAAGGACGTGACCTCGCAGCTGAACACCCAGGGCTATGACGTCACGCCTTCCTCACCTGACGAACTCGGCGCGTTGATGAAGCGCAACCTGGACATCTGGGGCCGCATCGTTACTGCTGCGAAAATCGAGAAGATGTGATTGACCTGCCTGCCGGTGGTGCGCGTCTGCGCACCACCGGCCGCCTGAGTCCCCATTGCCCCCTCGCACCCGTTGCACCCGTTGCACCCATTGCACCCATTGCACCCATTGCACCCATTGCGTTCGTGGCGAGCCTGTCTGACCACGCAAACCACCCCAACGAACGGTCTTGTCCCACACGACGACGCCGGGTCCCTCAAAGATCAACCTTCAACCGGATATCAGGTACAGCATGACTGCAAGCGCCACTGACACAACTCCCGCCACTCTCGCCACTGCACCGCTGCGCGGCATCCGCGTCATCGAGACCGGCAGCCTCCCGGCTGCCGCCTACTGCGCCAGACTGTTTGCCGATTTCGGTGCGGAGGTGCTGAAGCTGGAAGCACCCGGGGGTGATCCGGGCCGGCAGGCCCTGCCCCGCATCGACATCGGCGGCGGCCACCAGGAGAGCACCGAATTCAGCTACCTGAACTTCAATAAGCAGAGCCTGACCAGCTCAAAGGAGCGATTGCACACGCTGCTGGCCGGTGCCGATGTGCTGATCGACGGCATGAGCGCGGCCGAGCGTCGCGCCGCCGGCGTGGACCACGCCGCCCTCGCGAAGACGCATCCGCAGTTGGTGATCGCCGATGTCAGCTGGTTCGGTTCCAGCGGCCCCTACCGCGATTACCAGGGCAGCGATGCGGTCTGTCGCGCCCTCGCCGGGCTGGTGAAGCTGGTCGGCCCCATCGAGGGCCCACCGCTGGCGCTGGCTGATTACCAGTCCTCCATCATCGGCGGGCTGTCTGCCTTCATCCCGGTGATGGCGGCGCTGATGGCGCGCCTCGATGGCGCGCGTGGGCGGAACATCGAGGTGAGCGTGCACGAGTCGGCCGTGGCACTGGCCGAGCTGGACCTGTCACGCCTGGCGCCCGGCTATGTCGAGCGCCGCGCTGGCATCAACCTGTTCACCGCCGGCGGCACCCTGGGCATCTTTCGCTGCAAGGTGGGCTGGCTGGGCATGACCTTCAACTCGCCGGCGCAGTGGAAAAGCTTCTGCGGCATGGCCGGCATGCCCGAGCTGGGTGAAGACCCCAACTACTACGTGTCGGTGGAGCGCGCCCGGCGCGCCAAGGAACTGGAGCAGCGCCTGAGCCCGCGCTTCATGGAGCGCACTGCGCGCGAATGGCTGGAAGAGGCGCTGCGACTGAAGCTGCCCTTTGCCGTGGTGCCGGAAATGTCCGAAGTGCTGGCGCTGGACATTTTCCAGCAGCGCGGCGCCATCGTCGACGTGCAGACCGGCACGCAGACCGTGCGCGCGCCCGGCAACCCGTTGCGCCTGGGCCTCACCCCGCCGCGCGCGGGCGGACGGGTGCCTCGTCCCGGCGAACAGGACGCCACCCCCATCCAGGAAAAGTCCCCCTCAGCATTTGCTGCGGTCAAGGCCGACGCTGACACTGAGGTGGACACTGAGGCTGCGGCGAAGCTGCCGCTCGCCGGCATGCGCGTGATCGACCTGTCCATGGGCTGGGCCGGCCCCCTCGCCACACGCATGCTGGCCGACCTCGGCGCCGACATCATCAAGGTGGAAGCCTGCAAGTATCCGGACTGGTGGCGCGGCCAGGAGCGGCATGCCGCCATGTTCGAGCAGACGCTATACGAGAAGACACAGCGCTTCAACTACATGAACCGCGGCAAGCGCGGCATCACCCTCGACCTCACCACACCCGAAGGCGCCAGGCTGGTGAAGCAACTGGTGGCGGGCGCCGATGCGGTGATCGAGAACAACTCCGCCGGCGTGCTGCCCAAGCTGGGCCTGGACTACCCGCGCCTGGTCGAGGTGAATCCCTCGCTGGTGATGCTGTCCATGAACGCCTTCGGCTCGGGCACTGCCTGGAGCGAGCTGCGCGCCTATGGCTCGACGCTGGAGCACGCCTGCGGCCTGCCCACCGTGTCCGGCCCCGAGGGCACACCGCCGACGCAGAATCATGTGGCCTACGGCGATGCCATCAGCGGCCTCAACGCCTGCTCGGCGCTGCTCACCGCGCTGCTGCATCGCAAGCGCACCGGCCAGGGCCAGTTCATCGACCTGGGGCAGGTGGAATGCATGCTGACCCTGTGCGCACCCTGGGTGATCGAACAATCCGCCCGCGGCAGCGTCGGGCCACGCCTGGGCAACCGCCATCCCATGCATGCGCCGCATGGCGTGTTCCGCTGCGCCGGCGACGATGAATGGGTGCTGATCGCCGTCACCAGCGACGCCATGTGGCCGGCGCTGTGCAAGGCAGCAGGCCTGGACAAGCTGGCGGCGGATGCCAGCCTCGCCCAGGCCGCCGAACGCCGCCAGCGCCAGGCGGAGATCGAAGCCACCCTCTCTGCCTGGACCAGCGGACGCAGCAAGGACGAAGTGATGACCCTGCTGCAACAGGCCGGCGTGGCCGCCGGTGCCGTGCTCTCGCCCGGGGAACTGCTCGAGGACCGCCACCTCAAGACGCGCGAGTTCTGGCAGTACATCGACCGGCCCTTCATCGGCGTGCATCCGCAGGCCTCGGCACCCTTCCGCGAAGGCGGCAAGCCCTACCCGGTGCCGCATGCCGCGCCGACGCTGGGCCAGTACAACGCCGAGGTGCTGGGCGGCGTGCTGGGACTGTCGGAGGGAGCACAGGCCGAACTGGCGGCGAAGAACATCATCGGCACGAAACTGCTGCGGGCACAGCGCACACGCTCTTCCTGAGCAATCCCGGTTCGCCAGGAAAGACCCATACCACTGGCGTCAGGTTGCGCAGATCTGCTGCACCAATCGATTTCATCGCCAGTCGGAACGCCTGAACCCGATTCGGGAAACGAAGAATCTGGCGGGGAATATGCCTTCAGATCCTTCAATTGCATTCCATCGTCCCCAATTATCCTGAGCACCACACCATTACCGGCATGACCGGGCACGCCTGAGAGCCCGCAATG
The DNA here is from genome assembly GCA_947474715.1 of Betaproteobacteria bacterium. Lineage (GTDB taxonomy): Bacteria > Pseudomonadota > Gammaproteobacteria > Burkholderiales > SG8-39 > CAIYPG01. The sequence goes on from CANJJT010000053.1 coordinate 8,817, forward strand.
CCCATTCAAGGATGCTAGGGACATGAAAAAACATTTCACCGGTCTGCTCTGGCTGGGAGCGGGAATGCTGGGCCTGAGCCTGGCCGCCTCGGCACAGGAAAGCGGAAGCTACCGCTTCTCCCCCGTCAACCAGTATGGGATCAACCTCACCGCGACTTACTGGAATCCCATCATTTCCTATGTGTCCGAAAAGAGCGGCTTGAAGCTCTCACTCAAGATCGGCCGCACTTCGGCCGACACCACAGCCTACGTGCTCGCCCAAGAGGTGGAATTCGTTTTCAGCAATCACCTGTTCAGTCCGGAACGAGCCAAGCTGGGCTGGAAGGTGTTCGGTCGGCGCAATACGCCGCCGGTCAACGGTCAACTCATCGTTCCGGCCGGTTCTCCGGTCAAGGAACTCAAGGAACTATCCGGCAAGGCCGTGTCCTTTGCCGGGCCCGAGGCCCTGATCGGCTACAAGCTGCCCTATGCCGCATTGCTGGCGCAGAACGTGGACGTACAGGTGGTATTTGGCGGCAACCAGGATGCAGCGCTGGTGCAGCTCTTCAGCGGCAAAGTGCAAGCCACCGGCGGCAATGGACAACTGCTGGCAGGGTACGCCAAGCGGGAAGGCAAGTCCTATCGGGCCGTATGGACTTCCGACCCTGTCCACGACTTGCCGCTCCTGGTGGCAGCCAAGGTGCCCGAGAAGGATTTCCAGGCGGTGGCACGGGCCTTTCTGGGAATGGGCACAGACCCCAAGGGGCGCGACATCCTGCAGCAAGCCTCCCGCGAAGTGGGCCTTGGCGCCGACACCTCATTCGTGATCTCGGACGGTAGTGAATACGTGACCGAGCGGCGCTTCTACCAGACCGCACCACTATCGCTGCGTTAATACGGGCTGATACGGACCATGAACTGGCTGCAGCGGCTGCTTCCGGGTTCACTGGTAGCACGCGTCTACGCCCTCTACGCGGGCACCCTGCTCCTGTTCGTGGCCGGTGGCCTGGTTGCGCTCTACCAGAACCAGTTCCGGCAGCACATCGAAGACGCGCAGGATGTGGCGACCATGGTCGTGGACCTCATGACCGCCACTGTCGCCGACAGCGCAGTCATCGGCGACTACGACACCATCAAGCGCGCACTGGAAGAGGCGGCCCGCCGCCCGCAATTCGAACTTGCCGCCTTCATCGACGTGAAGGGCGGCGGTGGCGTGTCCATTCGCAGCAGTTCCGAGCCCGAAATGACACCGCCCGAGTGGCTGAGCAACGCGGTCGCCGAACGTCTGTACGACATCAATCGGACGATCGTGGTGGGCGGCGTCGACTACGGTGTGCTGCGCCTTTCCTTCTCGCCGAAAGTGATTGCCGGAAGCTTCTGGAAAACGATGATTGTCGCCTCCATCGTGGCGCTGTGCAGCCTGCTTGGAGGCCTGGTGTTGATCCGCTACCCGTTGTCGCGATGGCTGGGCACGCTCGACCGCGTGCATGCTTTCGAGCGGGAGATGGCCCGGGGAAGCGATGGCGCCAGCCAGCTCCTGGTTGGCGATGTGCCGCAGGAGTTTCGACCGATATTCGACGTGCTGACACGCACCGCAGCCAGTCTGCGGACCGAACTGGACTCACGCGAAAGCACGCTGCAATCCCTGCGCAGCGTTGTCAGGGAACTGCTGCCCCAGGCCGAGGAGAAGCAGGCCGGCGAACTCGACGACATCCGCAACGTGGCCTCCCTCATCACGCAACTGGTCAACGAAAGGGAGGACAGCCGCTGGAAACTGTTTCTTGCCAAGAATGCCGCCGAGGCAGCCAGCCAGGCCAAGACCGACTTTCTGGCCAACATGAGCCACGAGATCCGCACACCGATGAACGCCATCATCGGCATGTCCCATCTCATGCTCAAGGCCGAACTGACGCCCAGGCAGCGTGACTATCTGAACAAGATACAGGGCTCCGGTCAGCATCTGCTCGGCCTGATCAATGACGTCCTGGATTTCTCCAAGATCGAAGCCGGCAAGTTCTCGCTCGAGAAAATCGAGTTCGAACTGGAGAAAGTCATGGACAATGTTGCCGACCTGATCGCGGACAAGGCCCTGGCCAAGGGACTGGAGATCGTGTTCGATGTCGATCACCGGTTGCCGCCTCATCTGGTCGGGGATCCGCTGCGCCTCGGGCAGATACTGATGAACTACGCCAATAATGCAGTCAAGTTCACCGACAAGGGCGAGGTCTGCATCAGGATCGCCCTCGAGGAGGAAGGCGAAAGCGACATCCAGTTGCGCTGCGAGGTCCGCGACACCGGCATCGGGTTGACCCGCAAACAGATCGACAGGCTGTTCCAGACTTTCCAGCAGGCCGACACCTCGACCACCCGCCGCTACGGCGGCAGCGGGCTGGGCCTTGCAATCTGCAAACGACTGGCCCAGAGCATGGACGGCGAGGTCGGCGTCGAAAGCCACGTTGGCGAGGGCAGCACATTCTGGTTCACGGCGCGACTCGGCAAATGCGCCACAAATCCCCGGGCACTGCCGCTGAGCGCGCATCCTGCTGGCAGCCGGGTTCTGGTGGTCGATGACAACGAAAGCGCGCGGCTGGCCATGCAAGACATGCTCATGCATATGGGCTTCGCGGTGGAGCTGTCCGACTCCGGCCCGTCAGCCCTACAGTGCATCGAAACGGCCGCCGCACAGGGAACGCCATTCACCATGGCCCTGCTCGACTGGCAGATGCCCGGGATGGATGGACTGGCACTGGCACGCCGGATACAGGCCCGGCCATCGCGAGGCAGACCCCGCCTGCTGATGGTCACCGCCTTCGGCCGGGAGGAAGTCATCAGGGAAGCACTGGCAATCGGCATCGAGGAGGTGCTGATGAAACCGGTCAGTGCTTCGGCCCTTTTCGAGACCATGATGCGCGCACTCGGGGTCGCAAGCGCGCCCTTGTCGGCCAGGGCCAGTGCGCCGGCCGGCGACACTGCGCGAATGAACAGCCTGCGGGGGGCCAGCGTGCTGCTCGTGGAGGACAACGATCTCAATCAGGAAGTGGCGATCGAACTGCTCAAGGATGCCGGTCTCGAAGTCGATCTTGCCGAAAATGGCCTCCTGGCTGTCGAAAAGGCGCAATCGGGCAGCTACGACATCATCCTGATGGACATGCAGATGCCGGTCATGGACGGACTGGAGGCCACGCGCGAAATCCGCACGAATCCCCGCCTGCAATCCCTGCCTGTGATCGCGATGACCGCCAACGCATCCCGGGAAGATCGCGACCGGTGCCTTCAGGCGGGCATGAACGATTATGTCACCAAGCCCATTTCGCCGGAGCAGCTATGGGATGCACTGCTGAAATGGATTCCCCCACGTACGGGACAATCGCAGCCCCTGGAAGAGGCCCTCCCCGCCCGTATTCCGCTTCCCTCCGGGACGCCACCAGATTGCACCCTGCCCGAGGGCATAGAGGGCCTGGACATCGACGATGGCTTGCGGCGCGTGCGTGGCAAACGTCCACTATACCTGTCCATGCTGCGCAAGTTCGCGGCCGGACAAAAGGACGTGACTGAGCGGATCAGCGCTGCGCTGGACGCTCACGACCGCGCACTGGCCGAACGGCTCGCGCACACGCTGCGCGGGGTGTCGGGAAACATCGGTGCCAGGCAGATCGAGCAAGCGGCGCAGGCGCTGGAATCCGCGATCAGGGCTACCGGCCCGCACGCCGAAATTGAGTCCCATATGGATGATCTTCGCAGGCCGCTGACGGCTATGATTGCAGGCCTGGAAGCAAGACTGCCCTCCGGCACATCCGCTCTCCAGATGACCGATCCAGCTGTGCTGGACGAAGTGTGCCGAAACCTGTGCAGACTCCTGGGCAACGGTGAACCGCAGGCTGCCGAGCTGCTGCAGGACAACGCCGAGCTCCTGCGCGTGACCTTTCCAGCCCAGTACGAAGTCATCGATGCCGGCATACGCTCGTTCGATTTCGAAGCAGCCCTTGAGACATTGACCGCCGCCATGACATCCCTCTCCCGACCAACGCTTGCACCGCACAGGCCCACGCCATGAACAGCGCCGACTCCACGAGAAACGCCGCAACGATCCTGGTCGCCGACGACACGCCGGACAACCTGGTTGTGATGAACGACCTGCTCAAGGACAGCTACCGGGTCCGGGTAGCCAACAACGGCGAACGAACCCTGAAGCTGGCACAGTCCGGCGATCCGGTCGACCTGATCCTGCTCGATGTGATGATGCCCGGCATGGACGGATACGAAGTCTGCAGCCGACTCAAGGCCGACCCCCGCACGCGCGACATCCCGGTCATTTTCCTCACCGCAAAATCCGATGTGGAGGACGAGCGCCACGGCCTTGAACTGGGTGCAGTCGACTACATCACCAAGCCGATCAGCCCGCCCATTGTCATGGCCCGGGTGAAAACACAGCTTGTGCTCAAGGCCTCATCGGATTTCCTGCGGGACAAGAACGCCTATCTGGAACAGGAAGTTGCCAGAAGGACCCGGGAAGTCTCCGCCATCCAGGATGTCGCGATTCTGGCCATGGCATCACTTGCCGAGACCCGTGACAATGAAACCGGCAATCACATCAGGCGCACGCAGAACTACGTCAAGGCGCTTGCCGAAGAACTGCGGACGCACCCGCGGTTCTCCGCATACCTGACCGAACACAACATCACCATGCTGTTCAAGTCGGCGCCGCTGCACGACATCGGCAAGGTGGGCATTCCGGACTGCATCCTCCTGAAGCCCGGTCGCCTGACGGCGGATGAATTTGCCATCATGAAAACCCATACCACCCTGGGCCGGGATGCCATTGCACACGCGGAAAGATCCCTCGGCACCGATGTTGAATTCCTGCGCATCGCAAAGGAAATCGCGCTGTCCCATCAGGAGAAGTGGGATGGGTCCGGATATCCGCAGGGGCTCCGCGCTGAAGACATACCGGTATCAGCGCGCCTGATGGCCCTTGCCGATGTGTACGATGCGTTGATCAGCCGCCGCGTGTACAAGGATCCCATGCCGCATGCGAAGGCGGTGGAGATCATCGAGCAGGGCCGCGGTTCGCATTTCGATCCGGACATCGTTGATGCATTTCTGGACATACATGGATCCTTCCACACCATAGCGCTTGCCTTCGTAGACTCCGACACCGACCTGCAGCACAAGGCTGACTATCTGGCCCTGGCCACAGGCCACTCGGCGAATGCTCACGCACGCCAAGCGGCAATGGCTCCAGTCTGACATCGGTCACGCCGGGACGGGGGCGAAGCAATGTGGCCTCGCCACCGATCCGCCACCGGCCCTTGCGCCGCTTGATGCGCCAGAACTGGTAACCGGAGGCGCGCGGATTCAACTTCCAGAGCCAAGGCCATCCCGGCTGTCTCACCCCTCGATGCCACCTCTATCGAGATCACCGCAGTCGATCTCACCATGACCCATGCGCCGATTGGCACCGCACTTCACAGCCCGAATATCCCGCAAGTATGTGCGGATCGCGATGCCGTTGATTCAGCGACATCTAGAATAGGGCGCATGAAGCCGATCCACTACCTGACCCTCTACTGCTTCTTCACGCACGGCACCATGTCGGCGGCACGCGTGCTGGTGGCGCTGTACGCGGTGCACATGCAGTCCACCCCTTTCCTGGTGGGCGCGCTGGTGTCACTGTTCGCGCTGGTGCCCATGCTCGGCTCGGTGCAGTTCGGCCGCCTGGCCGACCGCACGAGGGCGCGCGGGCCGCTGCTGGTGTTCACGCTGCTCACCAGCGCCGGCATGCTGGTGCCCTTCTTCTGGGAACACACCGCCGCGCTGCTCATCACCGGCGCCGCCGTGGGCGGCACCTACGGCGTCACCAATATTTTCACCGCCTCGCTGGCCGGCCGCCATGGCGGCCAGGCCCAGCGGTCAGTCAATTTCTCCTGGATCGGCATCGGCATTTCCGCCGCCAATGGCGCCGGGCCGCTGATCGCGGGCCTGGCCATCGACCACATCGGCTTTGCCGCCGCCACGCTGGTCATTGCCTGCATGCCTCTGCTCGCCATGCCGCTGATCCTGTTCCGGCTGCTGCCGGGCCTGGACACGCAGCCGGCCCAACCCAAGGCCGGCGACAAGCGCGGAAAGATCACTGACCTGCTGTTCCACCGGGATATGTTCCCGGTCTACCTGATGGGTGTGCTGTTCATGCTGGCCTACGACATCTTCATCGTCATGACCCCGGTGTATGGTGCCCAGCTGCAACTCTCCGCCTCGGTCATCGGCACCATCATGTCCACCTTTTCGGTGGCCGTGTTCGCCATGCGTGCCGTGGCCGGCCCGGTGTCACGGGCGTGGACGCCCTGGCAGGTGATGCTGATGTCGCTCGCGCTCTCGGCGGTGAGCCTGGTGGCCTACGGGTTCGTGCACTCGGTGCCGCTGCTGATGATCTGCGCCTTTGTCATGGGCGTGGGCAACGCCTTCGCCACGCCCATGTCGCAGAGCGAGCTGGTGACCGCATCGCCGCCGGGACGCAACAGCGAAGCGCTGGGACTGCGCTTCTCGGTGGGCATGGGCTGCCAGTTCGTGCTGCCCCTCGCCGCCGGCAGCGCCGCTTCGTTTGTCGGGGTCGAGCCCCTGTTCTGGCTGGTCGGTATCCTGCTCGCTTTCGGCGGCTGGCGCGAACGCCACCGCTGGGGCCAGCAGCGCAGCGGCACAGCAAGCTGAATAATCAGATCACGCCGCCTGAGCCTACTCTGCGGTCACCCCCGCAAGCTGCACGATCTTCGCCCACTTGCCGATCTCCGCTTGCACAAACGCGGCGAACTGCTCGGGCAGGTTGCCCACCATCTCGGCGCCCTCGGCCGAAAGCGGCTGCTTCACTTCCGGCAGAGCGATCACCTGCGCCACGTCGGCCTGGATCTGCTTGACGATCGCAGGCGGTGTGCCTCCGGTGGTAAACAGGCCATACCACTGGTTGGACTCGTAGCCGGGCACGCCCGAATCCGCAACGGGGGGAAGGTCCGGCATGGAGATGATGGACTTCACACCCGTCGTGCCCAGACCACGCAGCTTGCCCGCCTTGATCAGGGGTATCGAGGCAATGGGATTTCCGAACTGGAACTGCACTTCACCGGAAACCACCGCCTGCAACGAAGGTACCGAGCCCTTGTAGGGCACATGCGTGGTGCTGATGCCCGCCATGGAATTGAAGAGGGCCGCGGCAAGATGGTTGCCGCTGCCCACCCCCGATGAGGAGTACATCAGCTCCCCCGGCCGTGCCTTGGCCAGCTTCACCAGATCACCGGTGGTGCGCGCCTGGACTGAAGGATGCACGGTGAGGATGGAAGGCGTGGTCGAGATCAGCGTCACCGGCGCCAGATCGGTCAGGGTGTCATAGGGCAGTTTTTTGTACACACTGGGATTGATGGTCACACCGTTGGAGGTGATGACCCAGTGGTAACCATCGGGTGGCGCCTTGGCCACCAGGTCGAGGCCGATGATCATGCCGGCGCCGGGCCGGTTGTCGATGATCACCGGCTGCCCCAGCCGCGCGCGCAGGTTCTGTCCCACCACACGGGCGGTGAGATCGACCGACCCTCCGGCTGGAAACGGCACCACCAGCCTCACCGACTTCACGGGCCAGACCCTGGCCTGCTGAGCCATCACATCGATGCTGGCGAAACCCAGGCCCAGCAACAGCATCCCCGCAACACCTTCCGCAGACCGCAACACGCGTGATTTGCACATGGTTCCGCTCCAATTTTGCGCAGCGCCTCGGGCGCCACCCGTGGGAAGAAACTGTGATCAGAATGCGTAGCGCTTCAGCCCCCCATCCACCGGGATCACCGTTCCAGTGATGTAACCCGCCACGGGTGATGCAAGAAAGGTGGCGAGGCAGGCCAGCTCCTCCGGTTCGCCGTAGCGACCGACGGCGCTCTCGGTCTCGTTCTGCGCCGCCATGAATTCCTTGGTGTACTTGCGGCGAATCTGCTCGCTCATGATGTGGCCCGGCGCAAGGCAGTTCACGGTGACCCCCTGGCGGCCAACATCGCGCGACAGTGCCTTGGACCAGCCATGAATCGCCGCCTTGGCAGGCGTGGCCGCCACCAGCCCGCCCAGCGAGGGCTCGGACTTGCCGGTGATGTGGATGATGCGGCCAAAGCCATTGGCCATCATCTGCGGCGCAAGTGCATGGGTGAGCTGACGCAGGCGCACGAAATTGAGCAGCATGACCTCTTCCCATTCGGCTTCAGGCGCACTCATCTTGATCGCCGGACGACTGCCGCCGGCACTGTTGACCAGGATGTCGACCCGGCCGAGCGCCTCGATGGCGAATTTCGACAGACGTTCGGCCGCGCCCTCGTCCATGATGTCGAACGGCGCGATGACCGGCTTCTTGCCGCCCGCCGCGACGATCTTCGCAGACAGTTCCTCCAGCAGCGGGCGGCGCCGCGCCATGATGCATAGCTGAACGCCTTCGGCAGCCAGTGCCCGCGCGATGGCATGACCGATGCCGATGCTCGCGCCTGTCACCAGCGCGGTCTTGTCCGACAATTGCAGATCCATGTTGCCTCCTCCTGTTGCGGTTGCGGATTCTTGTGATGGGATGCGTGGCCGCGGTCTTCGCCCATCCGGGCCACCTCCAGTTTAAGGCCACCACCGGAGGACGGGGATTCAAGCGCCACAATGTCAGCCCCTGTGCAATGGTTGTTCCCCGATCTCCGGGGAAATTCCGCCAGAGGCGATAATGCGGGCCTTGCCATGCAATGCCGGTCCGCTGTTCCGCCATGAAACCCATCCACTACCTCACCGCCTTCAACTTCCTCAACCACTCCGCGTTTTCCGGCGGGCGGGTGCTGGTGGCGCTGTATGCGGTGTTCCTCGGGGCCTCGCCCACCATGGTGGGCCTGCTGGTGGGCCTGTTCGCCGTGGTGCCCATGGTGGGTTCGGTGCCGCTGGGCCGCATGGCCGACCGGCACCGCGCGCGCAAGCCGCTCATCCTGTACATCGTGATGTCCTCGGCGGGCCTGCTCATCTGCGCGCTGTGGCAAGACACCGCGGCGCTAATGGTCACCGGCGCGGTGGTGGGCGCCTCCTACATCGCGCTCAACATCATCTGCACCGCGCTGGCCGGCCGCCATGGCGACGCGGCGCAGCGCCCCATCAATTTCACCTGGCTGGGCCTGGGCACCTCGGCGGCCAACACGCTGGGCCCCCTGACCGCAGGCTTTGCCATCGACCACCTCGGCTTTCGCGCCGCGGCGCTGATCATGACCGCACTGCCGCTGCTGTCGCTGCCGCTGGTGCTGCTGGGCCGCTTGCCCGGACAGGACACGCCGCCGGCGCAACCCAAGGCGGGCACCAGACGCGGCCGGCCCACCGAGCTGCTGTTTCATCCGGGCATGTTCCCGGTCTACCTCATGGGCGTGTACTTCATGCTCGCCTGGGACATCTTCCTCGTCATGACCCCGGTGTACGGCAAACAGCTCGGAATCTCCGCCTCCGGCATCGGCATCATCATCGCCACCTACTCGGCGGCGGTGTTCGTCATGCGCCTGTTCGCCGGTCCAGTGGCGCGCACCTTCACGCCCTGGCAGGCCATGCTGCTCTCGCTCGCACTCACCGCCGGGGTCTGCATCATCTACGGCCTGGTGAGCCAGGTGTGGCTGCTCATCGCGTGCGCCTTCCTGATGGGCGCCTGCCAGTCCTTCGCCGCGCCCATGGCGCAGACCGCCCTGTTCGAGAACTCGCCGCGGGAGCGCTACAGCGAGGCCATGGGTCTGCGCATGTCGCTCGGGATGGCCTGCCAGTTCGTGCTGCCCCTCCTGGCCGGCGTGCTCGCCTCCTTCGTCGGAGTGCAGGCGATTTTCTGGGTGGTGGGGGTGGCTATGCTGGCGGGAGGGTGGGTGTACCGGGGCTACTGGAAGCAGTCTCCCAAGGCGAATTGACCCGGCGCACAACTTCAGGCGCCCTAAGACTCGTTTCCAATCAGGTGTGAGCAGAGCGTGCTGAAAGCCGTAGCCCGACATCGGAAGAGGTCGAGTGGCCGAACTCGCTGAAGCCGATCTTCCCGGGCTACCCGAGCCGCCCCGTGCGCCGCTCGCTGCCGTAGATGCTGCCAGGTAGTAGCTGCAGCAGTTCTCCGGATTGGGACCCTTGGCGACCAGGTTCGCGCCCAGCCTGAGCACGTGGCATCAATCTTATCTTCATTGTGCGACTCGAACAGCGGCACCCCAGGGGGCTTCGCCGAGATACAACGCGGCGCTGGCCGAGGTGTTGATTACAATGCTCAATCTGGCGCATGAACAGACTGCCTTACTACGCGAAATTGATACTAATCTTGTTATGGCAAGACCGCAGGCCGCACGTCGTTGCCGCCGATACCTTGGTGGTGCTCCAATCAGGCCCCTGAGCCTCATCAACCGACCCATAATTCCGCTCGTCACACCCCGTTCCATCATTGAGGAAAGCCCATGGACCAGCAACCTGTCGTCACCTACGAAATTGCCGACCGCATCGCAGTCATCACCCTGAACCGCCCGGATAAGCTGAACGCCTTTGACGACGACATGGTGCGCGCGCTGATAGCCGCGCTGCGCCGCTTCGACACCGATGACGAGGCGCTCACTGCCATCATCCGCGGCGAGGGCCGCGCCTTCACCAGCGGCGCCGACGTCAAGGCCCGCCAAGCGCGCACCAAGGAAGACCTCGCCAAGCACGGCCTCGCGGGGCACAATGCCAAGAGCTCCGATATCTTCAGCAGCGCCCTCAACTGGAAACCGGTGATTTCCGCGGTTCACGGCTACTGCCTGGGCCTGGGCGTCACCATCGCCTTCGAGTCTGACATGTGCGTGGCAGAGGAAGACGTGAAATTCCAGATCACCGAAACCCCCCGAGGGCTGTCTGGCTCCGGCAAGCTGATCAATGTCATGTCCTACCGCGGCCGCGGTAGCTTTGCCGTGGACGTGAGCATCACCGGGCGCTTCTTCAGCGGCAAGGAGGCCTTCGAGGCTGGGGTGGTCGACCGCGTGGCGGGCAAGGGCCAGGCAATGGCGGTGGCCCGCGAACTCGCCCAGCAGATCAACAAGAACCCGCCCCTGGCCGTGCGTTCCTGCATCATGCAGCGCCGCTGGGAACTGCAGGACTACAAGGCGGCGGCGCTGCGCTACGACAGCCTGAACAAGCTGCACCTGTCGGAGGACTTCGCCGAGGCCACCCGCGCCTTCGTGGAGAAGCGGCCGCACAAGCCCTGGGTCGCGCGCTGATACCAGTATCGAACACCCCAAGAGGACGAGGGCCAGGCCACGACTGCAGGGGCGCGCGCCCCCTTTGACAACTTTTTGGAGAGGGTGACAGGATGCGGGCATTAACGGGACTTGTTCGGGTCTTCGCCACTCATGCGGCGAACTGTAGGCGTGAACTGGAAATGCAGGTATCTATCGCAACGCCAGAAGAAGGTCTCCGCCACAGCTGACGGTACGGCGCCGCTGCCGTGCGTGCGCGATCAGTGAGGACGGCGTGCCCGCCGGAGAGAGGGGTGAAAACCATCGGCATGAAGGACGAATGGGCAATGCCGTGACATTCCAATCAGGCTTTGCGTGTGTCAGAACGGATACGCAGCTTGAGCAGTCCGCCTACTACTCAAGCTTGATGCCCGCATTTGCGATGATCTTGCGCTGGTTGGCGAAATCGACGGCGATCTGTTTGGCGAGCACCTCGGGCGAGCTCATTACCAGCTCGACACCCGCTTCTGTCTGCTGAATGACTTCGGCGGCCTTGCCGGCGAACGCGAAGGCGGCGACCCAGCGGTTGATGATCGCCGGTGGAGTCATGGCGGGGGCCAGGTAGCATGACCATGTCGAATAGGAGTACTCGGGATAGCCTTGCTCGGAAATGGACGGCAGATCGGGCAGGAACTTGCTGCGCCCCGCACTCAGATTGACGATGGCATTGAGCTTGCCCGTCCTCAGGTGAGGCCCCATTACAGATGGCGGCCCGACGGATGTGTCCAATCTGCCAGCCATAAGGTCGTTGATCAGGGGGCCAAGTCCCTTGTAGTGAACGATGGTGCTCTGGGTGTTGGTGACACTGTCCAGCCAGGCGCCGGCGATGTGGATGAGGCTGCCGGACCCCGAAGTCCCGAAATTGATCTTGCCCGGATTGGCCTTGGCGTAAGCAAGGTACTCCTTTAAGTTGCGCGCCGGGAACCCGGGGCTCGCCACGAGGAAATTGTCACGCCTGGTTCCCAGCGAGATGGGCGCAAAGTCCTTCACCGGGTCGTAGGGCATTTTGTCTGGCGGGAAGAAAGCTGCATTCGCCGTGAAGCTGATTGTGGATCCGAGGATTGTGTAACCATCAGGAGCGGCCTTCGCGACATAGATGGTGCCCACCGACCCTCCGGCCCCCGGCTTGTAATCGATGATCACGGAGCGCTTGAGGTTCTCCGACAGGGCGCGCTGGAGGAGGACCACTTCGATGCCCGCGCCGCCGCCAGGCGCAAAGGGCACCACGATGGAGACCGGTCGTGTGGGAAAGCTCCCGGCAGCATCCGCACTCAATGCCGTACCGGGGAGCAACACGGCCATGGCGCCACCGAGCAGCAGCAACAATCGATTGAACCGCATGAATTTCCTCCTTGGATCCCAGATGGTGGCCTGTGGCCTGCACTTTTGTTTCTGTCTACAGTGCCTTGATTGCTTCAACCACTTTGCGCTCGAGCAGGATCCCTTCCTTGAGACGCCGCTCACGTTCGCGAAAGCTGCGCTCGGACGGGATGCGGATTTCATCGACGCCCGGTTGGAGCGGGGTCGCCTTGATCTGGCGTATCAATTCGGCCATCTGGGTGCTGAAGGTCTTCCGCCCGCCGGGAAACATGACTTCGGGGTCCACCGCCAGGAACAGGAAGCCGTAATCGCGGATATTGCCGCGGGTCATTGGCGCACCGGCAAGCAGCCCCAGCGCCTGCACCGCGAGGGCAATTCCGAAGCCCTTGTGTCCTCCGAAAGTCCCCATGCCCCCTTTCAGCGCCTCTTCGGCATCCCGGGTGGGGAGGCCCTCGCTGTCAAAGCAGGTTCCTTCCGGTACTGGTGTCTTCATGAAGGCATGCAAAATGATGTCGCCCCACATGATCGAGGACGTACCCATGTCGACAATGACCGGGCCGTTGTCGGAGGGAAAGCCGAAGCATATGGGGTTGGTCCCCACCGCGGGACTCTTCCCGCCGGGCGGCAGCGCTCTGACCGGCGCGGAAGAGGTATGTATTGCGACGTAGCCTGCCTTGACGATCTCTTCCACGTGGAACGAATTGCGTCCGCTGAAAAAGCTGTTGTGCATCCCCACGACGGCCAGACCCGAAGTCCGTACCTTGGCGAGTGCGGTCTGGGCGGCGTGGTAGACCGCCAGGTAGCCGACATTGTTGCCGCCATCCATGAGCGCTGAAAAAGGGGTTTCGTGAATCACCTTGACCGGGGTGCGGACCTTGCCGGTCTTTTCATCCTCGGCAATGTGCAATATCCGCGGCAATCCGTAGGGCATGTAACCGCATAAGGCGCAATCGATCAAATGACTGGTAATGATTCGCGCTTCTTCGGCCGTATAGCGAAGGCGCTGGAAGGCCGTCACGCCCATCTGCATGGCCTCAGCCACGGACATGCGCACGGTCTCCGGGCCGTCCTGGTCGAGCAAATCGTTGGCTTCCGACTTTGACTGCATGGTTTCTCTTCCTTGTTTGAATGACGCCCTCGCCAGGCAGGTTCACTTCATATTCTGGCTATCGGCATGGAGTTATGGTTTGGCCGACACCCAGAACTATATTCCATTATTGATAACAAGGCATTGCCGGGAGGAAATCCACGCGCCGGGAGCGAGCGGGTTACTTTCCTCACTCAACTCACTCGGCGCCTGGCCCGGGTCCGTCCCATCAAGCCAACAAGTCTCTGTTCGGCTTTCTTTTCCGGCGGCCGCAGCTCAGGTGCAAAAATCTCGTCACAAGGGAATATCACCTGCGGCAACTACCTACAAATGATTTCAGGTCCAGATCTGCATCAACCAAAATCGGTCCAATGCCCGCGCCAGGATCAGTCTTGCAGCGAGACCTCGCCCATTTTGGCAGACACAATTGATCCACTATACTTCTTGAAACAGACTAGAAGGGCTTGATGCTTTTTTGCAGCGGACAAGCATCGATCTTAATCTCGGCGGGACACTCGATTCAGGGCCTAAGGCAATCGAACAGGAAGTAACATGAGCAGCCCAAGCGCATTGGACGGCATTCGCGTAATCGATTTCGGGCAATACATCGCCGGTCCGATGGCAGCCATGATGCTGGGTGACTATGGGGCGGATGTCATCCGCGTGGATCCGCCCGGCGGCCCGCGGTTCGCGACCGCAGCCAATGCCACCTGGAACCGCAACAAGCGCAGCATCGTCCTGGACTTGAAGGCGCCGGCCGATCTGGACATCGCCCGCAAGCTCGTCACGACGGCGGATGTCGTCACCGAGAACTTCCGCCCCGGGGTGATGGACCGCCTGGGACTCGGGCCAAAGGCAATGGGCGCGCTCAATCCGCGCCTTGTCTACTGCTCGCTGCCGGGGTTCCTGCCGGAGGATCCCAGAGCAGGCATGCGCGCCTGGGAAGGTGTCCTCGGGGCCGCTACGGCGTGCTACAGCACCAAGCCCATCTTGAAGATCGAGCATCCGGTCTACAACTGCCTGCCGTTTTCCTCGATTTACGGGGCCAATTGGGGCGCGCTCGCCATCGTCATTGCGCTCAACGAGCGGGAGCGCTCCGGCCGGGGGCAGGCGATCGAGGTGCCGTTGTTCGGCGCCACTTTCACCGCCTTCAGCGGCCTGGCGCTCAAGGTTCACGGCAAACCCACGATGCCCGCCCTGACAACCTGGCGCTACGCGCGCTGCAGGGACGGCCGGTGGTTTCTTTATGTCCCGAGGGGCAGTCATGCCAATCTGCTGAAGGACTACGGTGAGGCTGCGCAGATTTCGGACAAGAGCACGCCCGAGGCGGTGCTGAACTTCATCGACGAATTGTTCCTCACTCGCACCACGAAGGAATGGGAGCCCTATTTCGCCAGCATCGGCGCCGAAGGGACCACCTGCTATACCAGCCTGGAATGGAACGAACACCAGCTGGCACGCCTGTCCGGATGCATCGGGGAATTCGAAGATCCGGAGCTCGGCAGATTTTCGGGTCCGGGGTTGGGTGTGCGACTGTCCGCGACGCCCGGCGCAGTGCGTCGTCCGCGTCCCAAACTGGACGCAAATCGCACAGAAATCCTGGGCGAATTGGGCGACCGCGGCATGCAGTCGGGCAGTGGCGGCGCTTTGCTGCGTTCCGCGCTGGAAGGCGTCAAGGTGCTGGACCTAGGCATCATCCTGGCCATCCCCAGCTGCGGCCGAACGCTGGCCGAGTTCGGGGCCGATGTCATCAAGATCGACAGCCCGCATCGCAACCCGGTCAGTTGGCACAACGACATCAATCGGGCCAAGCGCAGCATCCTGCTCGACTTGAAGTCACCCGAAGGGCTGGACATCTTCTGGCGGTTGGTCGAGACCGCGGACGTGGTGATCGAGAATTTCCGCACCGGAGTGGCCGACAAGCTCGGCATCGGCTATGAGGCGGTACACGCCAGGCGCCCCGACATCGTCTACTGCTCGGTCAACGCCTTCGGGCTGACCGAAGGCTATTACAGGCGCCCCGGGCGGGAGGTGCTGGTGCAGGCGCTGGCCGGGATGCAAGTGCGCTACGGGGGAGGGAAGCCCGCAGAGAATCCGTTCATTGCCAACGACTATGCCACCGGCCTTGGCGCCTGTTACGGTGTGGCGCTCGCGCTGCTGCATCGCCAGCGCACCGGCCGCGGGCAATATGTGAACAACGCGCTCATTTTTTCCGCAACCCTCCTGCAGTCCGGCCTGTTGCAGAATTACCCCGGCAAGAGCTGGGACGAGCCCGGGGGCCTCGATGCCACGGGGCGGGGGGCGCTCTATCGCTTCTATCGGGCCCGGGACGGCTGGGTATTCCTGGCAGCCCGGCGCAATGAGCTGGCAAAGTGCCCGGTGTTTGCTGATCTCGCCGGCAACGCCGACGCTGACCTGAGTGCCACCTTGGAGCAGCGCTTCCAGGAGCGGAGTGCGGACGAGTGGGTGAAGCTCTTGACAGAGGCGGGCATCGCAGCGCATCGGGTGATTCAGCAGTTCAACGAGCTGATGGAGGACCCTGTCGTCATCGGGCAGGGCCTGAGCGTCACGCGCGAGCATGCCGGCCAGGGCATGATCACGACCACCGGCCCGACGGTGCGGCTGTCGCGCACTCCGGTTTCAGTGTGCCGGCCGGCGGTTATGCCTGGTGCCGATGCGCAAAGCATCCTGGCGGAAGTGGGCATGGCCGATCAGCTGCAAGGCCTAATCGGGAAGGGGGTCATTCGCGTCGAGGGTGTCGTGCCTGGGGGCGCCTCCTAGGTTTTTAGGATGGCGGCCAAATCCCTTGAATAACTCCTGCGCAGCTGCCTGGCTATCGCGAGAAGTGCATACAGCGAGGAAAACCCAACATTACACAGCAGGGCGTCAGCAGCAAAACCGTACTGCCAGAGGCAGGGGCGCTGCGGATCAACGTCCCGCGTGACCGCAATGGCCGCTATACACCGGCCCTGATCCCAGGCACGAGTGCCGCTGGCAGGCCTGGCGTCTATCCCCCGAAGGCCGCCGTTATGGCCGCGACCTCTTGCTGAAATCAATCAGGGCCGATCTGCATGGCGTGATGGAAGACCAGTGCGATGACATCGGCCTGGCCGTGGAAGCGCTGAACAAGCGGCCCGCGGCCTAGGCGCAGTTCGCCGCGGCAGCGGCTGAACTGAAGCGGGACGCACGATCACAATATGTTTTTTCATCTAATATTAACAACGTATATAGTTTAAATATGATTACAATGTATGGCCGTTTTTCGGCTGACAGGTGTCCGCATCCAGCACCCTCACGCCACCCCGCCACCACCCCACCTTGCGCCGGATCAAACCCGCGCCTGTGCAGCTTGTGTTATTCATTGCCCTGCAATACAGTTTTGCCCGCAGCACAGAACAAGCGGTCCATCACGAGGCGGTCATCCAGGCCGCCCGCCCCTGAGGAGAAAACCATGTTCCCCCTGCCCCATCTGCTACGCCAGGCGCTGACCGGTATCGCCCTCGGCCTGGGCCTCATCGCCAGCGGCGCCCTGCAGGCCCAGCAGGTCACCGTGCTCACTTCCTTCCCTAAGGAACTGACCGACGTCTACAAGAAAGCTTTCGAGGCGCGCTTCCCCGGCAGCAAGGTGGAAATCCTCAACAAGGGCACGCCGGCCGGCGTGGCCTATGTGCGCGAGACCGGCATGGGCAACCGCCCTGACGTGTTCTGGGCCTCGGCGCCAGACGCCTTCGAAGTGCTGGCCAAGGACGGCCTGCTCACCAAATACGATCCGGGCGTGAAGGGCATCCCCGACAAGATCGGCAACTATCCCATCAACGATCCGCAAGGCTTTTACCGCGGCCAGGCGCTGGCCGGTTACGGGCTGATGTGGAACACCCGCTACATGAAGGCCAACAAGGTCCCCGAACCGAAGGAGTGGGCGGATCTGGTGAAGCCGGTGTACTTCAGCCATGTAGCCACGTCCTCGCCCTCGCGCTCGGGCACCACGCACCTGACCGTGGAAACCATCCTGCAGGGTGAAGGCTGGTCGAAGGGCTGGAGCCAGTTGCTGCAGATCTCCGGCAATGCCGCGGCCATCACCGAGCGCAGTTTCGGCGTACCCGATGGCGTGTCCAACGGCCAGTACGGCGTGGGCCTGGTGATCGACTTCTTCGGCCTGGCAGCGAAGAACTCGGGCTTCCCGGTGGAATTCATCTATCCCGGCGTGACGGCCATCGTGCCGGCCAACATCGGCCTCATCAACGGGGCGAAGAATGCCGACATGGGCCGGCGCTTCATCGCCTGGTCGCTGTCGGAAGAAGGCCAGTTGCTGCTGCTCGACCCGAAGGTGAGCCGCCTGCCGGTGCTGCCGGAAACCTACAAAAAAGCCCCCGCCGGCTACCCCAATCCCTATGGCGGCAAGATCAAGGCCAAGGTGAACTTCGATTCGGACCTCGCCGAATCGCGCTACTACGTGGTCTCGGCGCTGTTCGACCAGACCATCACCTTCCGACACAAGGAACTGACGGCGGCCACCAAGGCCATCCATGAAGCCACGGCGAAGCTCGCCGCCAAACCCAATGCACAGGGCCAGAAGCTGCTGGCCGAGGCGCGTGATCTGGCCTTCACCCCGCTGGTGAGCGACGAGCGCGTAAAGGAGAAGGAATTCCTCGCCGTGTTCCGCACTACCAAGAAGGATGCCGAGACCACCAAGCGCGTCACCGCGCTGGAGGAGCACTGGTCGACCGATGCGCGCAAGAACTACGCGCGCGCGGCCGACCTCGCCCGCCAGGCAGCCGCCCTTGCGAAGTAAGGCTACCGCCATCCCGCATGGCCGCAGCACCTGCAGTGCGATGTGCCATCCGCCAGTACGCCGGGGCTGAACGGTCTTGATTGGATTGAGCGGATTGAGCGGCCTGGGCAGCCGGCACTTCCCACCCGTGCCCACCGCGGTCGCTGTTGCGATCGCGGGCTTCCTGCTGGCCTTCCTGGTGCTGCCGGTGCTGTCGGTGGTGTACATCGCCTTCAGCAATGCCGACGGCTCCCTCACGCTGGCGCACTTCGCCTCCTTCTTCGAACTCTCGCTGATGCGCGAGGCGTTCTGGAACAGCCTGTACGTGGCATTGATGACGGTGCTGATGTCCTCGCTGATCGCGCTGCCGCTGGCCTACTTCACGGTGCGCTTCCACTTCCGCGGCGCCATCCTGATCCAGACCCTGGGCGTGCTGCCGCTGATCATGCCGCCCTTCGTCGGCGCGGCGGCCATGCAGCTGCTGTTCGGGCGGTCGG
>CANJJT010000054.1:0-26588 GCA_947474715.1 Betaproteobacteria bacterium
GAACAGCATGCCCACGGTGCTGCCCTACGTGAAGACGGGCAAGCTGGTCGGGCTCACGGTGGGCACCACCACGCGCAATCCCGCCGCACCCGATGTCCCGACCATGATCGAATCCGGCTTTCCCGGCTGGGAAGTACTGACCTGGTACGGCCTGTTCGGCCCAGCCAAACTGCCGCAGCCCATCGTCGCCCGGCTGAACACCACCATCCAGCAAACCCTGGCCGATCCGGAAGTGGCGCGCATCCTCGCCAGCCAGGGCGCCGAGCCGGGCGGCAGCACCCCCGAAGCCCTCACCAAACTCATGCGCGACGAGTACGAGCGCTGGACCCGCGTGATCCGAGAGGCGAAGATCACACTGGAGTGAGGGCTGCTGGAGCACGACAAACTTCAGGAGCAGCAAGGTTTACCCCCTTGTCAAAGGGGGCCGACTCGTGAGCGCAGCGAACGAGCGGGGGGATTTTGACCAACAGGCGGATCTGCGTCCATTGACCAGGCCTTGCTGCATGTCCTGATCCTGAAGCTTGCTTTGCATACGGGGCACCGCGAGACATCCAAGGCATCTATCGGATAGCGACTGGTGCAATTCCAGCGTAGCGGTATAAAAATCCCCCCGCTCGGCTTCGCCGAGTCGGCCCCCTTTGACAAGGGGGTTAACACCGACCGGCCTGCTGGCCTTGCTTCCCCTGAATTCGGCGAAGCACCTTTGACAAGGGGGTTAACAGCGCAGCGCCCGCGATTGGGGGAAAGCGGACGCCCCCTCAATCCATCAGGGGAATGTTGAGCCGCCTGTAGTCCGCCTGGTACTCCGCCGCGTCCTTGCGCATGAAGGTGGCGAACTGGTCAGCGGTGCCGGTCCAGGTTTCGATGGCCTGCTTCGCCAGCAGTTCGCGGGTGTCCGGCGCCGAGGTGACGGACTTCATGGCCTCCTGCAGCCGGGTGAGGCTGGCGCGCGGCGTGACGGCCGGCACAAACACTGCTGACCAGTAGGTGAAGCTGACGTCCACACCAGCCTCCTTGAGGGTGGGCAGGTCGGGGGCGGATTTCATGCGGTCGGTGGAGGACACCGCAAGTCCGCGGATCTGCGGCTGTTTCATGCGCTGCATGCCGCTGTAGAGCGTGGCGAAGTAAAGGTGGATATCGCCCGAGGTCAGCGCGAGGGCCATGGCATCACCGCCCTTGAAGGGGATGCCTTCCATGTCCAGTTTTGCGGCGAACTTGAATCGCTCGGCGAGGATGGTGGCGCCGGAGGTCGGCCCCAATGAACCGTAATTGAGCTTGCCCTTGTTGGCACGCGCGTGGGCAATCAACTCGGGCACGCTCCTCACCGGCAGCGCCGCATTGACGAGCAGCGAGTAGGCGCCCAGGCCCAGCGGTCCGACCACGGCAAGGTCATCGAGTTTGTACTGCGGATCCTTGAAGGCAAAGGGATTGATCACCACCTCCGGCGTGCTGTAGAGCAGGCTGTAGCCGTAGGGCTGGGTGCGCAGGACTTCGCGCGTGGCGATCAGGCCGCCGCCACCGGGCCGGTTCTCGACGATGACCGGCTGGCCCAGTTGCGGTGACAGGCGCTGCGCGATGAAACGCGCATGCAGGTCCGACGCCGAACCGGGCGAGAAGATCGTGACCACGCGCAGGGAGCGGGCAGGAAAGTCCTGCGCGCCGGCGACCGTTGCCACAGAAAGCAGCGCCAGAGATGCGAACCGTATTGTTGCAAGCATGATGGTCTTCCCATTCATTGACACTGGGCTTTCATCCAGCCGAAGCCGATGCCCGGCTCAATCCATCAAGGGTATCTTCAGCCGCTTGTAATCGGCCTGCAGTTCGGCGCCTTCCTTGCGGATGAAACTGGTGAACTGGTCCACGCTGCCGGTCCAGGTCTCGATGGCCTGTTTGGCGAGGAGGTCTTTGGTGTCCTGCGAGGCAGTCACCGTGCGCATGGCGTCCTGCAGCTTTTGCTGCATGGGGCGCGGCGCCACCGAGGGCACGAACACGGCCGACCAGTAGGTGAGCTGCACATCGGGATAGCCCTGTTCCTTCAAGGTCGGCAGGTCGGGCGCCGCCTTCATGCGCTCCAGCGAAGTGGCGGCCAGACCGCGGATCTGGGGGTTCTTCATGCGCTGCATGGCGGTGTAGAGCGTGGCGAAGTAGACGTGGATGTCACCGGCCAGCAGGGCCACGGCCACCGGATCGCCGCCCTTGAAGGGGATGCCCACCATGTCGATGCCGGCGGCCTGCTTGAAGCGTTCGGCCAGGATGGTGTTGCCGGCGGTAGGCCCGAGCGAGCCGTAATTGAGCTTGCCCGGATTCGCCCTGGCGTAGGCCACCAGCTCGGCGACGTTCTTCGCCGGGACGGAGTGGTGGATGATGAGGCCGTAGGCGCCCAGGCCCAGCGGCCCGACCACGGACAGATCCTCGATCTTGTATTGCGGGTCCTTGTAGGCAAAGGCATTGCCCACCACTTCCGGGGTGGTGTAGAGCAGGCTGTAGCCCAGTTGCGGCGCGCGGATCACGTCGCGTGTGGCGATCAGGCCACCGCCACCGGGCTTGTTGTCGACGATGATGGGTTGGCCGAGCAGCGGTGACAGGCGCTGCGACAGGAAGCGCGCATGCACGTCCGATGCCGAGCCCGGCGCGAAGATGGTCACCAGTCGCACCGCGCGCACCGGGTAGTCCTGGGCGGTGGCGATGGAGGTGCAGAGCGAAACGAGAATGGCGGCGGCCAGTTGCAGTTTGTTTGAAACCATGTTTTCTCCCCTGTGTCCGGATCGGCCGCAGCGATGCAGCCGTTCATTGTCCCCAAGCGGCCTTCTTGTTTGCCTGCAAGCCTGGCATGGGGTTGCGCGTGGCCGATGTCCCTCGAGTGCAACGGTGCTGCGGTGATGGGACTGCGATCTGCACGCGGGAAGTTTATGCCGATTCCGGGGTAGTTCCTTACGTACGGATATCAAACCCCACCAACGTACGCAGGCTGACTTCGGCCACCGCCTGCCTCAGGGCATTTATGATCAATTTAGAATGGTCATGCTTATCATCATTACCTAAAAAGCAATATTATTATCAATTGATACAGGCATTCCAGCCTGACCAACCCGGCTCCCACCACACCACGCCCTCACTGCCACGCGATGACTGCGGCCTACCAGCGCCGAACGACTGTCTTCTTTTTCGGATTGGGCGGTGTGGCCGTGGGTAGCGCGGCGGGCTTGGGACAGGGCGCGGAATCCCCGAGGATGGGGATGCGATCCTTGGCCATCTTCCTCACGTCGCCGATGCGGCGCGTGATGCCCAGGCTGTCGAGGAATTCGAGGATCTCGATGGAGAGCGTGCGGTTGACGCCGGTGGCGTCGCGGTACTGCGCGGCGGTAAAGGTGGCGGCCGGTTGTGCTTTGGCCACCATGTCGGCGGTGGCGGCAAACATGGCCATGGTGGCCCGCAGATAGTAACGCTCGCCGGGAATGCGCAGCACTTCCCCGCTCTGGCGACGGCGGAACAGCAGGTCCTTCAACGCCTTCTCCGGCACGCGCAGCTCCAGCGCCAGCTTGTCGATGGGCGGCGGGGCCAGGCCCGCCTCCATCAGCGCCACCACCAGCTTCTGCCACAAGGCCTCGTCTTCGGAATCGGCGGCGGCGCCACGGTTGACCAGGCGCACGGTGGAATTCTGCAACTCGACCTTGCCTTCATTTGCCAGTTGCTGCAGCAGCGCGAGGAAGGCCGGCACGCCAAACTGCGGCGCAGCGCTGCGCCGCAGTTTGGGAACGCCCAGTGCCGCGGCCCCCGGCGTCACCGCGTGGAAATCGGCCAGTCCCTTCATCACGGCCTCGCTGGCCTGAGCCAGCGCCGCCTTCGACATGGCGTGGTGGCGCTCGCGACCGATCAGCAGGGCGCCGGCAGCGGCAAGCAACTGCTCGGCGTGATGGCGTGTCAGGTTGAAGGTGGCCTCGAACAGGGGCACGTCCAGCACATGGCCCGGAATGGCCAGCAGCCTCTCCAGCGCGCTGTTCGCATCGTGTGACTGCAGCGCCTCGACATAGGCGGGACGATTGGTTTGCCCGCGGCGCGAGGCCGGAGCAAACGGGTCGAGCACCAGACCGCCGCCGATGGTGTAGCGGGCGGAGGGTTCGCGCAGGATGAAGCGGTCGCCATGCGCGGCGACGATGTCGCGCTCCAGCACCAGCTGGATGACACGGCGTTCGCCCTGCAGCAGCGGCTTTCGCGCATCCAGCGCAACGCGGGCGCGCACGCGCGCCGTGGCGATGTGCACGTCCACCGCCGACCAGTGTGCCAGCGGGCCCGGGGCGTGCTGCAGCAGCGTGCAGTTCACTTCCAGGCGGTGCGTGAGCTGATTGGCCGCGGCAGCCACCGCCCAGGTGCCCCGCCCCACTTCATCCACCGACACGCCGGCCAGGTTCAGCGCGCAGCGCTGTCCGGCCGCCGCCTTCTCGGCGGTCTGCCCGCGGATCTGGATCTGGCGCACCCGGCCCTCGGCCTTGCCCGGGGCAATCAGCACATGGTCGCCATTGGCCACCTGACCATCGAAGACGGTGCCCGTCACCACCGTGCCGCTGCCCTTGACCGAGAAGGCGCGGTCGATGGCAAAGCGGAAATGCCGCTCCGGCTGGAAGCGCGACTGGGTGTTGCGGTCAGCGGCAATCAACGCCTGGCGCAATTCATCCACGCCGGCGCCGGTCTGCGCCGACACCGGCATCCAGGCGATGCCGGCCAGGCTGGTGGCCGACAACTTGCCCTGCACCTGAGCGCCCACCTCGGCCACGCGTGCCGCTTCGACGCGGTCGGTCTTGGTGATGGCGACCAGGCCCGAGCGTATGCCCAGCAGGTCGAGGATCTGGATGTGCTCGACGGTCTGCGGCATCACGCCGTCGTCGGCCGCCACCACGATGAGGGCAAAGTCGATGCCGCACACGCCGGCAATCATGTTGCGCACGAACTTCTCGTGTCCCGGCACATCGACAAAGCCGACCAGCCCGTCCTGCCGGCCGCCTTCCACCTTTGCATACGGCAGATAGGCAAAGCCCAGGTCGATGGAGATACCGCGCGCCTTTTCCTCGGGCAGGCGGTCGGTGTCTACGCCGGTGAGGATCTTCACCAGCGTGGTCTTGCCGTGGTCGATGTGCCCTGCGGTGGCAACGATCATGTGAGGGCCATCTCCGGTTTCATGTTATTTCACGTCTGCTGCGGCCCACGGGCTGCCATCGGCCTTGAGCACGGGTTTGGTCACCGAGCGCGTGGCGCCGAAGGTCGGCACGTACATGGAGTGCTTGCCGGCGCCACCGGCGACAACGATGACCACGTCCTCCCAGCGCTGCACCACCGACACCAGCGTGTCGGGCGAGATGTTGCGGTCCTTGTAGCGCATGGCCATGCGGCGCATCAGCCGGCGCTCGATGTTTTCGCGCGAGAAGCGCGTGATGGGCATGCGCGCCTCTTCGTACAAGGCCTTCTGCACGTCTTCCTTGCTCCAGCCATCGGCGGCAATGGTGGCGGCATGCTCGGGGCTCAGCACCACCAGCGTGTCGCCGTTGTAATAGACATTGTTCTGCCCGCACTGCGCCATGGTGCCGGCCACCATGGTGACGATGCCGCCGGCGGTGGTGCTTTCATGGTCGTTGATGTTGTGCGGCGACTCGGCGCCCACCATGGTGACGGTGCTCACCTCACTGGCAAACCCGCGTTGCTCGGCCAGGGTCGGCCAGCCGGCCGGCAGGGCCGCTTCGTTCTCCGAGATGCAATAGGTGAACTTGCCCGGATGGCCCATGGTGGCCTTGTCGATCTCCGCCGGAATCGCCCCGCCGATGTTGATCAGGATGAGGCGGATGGCGCGGCCGATGACGCCATTGGCCCAGGGGCCGGGGCCGAAGGTGCCGCTGCCGCCATGAATGTTGAGCGCCCCGGCCAGCGGGCCGTTGACGATGAGCAACGGGCCCACCGGGTGGGTGGTGGCCTGGCAGCCATACAGGTTGAACTGCGGCTCGGCCATGGCCTGCGCCGCGGCCATCAGGATGGGCATGTGCTGCGGCCGGCAGCCGGCCATCACCGCATTCACGGCGATCAGTTCCACCGTGGCCACGCCCATGCGCGGCGCCAGCACGGCCACCTGGCTGTCGGCCGCAAGGCCAGCGCCCCTCACCATCGCGGCGACGCGTTCCTCGGTGGGCGGCACCAGCGGCAGGCCATCGCCCCAGTTGCGGCGCAGGAATTCGGCCTGCAGATCGGTGTACTCATCCTCGCAGGCGATCTCCACGCGTTCGGCAGTGGTGCGTGCCGCCGACGCGGTGGCGCCGGCTTGCAGCGGCGTGGTCAGTTTGGCGACGATTTCGTCGAAAGCCTTGTCGACCTTGGCCAGCACCGAATCCAGCGGCGTGCCGCCCAGTGGATGCGGCAGCACCACGCACGGCAGATTGGGCATGCCGAGCACCTTGGCCTGGTTGGCCGCCAGGCCGGTGAAGGAGGTGCTGATCAGGAGCACTGAGGGCATGCCGAGCTTTTCGGCTTCAACTGAGTCGTGGACACTCCACGACGTGCAGGAGCCTCAGTCGCCTAAGGCATTGATGACAACATCACAGTTCTGGCGCAGGTTCTGCATCATCTGTGTGGTTGCCGGGGTCGATGCCGCCACCTTGGAGGCGAGCATGGTCTCGATGCCGGGAAAACGCTCCTTCAGCCGGCGGTCGATATGGGCCATCATCTTGTCCACCGGGGCCTTGGCATTGTCCAGCAGGCCGACGCGCACGCCCTGCAGAGATGAGGGGCGCGCAGAGGCCCCCACGCTCAGAGGCAGTGACTGGGCTTCCGGGGAACACAGCTTCATGGTTGTCGCTCCTTGGGTTCGAATCGGGGCCTCGCACCCCGTCCTTGGGCTTGCAGCCGGTGGGGCAGTCAACCCCGCAGGGCAACGGCCTATAATCAAGCAGAGCATTCTACCAACGGCATCCGTTGGTACCGATTGACGAATGTGCCGCCCTGCAGCGCCCGACAGAAAAAAGACCAACGGGACCGCAAACGCGATCACGGCACCGCGACACAAGGAGGCACCATGCACACGACGCTGAAATGGCTGGCCCCGGCCCTGCTGCTGGCCGGCCCCGCGCTCACCGCACCCGCCCTGGCACAGAACTACCCTGCCCGAGCCGTCAACATCGTTGCACCCTTTGCCCCGGGTGGCAGCACCGACATCATCGCCCGCGCCATGGCCGCCGAGCTGACCCGGCTGTGGGGCCAGCCGGTGCTGGTGGAGAATCGCGCCGGGGGCAACAGCATCATCGGCACCGAAGTCGTCGCCAAGGCGGCCCCCGATGGCTACACCATCCTGAATGCCGCGGCCACCTTCGCCACCAACGTCGGCCTCTACGACAGCAAGCTGCCCTATGACATCTTCCGCGACTTCGCCCCGGTGCTGCTGATCAACACCACGCCCCTGGCCATGACGGTGTATCCCGGGTTGCCGGCGAAATCGGTGAAGGAACTGATCGCCCTGGCCAAGGCCAAGCCCGGCCAGATGAACTTCGGCTCCTCGTCCCTGGGCGGCATCAACCACCTGGCGGGCGAGCTTTTCAACATGATGGCCGGCGTGAAGATGGTGCATGTGCCGTACAAGGGCAATGCCCCGGCCCTGACCGACCTGATGGGCGGGCGGCTGGACTTCGTGTTCAACGGCACCACCTCGGTGCTGTCGCAACTGCAGTCCGGCAAGCTGCGCGCACTGGCCGTGAGCACCCCGAAGCGCGCCTCGTCCCTGGCCGATGTGCCGACGCTGGATGAATCCGGACTGAAAGGCTTCGATGCCGCTGGCTGGAACGCCTGGGTGGTCCCGGCCAAGACCCCGGCCACCCTCGTGGCCAAGCTCAATGCCGACGGCAACAAGGCCCTGATGATGCCGGACATGCAGAAACGCCTGATTGCCGACGGCTCCGAAACCGCCGGTGGCACACCCGATGTGCTGGCCGCCTACCTGCGCGAGGAAGCAAGCAAGTGGGCGAAGGTGATCAAGGCGGGGAATATCAGGCCGGAGTGAAGGGGGATTTTGAAAATCCCGGGGAGACATCCCCGAATCCCCTATGAATGCGCTCTGAAAAGCAGGTATTTCAGCGCATAAAATAATCAAGGAGGCTTTGCAGCATGGCCATCGACCGAATCGAAGTGTGTGTGACTGACCTGACCATACGTCTGCAACGCGAAGTATCGAGTGGCGCCTACGATACCGGGCCCTTGGGCTCGCTGCTGGGCAAGCCCGTGCTGGTGAAGATCCACGCCGACGGCGTGGTCGGCTATGGGCAAATCCGGCCCATCAGTCCCGGCCATTTCATGCCGGATACGGTCGGCAGCATGATCAGCGCCATCATCGACATCTATGCACCGCGGCTGATCGGCAAGGACATCCTGGACTTCGAGAACCTGATGACCATGTTCGACCTGGCATTGCCCGGCAACATGAATGCCCGCGCCGCCATCGACCATGCCTTGCATGACGCCGCCGGCAAGGCCCTGAATCTGCCGGTGTACCAGCTGCTGGGCGGCCTGTGCCAGCCACGCATCCCCCTGGAGTGGTCGGTGGGTCTGGCCACGCCAGAGAAAATGGCGGCAGACGTCCGGCGTGCCAGGGAAGAATTTGGTATCACGGTGGCCTGCCTCAAAGCCGGTGGCAAGGGTGGCTGGGAACGCGATGTAGCCAATTTCATCGCCGTTCGGGAAGCGGTCGGACGTGATATCGCCATCGGCATGGACCCGAACGAGGGCTGGACGGTTTCGGAAACGCTGCGGGTGCTGCGCCACCTCGAGCCTCATGGCCTCGACTATCTGGAGCAGCCGGTCAAGCGCCAGAACATCGCCGGCATGGCCACCATACGCAAGGAGATGAAGGGCATCCCGCTGATGGCCGATGAAGGCATCATGACGCTGGCCGACAGCTTCGCCCTGGCCAAGGCCGAGGCGGTGGATGTGTTCTGCCTCAAGCTCTACAAGGTCGGTGGCCTGCATGCGGGAAAGAAGATTGCCGCAGTCGCCGAGGCCTCCGGTATTCAGTTGAATGTCGGGGGGCTGGCGGTGCAATCGCAACTGGAGGCCGCCGCCGGCGCGCATTTTTATGCCAGCTGTCCGGAAAGACTGATCATGCCGGCCGCCGAGTTCGTCTTCGGTGTCGGCGGCCTGGGCCCCGACCCCATCGTGCCGGAGACCGACTTTGTCGTGGTGGACGGGCATGTCACGGTGCCATCGAGGCCAGGACTGGGCATCACCGTGGACGAGAAGGCCCTCAAGCGCCACACGCTGAAGCACGAGGTTGTGCAGTGACATCGCCCCTGCCCTCATCCTCCGGTGCCACGGCCTTGTTCGGACGCTGGGCGTCCGGACTGACCTACGAGTCGATCCCACGCGAAGTACTGGACCACGCCAGGTTGTGCCTGCTCGACTGCATCGGCAGCGCCCTGTATGGATCGACACAGCAATGGGGCCGCATTGCGGCGACCACGGCAGTGGAAATGAGCAGCGGACACGCCACGCTCTGGGGGCATGCCGCCACCTCGGGCGTATCGGATGCCGCGCTGGTCAATGGCACCGCCGCGCATGGCTTCGAAATCGACGATGTGCACGTCAGCTCGCTGATGCACCCGGGCGCGGTGACCATTCCCGCCGCATTCGCACTGGCGGAGCGTGACCATGCCGACGGTCGCCGCCTGCTCACCGCCATCGTGGCAGGCTATGAAATCGGACTGCGCACCGGCATCTGTGCCGGCATTCCACACTGCATTCAGGGTTTCCATCCGACCGGCACTGCCGGCTGCCCCGGCGCAGCTGCGGCGGCGGCGAACCTCCTCGGGCTGGACGTAGATCGAACCACGCATGCCATCGCCATCGCAGCCACCCAGGCCGCGGGGCTTTACTCGGCCGTGCGGACAGGCGCCATGACCAAGCGCATGCATGCCGGTCGTGCCGCGCAAAGCGGCGTGGTGGCCGCCCTGCTGGCCCGCAATGGATTTACCGGCAGCCAGGACGCTCTGGAAGCGGCTTACGGTGGATTCATGAGTACCCTCTCGGACAATCAGGACCTGACCCCGCATGCCGCATCGCTGGGACAGGTGTGGGAAACCACCAAGACCGGCTTCAAGGCCTACGCCGCCTGTGCCAGTGCGCACACCATCATCGACTCGCTGGACGCGATGATGAAACAGGGCCTGACCCGGCATAACTTGAAGCATGTTTCGATCGGCATGAGCGAGATCGGCGCGAACAACGTGGGCTGGGCCTATCACCCCACCACCGTCACCGGGGCGCAGATGAATGGCTACTTCACCGCGGCCGTCAAATTGATCGATGGCGAAGCCTTCATCGACCAGTACACCGAAGACCGCATTGGCGATGCAGCCATACTGGACCTGATCGGAAAGATCTCCATCGCGCATGACCCTGAACTGGACAAGGGCGGCGCAGCCACACGCCATGCGGTCAGGGTGAAAGCGACCCTGACGGATGACCGGACGCTGGAGCAGTATGTGGAGCAACGTCGCGGCAGCTCGCATCATCCCCTGGGCCAGGGCGAGCTGGAAACCAAGTTCCGCCGCACCGCGGCCTCGGCACTCGGGCCGCAAACTACTGACCAGTTAATGGACGCCATTCTTGACATCGAGCACTGCAAGGATGTCGGGACACTCTCCAGACTGCTGAAGCCGTGAGCATTTTCACCCGGTTGACCAGTCTCTCCACAAAAACCACAAGAACCTGAGGAGGTTTCATGCAGAAGATGGCCGTAGGCGCAGTATTGGGCATGCTTGCCTCATCGATCGCTGGCAATGCCTTGGGGCAAACCCCTGCCTACCCAACAAAACCGATTCGCGTCGTCGTGGGTTTTGCCGCCGGTGGTGGCACCGATCTGCTGGCGCGGCTGATGGCGGGCAAGATGGCCGAGGGCCTGAACCAGCCGGTACTAGTCGAAAACCGCGCCGGGGCCAGCGGGACCATCGCTGCCGAACTGGTCGCCCGTGCTGCTCCCGACGGCTACACGCTGAATGCGCCGACCAACAGCTATGCCGTCAACGCGGTCTTTTTGAAGCTGCCCTACGATCCGATCACCGACATCACCCCGATTGCGGTCATGGGAACCAGCGGCTACCTGCTGGTCGTGCATCCGTCACTCGGCGTCAGTACCATGAAACAGTTCCTGGAGTACGCCAGGGCCCGACCCGGCACACTCAACTACGGCTCCACCGGCCAGGGTGCCATTTCGCACCTGGCGGTTGAACTGTTCAAGCAGATGGCCAAGGTGGAGCTCACCCACATTCCGTACAAGGGGACCTCCCAGGTGCTCGCCGACATGCTGAGCGGGCAGATACAGTTCACCACCGGCGCCATCCCTGCAACCATGCCTCTGGTCAGAAGCGGCAAGCTGCGCACCATTGGCGTGTCCACCGCACAGCGCTCGAAACTGGCGCCGGAGGTACCGACGGCTGCAGAAGGCGGTGTTCCCGGCTACGACGTCACCTCCTGGTATGCCATCTCCGGGCCACCCCGGCTGCCAGCCAGCATCGTCTCTCGCCTGAGCGACACGATCCGGCGGATCCTCGCCATGCCCGATATTGCCGCACGCTTCGAGAATGAGGGCGTGGACGTCGGCTTCCAGTCGCCGGAGGAATTCAGCAGGCTCATCAAGGCCGATATCGAGCGATGGTCGAACATCGCCAAAGTGGTCACCATCAAGGAGTAAGGAATGGCGCGATCCCTTTGAGCAGCCTCCCTGACTTCAGCGGTTCTATGCAGATCAGTGTGACGTCTTTTCCTTTTCACTTGTGAAACGAAAACGGTAATCATGACAACCCAACCCAACGAACTCACCTACACCGTCCTCCCCGACCGCATGCCCGCCATCCCGGTGGAGCAGATGACCGAAGAACAGCGCGCCGCCATGGCCGACATCACGGCCGGGCCGCGCGGGGAGTTGCGCGGACCGTTCTGGCCGCTGATCCGCAGCCCGGGGCTGATGATGACGGTGCACAAGGTGGGCGAATACACGCGCTACCACTGCAAGCTCGACCACCGCATCAACGAGATGGCCACCCTGATGGCAGCGCGCGCCTGGACGTCGCAGTACGCCTGGAACGCGCATTACGGCAAGACCGTGAAGGCGGGCGTGAATCCGGCGACGCTGACGGCGATTGCCGAAGGCCGGCGCCCCGCTGTCATGGCCCAGGACGAAGCGGTGCTGTATGACTTTGTCACCGAGGTGCTGGCGACCAAGGGCGCCAGCGATGCCACTTACGCCCGCACGGTCGCCGAATTCGGCGAGTCCGGCGTGATCGACATCCTGGGCATCGTCGGCTACTACCAGATGCTGTCGATGATGCTGAATGTGGCGAGAACGTCCTTCACCGATGGCCGCCCCTTCCCCCTGCCCTGGGCGCCGATGCAGATGCAACTGCTCACCCCGGGCGCCGCTTCTCCCGATGATTACACCATGCTGGCCTCGCAGGCGAAGGAGTTCGACGGCAGCGACGGGCGCAAGCCCGGCTGACCAGACCACCAGGGGCCGCCCGCATGCGGCCCCCTTCGGTAAAATGGACAGCTGCACATTTGCAGGGTGCGCCGTGCCTTTGCTGCGGCGCCCGGCACTTCAAGGGAACAGCGTGGACAATACAGAAGCAGTCGTACAGGATTTTCTGGCGGGCGTGGTCACCGAGGCCCTGGGCAATGGCGAAAAAGTCTCCAGCGCCTTTGCGCAGAAGCGCTTCGTCAAGGGTGACCCGGCCATCCTGGCCATCGAGGCAGACGGAGCGTGTGAATTGCACGTGTGCTTCAGCGGCGAGGCGGTAACCAATTTCGTGATGGCCGATGAGGCGAAGCTCGCCAAACTGCGTGCCGGGGCCATCGGCCAGATCCGCGATCAGCACCAGGCCTACAACCCGGCCGACCTGGCGTTGAAATACCCCTTCCTGATCCAGATCGACTACATCAAGGTCTGAAGGCAGCCCGCGCGTTGTTCCCAGGGCGCGGTCCGCTGCAGCCCGGTTCGACAACACCGGGGTGAACGAATGCCATCAAGCGCCCCCCTTGACTACCCCTATGGAAAGCCATCACCGACATGCCTGCTGAAATCCAGGTCCACAATTGCATGAGCCTTGCCGGCCGCGGCGCGGTGCTGATCGGCTTTGTCCGCTCGGGAAAGGCGGTGGAGGGCCAGACCACCCAACCGCTCTCCCTGGAAGGCCTCATCAAACCCGGGCTGAAGGTGATTGCGGTGGAACGCCTGTCGTCGATGGGCTCTGGTTTTCCGGCGGTGGGACTGAGCTTCCGCGATCCGCCCACGGTGGCGGCACTGCGGGAGGCCCTGCCCACCGGGGCCCTGCTGCAACTGGAAGACCCTGCCTGAGGACATCGCCTGCCTTGCAGCAGGCTGCCGATTATTCCACGACGATGTTGTTGTCCTGCACCACCCGCTTCCACCGTCCCACTTCGTTGGCAATGAACTTTCCAAGGTAGTCCGGCGTGCTGAGCACCATCACCGCACCGCCGCTGTCGGCCATTTTCTGCGCCACGTCGGGCGACTTGCCCGCCTTGGTGAACTCGGCATTCAGCTTGCTGACGATGGCTGGTGGCGTGCCGGCCGGGGCAAAGAAGCCGGTCCAGCCCAGATACTCGTAGCCGGCCACCCCCTCCTCGATCAGCGTCGGCACGTCCTGCAGCATGGGGTGGCGTTCGGTGCCGGTGGTGGCAATCACCCGCAGCTTGCCCGACTTCACCAGCGGCAGGCCGATCTCCGGGGTCATCAACGTCGCCTGCACCCGGCCACCCATCAGATCCACGGCAGATGGCGTCACGCCCTTGTAGGGCACGAAGGTTACGCTGGTGCCAGTGAGGCCGTGCAGCCAGGCACCCGCCAGGTGGAAGACACTGCCGCTGCCCAGTGTGGCGAAATTGAGCTGCCCGGGCCGCGCCTTCACATGGGCGATGTATTCACGGCCGCTCTTGAAGGGCATGTCCGGGTGGGTCACCAGCAACATGGACCGCTTGCTCATCAGGATGATGGGCGCGAAGTCCTTCACCGGGTCGTAGGTGATGTTCTTGATGGTGGCTGCGGACACCGTGAAGCTGCCCTGACCCGGACACAGGGTGTAGCCATCCGGAGCGGATCGGGCCACGAAGGTGGTGCCGGTGATGCCGCTGTTGCCGGGGCGGAAGTCGAGCAGGAAGGGCTTGCCCAGATTCTGGCTCATCTTCTGGGTGTAGAGCCGCGATTCGAACTCCGCCGGGCCGCCGGCGGCAAAAGCCACCACCACGGTCACCGGACGGTTGGGATAGTCGCCAGCGCCCTGGGCCGGGGACGTCGTCGCAAATGCCGACATCCCCAGACCCGCACCGATCACGATTGCCAATCTGGCCCTGCCTGCCACACCTGCCGTCTGCAATGAAATCATGATGCGCCCGCTCCTGGTGGATGGAGGAATGCACGCATGCTAGCCCCCGCAGCGGCTGCCTGCAATGAAGGTGATGCGACGGCCCTGGTTGATCCGACAGGCAAGCCGCCATTCGCGCAAGCTTGCTGCCTTGCCCGCCCGGATGGCGACGGGCCAAGACTCAGGAGACAACCGGGGATGATCTCAAGCAGACGCCAGGGATCGCCGCAGGCTGGCGATGGCGCCGGGCAGGCCACGCACGTCGAGTAGACGGCCTTCGGTGTCGTAATCCTCGGCCAGCACGCGGACGTTCTCGTACACCTCGCCCAGCAATCCCTGCTTTGCATAGGGAATCACCAGCCGCTCATCGACCATGGACTGCTCGAAGAAGGCAATGATGGTTTCGCGCAGGCGAGCCACATCGGTAGGCGACCTGGCCGAGAGCTGGATGGCGTCGGGATGCTGATCGAGCAAGGCGGCGCGCTGTTCATCGTCCAGGCGGTCGGTCTTGTTGAGGATGAGCAGCGAGGGCACGCTGTCCGCGCCGATCTCGGCCAGCACGCTGCGGCTGACTTCCAGTTGCGCTGCATGGGTGGGGTCGGAGGCGTCCACCACGAACAAGAGCAGCGAAGCCTCCAGCGCCTCGTCCAGGGTGGACTTGAAGGAGGCCACCAGGTCATGCGGCAACTGCTTGATGAAACCGACGGTGTCGGACACCAGCACACGTGGCCGCGTCTCCGGGTGCAGCACGCGCACCGTGGTGTCCAGGGTGGCGAACAGCTTGTCGGCCACCAGCACATCGCTGCCGGTGAGTGCGCGCATCAGCGAAGATTTCCCGGCATTGGTGTAACCCACCAGCGCCACGCGCAACTGGTCACGCCGCGCGCGGCGGCGCTGGTCGTGGTCACGCTGGATGTTCTCCAGTTGTTCCTTCAGTTCGGCAATGCGGTCACGGATCTTGCGGCGATCCAGTTCCAGGTCGGATTCGCCCGAGCCCACGCCCTGCTGACGGTCACCGCCCACCGAGGATTCGCGCAGGCGCGGCGACACGTACTTCAGCCGCGCGATCTCCACCTGCAGTTTCGCTTCGCGGCTGTGCGCATGGCGGTGGAAGATCTCGACGATCACGCCGGTCCGGTCGAGCACCTGCGCACCGGTGGCGCGCTCCAGATTGCGCGCCTGGCTGGGCGAGATCTCGTGGTTGACGATGACGTACTCGAACTTGGCCTTGGCAACGAAGTCGGGGTCGGTCTCGACCGGCTCTTCCTCATGCGCGCCTTCGAAGCGATCACGTGCCTTGGACTTGCGTGGGGGCGCCAGAGTGCGCACCACCCCGCTGCCTCCGGTCATCTGCGCCAGTTCCTCCAGGCGTCCCTTGCCGAGGATGGTCGCCCCGCCGATGCCGGGGCGCTTTTGCGACACGGTGTCGACGACTTCGTAGCCCAGGGTCTTGACCAGCCTTCCCAGTTCCTCAAGGTTGGCCGCATGCTGGACGTCATCGACATCCGGCGTCTGTATGCCGACGAGGATGGCTCGCGGCGTGGGTGCTTTTGTTTCCATGGGGAAGGAGATAACACGAAACGGCGGGATGTGCGGCAAATGTCGAAGAAACCGTGGCCGTGGGACAGGTGCCGCACGGGCTGCCCGCCCTGGGCAGAAGCCCTCCCCATCCACGCCGCTCGTCTCAGGCCCCGCCCGGTGCGTCCCGGTCAATCACGCCGCTTCTCCATGCCCGGCATGCGAATGTCGTGCTCATCCGCGCTGCGGTGGCATTCGACGCAGTTCTTGAAATCACGAATGCCTTCTTCGATGTGCTCGCGGCGGATTTTCTCCGGCGTGTGCTCATGGCAGCCATAGCAGGTATAGCGGCTGTAATCGTTGCCGACGTGGCAGGTCACGCATTTGACGTTGTGGTCCTTGTCGAGCCGGAATTTCTGGTCATGGTCGAAATTGGCCGGGGTCCACTTCTTCTGGGTATGGCACTGGCCGCAGTTTGCCGTGATCTGCTGGTGCAGCGCATCGGCAGGGGCCTTGTGGCAGGACTGGCATTGGTCGCGTGAAGCGGGCTGCAGCAAGGCATGGTTGAAACTGCCCTGCAGGCGGAAGCGTTTCACGCCGGCGTGGTCGCTGTGGCAGGCAACGCAATCCTGCCTGACAAGCTTCTGGTGGAAGGGCGTCGAGGTCAGCGGCTTGGTGACCGGCTGTCCGGTGGTCATCAGGCGACCGATGTCCGCCGGCTTGTGGCAACTGGCACAGCGCTCGGCAGACGCTCCCATCAAGGGCGCATGGCAGGCAAAGCAGTCCAGCTCGAGCTGCTGGTGCCCGGGGATCAGCTTGCCCGGCCCGACCATCAGGTTCGGATAGACAAACGCCAGGATCGCCAGGCCGATCAGGTTCAGCGCCACCACCAGCTTGATGATGTTGCTCATCTCCAGCCCCAGAAAAGCAGGATGCTGACGATATGACCCAGCGCCAGCACGGCAAAGACGATGAAGATGGGGATGTGCACCTTGCGCCACTGGGTCATGGCATCGTAGGTCACCGCATCCCAGAACACTGCCTGCTCCACCTCGGGCCGGGACAGGCCGCGCAGCTGATAGTGGTCACGCTGCTTCTGGATGTGCTCGCGGGCACGGCCAAGGAGCATTTTTCCGACCATGCCGCTGATGACATTGATGCCCATGGCGACGGTGGCCAGCCAGGGCAGGATGGCATTGAAGTGAATTCCGGCATGGATCAGCACCAGCAGCGACCCGAGCCAGGCCGTGGCTTCATGCATGGCGAGAAGACCCTTCGGGCTGCCGGCAGTGATCAGCTTGCGCTTGCGCAGGGAATAGGCGAGGGAGATGACAATCAGGAGCACGCCCGGTATGCCGAGGTAACGGCCAACCCAGACAAGATCGAGCCGATGCAGCAGGTAATCTCCCGCCAGCGTGCACCCCGCCAGCAGGCCCACCAGCAGGGTGAATGGCAGGATGTGCCGGCGCCAGATCGAATAAGTCGCCTGCGGCATTCAGGCCTCCAGAACCAGGTTGGACCGGGGCACGCAGACGCACGGCAGGCAGGTGCCCGGCTCGGGGTCGAAGTCGGGTGACTGCTGATAAGCCACTTCGCCCGCTGTGATCTCGGTCTGACAGGTGCCGCAGGCGCCGGACCGGCAACCCGAACCGATGGCAATGCCATTGGACTCGGCAAAGTCCAGCAGGCTGTGCGCATGGGCCTGCCAGGCCAGCTGCCTGCCGCTGCGTGCAAAGCTGACCATGATCGATGCCGATCCTTCGCCCCCCACGGTCTCTGCGGCCTGCGGCTGCACTGCATTGCGGCGCTTGATGGAAGCCGGACCGAATGCCTCGAAATGGATGCGTGAATCCGGCACGCCCCAGTCCTCCAGGGCAGGCACCAGGGTCTGCATCATCGGCGTGGGGCCGCAGATGTAGAAGTGGTAGGGCCTGATCGGCAACTGCATCCGCAGCAGCAGGACATCGACCCGGCCGTGATGCTGAAAATCCCGGCCGGGAAGCTCTCCCGGCAGTGGGTTGCTGTAACACAAGCGCAGGTGAAAGTTCGGGTGGGCGGCGGCGAGCGCCTCGAGGTGGGCTCTCATCACCACCTCGCGGCTGTTGCGCACGCCGTAAAACAGCCAGATCTCACGCCCCGGCTGTCCGGCCAGACAGGTGTTGAGCATGCTCATCATGGGCGTGATGCCGATGCCGCCGCCGATGAGCACGACCGGCGCATCGCTGCGATCGAGGTAGAAATGGCCTGCCGGTGCCTTGACCGAAAGCACGCTGCCCGCCTGGACATGCTCATGAAAATGGTTCGATGAACGTCCTGGCGGAAACGGTGTCCCTTCTGGTGCCGGCACACGCTTGATCGACACCCGGAACTGCCCGGGGTACGGTGCATCGGACAAGGAGTAGCAACGGATGACTGGCTCGTTGGTGCCGTCCGGCCGCGGCAGCTCCAGCCGGAAGGTCAGGAATTTCCCGGGACGGAAACCCGGCAAAGGCGAAGTGTTGCCGTCGGCTCGTTCCAGATAGAAGGAGCAGACCGACTGATTGTCGTCCTCGATCTGCCGCCGGACCACCTTGAATGGCAGGTAGCCCTGCCACATGCCGGCCACCGGCTCGTCATCGTCATCGCCTTCGGACTCCATCCTTGCGGTTGGCGGCACACCCTCACCTGCCCGCAGGCGCAGCGACACATAGCGCTGCCAGTGATGCCAGAGGCCAATGCCGAAGACGATCACCAACTGCAGCGCAGCAGCCGAGGCAATCCACAGGATCAATCTCAGCGAGGTCATGTCCGAGACCGATGTGGGCTGCTGCAGGACATCAGAACCTCAGCGGCAACAGCATCACGGAACGGGCCATCAGGACATGCCGGCGTAGCTCTGGCAGTCAACCAAGCTGGCGCCGCGCATACCTGTGGGCGGGCGAACCGGTCGCCATACTGCGTCAACCACATGACACTTTGCACCCGTCTGAAGCCGCAATGCGAAACTGACATGCTTCATTCTAGGTGCATGGCCAGCCAGCGTCCATCTGCCATTGCGCCTATCCCCCCGGTACAGGCAATGCATCTCATTCAGCCGGAGTCGATGTGCCCCCTGATCGACAGACCTATCGGAAATCGTGTCGTCTCCCGGCCCGGAATGCACGCAGCCGCCGGGATGGAGAACCGCTTGCGCAATGGCATCGACCCTCCCGGATGCGAGCACTCCCGCGTCACGACCTGCTTGGGCGCGGCGCAGTGGCAGCCTGGCGCCCTGACAGCCTTCACGCTTTCAGGATGGCTTGTCCCTCCGGGTCGTGGAATCAGCGAGCATGCAGGCCGCCCGCCTCCGGAGCAGGGATGGATGCTGCAATGACGATCGGTTCACTTAGAGCGCCTGACAGAACTGCCGTCAGGCGCCCTGACTTAGGGGAGTGCGAGGGGATTTGTCCCCTCGCATTGTTAGGGAAACACTGATCAAGTCCGAAAGTAAAAGAATGACTGAAAAACTTCCCTCTGAAGTGGGGGATTCTCAAGGGGGCCGTGCCCCCTTGATCCGTATTTCCTTAGGCACTCTTGCGTCCGTGTTCATGCATGCCCCGGTGCTGGTCTGGTTCACGAGTGTATGGCCGGATGCCCGCCATGCAGCTGTTGATGCAAGCGTTTCAAGAGCAGGTGGCCGTCTGCCTGGAACAGCGCCTCGCCATGGCGCAGTTGCACAGCCTCCCGCTCGGGCAGGAGGGCACGCAGGGAGCGGCTCAGAAGGTTGGCTGCCGGTAATCCATTTCGACGAATGCCTGTTTGGCTGGCAGCGCGCGAGGTTTGTCCACGGGTGCCGGCGATGCGCCTCCGCATCCTGCTGCTTGCGGACGAGCGCAGCCACTCATGCCGGGCGTGCCCGCGTCAGCACATTGATGTCGCGGGCCAGTTCCAGTGCACGGTCATAGTCGATCTCGCAGATCTGGTTGAACAGCGTCTTGGTGTAACGCAGGGCCTGCAGGTGGGGTGACTCGATCTCCTTGGCATACGCCAGGGTCTGCGCGGCCAGTTCGCCCTGCGGCACCACCCGGTTCACCAGGCCGAGTCGCTGCGCCTCGGTGGCCGGCAGCCGGCGGCCACTGAGGATGAGGTCCATGGCCTGGCGCGGCCCGATGAGGCGGCTCAGGCTGACCAGGATGACACCGGGCACCACCCCGCCTTTCAATTCCGGCCAGGACAGCCAGGCCTCCTCGGCCGCGATCACCAGGTCGCAGGACATGGCGAGGCCGGCGCCACCGCCGATGGCCGGCCCGTTGAGGCTGGCGATGACCGGCTTGGGCAGGTTGCGCAGGGCGCGGAACAGCTCGATGCGTTCATTGGCCGCGTCAATGAGGCGCCCGTCCCCTTGTGCCGCCAGCACGCCCAGTTCCTTCACGTCGCCCCCCGGGCAGAACACCTGGCCGGCGCCGGTGAGCACCACCACGCCGACGGTGTCGTCACCGGCGGCCGCATGCAGCGCCTCGCGCAGGCGCGCGACGAGTTCGCGGTTGAAGGCGTTGCGCGACGCCGGTCGGTTGAGCGTCAGAGTCAGCACGGCGCCTTCGCGTGCCGTGATCAGGCTTTGTTCCATGTTTCGTTCCTCTCTTGACTGCCGGCCGCCCGGCGATGTCCGGCGGAGCCGGCGGGGCTGGCTGATGCGGCATTCCATTAAACTGCCCGCATCGAACGGTGCAGTCATCTTCAGTTAGTCAATGTTCCCACATCCACGGAGTCTGCCATGGCCAACCCCCTTCCCGCCTTCGACCTGGACAAGGCCACCCCCGAACAACGCGAAGCCGCACTGGAGATCCAGCAGGACCGCAATCTGGCCGGCCAGCCGCTGGGCGCCATCTGGTCCAGCCTGATGCCTTCCCCCAATGCGGCGCGGCGCATCGCCCGCGTCGGCGCGCACTGCCGCTTCCAGTCGGTGCTGACCGAGCATCAGCGTGAAGTGGCCATCCTGGCCGCAGCCTGCCCCATGGGCTTCGAGTACGAGGCGAAGTACCACGAGACCTACGCCGCGAACCTGGGCGTGCCGCGCGAAGTCATCGCCGCCGTGATGGCTGGCCATCTGGACAGCCTGCCCGGGGAGTTCCGCGTGGTGGCGCAACTGTCGCGCGCCGTGGCCATGGGCGAGCCGACGGCCGTGGCCCTGGCTGCGGTGCGCCAGCAGCTGGGAGATCGGGCGGCGATCGATCTGGTCACCACCGCGGCTTACTACACCATGCTGCAGCGGATCTCGGCAACGCTCCTGCCATAGTGATCAATTTCACACACCTTGCCTCACCACCATTAGCTTTTTAGCAATATTGTAATCAGTTCAGACGGGCTTCTTTGCGAGCAGGAAGAAGGATGACCCCAGGCCGGCCATGATCGCCAGCAGGGTCAGGCCGAAGCGGTAGTTGCCGGTCAGGTCGGCCAGGCCGCCGGCAATCATGGAGCCGCCGATCTGGCCCAGCACCGTGACCAGCGCCGAGATGCCCATGATCATGCCGATCTCCTTGCGGCCGAAATAATCGGCACGTATGGCCTGCATCATCGGCCCGCGCAGCCCCCAGGCGGCACCATGCAGCAGCGCGAACACGATGAGCATGGCCGGATTGACGGCATAGGCGAGCAGCAGCAGCGCGATCATGTGCGCGATCATGCACACGGCGGCGGTGTAACGCTTCTCGTAGCGGTCGCCGATGGCCCAGCCCAGCGCCACGCCACCGATCTGCGCGCCCAGCATCACGGTGATGAAGAGTGACGCGCGGGCCACGGAGTAGCCCATCTGCTCCTTGATATGGGTGATGGCGTGCACGTTCACTGCGGTCACCGTGAGCAGCGCAAAGCCATGGCCCAGCGACACCAGCCAGAAGGCACGTGTCCTGATCGCCTCGCGTGCGGAGAATTCCCGCGCCGGGATCGCCGCCTTCATGCCCGCAGTGAGTTCGATCGGTTCGTCGCCATCGACTTTCTGGCCGATGTCGGCAGGCCTGCCGATGATGAAGCGCAGCAGCGGAAAGCCGATGCAATAGATCGCCACCCCGGACAGGAAGGCCGTCCAGCGCCAGCCGACGGCATGCATGGTAAAAGCCACCGTCGGCACCAATAAGCCGCCCAGCGCCTGGCCGATCATCACGATCGACAGCGCGCGGGCCCGGCGCTTCTCGAACCAGTGGATGATCAGCACATTCATGGGGAAGTGCCCGCACAGGCTGGAACCCAGCGCGATCAGCAACAAGGTGAGGTAGAGGTAGGGCAGCGAGTCGATCTGGCTGAGCAGCATGAAACCCAGGCCGAACACGAAGACGCCTGCGCGCATGAGCGCGCGCGCGCCAAAGCGGTCTATGGCCCAGCCCAGGATGGGGCCGAGGAAGGCCGCCTCCACCGGCATCATGGCGTAGGCGCCCGATAGCGCGGTCTTGCTCCAGCCCTTCTCGTCAGCCAGGGTGGCGAAGTAGGAGCCGAAGGACTGCTGGATCAAACCGGAGATGAGGATGTTGAAGACGACGCCGGCCACGGCGATCTTCCAGCCATGGAACAGGCCTTTCCAGCGGGACTGCAACTGCAGGTTCACCGGGCCGGTGCCCCAGGTGTGACAGGCGCGACTGGCGCAGCCGGGTCATTGCCCGGAGCAAAACGGTGGCGAGGTAAAGAAAGCCGGTTCCGGCGACCTGACCGGCTCATCAGCCGGTCACCCCGGGGGGCTTGAGGAAATCGAGGATGCGGCGGTTGAACAGTTCCGGCCGTTCCCAGGCGATGGAATGGCCAGCATCGAAGACTTCAGCGTATTGGACATTGGACAGATGCTTGCCCCAATGGCGCATCAGGCCGGGCGGCGCAATCAGGTCGGCACCCGGCAGCAGCAGCAGGGTACGCACGGTGATCTTCGAGATCTTGGCATAGGTATTAGGCGAGCGCAGGTTGGGCATCGAGGGGGCATCGGGCTGCTTGGCCTTGTGCTCGATGTCGATCCACGCCTTCACGCCTTCCGGGTTTTCGCCGAGGTAGGAGGGACCCAGTTCGCGATAGTGCGCCGGAAAGGAACGGAAATTCGGCAGCATGATGCGTTCCCGGAAGGCGAGTTCTTCCGGGTCCTGGAGGTTGCCGGTGCTGGCCCCTATGCACAGGCTGAGCAGGCGCTGCTGCTGCCAGGCGGCATAGTCCAGTGCGATGAAACCGCCGCCAGCCACACCCACCAGGTGGAAGCGATCAAGCCCCAGCTGTCCCACCAGTCCGTGCAGGTCCTCGGCCACGGTGCCGGGCTGCGGCCCGCTGTCCGGGTTGGCGACGCTCTGCCCCCAGCCGCGACGGTCGAAGGCGATGACACGATAGCCGGCTGCCGAGAAGGCCTGGTTCTGCTGCTGCCAGTTGGCACTGGTGCCGGTATTGGCGTGCAGGAGAATGATGGTTTCGCCTGTGCCGCCGGTATCGGTGTACCAGAGGCGGACGCCTGGAAGGTCTGCATGCATGGGACTTATTTTACCTTGTAGGCCGGCGCCCTAAGCCGGACTGCCTGCGGCCGGCAGGCCACAAGTTGTCAGGACGCGCCCCACACCGATAGGATCACGGCGCAGGCCTACGCGACAATCGACGCTGCAACATGCCCGTAACAGGCAGGACATCAGGCTTGAGGCTTCAGGAGGTCCAACATGAAACGTGCATCCAAATCCGCAAAACCCTTCATCACCGCCGTACTCAGCGTCAACGGCAATGAAGGCTTCGCCATGATCGGTGATGGCCGGGATATCGGGCCGGCGGCATTCAAACCGGTCATCCCAGACGAAGTGCCCGGCAACGAAGCCTGGGAGAGTGCGGCGCGCCAGGCCAGTGAACAGGCCCTGCGCAAGCGGCAGGCCCGCTTCCCGGATCGGCTCATTCACGGGGCCTGGCAGACACTGGACCGGCTCAGCCTCCCTTCAGGCTGCAGCGCTCAGAAGCCCTACCAGGCGCTCCAGCCCGGACGGACAAAGGGTCCTGATCCATATCCAATGCCTGCCGACCAGCGCGGATACGGCCCGTACCAGGGGCTATAGACTGACGGGTAGGGATACAGGCGGCGGTAATCGTTAAGCCTGCTAGCCCGGGCCCACTCGCGCTGCCGCGCTGACTCGGCCTCCCGTGCGGCGCGGGCCTCGCGATCGGCCTGCTGGGTGAGGCGCGTGGCCTCGGCCGCCTGCTCAGGGGAGGCCAGCGCCAGTGCCGCCAGTTGCGCGGGGGTCATGCGGTCGATGCTGGCTGAGGGGGACAGCGGCGCGCAGCCGGACAGCAGCACCACGAAGCCCAGGCCCGCCCATGCCCCCGCACGGCCATGCCGAACGCCGTTCAAGCGGCCGCTGTGCCCTCGTCCGTGGACGACCTGCCTTGCGATGTTCACCTTGCACCACCTTCTTCCATGCCGCTCAGAGGTCCGTCGCCACCATGCCCAGCCAGAACATGCGCTCGGTGGCTGATTCGACCGGGATGCGACTGACAAATTCCAGCAATCCGTCCTCGCCAATGCGGAAGATGGACAGGTTGGAGGGCTCCTCATGCGTGCCGCCGCCATGGTCACGCACAGTCATGCTGGTCATGTTGCCCGCCACCAGCATGCGACCGCTCGGATCGATGGAGAAGCAGCGCACGTGCTGGCCATGGGTCCAGGCGTTCTGCACCAGCCGCGGCTCACCGGTGGCGGCATTGATGCGGAACACGGCGATGGAGTTCTCGCAGGCGTCGAACACGGACTTGCCCTCATGGCTGGTCTTGCCATGCGCACGGTTGGCGACGTAGACCTCGCAGCCATTCGGATGCACGTGCACCGTGCCCACCAGCTGGTAGCCCGGCCGCTGCGGCTGG
Organism: Betaproteobacteria bacterium; assembly: GCA_947474715.1. GTDB lineage: Bacteria > Pseudomonadota > Gammaproteobacteria > Burkholderiales > SG8-39 > CAIYPG01. The sequence continues at coordinate 24,729 of CANJJT010000054.1, forward strand.
CCCAGGGTGGTGCTCACATGCAGGGGTGCGGGGCTGAGCTTGTCATCCTGCAGACCAAAGACATGCAACAGGTTCTGCCGCTCCAGCGAGGCGTAGATCCAGCGGCCACGCGGATCGAAATCGATGTGACGCGGACCGAAGCCGTAACCGCCATCGGGCGCGATGCTGGCGGCGTTGCTCAGCACCCCCTTGTCGTAGCCGAACACCTTGAGCGCACCGGGATCTTCGGGCTTGCCCTCCTCGGCATTGTTGCCGCGGGTCACCACGATCACCGATTTGCCGGAGGGGGTCACGCGCACCTGATGCACGTAGATACCCAGGTCGAGGTCGGGTGGCTGCGCCACCACATCACCCAGGCCGCCGTCAGCGGCCAGCCTGTGCACGGTGATGGCATCGGGATGCGGGTAAGCGACGATGACATGCTCGTTCTGCACATCCACGGTGAGATGCACCGGCCGGTAAGGCAGTGCTATCGGTGCCTGGTGCAGCGTCAGTGCGCCTGACTTCGGATCGACGCGATAGGCGGCGAGGAAGTGCTCCGGATTTTCCGGGTTTTCCATGCGCGGGCTGATGTTGCTGCAGGCCACGTACACCATGCGGCCGGTACGGTTGGGCCACAGATAGTGCACCTTCTGCGGTGCCGTGACCGTGCTGCCGGGCTTGATGGTGCAGTTCCCCGGATCGACCGACCAGGTGGTGATCTCCGGCCCCATGGCTGTCAACAGATGTGTTGCCTGTCCTCGACTCATGCTGTGCTCCTGTGCTGTATCCGTCCCGCCCCATCCCCGGCGGCACCTCCTGATGCGGCCCGGACCGGACTGGATGAGGACGTGCCGCCCCCCTTGTAGACTTGCCGATTGCTCGTTTTTACATGCCGGCGGGCGGCCATATTTTACTCCGGTCATGCCATGCCAGCCCTGTCCGGCATGGCTGCCACACCTGCGGCAAACGGGTTAAAGTGGCATGCATCCGGCGTCGACGTGTAAAACGAGATCGCATGCCTGCATGCGCGTGGCGGCACGAACAATCAGCAACCGCGTGAGCATGGCGGGCAGTCAGGACGGACACGGAATCCGCCGGCATGCCGCCCCAGACATACGAAGCGCCCCGGATGCCGCAGTCGTCACACCATCGCTCGCCATTGCACGCCATTGCACACCAAGGAGAAGATCATGCTGAAGATGCTGCTGCCCGCTGCGCTGCTGATGCTGTCGTGCGCCGTGCAGGCCCAGGGCTTTCCGGTCAAACCGATCACGGTGGTGATTCCCTCCACGCCCGGCTCCTCGCAGGACCTGCAGACACGCCTGTACTCGCCGAAACTGCAGGAAGACCTCGGCCAGCCCATCCTCATCGACCTCAAGCCCGGCGCGGGCGGGGCCATCGGCACGTCGTTCGTGGCGCGCTCGGCGCCGGATGGCCACACCCTGGTCTGCGTCAGCACCTCCTTCGGCGTGCTGCCCGCCTTCTCGCCGGTGGACAAGCTGCCCTATGACCCGGTGAAGGATTTCGCCGCGGTGTCGCTGATGATCCGCAACTCCTCCATGTTGCTGGTGAGCCCGGCCCTGCCGGTCAACACCTTTCCCGAGTACATGGCCTATGCCCGCGCCAATCCGGGGAAGATCAATTTCGGCACCACCGGTGGTGGCGGCATCTACCACATCGTCGGCGCCTGGCTGCACAGCCTGATGAAGGCGCCGGCCACCTTCGTGCATTACAAGGGCTCCGGCCCGATGTACACCGACATGATCGCCGGGCGGGTGCATGCAGCACCCGCCATCACCTTCATCGGCATTCCGCTGGTGAAGTCAGGCAAGCTGAAGGCCATCGCCAACCTGGGCATTGATCGCGCCGGCGCCTTCC
>CANJJT010000055.1:0-25618 GCA_947474715.1 Betaproteobacteria bacterium
GCGCAGGCGGGAATCCATGTTGACTGCCTCCAAGAAAATGGATCCCCGCCTGCGCGGGGATGACAGTAGTGAATTATCCCTGCTTGCAGATATGAGTCGATTGTTATCCAGGTACTAAAAACAGATTTGGCAGGTGCCAGACCTTTCCCCGGAAATCGACGAAGAGCCTTTGACAAGGGGGCAAACCAGTGCCATCCCGTCCAATCGGCGACGCCCCAAAAAAAAGCCCGCCTTGCGGGCGGGCTCGGGAGTGACGCCTGCAGGCAGGCTTACACCAGCGGACCGGGCCGCTTGAGGTATTCCTCCTTGATGCCGTCGGCGGCCCAGCAGGCCAGTGCGCCGATGGTGGCGGTGGGGTTGGCCGAGCCGTTCTGCGGGAAGGCGCTGCCGCCCACCACGAAGACATTGGGCACGTCCCAGCACTGCAGGTACTTGTTCACCACGCTGGTGGCGGGGTCCGCGCCCATCACCACGCCGCCGGTGTTGTGGGTGCTCTGGTAGGGCACGATGCTGTACTTGCCGCCCACGGCATGCGCCGCCATGTGGGTGGGGTTGAGCAGCTTGCCGATCTCGGCCGACTTCTTGGTGAGATAGGCCGACATCTTCTTCTCGTTGTCGTGCCAGTCATAGGTGAGGCGCACCAGCGGCAGGCCGTAGGCGTCCTTGTAGGTCGGATCCAGGTCCAGGTAATGCGTGCGGTAGCTCTGGCAGCTGCCATGGGCGGTGATGCTGAAGTTGCGCACGTAATACTTGGAGACGGCCTTCTTCCACTCCGAACCCCAGGCCGGTGTGCCGTCGGGGACCGGGCGCACGCGGATGGGTGGCGCGCCGCCGCCATAGGAGTTGATGAAGGCGCCGCCGACGAAACCGAGGCCGGAGTGGTCGAAGTTGTCGCCGTTGAACTCGTCGATGGCCGTGCCCAGCGCCGCGCCGCCCATGAAGGGGTTGAACACCTTGTCATCGAAGAACAGGCGCGTGTGGCTGGAGGTCTGGTAGGCGTAGTTGCGGCCCACCACGCCGGTGCCGGACACCGGGTCGTAGGGCTTGCCGATGCCCGAGAGCAGCAACAGGCGCGTGTTGTTGAAGGCGTAGGAGGTGATCACCACAATGTCGGCCGGCTGCTCGATCTCGCGGCCGCGGGCGTCGATGTAGGTGACGCCGGTGGCGCGCTTGCCGTCGGAATCCTTGTTGATGCGGATCACGTTGCACAGCGTGCGCAGCTCGAAGTTCTCGTGCTTGGCCAGTGAAGGCACCACCGTGGTAATGGGGGTGGCCTTGGCGTCCATGGCGCAGCCGTGGCCGGTGCAGAAGCCACCGCGCACGCACTCGCCCAGGTGCAGGCGGTAGGTGTTGGTGTAGGCCTGGGTCATGCCCGCGGTGGGCGTGGACCAGGGGATGTAGCCCATGGACTTGGCCGCATCACCGAACAACTGGCCGGCGTAATTCGCTTCGGTGGCCGGGTTGGGGAATTCGCGCGAGCGCGGGCCCTCGAAAGGGTTGCCGCCCTTCTGGATTTCGCCGTTGAGGTTGCCGGCCTTGCCGCCGATGCCGTAGATGTTCTCGTACTGGTCGTAGTAGGGCTCGATCTCGTCGAAGGTGATCGGCCAGTCCTGGCTGGTGCAGTCCTCGGGGAACTGTTCCTTGCCGTAGCGCTCTTCGGTGGCGCTGCGCGTCTTGAAGTCCCAGGGCAGAAAGCGCAGGGACACGCCGCCCCAGTGGATGCCGGCGCCGCCGACCACTTCGCCGATCTTGAACGAGCCGTGCAGGCGCATCGGCAGGGCCGTCTCGCTCGGCACATTGCGGAAGGTGAGCGTCTCGCGCGCCAGGTTCTGCAGGATGTCGCTGCGGTGGCCCTCGTAGCGTAGTTCGTCATGCGCGTAGGGCATGGCGAAGTCGTTGCGCGATTCGAGCATGCGGCCGCGCTCGATGCCGATCACGCGCAGGCCGGCGTTGGCGAGTTCCTTGCAGATGATGGACCCGGCGACTCCGACACCGACGACCACGGCGTCCACGGGCTTGAGTTTGGTTGCTGTCATGTTGTTATCCTCTCCTTGGTTCTTGTTCGCTCAGTCCTGGATGGGCGGGTGCACGGCGTAGCCCTGTGCGTCCACCTTGGCGCCCTTCTGGGTGATGTCCAGAATGCTCACCGGGTGCACCTTGTAAGGCTGGTTGTGCAACTGCATCAGCTTGGGGTAGGACGAAGAGGCGACCCCGGGGAAGCCGATCAGACGCCAGCCGACCTTGTCCTTGTTGCCGCCGTGGATGGGGTCGCTGAAGAAACCCTCGAAGGTGTTCTTCAGCAGGAGGTCGAAGAAGGTCTTCGATCCGACGCACTGCATCTCGAACTTGTCCGACTCCAGCTGTTTCAGCAGGGCATCCTGCTCCGCCGCGGGCAGGCTGGCGAAGGCCTTGCCGTGCTGCTTGGTGCAGAAGGCATCGATTTCGCGGATGGATTCGCGGTAGATTTCCTTCGGCGTCAGCGGCGACTGGAAGCCCTGCTGCGGCGTGCCCTCGGCGAATGGCCCCTGGCGATAGGCGCGCGCGAAACTGCCGTAGGCGGTGTCGAGCTGGTGGTCGATGAAAACGGTGACGCCGGCCTCTTTGGCACCCGGTCCGAGGTCATCGGCCGGTATGAGGCGGGCAACGGCTGCGTCCAGGAAACGCACTTCACGCTGGCTCAGGTAGCGAAAGGTTTCGCCCGAGTCTCCCTGGTCCTGTGCGGACTCTCCCATGTACTCCCCCTTGTTGTGGTTGATGCGGTTGGTTCGAGTGCTGCTGTGTGGGTGATGCTGCCAGTGTGCGCCCGGTGCATGGCTGCTGCCGGGCGCCGCGTTGCCCTTGCGGCTTATTCCGGCACGTACTTGATGGCCTTGGCCACGGCCGACCACTTGTTCACTTCGTCCCGCACCCAGGCGCTGTGGGCCTCGGGGGTGGTGTGCCAGGGCTCGACGCCGATGTTGTTGAAGATCTGCTTGATGTCGGGCAGGGCCAGCAGCTTTTCCATGGCGCCATTGAGGCGGGTGATCACCGGGCGCGGCGTGGCGCCGGGGGCGAGCAGGCCATAGTCGGAGCCGACTTCGAATTTGGCCAGTCCGGATTCGGCCACCGTGGGGATGTCCGGATAGGTGGCCGAGCGCTTCAGGCTGCCCACCGCCATCAGGCGCACCTTGCCCGACTTGATCTGGGCCACCGCCGGAGCGACCGAGATGAACATCAGGTCGGCGGTACCGGCCACCACGTCCTGCAGTGCCGGCGCGGCGCCCTTGTAGGCGACATGCACCATGTCGATGCCGGCCAGCATCTTGAACAATTCCCCGCCCAGGTGCAGCGAGCCGCCGGTGCCGGAGGAGGCGTAGTTCAGCTTGCCCGGACTGGCCTTGGCCATGGCGATGATGTCCTTCACGCTGTTCACCGCCAACTTGGGATGGGTGATCAGCACCACCAGGCCGTTGGCCACGCCGCTGACACCGGTGAAGTCCTTCAGCGTGTCATAGGGCAGCGATTTCTGGGTGGACGGGTTGGTGGTGTGCGAGGGCGGGATCAGCAGCAGGGTGTAGCCGTCGGGAGCAGATTTCGCCACGAAGTCCGTGCCGATCACGGCATTGCCACCCGGCTTGTAATCGACGATGAAAGGCTGTCCCAGGGCTTCCTGCAGCTTGGCACTGACCGGGCGGGCTAGCAGGTCGGTCGGGCCGCCGGGCGGGAAGGCGGTGACGATGCGCACCGGGCGGGTGGGATAGTTCTGCGCGAGGACGGGCCCGGCCATGGTGGCGAGGGCGGTCAGGACGGTGAGGGCAGTGAGAGCGCGGGCCCCGCGGCGTGTGGACATGGTGTTTCTCCAGGATAGTGCAATGGCAGCCAGACATTATCTCGCAAAGTGCAGGAGGCGGCTCCGGCGTGGGCCGGATTCCGGGGAATCAGGCGATGCAAGGCCGCGGCGCGGTTGCCCCCCTTTTACCAGGGGGTTAGCCCCAGGCCTGCCAGGCGTGTCGCCAGTGCCTTTCCCGGAGATTGACAAGGGGTGCACCTCGACTGCAGCCTGATCTGCGCTGCATGCGGCGAAGAGGCTTTGGCAGGCACGGCGCCGCGCAGGCGCGCTGTCCCGCGAGGCCGTGAAACCCCCATGAAAAAAGCCCCAGGGGCATGCCCTGGGGCTTCGTGTCAATGACCGACGGATGAGGCTTATCGCGTGCTGGTGGTGCCACCCGTCCCGGCCGGCAAGGCCACCAGGACAGTACCCGTGGTCCCTATGGAGGCGGCTGCCGCGACGTATTGTGCGATAGCAAGGTTGGCGAGTGTCGCTGCGTCTTGGGCACTGGTGGACCACTAAGGCGCCAAAAGAAAAGACCCCAAGGATAGGCCCTTGAGGCCTCTGGTCAGCACTGACCGCCTATAACTGTTTATCGCGTGCCAGTCGTGCCGGTTGTTCCAGCCACTGCCGATATCGTAGTACCCGTCGTTCCGAGTGAGGCATTGGCTACGTTGTAATTGGCGAGGGCTAAGGTGGCCGCAGTAGACGCAGTGTCAGCGGCGGCGGTAGCAGCACTCAAGGCACTCGCGGCTGCAGATACGTCTGCGGTGGGCGCCGCGGCCAATATCGCGAGTCGGTAGGCAAGTGCGGCATTGGCGGCCGTTATGGCCGCTTCAGCCGCCGTCTTGGCCGCGCTGGCCGCAGTAAAGTTCAGGAGGCTGACCTCTGCCTTGGTACAGGTGGTGGCCGCCACGCAGATGGTTACGCCGTTGTTGACGACGCCAACGATGGCGACATTGGAGACGGCGGCGGCGTTTGATGCTGCGGTTGCGGCAGCAGTCGCTGCGGCCGTTGCTGCGGTGGCAGCAGTGGTCGCTGTATTTGCAGCTGCGGCGACAGTGGCGTTGCCGGTTACACCTGCGGCGGTGGCGGCAGCAGCGAGAGCCGTATTTGCCGTGGTGGCCTGAGTGGCAGCCGTCGTCGTCTGAGTTGCGGCGGTGGTGGTTGCCGCTGCTGTGGCGGCAGTGGCGGCGGCAGGGGTGGTGGCGGCTGCAGCCGTGGCGCCACCACTACCGCTGGAGGCAGCGGCGGCAACGGCAACCGCAACCGCGGCAACAGCTGCAGCCACCATGCCGGCGGTCACGCCACCCACGGCGGCGGCGGTGGCGCCGGCGGCACCGGCACCGGCGCCAGCACCTGCACCGGCTGCGGCCGGGGCGGGCGTCTGGGCGATGACCGAGGATGTGGCAAACAGTGAGGCTACCAGTACGGCAATGACTTTGGACTTGAACATTAGGGTCTCCCGATTTCTCAGAAATGGATCAATGGGTGGCTAGCTTCACTTGGCCGACACTGGCAGTTGACATCAGCGTACCGAGGTATTTCCTTAATATATCTTAACTATTCTTGCAACATACCTTAATTCTTCTTGCAAGAACAGGCTATTTTCTGCCTTATCAGTATCACCGCTGGTGATGTATTTTTTTTACAACGAATGGCTGGGCTCCGGCGGGCGGTCCGTAGTCCTCGCGACCGGTGACCGGGTCCGGTGCCATGGCAGCATCCATGCGCTGCTCCATCCAGTGCCTTTGTCCCTGATCGCTCTCAGGGGGGCTTCACGGTGGGGGCAGGGGGGCACTCTTCCTGGAGCTGCGTGTTAGCATGGTTTCACCCGGGCAATATTTGTCTGGACCAGCGTCGCCTGGACCAGCGCCGATTTTCAGGAGATCAGCATGGCCAAAGGTCAGAAGAAGAGCAATCGCGAGAAGAAGAAACCCAAGCAGGACAAGAAGACACCGCAGCCGGGTCAGTCCCCGTTTCCCAAGAAGGCCAACTGAGTCTGCAGCCGGCATCAACGAAGGTGGCGTGCATCGCCGCCTTCGCAAGTCCTCCTCCGGCATTGCCTGGCACACCCTGCCATGACGTCAGTGTGCCGCGGCGCTAAGATGGCGCCTGCTGCACATAAGTAATCAAAACAAGCGAGGAGGCAGGCATGGCCCGAAACGGCTATCGTATTTTTGACGCCGACACCCACGTCGGTCCGGTGATGGAGGCGCTCAAGCCCTGGCTGGGCGACGAAGTGAAGACGCGGCTCCCGGCCTGGGACGCGAAGAAAAAACTCAACGTCCACAAGGGCGGCTACGAAGGCCACACCACCTACACCATCGGCGAGCGCAGCTACCGTCGCAAACTCGGCAATGCCGAGGCCTACGCCGATAAGACCACGCTGGCCGGCGCCCCCGCCATCCGCAGCAGCCCGGTGGACATCCGCAAGCCCTCGGCCGAGGGGCAGACCGACCCGGCCGTGCGCATCCGCGAGATGGACATCGAGGGCATCGACGTCAACTTCATCCTGCCCTCGGCCTGGCTGGGCGGGTTCTCCAGCACCGAGGATGCGGTGCTGGAGATGGGCATGTACCAGGCCTACCACCGCTGGATGAACGATTACTGCGGCGCCTTCCCCGACCGTCTGGGCGGGCTTATCTGCGTGTCATCGCGCAACATCGAGGCGAGCCTCGCCGAGATGCGCCAATGGAAGAATGCGCGCTGGCCCTGGGGCATGCTGGTCTACACCGCTGGTGGGCTGCCGCTGGACCATCCCGACCTCGAACCCTTATGGGCCGAGGCGCAGGAGCACGACCTGGCGGTGGCGCTGCACACCTTCACCGCCTATCCGCCCTATGCGCCAGGCGGCCTGGACACCTGGGGCAACCGCATGCTGCAGACCTCCTGCGCGCACCCCTGGTGCGGCCAGCGCAACATCGCCGCGCTGATCGGCGGCGGCGTGATGGAGCGCTACCCGCGCCTGCGCGTGGGCACCCTGGAGGCCGGCCATGGCTGGCTACCCAACTGGCTGCTGCGCCTGGACGAGATGTGGCGCACCATGCGCCCGGCCATGTCCGATGACGCCAAGCGCAAGCCCAGCGAATACGCGCTGTCCGGGCGCTACTTCCAGAGCATTGACATCTTCGAGGGCGAGAAGATGACCCAGGCGGTGAACGACCTGATCGGCGACCACGTGCTGATGTTCGGCTCGGACTATCCGCATGGGGAAAGCTACTACCCCGAGTCGGCCAACATCGTCACGAAATGGAACCTGCCCGAGGCCAGCAAGCAGAAACTGCTGTGGGATAACGCGGCGAAGTTCTATGCGCGGAGCGGGTTGAAGTAGGTCGGCGGCGGTCCGGGGTGGCACAGATCTTTGTCAGTTGATCCAGCGGGCCTGCGCCGGATCGGGCCTGGCAGTATTTCCACGGTGTCTGTTGCGCCCCTACGTTTAATCCACTTTGATGCCCACGTCCTTGATGAATTTTGTCCATCTTGGAATTTCAACCTTCAGCCATTGAGCGAACTCTTCGGGCGAATTCGCCACCGGCTCTGCGCCTTCGTCCGCCAGGCGTTTAACGACCTCCGGTGAACGCATGGCTTTCACCACTTCCGTATTCAGCTTGTCGATGACGGGCTTCGGGGATCCTGCCGTCGTGAAGATGCCCTGCCAGCTGCCCATCTCGTATCCGGGATAGCCCGCTTCTATCATGGTGGGTACATCAGCTACCAGGGCTGTACGGCGGATACTGGTGACGGCAAGCGGGTGCAGCTTGCCGGCGCGGATTTGTCCGATCACCGAAGGCAAGGTGGCGAAGCTCAGATGCAGCCGTCCGGCCATGACGTCCAGGAGCACGCTGGCCGCAGCCTTGTAGGGCACATGCGTCATCTCTATCCCGGCCATCTTGTTCAGCAGTTCTCCGGCCAGATGTGTCGACCCCCCGTTTCCTGACGAGCCGAAATTGAGTTCGCCGGGCCTGGCCCTGGCCAGCGCCACGAGTTCCTTGACGCTGCGCGCCGGTACAGAGGTCCCGACGACCAGGATGTTTGGCGCGTTGGAGGACATCGTGATCGGAGCAAGGTCCTTCAGCTGATCGTACGGGAGGTTCGGGTACAGCCCTGGATTTGTGCCGAAGGAACTGCCCGTCAGCAGCACTGTGTAGCCGTCAGGGGTTGCTCGCACGGTTGTTTCTGTTGCCTGGATACCGCTGCCGCCCGGGCGGTTTTCGACCACGAAGCTCTGCTTCAGGGATTCGCTCAGCCGGCTAGCCACGAGGCGGCCAATGAAGTCGGCATTGCCCCCTGCTGACTGGGCGATGATGAAGCGGACCGGCTTTGCGGGATAGAGGGGAGGCTTGCCTTGCGCCAGCAGCAGGGAAGGTGATAGTGCAAGCGTGATACACAGCGCAGCCGTTGCTGCGGTAATTGTCGGTACGTTCTTTATTGTATTTTTCTTGATTTTCATTGTCCCCTCCTGTGAATTTCTCGCCCAGGCGCAGAAGCCGTTCTTGCGTCAATTCAGTTTTGCGCTTGCAACAGTTTTGGTTGACTGGGATCGCCGCCAAACTGAAGGCCAGGATCGGCCAAACCTGGGACAAGCCAGCCAGGCCGTCGTACTGGTAATTGCGATGATGGGCAAGGCTTGTTCCGCCGCCGTGCCCGATCTGCCCAATGTGTCCGAGCAGGGTTATCCCGACCATGAGGCCTATGGTACGGCATGTTCGGACCGGTCGGCCTCGCCGCGCGAGATCACATGAAGCTCAACCGGATATTCAATGCCACGCTCAGGTGCCCGACACGATCAAGGCACATGGGCTTCGTGGTCTGTCAGACCACCTTCACATCATCATCCAGAGCCACAAAGCACACCAGGCGGTCGCCATCGCCGTGGCCGCGGGTCAGGTGGCCCTTGCCGGTGAGGTCTTCCAGCAGCGTGGCCACACCGGGTTTGACCACCAGTTTCTGGCCGTCGCCGGTTTCGATCTCGCCTTCACCGTAGAAGGTGATGCCCATCTGGCGGCGCGGCGCGGTGTGCCAGCGTTCCTTCATGCTGCGCGGCAACCGCTTGATGACGAAGCCGCTGCCATTCATTTTCGGTGAGGTCCAGCCACCGGTCTGCTGCTCGGTCAGCGTGAAGGGAATTTTCTCCATGCTGCTCGAACCGTCGGGTTTGCTGAAGATGCGCCAGACTTCCAATGTCTGATTGGACATGCGGACTCCTCCTGTATTGGGTTTGTCGGGGCATTGTAGTGGCTGAGCGCCGTGCCTCGTGGTCGGGGGTGGCACCCCGAGATGGGCGGCAAGCTGGCGCGCCAGGTCACCAGCCGGACCCCGGCGCAGGCCACCGGAAAGTCGGCGGCAGGATGGCGACGCCGCAGCCGAGTCCCCTCAGGGGCGGCGTCGGGTCGGTTGTGGCTGGAGTCCTGCCTCGATCCGTGCCCGGTTCCAGTCCGGCGCCAGCAACTGGATGAAGTCCACCATGTGCGAGCGCAAGGGGCGGTTGCGGTGCACCGCGATCTTGGTATGGGCGGGCGGAAACAGATTGCCGGTGTCCATGGCGCGCAGTCCCGAGTCGCGGTCACGCGAGTACACGAACTCCGGCACGATGGCGATGCCCAGGCCGCTTTCCACGCAGGCCTTGATCACGTCCGAATTGATGGCATTGAGCGCCACGTTGGGCGTGATGCCGGCCCTGGCAAACACATCGATGAACTGCTGTCGCGTCGGCACGGACTGCTCGTACATCACCAGTGGATAGGCGGCGATGTCCTTCAGGTCCAGCCCGGTGTGGCCGAGCAGCGGATGGCCCGGCGGTGCGACCAGGATGCGCCGGTAATCATGGCAGTTGAAGACAAACACGTCCTGGAAGCTGCCGTCGTCGATCGGGCACAGGCCGATGTCGGCATCGCCTCTGGACATCTCCGTGATGACCTCGATCACGTTGCAGTGGCGCACCGAGATGCGCACATGCGGATGCGATGCCGAGAAAGCCTTGAGCACTTCGGGCAGGATGTAGCGGGCCTGGGTGTGCGTGGTGACAATGGACAGTTCCTCCATGGCCTCGCGCGTCCGGGATTCCGCCAGTTGCTGGATGTGGTGGATGTTGGTCAGCACCGTCGCGATGTGCCCGACGATGATTTCGCCGCTGGGGGTGAGGGCGACCAGGCGGTTCCTGTCGCGCGAGAACAGTTCCAGGCGCAGCTCCTCTTCCAGTGCACGGATCTGCTGGCTCACCCCGGGCTGGGACGTGTGCAGTGCGCGCGCGGCGCGCGACACGCTGAGCCCGTTGCGGACCACTTCATGGACGTATTGCAGCTGGCGTAGTTTCATGGAATCCTGGCTCCAGCTTATAAGTACTGGCACTGCAGTGAAGGGGTAATCGTTGGATTGCTGCGGTGCGGCATGACGGGGATTGTTGGGCGGATCATAACTGCAGCTTATGACTCATGCAAAACCCTTCCTTCCGTCCAGCCCTTGGCGGGTCTAGCATCGCAGACTGGTCACCGTCCATTTCCTGCATTGGCAAGGCACTCGGATCAGCATGAAGCATCTCGAAGGCATCAAGGTTCTCGACCTGGGTTCGGCACTGGCCGGACCTTTCAGTGCGACGTTGCTGTCCGACCTCGGCGCCGAGGTCATCAAGGTGGAAAAGCCGCGCGGTGGCGACATGATGCGTTTCACCGACAAGTATGTTCAGGGGCAAAGCGGCTACTACCTGGGCGTCAATCGCGGCAAGGATGGCGTCACCATCGACATCCGCGTGCCCGAAGGCCAGGCACTGATCCGCAAGCTGGCCGCCGACGCGGATGTGCTGATCGAGAATTTCCGCTCCCACCGCATGGCCGAATGGGGCCTGGGTTATGAGGATCTGGCTGCCATCAATCCGCGCCTGGTGTATTGCTCCATCACCGCCTTTGGCGATGCCAAGGGGCACGAGACCGAAGGGGGCAATGACATCGTCGCCCAGGCGGCCTCGGGCATCATGGACCTCACTGGCGAGGTGGGGCGCTCGCCGGTGAAAACCGGGCCATCGATCGTCGATGTCGGCGGCGCCCTGTATGCCACCATCGGCATTCTGGCCGCCCTCAACAAGCGCCACCACACAGGCCGCGGCGAGCATCTTCGCCTCTCCCTGATGGAAGCGGCCTGGGGCATGATGCCCAACTTCATGCTGAGCGTGCTCAACGGCACGCCCGATTACACGCGCCAGGGCAGCGCCCATCCGCAACTGTCGCCCTATCAGGCCTTCAAGGCCGGTGACAGCCAGTATCTGGTGGTGGGCGTCTTCCATCTCAATTCATGGAAGGGCTTCTGCTCCGCCATTGGTCGTGCCGACCTCATCGAGGATGAGCGCTTCAAGGCCAACTGGAACCGCGTGAAGAACCGCGAGGAACTGAACAGCATCATCGACGCGGAACTGCTCAAGCGCTCGCGTGCCGAATGGCTGACGCTGTTTGGCGAGCAGGGCGTGCTGGCCGCTCCGGTGTTGAGCGTGGCCGATTCCATGGCGCACTTCCGCCCGCTGCTCGATGGCCTGGTGCAGCCGGCCATGCATGCCAGCCTGGGGCCGCTCGACATGCTGCGCCTGCCGGTGCGCTTCGAGACCGTGGCCGAGGGCCAGCCGCTGCGCGCGGCACCCGAACTGGGTGAGCACACGAATGAGCGATTGCTCGGGCTCGGTCTCAGTCAGACCGAGATCGACAGGCTGAAGAAGCTTGGTGTGGTCTGAAGGCCCCACTCCAGGAAAACGGAATTTAAAAGGAAGGAAACAGTCATGAAAAAGTCGGTCAACACAGCCCTGATTGCCATTGCCAGCGGGTTGGCAAGCTGCCTGGTGCAGGCGCAGACATTTCCCTCGAAGCCCCTGACCATCCTGGTGGGTACCGGGGCTGGCGGCAACCCCGATACCATCGCCCGGGTGTTCAAGGCGCAGGTGGACAAGAAGTGGAAACAGACGGTGATCGTCGACAACCGCACCGGTGCAGGCGGCGCGATTGCCCTGCGCGCGCTGGCCCAGTCGGCCCCCGATGGTCATACGCTGATGTCGGGCGCCTCGGCTACGCATGGCCTGTTCTTCAAGGATCCGGGTTTCCGCTTCGAGGACCTGACACCGGCATCGGTGGTCGGGGTGTCGCTCTACGGCCTGCTGGTCAGCAAGTCGTTGAACCTCAAGACACTGAATGAATTCGTGGCCTGGGCCAAGGCCAATCCGGCGAAGCTCAATTTCGGTGTGATTCCGTCCACTTCGCACGAGATCGAAGTGAGCAACATCCAGAACATGCTCGGGTTGAAGGGCACGCCGGTGCCCTACAAGGGCATGCCCGAGGTGTACACGGCGCTGATCTCCGGGGAATTGCAGGCAAGCATCCATTCCAATTCGCCGCAGGTGAAATCCGGCCAGGTGATACCGCTGGTGTTCGGCGGCCAGCAGCGCCAGCCTGACCATCCTTCCGTGCCCACCTTCAAGGAACTGGGCCATGACTACCATCCCGGCGCCAACTTCATTGTCTATGCACGCGCCGGGTCGCCGTTGGCGAACCTGAATGTGGTGGCAGCGGAAGTGGCCGAGATGGTGAAGGGTACGGAGTTCCAGGAGAAGATCGCCAGGCCACTGGGCATCACCGGGCTTGGTCTTTCGCATGACGCCTCGGTGAAGCACGTGAACGAGGAATACGAGCGGGTGCGGGCCGGCGTGCAGCGCCTGGGGATCAAGCCGCAGTGAGCATGGCACGGACCGAGCAGGGGGATGTGCGATGAGGCAGTATGGCAATCTGGACAGCCTGCGGCTGGCACCGGCGCAGGTGCTGTTCTCGAAGGATGGTCGCACCGGCGTCGCGCGCATCATCCTCAACCGTCCAGAAAAGCATAACGCGCTCAGCGTGCCGATGCGCGCGCGCATCGCCGAACTGATCCGGCAGTGCGACGCCGATGAGGAGGTGCGTGCACTCATCATCAGCGGCCGTGGCCCATCCTTCTGCAGCGGCAACGAGATCAACGAGGACTGGGGCCAGCGTGGCCCCGGCTACCGGCGTTTCTCGCTGACCACGGGCGTGCGCTACGGTACCGACATGACCTATGGGCGCCTGGGCTTTTCGCAGGCGCTGTCGCGCTCGTCGAAGATCACCATCGTGCAGATGCATGGCTATTGTGCGGCAGCCGCCTATTTCATGATCGCCACCAAGTGCGACTTCGTCATCGCCGCACCGGATGCGCGCATCGGCGCGCTGGAGGCGAGGTTCCTCGGGCCGGCCGGCGCCGTGTCACACATTCATCTCAACCGCATCCTCGGTACCAAGGCGGCCCGTCGCCTGGGCTACACCGCGGAGCCGATTTCCGGTGAGGAGGCATTGCGGCTGGGATTGGCGCATCGCTGCGTCCCCGAAGCGCATCTGGAGAAGGAAACCGGGACGTTTGCTGCCCGCCTGGCACGGCGGCCATCCGGCGAGCTTGGCTATTTGAAGTCGCGCATCCTCGCCGGTGAGGGGCTGCTCGATTCGCATCTGCCGGTCATGCCGGGATTGCTGCTGTCGCATTTCTTCCAGACCGAGCCGGATGAACTGCAGTTCTGGAAGGCGGTGAAGGCAGGTGGCGTGGCCGGTGCGCTAAAGGAAGACAAGAAGCGCGCCGCCGGTGCCAGGCCTGCACGGGCAGCGGGGCCGAAGGCATGATCACCACCCGAACCAAGGATGGCATTGCGACCATCACCCTGTCGGATTGCCGGCTGCTGACCCGCTCCGATGTGCAGGAGGGGCGGGCGCTGGCGGATGCGCTGCAGACGGCCGGTGACGATGACGGCGTGCGTGCCATTGTGCTGCTCGCCCAGGGCAGGGACTTTTGCCCGCCGGTCAGGCCTGTCCGGTCGCAGCAGGCCAGCCTGCCTGACATACAGTCCGCGTATGCCGGTGTGACCGGTGTCTATCAAAGCCTCGCGTATGGTCGCAAGGTTGTGGTCATGGGGATCCAGGGCCGGTGCACGGGAGCCGGCAGTGCGCTGGCGTTGTGCGCCGACTTCGTCGTCATGGGCAGCAGCGCGCGCATCCAGTCCCCCTTCTCCAGCGTTCCCGAGGCGAGCTTCACCCTGGCGGCATTGATCATGCGCCTCAACCGGGCCAAGGGCTGGATCCTGTCGGATGAGCCGATGAGCGCCCTCCAGGCCGAGGCGGCCGGGTTGGCCAATCGGGTGGTCCCGGAAGGACGGCTGCGGCGTGAGGCACTGGGCATGGCCAGGAGCGCCGCACGCATGCCGCTCGACGGCATCGCCATCTCCAGGGTCATGCTGGAGACCTACCTGGACTCGCAGGGCGTGGGCAAGGAGTTCGATCACGCGCCTTTCTACCGGAATGCATTGCCGCAGGCTGGGCTGCCCGTGGAAGGGCGTGTTTCGGCAAAGCAAAGCCAGCCAGCCAGGGGGCGCAAATGAGCGCACGCATCTTCTGCAGCCGCGATGCCGCGGCGCACATCGCCACCATCACCATCAACCGTCCGGAGGCCCGCAATGCCTTCACGCTGGACATGGTGCGGCGCTTCTGTGCGGCGCTGGAAGATCTGGAGTCCGACGATGCCATCAAGGTTATCGTGATCCGGGGCGAGGGCAGGGACCTCAGCGCCGGCCTGGATGTGGCGGAGGCGGCCAGCCTGTATGCGCGCGGGGATGCGCAAGGGGGAAAGTCTGCACGTCCCAGCTTGCGTGCCCGGCTGGCTGCCCACCATGAACTTTGGTGGGGGCCGCAGGGTCTGTACCACCGCCTGGTGCATTGCCGGAAGATCACCGTTGTCGCAGCGAAAGGCAAATGCTTCGGCACTGGGCTGAACCTGTGCCTGTACAGTGACCTGGTCATTGCAGCCGAGGGTGCGAGCTTCTCCCAGCCACGCTGGGCACATGTGGGGGTCGATGGCGACATCGCCATGCTCGTGGCGGCCGTTGGCCTGCGCCGCGCGCGTGAACTGATGTTCCTGTCGGCCACCTGGCCGGCACAGGCGGCCTGGCAGTACGGGCTGGTGGATGGTGTCGTGCCTGGGCGGCAACTGCCCCGCGCCGTCGATGGGCTGGCCCGCAGCTGCGCCATGATCATGCGCGACGGCATCGCTGCCGAGAAGCAGGTGGTGCTGGCTTCGCTGGCCAAGCTGCAGGTCGAACTCGGGTTTGCTGCGGCCAGCGTGCTTGGCGGCTGGGCCAGCAACATCCTGCACCGGCCCGGGGAATTCAACTTCCTGCGCGAATTGGGCGATCACGGGCCGGGCAAGGCCATACGGCGCAGCAATGCGCACTTCGGACGCAGCTGACCGGACTTCCGGCTGGCCGAACGGCGTGATCAGGGCGCAGCGTCGCATGGCATGAGTGAAGCAATCAGAAAGGAAATTCCATGAGTGGTCCGCTGTCGGGCGTGAGAGTCATAGACCTGTCCATCAACATCCTCGGACCCATGGCGGCCCAGACCCTGGGCGACATGGGGGCCGATGTCATCAAGATCGAGACGCCACAGGGCGACAAGAACCGCTATTCGGGGCCGTCGCGGCATCCGGGCATGTCCGCCATGTTCATGGCCAATAACCGCAACAAGCGCAGTGTGGTCCTCGACCTGAAATCCCAAGAGGGCATCGAGGGACTGATGAAGCTGGTGGAGACGGCCGACGTCTTCATCCACACCGTGCGCAGCTCGGCTGCCGAGCGCCTGGGTTTTTCCTATGAGGCGGTGTCGAAGCGCAATCCGCGCATCATCTATGCCTATGCCGCGGGCTACAACCAGTCCGGCCCGAAGAAGAATCGGCCGGTCTACGACGATGTGATCCAGGCCGAGAGCGGGCTGGTGGGCATGATCCGCGACACCTATGGCCAGGCGCAGTACGTGCCGACGGCCGTCATCGACAAGTCGTCCGGGCAGATGCTGGCCGGGGCCATTGCCATGGCGCTCTACAGCCGGGAAAAGACCGGGGAGGGGCAGGCGGTCTACATCCCCATGTTCGAGAATGCCGTGGCCTGGCTGATGGTGGAGCATCTGTGGAATGGCGTGTTCAACCCGCCGCAGGGCCCGCTGGGCTACACCCGGATGCTGAGCGCCAATCGCCGCCCGTTCCAGACTACCGACGGCCATATCGCGCTGTGTGCCCTGACCGATGACCAGTGGCAGAGCGCCTTCAAGGCGATGAACCGTGCGGACTGGGCCGAGGATCCGCGTTTCAAGACCCTGCCCGAGCGCAACCGCAATTTCAATGAACTCTACCGCCTGGTGGGTGAATGCCTGCGCACACGCTCCACGCATGAATGGTGCGAGGCCTTCGATGCCGCCGATGTGCCCAACGGCGCCGTGAATACGTTGCAGGGCGTATACGACGATGCCTACCTCAAGGACACCGGGTTCTGGGTGAACTACGAGCATCCCACCGAAGGGGCCTGTGTCACCACGGCCGTGGTGCCGCGGTTTTCGAAGACACCCGGGGGGCTGCAGCGGCCGCAACCCACGCTGGGCCAGCACACCGATGAGGTGCTCGGCGAGATTGGCCTGAAGGGTAGCGGTCGGTGAACGTTACCGGCACCGTGGTGGTGGTCACCGGTGCCGCGTCCGGATTGGGGTTCGCCACGGCCCGTCGCTTCCTTCAGGCCGGCGCACGCGTGGTCATGGTGGACAGGGACGATGCGGCGCTGTCCCAGGCTGCGTCTTCGCTCGGAGGCCATGTGCTGGCCAAGCTCGCCGATGTCACCGACGAGGCCGCCATGCAGTCGGTCTTCCAGGCCGCGGCTGCACTGGCTCCGGTGCGGGCACTGGTGCACTGCGCCGGTCGCGTTGGTGGTGCGCGCCTGCTGGACAAGGCGGGGGTACCGGCATCGCTGGCGGACTTCGAAGCCATCGTGCGCGTCAATCTGGTGGGCACCTTCAATGTGCTGCGGCTGGCAGCCGCCTGCATGAAGGACAATGCCCCCGTCGATGGCGAGCGCGGTGTGTGCGTGCTGACCGCCTCGATTGCCGCCTACGAGGGGCAGGTGGGCCAGGCGGCCTATGCCTCGTCGAAAGCCGGCGTGGTGGGGCTTACCCTGGTGGGGGCGCGGGATCTTGCCCCGCACCGGATCCGCGTCTGCAGCATCGCGCCGGGGATTTTCGACACGCCCATGCTGGGCAGCCTGCCGGACAAGGTGCGCGAGGCGCTGGCCGCCACGGTGCCGCATCCGTCGCGGCTGGGTAACCCGGACGAATTCGCGGCGCTGGCCGCCCACATCGTGGAGAACAGCATGCTCAACGGCGAAACCATCCGGCTGGATGCGGCGCTGCGCATGGCGCCAAGATGAAGTAGGTTTCGTATCACCAGCTCAAAGGACTGCCAGCATGAACGATCCCGTGGTCATCGTCGCAGCAAAGCGCACCCCCATCGGCAGTTTTCAGGGGCAGTTTTCGACTGTTCCGGCAACCGTGTTGGCCAGTGCCTGCATCGCCGATCTGATGTCCGGCAGTGGCGTGGAGGGCGCTGATGTGTCCGAAGCCATTCTGGGCTGTGTGCTGCCGGCAGGGCTGGGCCAGGCGCCGGCACGCCAGGCGGTGCTGGGTGCCGGATTGCCAGTCGGCCTGCCCTGCACGACGGTGAACAAGGTGTGTGGCTCGGGGATGAAAGCGCTGATGCTCGGCCATGACCAGATCCTGGCGGGCACCGCCGCCGTCGTGCTGGCAGGCGGCATGGAATCCATGAGCAATGCGCCCTACCTGCTGCCCAAGGCGCGTGGTGGCTATCGACTCGGTCATGGCCAGTTGCTCGATCACATGTTCATCGACGGCCTGCAGAACCCCGAAGACCAGAAGCTCATGGGCTGCTTTGCCGAACTGTGCGCGCAGAAATACGGTTTCACCCGCGCCGGGCAGGATGACTATGCCGCCGAATCGGTGCGTCGGGCCTGCGCGGCCATCGGCGAGGGGCGGTTCGTCGCGGAAATATCCCCGGTGAAAGTGGCAGGTCGGAGTGGCGAAGTGAGCGTGGCGCAGGATGAGACACCGCTCAAGTGCGACATCGCGCGCATTGCGCAAATGAAGCCTGCGTTCCAGAAGGACGGTTCGGTCACCGCGGCCAATGCCTCCTCGATTTCGGATGGCGCGGCGGCGCTGCTGATCATGGGCGAAGCGGAGGCGAAGCGCCGCGGCCTCAAGCCGCTTGCCATCATCCGCGGCCATGCCACCTATGCACAGGCACCGGAATGGTTCACCACCGCGCCGGTGGGTGCGATAGAGCGACTGCTGGGGCGTGTGGGCTGGCGCGCCGGCGAAGTGGACCTGTACGAAATCAACGAGGCCTTCGCCGTGGTCACCATGGCCGCGATGCGCGAGCTGGAACTGCCGCATGCGCGCGTCAACGTCAATGGCGGTGCCTGTGCACTAGGGCATCCTATCGGTGCCACCGGGGCGCGCATCCTGGTGACACTGGTGCATGCCCTGCGCGTACGCGGTTTGCGCCGGGGCATCGCCAGCCTGTGCATAGGCGGAGGCGAGGCGACGGCCGTGGCAGTCGAGGTGGTTTGATCCCGGAACAGACCGGCACTGATCGAAGCCTGTATTCAGCCGCATGAGCGGAGGCTCAGGGCATGGCTGAAGTGCGTGTTTCAATCGAGGCGGGGCACATCATGAGGTTTGCCCGTGCCATCGGCGATCCCAATCCAGCTGATCACGATGTGGATCATGCCGCCCCCCCGCCGGGAAAATCATCCCGCCACCAACGTTCACCATTGCCGGGGCACAGTTCGATCCGGAGTATGGGCGCGCCCGCGCCTCGGCAACCCCGGTGCTGTGGGTAAAGGCCCCGGGCCATGCCCACGAGGACCTGCTGATGGCCTCGGTGGTTGGGGTGTCCCGCGACGGCCTGAGGGCTCTAAAACGCTCAACCTCACCACGCTGGGGGATTTCACCCAGTTCGCCAGGGCCAATCCGGGGAAGATGAACTTCGGCGTCAGCCCGGCCAGCGCCCACGAGATGGCGGTGCGCAGTGCCATGAGCGTGCTGGGCATCGACGGCGCCATCATCCCGTACAAGGATTTCGGCGAGAGGTACACCGGGCTCATCACCGGCACGCTCTCGGCCACCATCCACGCCAATTTGCCGCAGGTGCAGTCGTGCCAGGGGCTGCCGCTGGCCATGGGCGGTGAAAAGCGCCCGTCGGAGATGCCCAATGTGCCGACCTTTCGCGAACTGGGCTAGGACTACAACGCCGGTGCCAATGGCTTGTTGTTGGTGAGGGCGGGCACTTCGCGCGGCATCGTCGACCGCATCGCCGAGGAATCCGCTGCGATGGTCAGGTCGGAGGCGTTCCTCGGCCGCGTGACCAAGCCGTACAGCATCATCGGTCTGGGCTAGGCGCACGAACCGTCGGTGAAATA
This sequence comes from Betaproteobacteria bacterium, assembly GCA_947474715.1. Taxonomy (GTDB): domain Bacteria; phylum Pseudomonadota; class Gammaproteobacteria; order Burkholderiales; family SG8-39; genus CAIYPG01. Next base: position 19,146 of record CANJJT010000055.1, read on the forward strand.
CATGAACGACGAGTATCTGCGCATGCAGGGCGTGGTGAAGCGGGCGGATATCAAACCGCAGTGAGCACGGGAATGGAGGGGCTCTTCGCGTTGGGATGATCGCCGCGCAATGGGGCGATAACTGCCAACATCCGCGACGCATCAATCCCGCCAATCGGAAGAAACGCGCGCCGTGACCGATCACCGATACCACGGTAAAGGGCAGGATGGCCATGGACAAGGTGCCGGCCACCATGGTGAACAGCTGGTAGGGAGGAATGGCCGAGAAGCCGGCGATGAACACGGCCCAGCATCCCCATTGATGGAACCAGTCCACCGCGAGCGGGTCACTGTCCCAGCAGCGCGAGGCGCGCAGCCAGGGTTCCAGGGCATCAGAGGCGAAATAGCCGTTGGCGTAGCCGAACAAGCCCCCGGCCACCGACGTCAGGGTGGTCAGCAGGGCCAGGCGCCAGGACGGGCAGTTATGTCAAACGTTGGCAGGCATCACGCAGATGCGCGTTGGCGCAGCTTGTCCTGGCCTGTCTTCGCTTGCATCCCGGTAGCCGGTAGGCCTCATTTCCCGAATAACCGAAGCCTGCTAATCTCCCGCAGCCGTAAGCTGTCAGCGACCCACGACGCAATCACAGCCGCTACCCACCCTGATTCATTTGAAGCAGGGCGTGCAATAAAGAACAATGTGTATGATCACAATCAGCACAGAAATGCTTTAATCATAAGCACGGCCGAACGAAACTGATATCAATGATGCTCGCCAACGGGCACCGAGGAGAAGGCACTTGAGCAACACGCATGTGGTGGACTGCTGGGTCAATCTGAACCCGGATCGCAACAAGCTCGGCGGCAGCGTGGGGTATCTGTTCACCGAGGCGGATGGCCGGCTGCAATCGGGCGCCTCCGAGGACGAGATCGTCGACCTCATGCGCGCCTCAGGGATCACCAAGGGCCTGCTCACCATTGACCACAACAACCCCGAGCCTGCCCTCAAGGCGATCGAGCGTCATCCCGGGGTGTTCTTTGGCGCGATGAAGGTGGACCCGCACCGGGGCATGGCGGAGCTGCGGCGCATGACGCAGTTCGCCCGCGACTACCCGATCAAGGCGGTGCGCGTGAGCGGGCATTACATCCTCAAGCCCTACAACGACAAGATCTACTACCCGGTATACGCCAAGTGCATCGAACTGGATCTGCCCATCACCGCCAATGTCGGCATTCCCGGGCCGCTGGTGCCCGGAGCCCATCAGGACCCGATGGCCCTGGACGAGGTGTGCTGGTTCTTTCCCGAGCTCAAGGTGGTGATGACGCACATCGGCGAGCCCTGGCACTACACCTGCGTGAAGCTGATGCTGAAGTGGAAGAATCTCTACTACATGACCTCGGCCTTCGCGCCCAAGTACTACCCCAAGGAAATCATCCAGTACCTGAACACGCGCGGCTCGAAGAAGGTGATGTTCGCCTCGGACTATCCGCTGATCGGTTTCGAGCGCTGCATGAAGGAGATCGGCGAGCTGAAGATCCGCGAGAACGTGTTGCCTGACTTCCTGCACGGCAATGCCGAGCGGGTGTTCGGCATCTGATGCCCGGGCGCTGAAAGCCATGCTGTCCTTCAGCCTTTCGGGCGAGCAGGAAGCCATCGTCAGCCTGGCGCGTGATCTGGCGCAGAAGGCATTCAAGGCGAAGGCCTTTGAATGGCGCCTCACCAATGCGCGGCCGGTGGAGAACCTCCAGCGCCTGCGGGATGTGGGCCTGCTGGGCATGACCATCCCGGTGGAATACGGCGGGGGCGGGCGCACGCCGCTGGAATCCATGTTGGTGACCGAGGCGATCTCCTCGGTGTGCCCCACCACGGCCGCCTTTGCCAATGTCTACGACCTGGGGCCCACGGGCACCATCAGTTACCTGGGCAGTCCGGAACAGAAGGCCTGGCTGCTGCCGAAGTTCGCCCGCGGCGAGCTGGAGCCATCGATCGCCGTCACCGAGCCCGAAGCCGGGTCGTCCATGGCGGGGCTGCGCACCACCGGGCGCATCGAGGGCGACCGCTGCATCATCAACGGCGGCAAGATCTTCACCTCCCGCGCCGATGCGGCCGACATCTTCCTCGTCTACGTGCGCTTCGGTGAAGGCTCGAAGAACATCGGCGCGGTGATCGTCGAGCGCGGCACGCCCGGCTTGAGCATCGGGCCGGCCAAGCACCACATGTCCGGCGATACCTGGGCGCCGCTGTATTTCGACCAGTGCAGCGTGCCCGCAGGCCATGTCGTGCCGGTGGCGAAGGGCTACAGCGACCTCATCGCCATCTACAGCATCGAGCGCACCGCGGCTGCCGCCAAGTGCCTGGGCATTGCCCAGTGCGCCCTGGACCGCGCCGTGGAGTACGCGCACACGCGCCGCCAGTTCGGCCAGCCCATCGCCCAGTTCCAGGGCCTGCGCTGGAAATTCGCCGACATGGCCCTGCGCCTGGAAAGCGCGCGGCTGCTCACCTACCGGGCCGCGGCCAACGCCCAGAACGGCCGCCCCTCGCGCAAGGAATCCAGCATGGCCAAACTCGCCGCCAGCGAAGCGGCCTGCTTCGTCTGCGACGAGGCCATGCAGGTGCTGGGCGCCATGGGCCTGTCGGTGGAAGTGGGCATGGAATGGCTGTATCGCCTCGCGCGCGGCTACCGCGTGGCCGGCGGCACCTCCGAAATCCACCGCAACATGATTGCCGACGCGGTGCTGGATGGACGTTGAAACCGGAATGGAAGAGACCAAGGGTTTAGGTTTACCCCCTTGTCAAAGGGGGCCGACTCGGCGAAGCCGAGCGGGGGGATTTTGCTACCGCTGCGCTTGTCCCACTCCATCCGTGGTCGTCATGAAGTCGCAACCGAGGACAGATCAGGCCCATTGGTCAAAATCCCCCCGCTCGTTCGCTGCGCTCACGCGCCGCCCCCCTTTGACAAGGGGGTTTACACCGATCGTCCTGCCAGGCCAGCCGCCACGGCTTCGACGGCATTCGGTGAGGAAGCTGGCCCCGCACGGCAACAAGCTACAGTCGAATTGCAACCCACAAGGAGCAGACAGATGACGATGGTGAAGCACCCCAGCAAGCCCCTTTCCGGTCAGCCACGGCCGGTGCCCACACGCCGGAAATCAGCCCTGGCACTGGCCTGCGGCGTGACCGCCGCACTGGCGGCATCAGCCGTGCAGGCCCAGGCGCCGGCCTTCCCCAGCAAGCCCATCACTCTGGTCATTCCCGTGGTGCCTGGCGCCAGCAGCAACGACATCCTCGGGCGCGCGGTGGCGCAGCGCCTCGGGCCCATCCTCGGCCAGACGGTGGTGGTGGACAACAAGCCCGGTGTGGCGAGCACGCTGGGCGGCTCCATCGTGGCCAAGGCCGCCCCGGATGGCTACACCCTGCTGCTGGGCATCGGCGGCCCCATGGCCATCAGCCCGATGTTCATCCCGCTGGACTATGTGCCGGTGCGCGACCTGGCGACCGTGGCGCTGGTGGCCAAGGTGCCCTACCTGCTCGCCACCAACCCCTCGGTGCCGGCGAAGAACGTCAAGGAGTTCATCGCCCTGGCGCGCACCCAGCCGCTCAATTTCGGTTCATCGGGCAATGGCGGCACGCCGCACCTGTGCGTGGAGCTGCTGCTCAATGTGGAAGGCGCGAAAGCCACCCACATCCCCTACAAGAGCGGCGCCCAGCCGGTGATTGATCTCATGGGCGGGCAGGTCCAGGCCTTCTGCGGCGGCTTCACCCAGCTCCTGCCGCATATCAAATCGGGCAAGCTGCGCGCCCTGGGTTCGGCCACCCTCCGGCGCTCCGAACTGCTGCCCGACCTGCCCACCTTCATCGAGCAGGGCTATGCCAACTTCGAGGTGGCCTCCTGGGCCGGCATCAATGCGCCGGCGAAAACGCCGCGCCCCATCATCAACCAGCTCTACCAGGGCATCGCGAAAATGATGGCCGCGCCTGACATGAAGGCCTACCTGCAAAGCCAGGGCGCCGAGCCGGCGCTGATGGACCCGGACGAGTACCTGGCCTACCTCAAGTCCGAAATCGCCAAATGGACCAAGGTGGTCAAGGAAGGCAACATCAAGGCGGATTGATCGGGGCCGTAGCGGCTGCCGGCTTGGCTGGCGTGATGCCGCAGCGCGGGGGCAGGGTGCCGACATCCCCGCTTGCTGTCCCCGCCGCCCCGTATCACCGATAATGTCGCCTCCAGACCCGTCTTGCCCCGGCTCAAGCACCGGCGGTTGCAGGCGGGTCGTTTTTCGTCATTGATCCAGCAACGAGACCCATCCCGTGACCCAGACCCCGACCATCTCCGCGGAATCCGCTTCCCTCGATCCCCTCATCAAACCGTCCTCCATCGTGCTGGTCGGCGCTTCGAGCGATCCCAATCGCATCTCGGGCAAGCCGCTGGCCAACCTCATCATGGGCGGCTTCAAGGGCAAGCTCTATCCGGTCAATCCGCGCGCGCCGGAGATCCAGGGCCTGAAGAGTTATGCCTCGGTGGGGGATGTGCCCGAGCGGCCCGACCTCGCCATCATCTCCCTCTCGTCCGAGGGCACGCTGAAGGCGCTGGAGGACTGCGCGAAGAAGGGCGTGCGCGGCGCCATCCTGCTCTCGGCCGGTTATGCGGAAATGAGCGAGGAGGGCGCCAAGCTGCAGGACAAGCTGGTGGCCATTGCCCGCGGCGCCAACATGCGCCTGGTCGGGCCCAATTGCCTTGGCCTCTTCAACACGGCCATCGGTCATTACGCCAGCTTCACGCATCTATTCACGCGCGGCGCGCCCAAGCTGGGCGATGTCGGCATCATCAGCCAGAGCGGTTCCTACGGCAGCAGCCTGGTGTACCTGGTGCGCGAGAAGGGCATGGGCATGCGCTACTGGACCACCACCGGCAACGAAGCCGATGTGGGCGTGGCCGACTGGATGCTGTGGATGGCCGAGCAGCCCGACGTCAAGGTCATCATGGCCTACTCCGAGGGCATCCGCGATGCCGGCAAGTTCATCCGCGCGCTGGAGATCGCCCGCGACGCCGGCAAGCCGGTGGTCATGCTCAAGGTCGGCCGCTCGGCGGCCGGTGGCAAGGCCGCGGCCTCGCACACCGCCACGCTGGCGGGGTCCGATGCCGTGTTCGAGGCAGTGTGCCGCCAGTACGGCGTGCACCGCGCCCGCACCACCGAGGAACTGCTGGACATCGGCTACCTGTGCGAGCGCGGCAAGTTCCCGCAGGGGCGGTCGCTGGGCATCATCACCGTCTCCGGTGGTGTCGGCGTGCAGATGTGCGATGCCGCCGAGGACCACGGCCTGCAGGTGCCGCCGGTGCCCGAGGCCACGCAGAAGAAGCTGAAGGCGCTGCTGCCCTTCGCCACGGTGACCAACCCGGTGGACATCACCGCGCAGATCGTCAACGACGTCGGCCTGATCAAGGACAACCTGCGCATCATGCTGGAGGAGTGCAGCTACGACGCCATCATCGCCTCGTTGGGCACCACGGCGGGGTCGCCGGTGCTGGCCGATGCCATCCGCCAGGCTTTTGTCGAGGGCAGCAAGAACCATCCGGACAAGCTCATCATCCTCAACTTCAAGGTGCCGCGCGAGATCACCCAGTCCTATGAGGACCTGGGCTTTGCCGCCTTCGAGGACGTCGACCGCGCCATCCGTGCCATCGCCGCCCTGGCCAGCATGCAGGAACGCTTCCGCCAGCCGCGGCCGGTGGCGCCGTCCATTGCCGGCGCGGCGCAGGCCATCCCGGCAGGGGATATCTCCGAGCTCACCGCCAAGGGCATTCTCGCCAAGGCCGGTGTGCCGGTGCTGGCAGAGAAGCTGGCACGCTCGGCTGATGAGGCCGTCAAGGCGGCGGAGGAGGTCGGTTATCCGGTGGTGATGAAGATCGTTTCGCCGCAGATCGTGCACAAGTCCGACATCGGCGGCGTGCTCTTGAATGTCGCCGATGCCGCTGCGGTGAAGGCCGGGCATGCGCTGTTGCTTGAGCGCGCGCGCCAGCATGCCCCGGCGGCGCAGATCGACGGCGTGCTGGTCGCCCCCATGGCGCCCAAGGGTGTGGAGACCATCATCGGTGTGCAGGTGGACCCGGTGTTCGGCCCGGTGGTGATGTTCGGCCTGGGCGGCGTGCTGGTGGAAATCTTCAAGGACGTGAGCTTTCGCATCGCGCCCTTCGGCGAGGACGAGGCCCTGCGCATGATCCGCGAGATCAAGGGCCTGCCCCTGCTGCAGGGCTACCGCGGCGCGCCGGCCTGCGACATCGCCGCGCTGGCGAAGACGCTGAGCCAGGTGTCGGTGTTCGCCGCCGCCAATGCCGCAGCCCTCCAGAGCGTGGACATCAACCCCTTCGTGTCATTGCCGCAGGGCAAGGGCGGGCTGGCGCTGGATGCGGTGATTGTGGGGAAGCAGGGCTAGTTGTTCAGGATCGGCCGGATTTGCGTGATTATATTTCGGCTGTTGGTCCTTTATTGATAAAGAA
>CANJJT010000056.1:0-25427 GCA_947474715.1 Betaproteobacteria bacterium
AAGAATGAAATCATCCGGGCCTGGGAAAAGTCCGGGCTTGATCCACTGCCCATGCCTTTCCAGAAGATCATGATGGATGACTTCAATGAAGCAGCGGCAAAAGCCGGGCGCTGGGACCTCCACAGCAACCCTGCCGGTCAGGTATCAGGTTTGCTGACGAAGCGCCGTCCGGCGAAGGACATATTCAATGATCTGGTAGAGGGCGCCCTGGCTTCGATCGAGCGACTGGATAACACCCGGAAATGAAGCGTGACCATCCCGAAACGGGAGTCCCCATGAACGACAACGGGTACGAATACCACCAAGTCGAGGATGAAAAGCATTTGCGCATCGTCTCCGAATTGGACAGAGACGATTACCAGGCCGCTGTCGTCAAACCAGAGAGTTGCCAAAGCCTGTCGGGCCAAACCCGACAGCCTTAAGGAAAATTCCGCTACTGTGCGGGTAAAATCCCGTCGCTCCGCCCGGGTGGCGAAATTGGTAGACGCATCAGACTTAAAATCTGAAGCTCGTAAGGGCGTGCCGGTTCGATTCCGGCCCCGGGCACCAAGGCGAGCGGAATCAGGCAGGCCAGTTACACATCAACGAGCCCTTCACGGCTCTCTAGGAGGTCACCATGAAATACCAATCCACCCTCATCCGCAGCCTGGCAGTCGGCATGGCCACCATACTGATGTCCGGACTGGCCAGTGCGCAAAGCTATCCCTCCCGCCCGGTTCGCCTGGTGATTCCCTTCGTCGCCGGCGGCAGCACTGACATCATCGGCCGCAGCATGGCCAACCATCTCTCGGAAATGTGGGGCCAGTCGGTGTTGGTCGACAACCGCGGCGGCGGCGCCACGGTGATCGCCACGGACATCGTTGCCAAGGCCACCCCGGACGGCCACACCCTGCAGGTGGCGACGGCCTCGTTCTCCACCAATCCCACCCTGTTCGCCGGCAAACTGCCCTACGACTCGGTGAAGGATTTTTCCCTGATCATGCTGATCAACACCTCGCCGCTGGTGCTGGTGGTGCCCGCCAATTCACAGGCCAAGGTGGTGAAGGATCTGATTGCCACGGCCAAGACCCGCGGCGGCCAGATGAACTACGGTTCCTCGGCCGTGGGTGGCGCCGGGCACCTCTCGGCAGAACTGTTCAACATGATGGCCGACATCAAGGTGCAGCACGTCCCCTACAAGGGCAATGCGCCGGCCCTGCTTGACCTGGTTGCCGGCCGCGTCGATTTCGTCTTCAACGGCACCACCTCCGTCCTGAATCTGATCCAGAGCAACAAGCTGCGTGGACTGGGCGTCACCGGCCTGAAACGCGTCGGCGCCCTGCCTGACGTCCCGACCCTGGATGAAGCCGGACTGAAGGGCTACTCGTCGGTGGCCTGGAACGGCCTGGCCGCACCAGCCAGGACGCCCACGGCCATCATCAACAAGATCAATGCCGATGCCAACAAGGCGCTCGCCACCAAGGAGTTTCAGCAACGCCTGATCGCCGATGGCTCCGAATCCGGCGGCGGCACGGTGCAGCAGTTCATCAGCTTCGTGCGCGAAGAAACCGAGAAGTGGGCCAAGGTCATCAAGGCCGGCAATATCCAGCCCGAATAAACAGCAAGGCAGCACCCATGCAGCCGGCAGGCCTTGTGGCGATCAACACAAGGCCTGCCGGCTGCGGCATTTCAGGGATTCGTTGACAACCTGACCAAGGCCCGCCGATGCGGGCCGGCTTTCCCGATCCACACACCGATGCCGCGGCTGCTCATCCACGGGCTGAGGCTACGGTGACCACCCAGGGGAATTCACCATGTCCAGCACGCCACTTCCGCCGCAGACACCCGAGCCGGAACAGCAGTTCGAGGCCCTCTGGCCGCGCAGCCCGCGCCAGACGCGCCTGCGGCCACTGGCACGCCGCCTCGACACGCTCAATGGCAAGACCGTCGCGCAGCTCTGGGACTTCCTGTTCCGTGGCGATGAAGTCTTCGAACTGCTGGAGGAAGCCCTGAAGAAGCGCTATCCGCAGATCCGCTTTGTCAGCTGGCGTGAATTCGGCAGCACCCACAGCCCGCAGGAGCACCAGGTGCTGGCCGCCCTGCCCGGCCGCTTCCGCGAACTGGGAGTGGACGCTGTCATCTCCGGAATGGGGTCCTGAGGCAGTTGCACGCCCGCCGTGTTGCGGGCCAGTGCAGTGTGCGAGTCGCTCGGACTGCCCACCGCCTCGTTGGTGGGGGACCAGTTCATGTCGCTGGCCAAGGCGTCCTCCATCGGCCTGGGCATGCCCAACCTGGCGCTGGCGCGTGTGCAGGGGCACCCTGGTGTGCAGAGCAAGGAAGAACTGCGCCGCAATGTCATGGAGCACACCCTCCATGGCGTGATCAACAACCTGCTGGAGCAGCCGGAAAAGGCAGTTGAAACCAGCGAGCCCGGCCGTCACGACATCATTATCCGCGGCACGCTGGACGAGATCGACGAGCACTTCATCCAGCACGGCCTGTCCGACGGTCTGCCGATCCGGCCGCCAACCGCGCAACGCGTGCAGGCCTTCCTGCGCTACACCGACCGGGATCCCGACGAAGTGCTGGGCGTATTGCTGCCCGACAGCCGCGCCGCCACGGTGTGGAGCGTGGCCGTCAATGGCGTCATGGCCGGCTGCCGGCCGGAGTACATGCCGATACTGCTGGCCGTGGTCGAAGCGATGTGCGACCCCTATTACGGCATGGAGCACAGCGGCAGCACCCCGGGGGGCGAGGCGCTGATCATGCTCAACGGCCCCATCATCAAGGAACTGGGCTTCAACTACACCCAGGGCGCCATGCGTGACGGCTTCCAGGCCAATACCAGTGTCGGCCGCTTCTGGCGCCTGTACATGCGCAATGTCGCCGGCTTCCTGCCGCATGGCAACGACAAGGCCACCTTCGGCAACACCTGGCGCGTGGTGGTGGCGGAGAACGAGGATCTGGTCAGGCAGATCGGCTGGCAGCCGCACAGCGTGGACATGGGCTTCGAAGCCGGTGACAACGTCGTCAGCATCGCCCGCTACACCGGCGGCAACCTGATCGGCTCTGTTTCGGGCAGCACGCCGGAACAGCTCATGCCCTATCTCGCCGATGCCATGCTGCAGCAGCACTCCTGGCATGTGTGCTTCACCGCCAGCCAGAACGGCGGCAGCCTGCGCCCGCTGGTGCTGCTGTCACCGGTGATCGCCGAGACGATCGCCGCAGCCGGCTGGTCGAAGCAGGATTTCAAGCGCGCGCTGTACCAACAGGCGCGCTTCTCCGCCGACGAGGTGGAACGCCGGTTGCGCGACTGGACCTACAAGACGCCCTGGGACCTGCGCGAAGGCGTGCGCCTGGGTCGCCTGCCGCCGGTGTACTACCAGTCCGACGACCCGCAGCGCAAGGTACCCATCGTCTGGGATGCCGAGGACTATCTGGTCATGGTGACCGGCGACCTGGGGCGCAACAGCGTCTACCTGTTCGCCCACCAGGGGGTGCTGGGCTATCCGACGGCCAGGAAAATCAGGTTGCCGCACGACTGGGCCAGCCTGCGCAGCAAGGGATAAAGCCCCGGATGTCAGCGGGCAGTACCGGCAGCCAGTCGGCCCATCAATGACTCAGGACCAGTCCAGTTCCGGCCCATCGAAGGCAAGCGACGGTTCATACTCGCCTGACAGCAGCCTCGCTTTCCATGCCGACAGCACCGAGGCATGCGCCATGGCGCTGTCCTCATGAATGACCAGGCGCACATGGTCCGGTGACGACAGTCCGCGCACGCTCCTGGTGCCCGGCCTTAAGCGCTGCTGCGTGAAATCCGCAATGGCATCGCTGATGCACCGTCCGGAATCGGCCAGGGCGGAAGCGATGAACACCGCCGGATCGCGCGCCACCCAGTCGACAACATTGCCGATCTGGCGCATGGACAGTTCGCGACAGGCACGTGACAGACCGTCGCGCCCGCCATCGATCATGGCAAACACGATGTCCACGCCTTCACCATGCAGGGCGCATCCCGCCCGATAGGCCAGTTCCGGATCATGCTGTTGCCCGCAGAAGATGGTGACGAAGCGGCACTCGCGCCCACTGGCTTTGACGCCATCGGCGAAAGCCGCCCGCCCTTTCAGGCCCGGCCTCACCTTCTCCCCGGACAGATGGCCGACGACACCGGTGCGTGAAGCCAGGCCGGCAAACACCCCGGCCAGAAAAGCCGACTGCTCCTGCAGCACTTCATAGGCAGCGGTATTGGCGGAAACGAAGCCGCCCTGGGTGATGGCAAAACGGGTGTCCGGAAAATCCGCGCTCACCATGGATACCGGCGCGTCGCCCTGCCCGCCGTGGGCTACCAGCAGATCCAGGCCCTGCTCGCAGATGCGCCGCAATTCCGCGGCCCGCACTTCAGCATCCAGCGGTTCGACCCAATGCGCATCAACCGGCAGACCGGTCTCACGCGCCCGCTGCACCCCGGCCCAGCCGGATTCATTGAAGCTGCCGCGACCCTGAGGCCCGAACAGCACCACCGCAATGCGCGGGCCGCTCATGGCGTGGCACCCGGAGCATTCACCACCGGCAACCCGCGTTCGGACAGGCGGTGAGCCGTCATGCCGGAAGGTATGGTTTGGAATGACCGCATGAAGGGTGCATGCTGCTTCGCTTTCACTGTGACGCTGGGCACGAGGCCTTGCTTGTCTGCATCAAGCCGGCCCCAGTTGCCTGACCGGCCAGGCTTGCGCTCGCCCCGGTCGCCCGATTGTACTAATGAATAAGCACTGCCACCGCCCTTGCGATGGCAGCGTCCTGCTGGTCCTGCCTAGAAGTGGTATTCGGCCCTGATCATCGGGGTCTTGGCCGTGGCGCCCGGACCTGCTGCACCGGAAGCATCATTGCCGAACTTGTTCTTCCAGTACTGGTACTGCAAACCGACCTTGAAGGTCCGCTCCGGCCCGCCCATGACCTTGCCCACATCGAGCATGATCTGGCTGTCGAAGTTGGTTTCCGCCTTGGTCTGGCCACCGAACTCGTTTTTTCCCTTGTTGGCGATTAAGTTGACGAAACCCTCATAGGAGAACGGCGAGCTGCCGATCGGAATGCCCCAGGCTGCTGTCAGCATCGGATGGGATTTATACTTGTAGCGAGACTGCACGCCCACCGGTGCATTGCTCTCGTCCAGTACCAGCAGGCTGACATTCATGAAGCCGGGCACATCCAGCATCAGGGTCGGGCCGGCCACCAGCATGCGCTTTTTGGAGCCGTAGCCAAAGTCGTTCTTGGCATTGGCATCGAAGCCGAAAGTCACGCCGACGTTCTTGACAAAACCAAAGTCGAGTTTCTTGCCGGTGATTTTGCCCAGGTCCAGGGTATGACGATACACCAGGTACACCTCCTGTGCGCCGGCGCCACCCACGGTGCTGGGATCCTTGCCGTCGGACATCAGGAAGTCGGCATTCACGAAGTTGGATCCATACTTGTAGCCGCTGACGTGGGTGAAGCCGATGATCGTCTTGCCGATGTCCTGGCGGTTGAAGGGCTCGTGGTACTTGTTGCCGGCCCTGAAGCTGATGGAGGTGTCGCTCCATTCGGCAGCAGCAGCCTGTCCCGATGTGGCCAGCATGCCGATCACGGCCAGAGCGGTGATGAGCGGCTTGACACGCAACGTGACGGCACCGGAACGATTTGATGCTTTCATCTTCTTCTCCCTCTAAACAATGCAATGAATGGGTGCCTGTCGGCACTTTGCTTGTCGCCCAGGCTGTTTTCCACTTGGCCGATGCAAAGCCCTTAAGCGAAAAGCGTGCCGCAGCGAATGTCGGCATTGATTCATTGCGCAAAGCACGATGATGTACAGACCGCTGCACTGCTCAGGAAGGGCCATCTCACCATGTCGGTGCAGACCGGAATGATCTGCAGCACCGGCGCATTGCATTTGTGCGACAAGGCCATCACTCGCCTGCTTCTGGTGCACCAACTGGTATACCAGATGAGATGCAAGATATCCGGCCGGACCGCCACTGGAACTGCCCGGAGATGCTCGCGGCTACCGGCAGGCACCTTGCATGTGCGTGCATTCGCAATCCGCACCAGACATGAGCGCCAGGGAGGCATCACCCGCAAACGCAACTGACAGCCTGCAGCCAGCGGCAGGCGGCCTGCCATATGCTTCATGGCATACGCTATGCTTTGGGTAAGGACATGAACCACTACCACTTTCCCGCCCGCCAGATGCATCCAGCCACCGGCTTGCAGACAGAACACCCAGGAACGTGAGCGACCAGCATTCCAGCCCACCGCTGTTGCGCCTGTACAAGGTGCGCAAGTCCTTTCCGTCGATCGTTGCCGTCGATGGCGTGGACCTCGATGTGAGGACTGGTGAAATCCACGCCGTGCTGGGCGAAAACGGCGCGGGCAAGAGCACCCTGATGAAGATGATCTATGGCGCGCTGCGCCCCGATTCGGGCAGCATGGCGTGGAATGGCGCGCCGGTCAGCATCGGCAGTCCGGGTGAAGCCCGTGCCCTGGGCATCGCCATGGTGTTCCAGCACTTCTCGCTGTTCGAATCCATCAACGTGGTCGAGAACATGGCCCTGGCCCTGCCCGGCCGATTCGACCTGAAGGCCCTGGCCCTGCGCATCAGCGAGGTCTCGGAGCGTTACGGGCTGTCGCTGAACCCGTGGCGCGCCGTGCACGAACTTTCCGTGGGCGAGCGCCAGCGGGTGGAAATCGTGCGCTGCCTGCTGCAATCGCCCCGCCTGTTGATCATGGACGAGCCCACCTCGGTGCTGACGCCGCAGGCGGTCGACCAGTTGTTCGACACCCTGCGCCTGCTCGCCGCCGAGGGCACTGCCATTGTCTATATCAGTCACAAGCTGGACGAGATCCGCCGCCTGTGCCACCGGGCCACGGTGCTGCGCGGCGGCCGGCTCATCGCCGAAGTCGACCCGCGCGTGGAACCGGAACGCCGCCTGGCCGAGCTGATGATAGGCCGCGACTTTCCGGAGACACGCCGGCGTGAAACCGAAGTCGGTGAGCTTGCGCTGGAAGTCATGTCCCTCTCGGTGCCGGGCGACGGCCCCTTCGGCACGGCGCTCAAAGGCATCAACCTGCGCCTGCGCACCGGCGAGGTCCTCGGCATTGCCGGCATCTCCGGCAATGGACAGGCGGAACTGCTGGCCGCGCTCACCGGCGAGCAGCCGGTTGAAGAGGCCCAGTCCATATGGTTGAACGGATTGCCGGTGGGGCAGATGTCAGCCGCCAGCCGGCGTGCGATGGGCCTGGCCTTCGTGCCCGAGGAGCGCCTGGGACGCGGTGCGGTCCCTCCGATGAGCCTGATGGAGAACGGCCTGCTGACTGCCCACCGCCAAGGCATGGTCAGGCACGGCCTGGTGGATACCGGGGCTGCCAGCGCTTTTGCCGCTGCCTGCATCAAGGACTTCGACGTGCGCTGCGGCGGCATTTCGGCGCCAGCCCAGAGCCTGTCCGGCGGCAACCTGCAGAAGTACATCGTCGGGCGCGAGTTGCGCCAGTCGCCGCGCGTGATGATCGTGGCCCAGCCCACCTGGGGCGTGGATGTCGCCGCATCGGCCCTGATCCGCCAGCAACTCATCGACCTGGCCGCGCACGGCGTCGCGGTGCTGGTCATCTCCGAGGACCTCGGGGAGATCCTGGAAACCTGCAACCAGGTCGCCGTGATCGCCGGTGGCAAGCTGTCCCCGGTGCGCGATGTGTCCGACACCAACGCCCAGGAGATCGGCACCTGGATGGCCGGCCTGTTTCCCGATGCCACTGCCACCGGCCATGCCCCGGACGCTTCCACCGGAGCCAGCCCCGCATGATGCGCTCGCCGCTGCGACTGGTGCCGCGCGCCGCGCCCTCGCAATCCATGCTGGTGCTGGCGCCATTGTTGGCGGTGGCCCTCACCCTGCTGGTGGGCCTGATCATCTTTGCCGCGCTGGGACACAACCCCCTGGTGGCCTTCCGCGTGTTCTTCATCGACCCGGTGAGCGACATCAACGGCATCTCGGAGCTGCTGCTGAAGGCCTCGCCCCTGTGCCTGATCGCACTGGGCCTGGCGATCGGCTTTCGGGCCAACATCTGGAACATCGGCGCCGAGGGACAGATGTACTTGGGCGGCATTTTCGCCACAGGCCTCGCCATCTGGTTCCATCGCGAAGACAACGCGGGCGGCCTGTGGTGGCTGCTGCCCGCGATGATCGTGGCCGGCGCCCTGGGTGGCGCTGCCTGGGCAGGGATCACCGCCTTCCTGCGTGCCCACCTGCGCACCAACGAAATCCTGGTGAGCCTGATGCTCACCTATGTGGCGGACATGCTGGTGAAGTACCTTGTCTACGGTCCGTGGCAGGACCCGCAAAGCAATAACTTCCCCTTCACGGTCAGCTTCAACGATGACGCGCTGTTTCCCGTGCTCGCCATCTGGGAGGGGCTGGGACTGGACAGCCTCATGGAAGGTACGCGCCTCAACCTGTCCATCCTGCTCACCATCATCGCCGTACCACTGGCCTGGCTGTTCATGAACCGGTCCTTCCTCGGCTTCCAGCTGGCCGTGGCCGGCCAGGCGCCAGCCGCCGCACGCTATGCCGGCTTCTCGGAGAAAAAGCTGGTGTGGGTGGCCCTGCTGATCAGCGGTGCCGCCGCCGGCCTGGCCGGGGCCACCGAAGTGGCCGGCCCCATGGGGCAGCTCAATGACCGCTGGACGCCCGGCTACGGCTTCACCGCCATCATCGTGGCCTCGCTAGGCCGCCTGCACGCCTTTGGCATCGTGCTGGCCGCCCTGCTCATGGCCCTGCTCTATCTCGGCGGCGAATCGGCGCAGATCGCCCTGCAACTGCCCAAGGCCATGAGCCTGGTCTTCCAGGGCATGCTGCTGATGTTCCTGCTGGGCTGTGACGTGCTGGTCAACTATCGGGTGGAGCGACGCAGGCCACTGCACGCAGCCGCCGATCCCGCCACGACGGCGCCCACCGCGGAGGCGGCATGATCGAATCGCTCAATCCCCTGCTCGCCAGTGCCCTGGCCGCGGCGATTCCGCTGATGCTGGCGGCCCTGGGCGAACTGGTGGCCGAGCGCGCGGGCGTGCTCAACCTCGGACTGGAAGGCATGATGCTGGTGGGGGCCCTGGCGGCCTTCGTTGCCGTCACCCACGGTGGCGGACTGCCCGGCGCCGTGATCGCGGCGCTGCTCGCCGGCGCGCTGTTCGCCCTGATCTTCGGCTTTGTCACCCTCACCTTGCAGGCCAACCAGGTGGCCGCAGGGCTCTCGCTCACCATACTGGGCACGGGCCTGTCCGCCTTCCTCGGCCGACAGTATGTCGGCTACCGCGCGCCGGACTCCTTCGCCGAGCTGCCCATCCCCTACCTGTCGGAGTTGCCGCTGCTGGGACCATCGCTGTTTTCCATGTCAGCACTGGGATACGCCACCCTTGCGTTGCTGGGCATCATCAGCTGGTTCCTGTACCGCTCGCGCGCCGGACTGATCCTGCGCTGCGTCGGCGAATCGCCTTCGGTGGCCCGCTCGCTGGGGCTGCCGGTGATGGCGGTGCGCTATGGCGCAGTGGCCTTCGGCGGCGCCATGGCCGGACTGGCCGGCTGCTATTACGCGGTGGCCCAGTTCAAGATGTGGCAGGAGGGCCTGACCTCGGGCAATGGCTGGATTGCGCTAGCGCTGGTGGTGTTTGCCACCTGGCGCCCCGCCCGCGTGGGCCTGGGCGCGCTGCTGTTCGGCGGCGTCTCGGCACTCGGGCTGTACCTGCAGGCCATCAACGTGCACGTCTCGGTATTCGCCCTGTCCAGCCTGCCCTATCTCGCCACCATCATCGTGCTGGTGGCCATTTCATCCGACCAGAACGCCATCCGCCGCAATGCACCGGCCTCACTGGGCAAGCCCTTCCACGCCGGCGGCTGACGCCAAGCCTTTCACCCCACTACCCATTACCCCACAGGAGAAACCCGCATGAAGACCTGGAAGCACGCAGCAGCCTCACTGGCAGGTGCATTCGCCCTGCTGACCGCCGCCTCTCCCGCCTTGTCGGCGGACAAGGCGGCCGATCCACTCAAGATCGGTTTTGTCTACGTCGGCCCGATCGGCGATGGCGGCTGGACCTATGCCCATGATCTCGGCCGCAAGGAGATGATCAAGAAACTCGGCAACAAGATCCAGACCACCTACGTGGAAAGCGTGCCGGAGGGCGCCGATGCCGAGCGCGTGATCCGCGACCTCGCTGCCAAGGGCAATCGCATGATCTTCACCACCTCCTTCGGCTACATGGAGCCGACGCTGAAGGTCGCGAAGTCCTTCCCCAAGGTCGAGTTCTATCACGCCACCGGCTTCAAGTCGGACAAGAACGTCACCATCTACAACGCGCGCATGTACGAGCCCGCCTACCTCGCCGGCATCATTGCCGGGCATGTGTCGAAGAAGGGCATACTCGGCTTTGTCGCCTCCTTCCCCATCCCCGAAGTGGTGCGCAACATCAACGCCTACACCATGGGCGCGCGCAGCGTGAACCCCAAGATCACCACCAAGGTGGTGTGGGTGAACACCTGGTACGACCCGGGCAAGGAGCGCCAGGCGGCTGAGGCCCTGATAGGCCAGGGCGCCGACGTGCTGCTGCAGAACACCGATTCCTCGGCGGTGCTGCAGGCCGCGCAGGACAAGGGCGTGAATGCCTTCGGCTGGGATTCGGACATGACCGCCTACGCGCCCAAGGCCCACCTCGCCTCCGCCATTGAAGTCTGGGGCGGCTACTACACCATGGCTGCGGAAGCCATGCTCGCCGGCAAACCGATCAAGACCACCGTCTGGGGCGGCATGAAGGACGGCATGAACGACCTGGTGAGCATCAGCCCGACGCTCCCGGCCGCCGCGAAGAAGCTGGTGGACGAGAAAATGGCCGGCATCAAGTCGGGCAAGCTGGCGGTCTTCACCGGCCCGATCAAGGGGCAGGACGGCTCCATCAAGCTGGCCGCCGGCAAGACGCTCACCGACAAGGAGATCGACAGCGTCAATTACTACGTCGAAGGCGTCGAGGGCCAGTTGCCCAAGTAAGCCGATGCCATCCGGCACCCTCTGTCACCATCGGGTGCCGGAGGGCCTGTCCGCGATGGAGAGTGGCCGCTGGCCGCCCCATCACGGATGGACTGCCGCAATCCCCGCCGCAACACCGAAGCCCAGCCATCATGACCGATTCGAATGAACTGACCACATACCTGCGCGCCCTGCCCAAGGCCGAACTGCACCTGCACATCGAAGGCTCGCTGGAGCCGGAGATGGTGTTCGCACTGGCCGCCAAGCACGGCGTCAGCCTGCCCTACCCGACGGTGGAAGCGCTGCGTGCCGCCTACGACTTCAGCGACCTGCAATCCTTCCTCGACATCTATTACGCCGGTGCCGGCGTGCTGCGCGACGTGGATGACTTCCGCGCCATGACCGCCGCCTACCTGCAGCGCGCCCATGCCGATGGCGTGGTGCATGCGGAAATCTTCTTCGACCCGCAGACCCACACTGATCGGGGCATCCCCATGGCAACGGTGATGGAGGGACTGCTGGCCGCCCTGGCCGATGCCCGCCGTGACCTGGGCCTCACATCGCGCCTGATCCTGTGCTTCCTGCGCCACCTGAGCGAGGAAGCGGCCTTTGCCACGCTAGAAGAGGCCCTGCCCTGGTGCGACCACATCGTCGCCGTCGGCCTGGACTCCTCCGAACGCGGCAATCCGCCGGAGAAATTCGCCCGCGTCTTCGCACGCGCCCGTGAACTCGGCTTCCTCACCGTCGCCCATGCCGGCGAGGAAGGGCCACCGCAATACATTCGCGATGCACTCGACCTGCTCAAGGTGTCCCGCATCGACCACGGCGTGCGCTGCAGTGATGACCCGGCCCTGGTGGAGCGTCTCGTTCGCGAGCAGATACCGCTGACGGTGTGCCCGCTCTCCAACGTGCGCCTGAAGGTCTTCCCCACCATGGACCAGCACACTATCGGGCGCCTGCTGCAGCAGGGCCTGTGTGTCACCATCAACTCCGATGACCCGGCCTATTTCGGCGGCTACATCCTGGACAACTATGTAGCGACAGCGACAGGCCTGTCGCTGTCCCGTGCCGACATGGCGCAACTGGCGCGCAACTCCATCACCGCCTCCTTCCTGGAGACTGCGGACAAGCAGCACTGGCTGGCCCGCATCGATGCCGTGGCGTTGCAGTCATGAGCACACCGACCATGAGCTCGGCGAACATGACGGCCATGCCCGCCGTTGCACACCCGCAGGACGACCCGGTCCTGCTCCATGACTGGCACCCCGTCGCCGACCTGCGCAGCCTGGTGCCCGGGGCCATCGCCACGGCCAGCCTGCTGGGACGCCAGCTCGCGCTATGGCGCGGCAACGACGGGCAATTGCATGCCTGGGAGGACCGCTGCCCGCATCGTGGCACGCGCTTGTCCATAGGCCGCATCGAAGGCGAGAACCTGGTGTGCGCCTATCACGGCTGGCGCTTCGCCGGCGACGGCCAGTGCACCCACATCCCCGCGTTGCCCGGTTTCACGCCATCGGCACGCGCCTGCGCCACGGCCTATCACGTCGAGGAACGCTACGGCCTTGCCTGGGTCTGCCTCGGCCAGCCTTGCGGCGGCGTGCTGCCCTTCCCTGAGTACGACGATGCCAACCTGCGCAAGGTGATCTGCGGCCCCTATGAAGTGGGCAGCAGCGGCCCGCGCATCGTCGAGAACTTCCTCGACATGGCTCACTTCGGCTACGTGCATGAGGGCATCCTGGGCGACCCCGCCCACGCTGAAGTGCCCGACTACGAGGTCGGGGACTACGATGACGGCACCGGCAATGTCGGCGTGCTCGCCACCGGCTGCTTTGCCTGGCAGCCGCAGACCAACAGCCTGGCCCATGGTGGCAGCCACGTGGAGTACACCTACCGCGTGGTGCGCCCGCTGACCGCCATCCTGACCAAGCTGCCCCAGGCGCAGCAGGACTTCCGTGAAGCCATCAGCCTGCACATCCAGCCGCTGGAGGAAACCCGCAGCCGCGCCTGGATCATCATGGCCATGACCAACTTCGTGCACAGCGAGCAGGACCTGAGCGCCTTCCAGGACCGCATCTTCCTGCAGGACAAGCCCATCCTCGAGAACCAGGTGCCGCTGCGACTGCCGCTGTCACCCGATGCCGAATTCGCCGTGCGCTGCGACCGCCTGTCGGTGGCCTATCGCCGCTACCTGGCCGATCGCGGCCTGCGCTTCGGTGTGCAGACTTCAGGGGCCTGAACCATGAAACCTTCCACCCGGGCATTCCGCGGCGAACTGGTCGACTTCCGCGATGATCCACGCCGCTCACCCTCGGCGCTGCGCCATGTACCCGACGGCCTGCTGATCGTGCGCGACGGCCAGGTGCTGAAGAGCGGCCCGGCCGAAAAGCTGCTGCCCACCCTGGAGGCCGACACGCCGGTCACCGACCACCGCGGCCGCATCCTCATGCCCGGCTTCGTCGATGCGCATGTGCACTATCCGCAAACCGGTGTCATCGCCAGCCACGGCAAGCAGTTGCTCGACTGGCTGACCGATTACACCTTCCCGGCCGAAGCCGCCTTCTCCGACCGCACCCACGCCTCGACCACGGCGGCCTTCTTCCTCGATGAACTGCTGCGCAATGGCACCACCACCGCGGCGGTCTATGCCACCGTGCATCCGGTGTCGGTGCAGGCCTTTTTCGAAGCAGCCGCGTCGCGCCAGCTGCGCATGCTGTGCGGCAAGGTGATGATGGATCGCAACTGCCCGGAGAACCTGCGTGACGACGCTGAAACCTCCTATGCCGATTCCGCCGAACTGATCAGCCGCTGGCATGGCCGGGATCGCCTGCTGTACGCCGTGACGCCGCGCTTTGCCGCCACCTCCACCGAGCGCCAGCTGGAACTGGCAGGCCGGCTGCTCGAGGAACATCCGGGCGTGCGCCTGCAGACCCATATCGCCGAGAACCATGGCGAGATCCGCTGGGTGGCCGAGCTCTTCCCCTGGAGCAGGCGCTACGTCGACGTCTATGATCGCTACGGCCTGCTGCGGCCCGGCGCGCTGTACGGGCATTGCATCCATTTCGATGCGGAAGACTGGCAGCGGTTTGCCGACACCGGCGCGGTGGCGGTGCACTGCCCCACCTCCAACCTGTTTCTCGGCAGCGGCCTGTTCGATTACGACGCGGCCCATGCCGCCGGCGTCAACGTGGCCCTGGCCACCGATGTCGGTGGCGGCACCTCCTTCAGCATGCTGCGCACCATGCATGAGGCTTACAAGGTGGCGCGCCTGGCGGACCGCCGCTTCGACAGTCTGGATGCCTTCTATCTCGCCACGCTGGGCGGTGCAAGGGCGCTGCAGCTGGACGGCTGCATCGGCAGCTTCGAATCCGGCCGGGAGGCTGACTTCATCGTGCTGGATCCGCAGTCCACGCCCGTGCTGGCACAGCGCGCCTGCAGCGGCACATTGGCGCAGCGCCTGTTCGCGCTGATGATGCTGGGCGATGACCGTGCCATCCAGGCCACCTACATCCTCGGAGAAGCCGCCCACCTGCGGGATCAATAATGATCATTTTACGGTGGTATGCACCGTCTTTAATGCTCAAAAATAATGATTAATATCACCCACAGGGCGCCACTGCAAACCCGGTGATCAGCCAGCCGGCAGGCTGTCGATGCGAAAGGCACCGGGAGCCGCCGCTTCCTCGCAGTCGATGACACCGCCATCGCGGTCCACCACCAGAAAATCACAGCGGGCCTGCAGAGCCAGCAGCGGATGGTGCCAGGTGCCGCGCCGGAAGCTCACACCCTGCTGCCCATTGGTCAGGAAGGCCACGGGTAGGCCGGGCTGACCGCCGGCCGAGTCAGGCGCCACCACCACCAGGAATCGCTGCCCATTCAGCGGCATGAAGGCCTGGCTGCCCAGGCGATGCCGCTCCAGCAGGCCCAGATCCAGTGGCAACTGCACCGGTTCGGTCCGGAAGATGCTGATCACGCCGCGGCCGTTCTCCGCCAGCGCATCGACTTCGGCCAGTGCATGAAAGCGTTGCGCGCGGCCGCCGTTGATGGCAAAGGAGGCCGCGCCATCGCTGTCGATGACTTCGCCATAGGGCGAAAATGCCGCACGCGTCAGACGTTGTACTGGCAGGGACTGCATGGTCAGCCCCCGGCCCGGCCCCAAAGACGCAGGCGGCTGACGCCACCGTCCGGAATGATGTTGAAGCGCACGTGACTCACCGACCCCAGCTTGTTCAACTCGGCGCTGAAACTATGGATGGCATCAGCCGACAGCGGCTGCTCGGGCAGCAGCACGGGCCAGAACATGCTCTGCGCCACCAGCGCGGTGCGCGGCATATCCTGCACCAGGGTCGCCTGGATGGAACAGCGATCCGGAAAATTGCCCTTGAAGTGGGCGGTGTCCACATCCACCCGTTCGATGCTGCCCGGATGGCCGAGTTCGATGATGGTCCAGTCGTGGCCCGGCTCCCGGCGGCGACGCGTTTCCCAGCCATCGCCCATGGTCACGCCGCGTCCGGGCGCCAGCAGATTGGCCGCCTTGCCGAAGTGGGCGTCATTCCAGGCCAGCGCCCGTCCGCCGTTCTCTACGGCGATCAGGTCACAGACAGCTTGTTGGTCGCTACGACTCCAGTCACGGCTCACCTGCCCATAGACGCGCAGTCGGGCCACCCCGCCGTCGGGGTAGATGTTCAGGCGCAGATGCGACCAGGCGCGCCCATCCTCGACCGGCAGATAGTGGTGGGTATTGCCTTTCAGCGGCAACGCCGGCAGCAGCGTGGTCCAGACCGTGCCAGCATCGGGATTGCCCTCGGGCAGCAGGCAGGCCTCGATGGAAGCAGCCTGCGGATAGTTGCCGGTGAAATGGCTGGTATCGAGGTCAAATCCCTTGATGATGCCCGGCAGTCCCAGGCGGATCACGCAATGGTCGTGCCCCGGCCCGCGACGGCGGCGCGTCTCCCAGCCGTCCATCCACTTGCCCTGCTCGGTGAACTTGCCGACGATGAACACGGCCGGCTCCGGCGAGAGCAATCCCTCGCACGGCGCGAAGAACTCGTCGCTGGCCGAAATCACGCTGGCACCCAGCCGCGGCTGGGCAAGATCGGTCCATTCGGTGGCAAACGCCGCCACGCCGCTATTGCTGTCCTGACTCATCTGCTGCCGTCCCCTCGCTTGATGTTCTGTTCAGGCTTGGCCACCGACCAGGTTGCCCAGGCGCATGCGCGTGATGCGCCCGATCTGCACCAGGCAGGCCTGGAACTCCCCCTCGGTGGCATTGCCCAGCCGCGCCTGCATGGCTGCGATGATCTCATTGGTGGTCAGCCCGCGCACGGCGATGATGAACGGGAAACCGTGGCGCGCCAGGTAATGCTGGTTGAGTTGCCGCAGCGTCTCGATCTGTTCGGCACTGCAGCGGTCCAGGCCGGCCGAACGCTGCTCGTCCTGCGACGAAGCCGTGAGTGCCTGCGCGGCCAGTCGGCCGGTCAGTTGCGGATGGCCGCGCACGAAGGCCCATTGCACCGGCTGGTCGGCTGTGGTGACCACGGCCTGCATGGCGGCATGCAGGGCATCCAGGCTGGCATACGGCCGCCCGGGGGCCGCCTGTTCCGCCACCCAGGGGGAATGTTCATAGATGCCGCCGAGGATGGCGGTGAATTCGGCCACTGGTAGCTCGTTCAGTTGCGCCAGCGTAGGCGATGCAGTGCTCATGGCTTGCCTTGCGGGATGGATGCAGGAGGATGCCGTGCAATCCAGTGTCGCGCGATGTCGGCACGACGGCAGATCCAGACACGCTCATGGCGCTGCACATGGTCCAGAAAGCGCGCCAGCGAGGCCATGCGGGCCGGACGCCCGGCGATGCGGCAATGCAGCCCGATCGACAGCATCTTCGGCGCCACATCGCCTTCGGCATACAGCACGTCGAAGGCATCGCGCAGATAACTGAAGAACTGGTCGCCGCTGTTGAAACCCTGGGCCGTGGCAAAGCGCATGTCATTGGTGTCCAGCGTGTAGGGCACCACCAAGTGGGGTTTGCCGGCGACCTGCTCCCAGTAAGGCAGATCGTCACTGTAGGAATCGGCATCGTAGAGATAGCCGCCCTGCTCCACCACCAGCCGGCGCGTGTTCACGCCGGTGCGCCCGGTGTACCAACCCACGGGCGCTGTGCCGATCAGGCGGGTCAGGGTTTCGGTGGCGAGGCGGATATGCTCGCGCTCCTCGTCCTCGGGCATGTCGTGGTAGTCGATCCAGCGCCAGCCGTGGCTGGCGATTTCGTGACCGGCTTCCACCGCCGCTGCCGCCAGATCGGGATTGCGCGCCAGGGCCATGCCCACGGCAAACAGGGTCAGCGGCAGCTTGCGCGAGTCGAACAGGCGCATCAGGCGCCAGACGCCCGCACGGCTGCCGTATTCGAACAGCGACTCCATGCTCATGTGGCGCTGCCCCGGAAACGGCTGGGCGTTGACGATCTCCGAGAGGAAGATCTCGGAGGCGGCATCGCCATGCAGCACGTTGTTCTCGGCGCCTTCCTCGTAATTCAGGACGAACTGCAGCGCGATGCGCGCCTGCCCTGGCCAGTCGGCATGCGGAGGATTTCGGCCATAACCAAGCAGGTCACGCGGATAAGCGGGGTCGGAAAAAAAATTGCTCATGCCATTCAATGCGGAGAGCCGCGGTCTATCCAGGCGATCAGGGTGGCGCGTTCCTCGTCCGTCATTTGCGTCAGGTTGCCGATGGGCATGGCGCGCGTCTGCAGTTGCTGCCGCAGGGTGGTGACCTGCGCCAGCAAGCGCTCGGGCGTATCCAGCATCACCCCCTTGGGCGCCGCGGTGAACCCGGGCTGCGTCGGCGTGGCGGCATGGCAGCTGACGCATCGCTGCATCACGATGGCCTGTGCCCGGACGAACTGCATGGCTGCTGGTTGATCATATTCTGCCTTCAAGCTTTTTACTGACGGTGCTGGTGGCCGCAAACTGATCATAACACCGGCAATCAACACCAGCCCGGCGACCAGCGTCCACACGGGCGCCGGTTTGCCGGCATGGGCCTTGTGGCGCGCCACGAACCAGGCACGGATCAGCGCGCCCCCGGCCGACATGGCGATCAGCACCGCCCAGTTGTGGCTGGCGCCGTAGGTGCCGGCGTAATGATTGCTGATCATGGCGAACAGCACCGGCAGCGTGAAATAGGTGTTGTGCACCGAGCGCTGCTTGCCGCGCACGCCATGGATGGGATCGGGGGTGCGCCCTTCCCGGCGTGCCTGCACCAGATCACGCTGTCCGGGAATGATGACGAAGAACACATTGGCCACCATGATGGTGCCCAGCATGGCACCGAAGTGCAGGTAGGCGCCGCGGCCGCTGAACACCTGGCACAGTCCCCAGGCCGCGCCAGCCACCAGCACGGCCAGTGCGATGGCCAGCCCGCGTTCACTGGCGGCCAGCGGCGAGCGGCACAGCAGGTCATAGATGATCCAGCCACCGGCCATGCTGCCCAGGCCGATGGCAATGGCCGTGCCGCGGCTGATGTCCGCCACCGAGCGGTCGATCAGGTAGGCATCGGCGCCGACGTAGTAGACGATGCACAGCAGGAAGAAGCCCGACAGCCAGGTGGTATAGGCCTCCCACTTGAACCAGTGCAGCGGCTCGGGGATGGATTCGGGGCCGAGGGGATACTTGCGCGCGTTGTAGAAGCCGCCGCCATGCACCGCCCACAGCTCGCCGCTGATGGCCGGGTCGGCATCACGCTGTTTCAGCGGCAGCAGGTGGTTGTCCAGCCAGACGAAGTAGAACGAGGCGCCGATCCAGGCGATGCCGGCGATCAGGTGCAGCCAGCGGCCAAGCAGGTTGAGCCATTCCAGTATGTATGCGTCCATCAGGTTTCCAGTTGGGTCGGTCGTGGCTGTCTGTCACTGGTGCATCAGCTTGCGCCAGTGCCCAGGCTCAGGGCGGTTTCGATGCCGCCCGTTGCAGGCAGTGCAGAGGATGCCATGGACAGGGCTCGGGGTGCCGCAGAAATGGCGAACCCGGACTGCGCCACGGCCCTGCGCGGGCGACGTGCCAGCCCGGCGGCCGATGAGCGCTGCTCGATGACCTGCTGCAGTTGCGCCGCCACCGACACCGCGATGGCGCCGGGGTGCTTGCTGGCAATGCCGGGCAGTCCTATGGGACAGGTGATGCGGCTGATCGCCTCGCGGCTGCAACCCTGGCGTTCCCAGCGTCCGGCAAAGCTGGCCGCCTTGCTCTCCGATCCGATCAGGCCGGCCCAATGGAAATCACCCCGCGCCAGGATCGCCCGCCCGATGGCAAAGTCCAGGTCGTGGCTGTGGGTCATCACCAGAAAGCAGGCGCCGGCCGGTGCATAGTCCACTTCATCTTCGGGCTGATCGCTCAACAGGGGCGTGACATTGTCCGGCAGGGTGGCCAGCCGCACGCCGAACTGCGCTTCGCGGTTGTCTATCCAGGTCACCTGCAATGGCATGGCGGCCAGCACCTGCACCAGCGCCGTGCCGACATGGCCGGCGCCGAAGAGGTAGAGCGGCATCGCGCCATCATCCAGGCGCTCGGTGATGCACAGGGCCTCGCCTTCGCGGGTGAGGGCAAATGGCGGCTGTCCCAGCGCTGGCTTCCGCTCCAGGCGGCGCATCGGCACGGGAGAGAATCCCTGCCACACCGTCACCAGGCTGACCGGTCCTTGGGCGCGGGCGTTCAATGCCTCATCCACCCACTCCAGGTCGGCACCGTCATAGCGTTCGAAACCCAGCTCCACGGCGCCGCCACAGCATTGGCCCAGGCTGGCCCCGAGCGTGTAACGATCCGTCCAGGCACCCGGGCCATTCCCCGCGGCGAGCATCTGGCGCGCTACGGCTATCGCCTTCCATTCCAGATGGCCGCCGCCGATGGTGCCCTGCAGCTGTTCACGCAGCGCCGGCGCAGCGCACACCAGCATCGCGGTGCCCGCTTCCCGCGGGGCGGAGCCGCGCACGCCGATGACGGTGATGCGTACCGCCGGTCGGCCATGACGGAGCTGGATGGCCAGTGCCAACAGCCAGTCGTTCATGGGGACACCTCCGCGTTGAATGATGAAGGGGTGAAAGCGGAACCGGATGGCGCCACGGCATCCAGCGCGCGCAATATCGATTCCGGTGTGGCCGGCGCCGACAGTGGCGGGCGAGCGCCCGGGGCCGCCGTGGCGGCAATGGCATCGCGTGTGGCCAGCAGGACCGAGATCGCCAGCATCAGCGGTGGCTCTCCCACCGCCTTGGAACGGTAGATGGTGTCCTCGGGGTTGGGCACGCCCTCCAGCAGGCGCACGTTCGAGCATGCCGGCCAGTCGCGCGCAGTCGGGATCTTGTAGGTCGAGGGCGCATGGGTGCGCAGCCGGCCCTTGGCATCCCACCACAACTCCTCGCTGATCAGCCAGCCCATGCCTTGCAGGAAACCGCCTTCGATCTGGCCGACGTCCAGTGCCGGGTTCAGCGAATTGCCGACGTCGTGCAGGATGTCCACCTGCAACAGGCGTGACTCGCCGGTCAGCGTATCCACCGCCACCTCCGCCACCGCAGCGCCATAGGCGTAATAGAAAAACGGCCGGCCGGTCAGGCTGATGCGGTCATAGTGGATCTTGGGCGTGCGGTAGTAACCAGTGGCGGAAAGCGAAATGCGCGCGGCGTACACCTGGCGCACCAGCACAGCGAACTCAACGGCTTCCTCAACCAGGAATACCTGCCCGCCCTCGAAGCGCACCTGCTCCGGCCGGAGACCATGCTGGGCACAGGCCTGCGCCACCATGCGATCACGGATGGTGATGGCCGCCGCTTGCGCCGCCTTGCCATTCAGGTCGCTCCCGGACGAAGCGGCGGTGGCCGAGGTGTTGGGCACCTTGGATGTATCGGTGGCCGACACGCGCACCCGGTTCATGGGCAGGCCGAACTCGCGCGCCACCACTTGGGCCACCTTGGTAAAGAGGCCCTGGCCCATCTCGGTGCCGCCATGGTTCACCAGCACCGTGCCATCGGTGTAGACATGCACCAGAGCGCCGGCCTGGTTGTAGATAGTGGCATTGAAAGAGATGCCGAACTTCACCGGTGTCAGGACCAGGCCGCGCTTGACCGTCGGACTGTCGGCATTGAAAGCCGCAATCGCCGCGCGGCGGGCCTGGTAGCGGCTGCTTGTTTCCAGCTGGTCGGTCAGGACATCCAGGACATTGTCCTCGACGGTCTGCAGGTAGGGCGTGACATTGCGCGCTTCAATGCCGTAGTAGTTGGCGCGGCGCACCGCCAGCGGATCCAGCTGCAGCGTGCGCGCGATGTCGTCGATGATGCCTTCGATGGCCACCATGCCCTGCGGGCCGCCGAAGCCGCGAAAGGCGGTGTTGGAAACGGTGTGGGTCTTGCAGCGATGCGAGACGATCTCGACATGCTCGAGGTAATAGGCATTGTCGATGTGGAACATGGCGCGGTCATTCACCGGGCCGGACAGGTCCGCCGAATAGCCGCAGCGCGAGGCCAGCATCACGGCCAGCGCAGTGATACGCCCGCGCTCGTCGAAGCCGACCTCGTAATCGCAGATGAAGTCATGGCGCTTGCCGGTGATGGCCATGTCGACATCACGGTCCACGCGCAGCTTCACCGCCCGATTGGTCTTCGCCGCGAGGATGGCCGCGACACTGGCAAACAGCGCAGGCTGGCTTTCCTTGCCACCGAAGCCCCCGCCCATGCGCCGGCATTGGACCACGACATCGTGGGCATGCCGGCCGAGTGCCTCGGCCACCTTGTGCTGGACTTCGGTGGGATGCTGGGTGGAGCTGTGCACCAGCATGCCGCCATCCTCCTGCGGCACGGCCACGGCAATCTGGCCCTCCAGATAGAAGTGATCCTGCCCGCCCATCTCCACGGTGCCACTCAGGCGGTGCGGTGACCTGGCCAGTGCGGCACGGGCATCACCCCGCCGCAGCGTCTGGGTCGGAATAACGAAACTCTGCTGCGCCAGCGCCGTGCGGATATCCAGGATGGCCGGCCATTCGTCGAAATCCACCCTGGCCAGACGCGCGGCACGCCGCGCCGCATCGGTGGAGGTGGCTGCCACCGCAAACAAGGGCTGGCCCATGCACTGGACCACGTCGGTCACCAGGATGGGATCGTCGTCGAGGATGGGCCCGTAGCTGTTGTGCCCGGGGATGTCTGCCGCCGTGATGACGCAGACCACACCGGGTGCTGCTCGCACCGCCGACAGGTCAAGCGAGCGCAGCCGCCCGTGCGCCACCGGGCTCAGGCCCAGCGCGGCATGCAGTGCGCCCTGCGGCAGCACGATATCGTCGACGTAGGTGGCGCGACCGCTGACATGCAGATGGGCGCTCTCGTGGCGCAAGGCCTCACCCGGCAGAGCTTCGGCATGGACGTCGGCAAGCCGGGTGTATCCGGGGATGGCGTGCTCACGATAGAAGCGCAGCAGCAAGCGCGCCGCCACCTGCTGGCGATAGGTACTGCTGGCGCGCATGTCGCCCAGCGGCTGAAAGTCAGCGGCCAGCGCAGTGGCGGCGGACTGCATGCTTTCCTCCGACCAGGCCTTGCCGCTCAGGGCCGCCTCCGCCTGCAGCGCCCGCTTCGGCGTTGCCGCCATACCGCCGTAGGCCAGCCGCACCGAGACCATATGCCCATCCTTTATGCGCACCACGATGCCGGCACACACCGCCGAGATGTCCTGGTCGAAGCGCTTGGAGATCTTGTAGCTGGCCACCAGGGTACGCGCCGGTCGCGCCACCTGCGGCAGCGGAATACGCAGCGCCTTGACGAACTCGCCCGGCTGCAGGTCTTTCTTCTGGTAGGCCAGATAGAAGGAATCCAGTGGCAGGATGCGCTCGGCATCGCCACGCCGCAGCACCACCGAGGCATCCAGTGCCATCAGGATGGGCATGGCATCACCGATGGGCGAACCGTTGGCGACATTGCCGCAGAGGGTGCCGGCATTGCGGATGGGCGGAGAGGCAAAGCGGTTGGCCAGTTCGGCCAGGGCCGGGTAATGCCGCACCACTTCGGCCCAGGCATCGGTGAGGGAGACGGCGGCGCCCACTTCCAGCATCTGGTCGACCACCTGCATGCCTTTGAGTGCCGCCACATCACCGAGGAAGATCAGCGGTGGCAGCTCACGCATCTGCTTGGTGACCCACAGGCCGATGTCGGTGCTCCCGGCCAGCAACAGGTAATCCGGATGGGCCACATACAGGCGGGCGAGTCCTTCCAGCGTCTTCGGCGCATAAAAACCGGGCACCAGGAGTCGGGGACCGTCGCCTGAGTCTTCTGCCTCCAGTGCGCGCAGGCGGGCAACACGCGCCGGATCACCGGCATCTTCGCGACTCCAGCGCGCCGGTTCCGGATAATCGTGCATGCGGCAGCCGGCCTCGATGATGGGACGATAGCCGGTGCAGCGGCACAGGTTGCCGGCCAGCGCATCCACCACCGCTTCACGTTGCGGTTGGGGGTCGTTGAGATAAAGCGCCAGCAGCGACATGACGAATCCCGGTGTGCAGAACCCACACTGGGAGGCATGGCAGTCGACCATGGCCTGCTGCACCGGGTGCAGGCCACCGTTGACACTCTTTGAACACATTGCCTGCCTGGCCGGCTGCAGGCCCTCCACCGTGACGATTTCGCGCCCGTGCACGCTGGGCAGGAAACGTATGCAGGCATTCACGGCGCGCCAGGACATGTCGCCCGTCCTGTCGGGCTCGCCCATCACCACGGTGCAGGCGCCGCAGTCACCTTCGGCGCAGCCCTCTTTGGTGCCGGTGCGGCCCAGATGCTCGCGCAGGTATTGCAGCAGGGTCAGGGTGGGCGGGACCGTGCCGGCCTCGATGACTTCACCATCCAGCACGAAACGCACACCCTTCCCTGCTACGGCCATCAGCTGCCCCGGTAGGTGGAGTAACTCCAGGGCGACACCAGCAGCGGGATGTGAAAGTGCTGGCTGGTGTCGGCAATGGCAAAGCGGATCACGATGCGATCAAGGAAAGGCGGCTCGGACAGCGGGACACCACAGGCGCGGAAGTAGTCCGCGGTGACAAATTCCAGGCTGTACTCGCCAGGCAGAAAGGCCTCGCCCTGCAACAGCGGCTGGTCACAGCGGCCATCGGCATTGGTCTGGATGCTCAACAACAAGGCGGGCTGCGCGCCCAGGCGAAACAATTCGACCGGCACGCCGGCTGCCGGCCGGCCCAGCGCGGTGTCCAGCACGTGGGTGGTCAGACGGCCCATGGGCACCCCCTGCGCTGGCGTGGGACGATGTCCTTCGGGACTATGGTTGATTGCATGAGGGCTTGAATGAGGACTTGCATGTGGCGTTCTGGCCTTATCGTTGCTTGGAAAAAGCATGATACATGCCATGAGATAAGGCCCACGCCAGGCTTGGCACCAGTGAAAGTCCGCACCTGCACGACCCTTGGCACGGCCGAAACAGGCCAGCCCGCAATGAACGGGATGACCCTGTCGATGCACCAAATCACGCAGGCCGGCACGGCGATGCTTCATATTGGGGCGGCGTCTGGCCATCACACAAGGAACAGAAAGGAATTCGCATGAGGGTCTTGCTGCAACATGCCGAGCTGATCGCCACGCTGGACGAACACCGGCGCGAGTGGCGTGACGGTTCCGTAATGGTCAATGGCACCCGCATCGAAAGGGTGGACAGCGCCGCCGGCATGGCTGCGTGGATGGCGGCAGACCCGGCGGGCCGCACGCCGGAGCGGACCGTGGACCTGCGCGGCTGCGTGCTCATCCCCGGCCTGGTGAATGGCCACCACCACCTGTTCCAGACCCTGACCCGCACCGTGGGCACCTCGGCCGGCCTCGGCCTGTTCGACTGGCTCAAGCGCCTGTATCCGATCTGGGGCCGCATGGATGCCGAGGCCGTCACGGTCAGTGCCAGTCTGGGGCTGGCCGAACTGCTGCTGAGTGGCGCCACCACCGTGGCCGACCATCTGCATCTGTATCCGCCGGGCCTGCGCATGGAGCACGAGATCGAAGCCGCACAGGCACTGGGGGTGCGTTTCCATCCCACGCGCGGATCCATGAGCGTGGGCGAAAGCCAGGGCGGCCTGCCGCCGGATCGACTGGTGGAGCAGGAACCCGCCATCCTCGCCGACAGCCTGCGCCTCATCGAGCAGTACCACGATGCAGCACCGGGTTCGATGCTGCGCGTCGGCCTTGCGCCCTGCTCCCCTTTCAGCGTGAGTGCCGACCTGATGCGCGAAAGCGCCCGGCTGGCACGCGCCCATCCCGGTGTGAGCGTAGTAATCGGCCCAATGCCGCAAATCGCGCCGAAGAAACACGGTGCACGTGGATGTGGCAAGGTGGAATGCGGCGCTGCTGAAGACCGGTAAGACAATGGTGCGTCCTGCCCGCGTGTGAGCGTGGTCCTGGGTAGCGT
>CANJJT010000057.1:0-24805 GCA_947474715.1 Betaproteobacteria bacterium
ACCAGTGGCCGGTGGCCTGTGCGCCCACCGCGAAGGCCATCTCGTGGCCCATGCCGGTGTTAAAGCGCGTGCCGCGCACCTTGGCCAGGTCCCAGTTCGGCCCGAGGTAGCGCGTGCGCCATTCGACGTTGGCCTGGAAGCCGCCACAGGCCAGCACCACGGCCTTGGCAGACACTTCCTTGGTCTTGCCATTGTCCTTGTACTTCAACCCGTGCACGCCGTCGTCGTCGGCGATGAGCGTCGTGGCCACCGCGTCGTACTTGATCGTGATGCCGTTCTTGGCAGCAATCTTGTGGTGTGCCTCGACAAGGCCGGGGCCGCCGCCCCAGGAGCACACCGTGAGGCCGCCCCAGAACTTGAACCGACCGTTGATCTTGTAGGCCTGGGCGCCCCAGATCGGCTGGAACTTCACGCCCTTCTGCTGCAGCCACTTCATGGTGGGGGCGATGTTGTTCACCAGCACTTCCACCAGGTCCGGATCGCAGCGGTTCTGCGTCACGCGCGCCAGGTCATCGAAGAAGTTTTCCTTGGTATAGGTGCCGAAATCGGTGATGGAGATCTCCTCCTCGGTGAGATCGGGCATCAGGTCCTTCAGGTCGTCCACGCCGTTGTACACCGTGCGGATGTTGCCGGCGGTGTAGGAGGAATTTCCGCCGCGCTCTTCTTCGGAGGAACGCTCCAGCACCAGCACGCTGCAGCCCTGCTCGCGCGCCGCGTGTGCCGCGCACATCGCCGCATTGCCCGCGCCGACGATGACTACGTCAAATGATTCCGCCATTTGCTGCTCCTTTGCTCGATTTCAACAGTGTGATCAATGAATAGCGCTGCTGCTAAGACTGCCTAACAATGCGAGGGGACACATCCCCTCGCGCTCCCCTGAGTCAGGGCGCCTGACGGCAACTCTGTCAGGCGCTCTAAAGGTCCTGCAGGCTTTCCTCACCCAGGTGGGAAATGTCACCCCAGACATCCAGCTGCCATTTGCCCTTGTGGTACAGAAAGCGGTTGATGCTCGCATTGTAAAGCGACCAGGTCCGGGATTTCCCCAGGGGCAGTCCCATCACGTGACGAAACAGGGCGCCACAGACCCCGCCGTGGGCCGCCACGACGATAGTCTTGCCGGCCGAATCCGCGGCGATGCGCTCCAGCGCACCGATGATGCGAGCCTGGAACTGCGCCACGCTTTCCCCGCCGCCCGGAGGCACGGCCTCCGGATCACGGCCGCGGTAGAGCGTCCATTCACCCGGACGCTCCGCCTCGCACTCCTCCATGGTCTTGCCTTCGAACACGCCGTAGCAACGCTCGCGCAGGGCGACATTGAACTGCGGCTGATGGCCGGTTTTTGTCACGATATGTTCGACCGTCTCGCGCACCCGCCCGAGGTCGGAGGCGTGGATCTCGTCGATCTTTTCCAGCGCCAGGCGCAGGCCCAGGGCCTTGGCCTGGGCGACGCCGACAACCGTGAGCGGACTGTCGCTGTAACCCTGGATGCGCCGCTGGACATTCCATTCGGTCTCGCCGTGCCGCACCACAAAAAGCTTTGCCTCGCGCATCTACTCCCCCAATGTTCCTTTAACAGGCTGTTGAAAATCGATTCCCGGATACTCGTCCAAATCATGCACACCGGCTCCGCAGGGAAGCGGCTTTCAATCGCCCCCGATTGAGGGGGTCAAGGGGGACCATGCCCCCCTTTTTCAACACCCAACTATGGCTTGCCCAGCCAGCGCTGCCGCAACCGCTTGCTGTCGCCCGCATCGTCCAGGCCCAGCATGCAGGTGTCTGCATGCGGCGCGCCCAGTTCCACGTCCAGCACCATGAGTTCGTCGCGGCGGAAGACATGCATCTGCACGGTCTGCCCGGGCTTGCGGCCCGCCAGCGCCGCCTCCAGCCCGCCGGCCCCGACGCGCAGCCCGTCGAAGGCGACGATGACATCTCCGGCCGACAGCCCCGCCCGCTGTGCCGTCCCCTCGTCCAGCACATGGCTGACCCGGTACTCGCCGGGTGCACTGCT
Organism: Betaproteobacteria bacterium; assembly: GCA_947474715.1. Lineage (GTDB taxonomy): Bacteria > Pseudomonadota > Gammaproteobacteria > Burkholderiales > SG8-39 > CAIYPG01. Next base: position 2,009 of record CANJJT010000057.1, read on the forward strand.
GCCACGAACGCCCAGAACCGGGCGCGAAGCCAGCGCCAGGGCTGATTTTACCGACCGGCACCCCCCCTTGTCCCCGTCGAATTCGGCAGGCCGCAGCGTCAGGGCCACGCCATGCGTGGCCAGCAGGTCAGCCAGGGGCAGTTCCGCGGTGCTGCGCAGCCAGCGCTCCAGGGGCCGTTTCAGCTTCAGGCGGGTGACCGCCTCGGCCAGTATCTCGATGCCATCCTCGGCCACGCCGGCGCCGCTGCGGCCATGCTTCTTCCACAGGGCCAGCATGACATCATCGAGCGACTTGCGCCCGCCGGTCTGGCTGCGGATGTGGAGGTCCAGGCACAGGCCCACCAGGCTGCCCTTGCCGTAGTAACTGACGATGGCATTGGGCGAATTCTCGTCCTGTCGGTAGTACTTGCTCCAGGCATCGAAGCTGGAATCGCTGACCGACTGCTTCTCGCGGCCGGGATTGCGCAGCAACTGCGTAATGGCGTGCGCCAGTGTCTCCATGTACTGATCGTGGGTGATCAGTCCGCAGCGCACCAGCATGAGGTCGTCGTAATACGAAGTGAGTCCTTCGAAGGCCCACAGCAGTGTGGTGTAGTTCTCGCGGTCGAGGTCGTAGGGCGTGAAGGCCGCCGGCTTGATGCGCTTGACGTTCCAGGTGTGGAAGTACTCATGACTCACCAGACCGAGGAAGCCACGATAGGCCTCACCCGGCTCCTTCATCGCGGCATGCGGCAGGTCGCGGCGCGAACACACCAGCGCGGTAGAGGCACGATGCTCCAGCCCGCCATAGCCATCGCCCAGCGCAGTGATAAGGAAGACATAGCGGTCCATGGGCGCGGGTTTGCCGAAGAAATCGATCTGGTGCTCGCAGATGCGCTTCATGTCGCGGGCCAGTCGCGGCAGGTCGGCCCGGTGGCGACCGGTGATTACAATCTCGTGCGGGACCCCATGGGCACGGAAGCCTACTCTCGAAAATGATCCTATTTCAACCGGATGATCGATGAGTTCATCGTAATTCGCCGCGGCATACCAGCCAAAGCCCCAGGGGGGCGCCGACTTGCGCGGCATGGCGGTGGCCACTTCCCATTTGCGATAGGGGCTGCTCCGGCCGGTCGATGGCGGCGGCAGTATCTCCACTTCGCAGCGGCGGTCCTCCTGCCCCCGCACGCGCAGGAACACGCTGGTGCCATTGAAGAAGGCATGCGTGGCATCCAGATGGGCGCCACGCACCGACAGGTCCCAGGCGTAGATCTCGCAGGTCACCGTCAGGGGCTGCGTCCCGGCGCCGGCCGGCAGGGCTGCCGCGCGCCAGGTGTGCTTGTCCACCTTGGTGAGCTTCACCGGTGCGCCCAGCCCGTCGCCACCCAGGGCCGCGCGGATGGTGACGATGTGGCGGGCGAAATCGCGTATCAGGTAGCTCCCTGGTATCCAGGCCGGCAGGGCGAAGCACTGGCCCTCGGCATCGGGTTCGGCGACGGTACAGGTGACTTCGAACAAGTGCGCTTCGGGGCTTACCGGCACGATGCGGTAGACGATGGGAGCGGTCAAGGTACGTGATTCCTTCTTGCGTTGATGAAATGCACTGCCTCAGGGCTGCCGGACCAGGCGCATCGGTGCCGCATGCCGGACAGGCCACACACACCGGCTCGATGTCCGGCTGCGGGTGGCCGCATGCGGATACTAGCGGATGATCAGCACCAGCCGGTTCTCGCCACGCAGCAGCGCCAGTTGCAAGGGCCGCTCGTTCACGCGCAGCGCCGCCAGCAGTTCCTGCACATTGCGCACACGACGCCGGTTGACCCCGTAGAGGATATCGCCGGGCTGGATGCCGGTGCGGGCCGCAGGGCTGTCGGCCTGCACCGTGGTGATGATGGCGCCCTCCACCTCGCCATGCATGGGCATGCCCGGCTCGATGTCAGCCACGCGCGCCCCGGCCAGTTGCGGCAGCGCCTCACCCGGGATGCTGGTGGCGGCAAAGGGCTCACCCACGGTGATGCTCAGGGGCAGGGTCTGGCGGCCACGCAGCACCTTGATGTCCAGGCTCTCGCCCACCGGTGTGAGGCCGACCCGGTTGCGGAAGTCCGCCGAACTGCGCACGCGCCGCCCGTTGGTTTCGATGACGATGTCCCTTGGGCGCAGGCCGGCACGCTCCGCCGGTGACCGCGCCGCGACAGTGACGATGAGCGCGCCCTCGGTGACGCCGGCGCCCAGCTTGGCTGCCATGTCCGGGGTCAGGTCCTGAGAGCTGGAACCGATGCGACCGCGCCGCACTTCACCGAAGCGCAGGATCTGCTCCATCACCTGTTTCATCATGTTCACCGGCACCGCGAAGCCGATGCCGATGTTAGCCCCAGAAGGACCGATGATGGCGGTGTTGATGCCGATCAGCTCGCCGCGCAGATTGACCAGCGCGCCGCCGGAATTGCCCGGATTGATGGAGGCATCGGTCTGGATGAAATCCTCATAGCCCTCCGAGCCGATGCCGGTGCGGCCCAGCGCGGAGACGATGCCGGAAGTCACCGTCTGTCCCAGCCCGAACGGATTGCCGATGGCCACCACGAAATCCCCGACGTTGAGCACATCGGAATCCCCCAGCTTGATGGCACGCAGCGCCGGGCCCTGGACCCGCAGCAACGCGATGTCCGTGCCCGGGTCAGTGCCCACCAGGGTGGCGCGCAGCTGGCGCCGGTCGCGCAGGGTGACCACGATCTCCTGCGCATCCTTGATGACGTGATGGTTGGTGATCACCAGGCCGCGTGCGGCGTCGACGATGACGCCGGAGCCGGCCGACTGTTGCGGCTTGGCGGCCTCTTCCGGGATGTTGAAGAAGCGCCGGAAGAAGGGATCACGCAGCATCGGGTTGCTCTCGGCCGGATCACGCGACAGCACCGAGATGTTGACCACTGCGGGAGTGACCTGATTGAGCATGGGCGCCAGCGTGGGCATGCCCTTGCCATCGGTAGTCACCGGTATGGCCGCCTGCGCTGCAGGCAACAGCAAGGCCATAGGCAGGATGCCCGCCAGGGTCAGCGGGCCGAGCGCAAGGCCGGCCAGCAGCAAGAGGAATGTCGGTCGCATGGCAGGCAAACTCCCGAAGCGGCATGGCAAGGCGCGTAGTTTATACGCCGGGTGGAAGGGCACGGACCGGCAGCACGCCCGCAGCGGCGGGCTCAGCCGCGGCGGTAATTCCACTGCCCGCGTGACAGCCAGCCACCCAGCAACAAAATGATGGCGGCAATGATCCAGATGCTGGAAAGGCCCAGCACCGAGGCCACGACGCCAGCCAGCAGCGGTATGGCGATGTGCAGAGTGAATGCCAAAGTCAGCCGCAGGCCGATCACCTCACCCTTGCGGTCCTCCGGCGCCTCGTCATAGACCAGCGACATGGTCATGGGCTGGATGATGCCCAGTACCAGCCCGAGGATCAGCGACAGCAGCCCCAGGGCGACGATGCTGCTGAGGTAGGGAAAACCGAGGAACAGGCCGCTGGAAATCAGCATGGCCAGGATGAGCAACTGCCATTGCGAAAAATGGCGCAACAGCAGCGTGGCGAAGATGCGCACGATGAAAGTGCCCGAATAGAACACGCTGGCGACGATGCCGATCTGCGAAGCCGAGAACGCCAGTTGCGAACCATACTGCGGCCAGGCAAAGGTGAACATGTCCCACACCGACATCAGCACCACCCCGGCGATCAGCACGCGCCGCAGCATGGGAATGCGGAACAACGTCCAGATGCTGCGCTGGTCCGCGCCCGCCCCGCCCTTGTTGGCACCGGGCCTGAGGTAATCGGCCGGTGGCAGGTAATGGCGCCTCATGGCGCACACCAGCACCGAGGGCAGCGCCATGCAGGCGAGCACGAGGAAGGCATAGCGGAAGCCGAAATAGTCGATGGCAAAGCCGCCGATCAGCGGCGCCACCAGGTTGCCGGCGGCCAGGCCCTGTGAATACAGGTTGTAGCTGGCCGGGCGGTCATCCGGCCCGCCATAGCGACCGGTGAGCTGCTGGCTGCCGATGCGAAAGACATTGTAGGCACTGCCATTGACGATACTGAAGATGAACAGCGCGGCGATGCTCTCCCAGAAGAACGGCAGCAGCGCGCCGACGCTGGTGATGATGGCCGACACCAGCAGCGGCAGGCGCAGGTTGCGGCTGCAGTCGAGCACGCGCCCGATCTGCACCGAACTGATTGCCGGCACCAGCGAATGCAGTCCCATCAGCACACCCACCAGCAAGGGTGAGGCCTGCTGGTGTACGGCAAATAGCACCACGGCAAAGCGACCACCGGCATTCTGGATGTGATTGCAGGTATTCAGCGCCAGCAGCAGATAGAGGTGCTGCTTCCAGTTGCCGGGGGCAGCAGAAGTCGGATCGGGTGATGCGGGAAGGGGGCTGGCAGCCATTGCGCGAATTGCACCGCGTCTTGTCAGGTACCCCTACAGTAGCCGATTCACGATGCCGGCAACAGTATTGCCAAACCCAGGCAATGGGGATAGGCGCCAGCGCGGCGCGGACATGAACCGTGCAGGCAGCCTGTGAAACTGAGGGCAGATGACGTAGCGGCCAGCCGACAGACTGCATCGACTGGCCGCTACGGGCATCCCAGGTTGGGGGAGGGAGGAACCCCGGCCCCTGTCATGCCAGAACCTGATCCGGTATCAGCTCTGCACCGACGGGCCTTCGCTGTGCATCATGTGGCCACCACGGCCACCTTGACCGGGGCCACCCATGCCACCCTTACCACCCCTTTCGCTCATACCCGCCATGCCATGCATGCCGCCATGACCGAGCACGGCATCGGCGACTTTCTGCTGCTCGGGGCTCAAGGCTGCATACAGCGGCTTTTGCACGGCCAGCTGCTCATTGATGTGGCGGATGGCTTGCGCGTGCATGGACTGACGCTGTTCCAGTTGCTCGATGGCGCCGGGATGCTGACCAGGTTGTGCCGGCTTGCCAGGCTGGTGCATTTCACTCCTGCGCTGCTGCATGTCGGCCATGCGCTGGTCCATGTCCCTGGCGCTCTTGCGCGCCTGCTCGGCATAGGCATTCCACTGCGACAGTTGTGCATCGGTGATCTTCAGCGCCGTCTTCTGGTAGGCCAGACGTGCCTCGACACGCTCGGAGGGCTTGCTGAAGCCGCGCGGGCCCATCTCGCCGGGCTGACCGGCATGGGCGCGATGGCCTTGCTGGCCTTGCTGGGCGCGCGGGCCCTTGCCATCGGGCTGGCCAGCGGCTGGCGCTTGCGCGACGGACTCCCCGACGCCGAAAATGCAGGCCGAAGCCAGGATGACCTTGAGTGCGGATTGCCTGAGCATGTTGATCACTCCTTGTGTGTATTGAAGTAGGTGACTCCATGCTAGGCAGCCGGCCTGATACAAACAAGCCGCTTTGTGTATCGTTTTGTATCCCTTTGTTACCTTGGGAAACACTGATCAAGTCTCGAATCGAGGGTCACCGTTCAACTGTTTCCTCTGACGTGGGGGATAGACAAGGGGGCCTAGCCCACTTGATCAGTGCTTCCCTTGTTACGTTGTCACACAAGGCAGGGCGCGGCATGGCACTCCTGGCGATGGCCGGGCAGTGGCTGTCGTACCATAGGCGGCATCGGCACCAGCACCAGCACCAGCACCAGCCAGACTCCCTCTCCACCATCGCTGCAACGAGCCCTCCCATGCCCCGCCGCTGGATCGCCCACCTGGACATGGACGCCTTCTATGCGTCCGTCGAGCTGCTGCGCTATCCGGAGCTGCGCGGGCAACCGGTGGTGATCGGCGGGCGGCGCGACCTGGGGCCGCGCATCGCCGCCGATGGCAGCCGCCACTACTCACGCCTGCGCGACTACGCCGGACGCGGGGTCATCACCACGGCCACCTATGAGGCGCGCGCCCTGGGCGTCAATTCCGCCATGGGCATGATGAAGGCGGCGGCGCTGGCCCCCGACGCGGTGCTGCTGCCGGTGGATTTCGACGAGTACCGCAAGTATTCGCGCCTGTTCAAGGCGGCCGTGGCGCGCATCGCCCCGGTGATCGAGGACCGCGGTATCGACGAGATCTACATGGACCTCACCCAGGTGCCCGGCGTGCAGCCAGCCGCGGATGAAGATCCCTTTGACAGCGTCACCGCGGTGGCACGCGCCATCAAGGAGGCCGTGCGCCACGACACCGGCCTCAGCTGTTCCATCGGGGTGACGCCCAACAAGCTGCTTTCCAAACTATGCTCGGAATTCGGCAAGCCCGATGGCCTCACCGTGCTCACGCATGCGGACATCCCGCAGCGCATCTGGCCGCTGCCGGCGCGGCGCGTCAACGGCATCGGACCGAAAGCCGCAGCGCGCCTGCAGGCCCTGGGCCTGCACACCATCGGCGAGCTGGCCGCAGCCGACCTGCAACGCCTGATCGACGAATTCGGCGCCAACTACGCCGGCTGGCTGCACGATGCGGCCCACGGCCGTGACGATCGCCATCTGGTCACCCACAGCGAGCCCAAGTCGATCAGCCGCGAAACCACCTTCGAGCGCGACCTGCACCCGCGCCAGAACCGCCAGGAGCTGGGGCATATCTTCACCCACCTGTGCGAGCAACTGGCGGCCGATCTGGTGCGCAAGGGCTACGCTGCACGCACCATCGGGGTGAAGCTGCGTTACCCGGATTTCCGCATCGTCACGCGCGCCACCAGCCTGTCGGTGGCAACCCAGGACGCCGCCGCCATCCGGCGCGCCGCCGGCCAGTGCCTGAAGCAGACACCACTGGACCGGCCCATGCGGCTCCTGGGGGTGCGCGCCGACCGGCTGCTGAAATCCTCGGACATGCCGGCGGCATTGGACTCAGCGACGCCAGCGCGACAGCAACTGCCGCTGCCGCTCACCGCCGCGGACACCGACGTCACCGGCAACTGAGTGGATCGCCAGCCTGTTTGTCGCATTCACCCGAAGTGCGCGCCGCGCACCGCAACCGGTACCGGTCGAAACGGTACAATCGATCCCGTCCGACGCCCCCCAAGAACCCAGTCAATGCGACAAGAGCTGCCCAAGATGGCGGCCCGGAGATCCCATGTTTTTTGCCAAGCTGCTGCCTCACGACGGCGATTTTTTCGAGATGTTCAACCAGCACGCCGATTACATCGTCCAGGCGGCGGATGCCTTCTCCAAACTGGTCGCCAACTACGACAACCCGGCCCTGCGCGAGCAATACGCCAAGGAAGTCGATGATGCCGAGCACGCCGCCGACCGCATCACCCACAAGGTCAACCGCACCCTGCACAAGACCTTCATCACCCCGATTGACCGCGAGCAGATCCACTCCCTCATCAGCAACATGGATGACGTGGCTGACCTGCTGCAGGACGCCGCCGAGGCCTTGACACTGTACGACGTGCGCCAAATGACCGACGAGATCATCCGCCTGACCGAACTGGGCAACAAGTGCTGCCAGCGCGTGCGCCACGTCGTCTCCCTGCTGCATGACGTGGCCAAGCCAGCCACCGCAGAAGCGGCTTTCAAGACCTGCGAGGAAATAGACCACCTCGAATCCGATGCGGACCGCGTACTGCGTGCCGCCATGGCCAATCTGTTCCGCGCCGAACCGGATGTGCGCGAGCTGATCAAGCTCAAGGCGATCTACGAACTGCTGGAGACGATCACCGACCGCTGCGAAGACGTCGGCAACCTGATCGAGGGCATCATCCTCGAGAATTCCTGAGGCCCGGCCATGACTGAAGTCCAGGCGGCCCTGTGGGTGGTCGTGCTGCTGGTGGCAGTGGCGCTGCTGTTCGATTTCATGAACGGCTTCCATGACGCCGCCAATTCCATCGCCACCGTGGTATCCACCGGAGTCCTGAAACCCGGTCAGGCGGTGGTGTTCGCCGCCTTCTTCAACTTCGTCGCCATCTTTGTCTTCCACCTGAGCGTCGCCACCACCGTGGGCAAGGGCATTGTCGACCCGGGCGTGGTGGATACGCACGTGGTCTTCGGCGCGCTGGTGGGCGCGATCACCTGGAACGTCCTCACCTGGTACTACGGCATCCCCAGCAGCTCCTCGCATGCGCTCATCGGCGGCATCGTCGGCGCGGTGGTGGCCAAAACCGGTGGCGGCGCCCTGATTGCTTCAGGCTTGCTCAAGACGGTGGCCTTCATCTTCGTGTCGCCCGCGCTGGGCTTCCTGCTGGGCTCGCTGATGATGGTGCTGGTGGCCAATGTGTTTCGCCGTGCCACTCCATCACGGGTGGACCGCTGGTTCCGGCGGATGCAACTGGTCTCGGCCGGGGCCTACAGCCTGGGCCACGGCGGCAATGATGCGCAAAAGACCATCGGCATCATCTGGATGCTGCTGATCGCCACCGGCTATGCGGCGGTGGATGACAAGTCCCCGCCGGCCTGGACCATCATTTCCTGCTACATCGCCATCGCCCTGGGCACCATGTTCGGCGGTTGGCGCATCGTAAAAACCATGGGCCAGAAGATCACCAAGCTCAAACCCGTGGGCGGCTTTTGCGCCGAGACCGGCGGCGCCATGACGCTGTTTCTCGCCACCGCGCTGGGCATACCGGTTTCCACTACCCACACCATCACCGGCGCCATCGTCGGTGTCGGCTCGACGCGACGCGCCAGCGCGGTGCGCTGGGGCGTCGCCGGCAACATCGTGTGGGCCTGGATCCTCACCATCCCTGCGAGCGCCTTCGTCGCCGCCGTGGCCTACTGGGTGAGCTACCTGCTGTTCTGAATAGAGCACTGCAAAGCATGCCGCGACGCTTTGATAGCGATCATTTTGGCATGTGGAACATCGTGCCTATTGACTTTAAACGACGATTGTAATCACGAACTTTTTCTCGGCTGAAGATCAGGCAACCACAATCAGCGGCGAGCCATCAGCCCGGTATATAGTGAGGGTTGAGGAGAAAGCGCCAGGTTCTGCGAAGGTCAGGCGCATCGGTCCGCATGAACCAGCGGCCCGGGACAATCGCGGCAGCACCGACCTGGGAGGGTCTCATGGCAGTTGATGACAGCAGCGCGGTTCAATACGCAGGTTTCTGGGCGCGGGTCGCGGCCTATTTCGTCGACTTCGCCATCATCATGATCGCCTACCTGGTCCTGGGTATTGCCGGCATTTTCGGTGGCCCGATGGTGGCCACGCTGATGGGCGTGCTCAGCTTCTTCCTCAACCTGCTGTACTGGCCGGTGATGGAGTCCTCTGCACGCCAGGCCACCTTCGGCAAGCAATTGCTGGGGCTGCAGGTGACCACTCTCGATGGGGACCAGACCAGCTTCCTGCGTGCACTGGGACGCAATCTCGCCAAGTTCCTGTCCGCGCTTCCCCTGTGCCTGGGCTTCGTGATGGCGGCCTTCACCGGCCGCAAGCAGTGCCTGCATGACATGGTGGCCAGTTGCGTGGTGGTACAGAACGGCCCGTCCCGTTTCGCCAAGGCCCTGCTGGTCTCCGTGCTCGGCCTGGCGGTGATGGTGGGTGCCGGTGCCGCCTTCATGAAGTATGTCGCCATGCCCTATATGCAGAAGGAACTGACCGGCGGCATGCAGGACATGATGAAGGCGGACATGAAGACCAACCCTGCCCCCAGGCCATCTCCTGCTCCGGCACCAGCCGCGCCGCCCGCTGCGCCGCCCGCGGTCGCCTCAGGCCCGGCACCGGATTTCGATGCGCTCGCGGGTGCTGCCCTCTCCGCTTATGACAAGCCAAACACGGTGCGTGCCGGTCCGGCCATCCTCGAGTTGTCCTCGTTCTTCCCCAGCAGTTTCTGGCTCAAGGTCCATCTGCCCCAGATCAAGGGGGTGGAAGCGGGAATGCCACCGGAAATCACCGTGACACGTGTCCTGGATGGAGCGGGCAAGAACTACTACGATCCTGCCAACACCTTCGAAAAGGATCCCTTCTTCCGCCGGGCACGCCTGAGCCCGGAAGCCAAACCCGTGCCGCGCTTCGAAGGCACGCGCACCGTCAATATCGAGCGGGGACTGAACGAGAGCAGCCTGAGCAGGATCGAAGGCGACCTGCGCGTCTTCATCCCGGCCGAGATCAGGACCGAGACCTTCGAGGCTGCCGATGCCGGCAAGGACCGCACGGTGCACACCTCAACCGTCACCCTGAAATCACTCAAGGGTGCGGACGCCGTCCTGCACTTCCGCGGCACCAGCGCCAACCTGCTGGGCGTGCGCGGCCTGGCGGATGGCAAACCGGTGGATATCGAGTCCCGGCAATTGCCTGGCGATGCCAAGACGATCGACATGGACCTGGCGATCAAGTTCAAGGCGCCGGTCACACGCATTGAAGTGGGTATCGCCGCCGGCGTGGCCGAGCGCAGCTTTCCCTTTGTCCTCACGCGCGGCGGTACGGCCGGACCAGTGCCGCCCACGGCCGGCCAAGGTGCTGACAATGCAACCACCAGCGCCCCGGCCGGGAGGCCCGCGATCCAGGACAAACCTGCAGCCGCCCCGTCGGCGACCGCCGCAGTGCCGACGCCACGCGCGGATCCCGGTGCCACCTCGCAGGAAGCCCGGCCGCGTGCGCCGCGCAAGCCTGCTCCCACCGAAGCCACGCCATCGGCCGCTGGGCCGACAGCGGTGCGCGCACCTGCGGTGGTGTGCGACTTCAAGCCGGTGATGACCGATGCGGAAATCGCAGCCTGCCGCCAGCTCAAGGAGTCTCGTCCGGTCTTCGTGGAACCGCGACCCGTTGCTGCTGCGCCCAATAACCCGAATGCGGCGCCCGCAGCGCGCCCCGTGGCAACGCCGTTGCCGCCCTGCGAATACAAACCGGTGATGAGCGACGCCGACCGCGCTGCCTGCGGCATCCGCTAGAAAGCTTTCCGGATCAGGACCAGGCGGACCTGCACATGCGCAGGTCCGCTCCGTCGAAACGCTGAGGTGCCCGGAATCGACTACAGGCCGAGGATGGCCTTGGCCACGACGTTGCGCTGGACTTCGCTGGTGCCACCGTAGATGGTGGCGGCACGCGTGATGAAGTAATTCAGCGCCGAGGTCGCCTGCCAGGGTTCAGCCAGCGGCGTGTCGGTCTTGCCGGTGAGGAACTCCACCTGCCGCGCCATGGCCTGCGGGCCGGCAATCTCCATGAGGATTTCCGTGGTCGAGTGCTGGATCTCCGAGCCCTTGAGCTTGAGCACCGAAGCACGCGGATCCTGCTTCGGCGTGGTGCTCTTGTTCATCTCGGCCACCACCATCATGTTGGTGATTTCCAGCGCCTTCAGTTCCACTTCGATGAGGGCCAGCTTCTCGCGGAAGCGCTCATCCTCGGACAGGGGTTTGCCATCGATGATGACTTCGCGCGCCTTCTCCTTGGCCATGGCCACGCGTGCCTTCGACAGCCCGGTGCGGGCAATGCCGACGCGCTCGTGCCCGAGCAAGTACTTGGCGTAGCTCCAGGCCTGGTTTTCCTGGCCGACCAGGTTTGTCGCCGGCACCCGCACATTGTTGAAGAACACCTCATTGACGTGACGGTTGCCGTCCAGCGTCATCACCGGGCGGATCTCGATGCCCGGGGTCTTCAGGTCGATCAGCAGGTAGCTGATGCCCTTCTGCTTCTTGGCATTCGGGTCGGTGCGCACCAGCGCATAGATCCAGTCAGAGTGGTGCGCGCCGCTGGTCCACAGCTTCTGGCCGTTGACCACGTATTCATCGCCGTCACGCTCGGCACGCGTCTTCAGCGAAGCCAGGTCGGAACCGGAGCCCGGCTCGGAGAACCCCTGACAGAACCAGATATCCAGGTTGCGTATCTTCGGCAGGAAGAAGGCCTTCTGCTCCGGCGTGCCATAGGCGCAGATCACCGGACCGACGTTCTGCACGTTCTGCGAGAAGCCCTCGGGCGCCCAGTTGCGGAAACACTCTTCCTTGAACAGGTAGTACTGCACCGCGTTCCAGCCGGTACCGCCATGCTCCAGCGGCCACAGCGGCGCCGCCCAGCCCTTGCGATCGAGAATCTTCTGCCAGTTGACGACATCCTCGCGCGACAGGCGCTGGCCCTGTATCTGCTTGCGGCGGAGGCTTTCGGGCAGTTGCGACTTGCAGAAATCCCTGACCTCGTTGCGGAAATCGACTTCGTCTTGGGTGAATGCCAGGTCCATGGTTTCAGTTCCTCATTTGACAATTGACGCTGGTGCACCGGACGCTGCGCGGGAAAACCCGGCAATCGGCCGATGACCAGTCTGGTAGCGATTATTCTCCGCGAAAAAACGGGATCGCGTGCTCCGCAAACAGTTCCGGGGTTTCCACCGGCATGAAATGGCCGGTGTCAGCGACCATGAAACGGGCGCCGGGAATGGCCTCGGCCACCTTCCGGCTCATGGCCGGGGTACGGATCTCATTGTGCGTCGTGCCGATCACCAGGGTGGGACAACGCACATGGCCCAATTCCGGCTCGAGGTTGGTTTTCATGTGCATGCGGTTGATGGCGGCAAAGCAGAACGGGTCGTTGGACAGCCAGCGCAGGCGATACTGGGCAAAGCGTTCCTGGTTTCCGCGCAGCACTGCCGGATACGAAAGGGACAGGCTCAGGTCGGCGAAACAGCGCATGCCTTCCTTCTCCACCATGGCGGCACGCGCCACCAGCCGGTCGTGCAGTTCGGACGGGATGAAGGTGGCGGGACTGGCCACCACCATGCGGGCGACGCGTTCAGGCCGGCGCGCGGCGAACGCGATCGACAGCCCGCCGCCAACCCCGGCCCCGGTCACGTGCACCGGCCCGGTGATGCCCAGGCCATCGAGCAGGCCCTCTAGGTCGGCCACCATGTCGTCCATCGACATTGGCAGGCGCACTTTCTCGGAGTGACCGAAGCCGCGCTGGTCGTAGCGCAGCGTGCGGAAATGCTGCTGGAACAGCCCGGCACATTCATCGAAGCTGTCAAGCGAGCCGCCCAGCTCATGGATCAGCACCACCGTTTCGGGCCTGTCCCCGGCCAGCTCATACCGCAGGGTGACGCCATTGACTTCCATCCACTTCATGACGGCTGCCTCATTCTTCCTTGACTCATTCTTCTTTGATGTTGGCACTGCGGATCACCCGCAGCCACTTGTCCGCGTCCTTCACGATGTAGTTGCGGAACGCCTCTGCCGTGCCGCCCACCGCCTCCGCCCCGAGGGCCACCAGGCGATTGCGCACCTCCACCGAATTCAGCACGGCATTGGTTTCCGCATTGACCCTGGCGACGACTGGCTGCGGCGTCTTCGCCGGCCCGAGCAGGCCCACCCACACCTCCACGGTGAAATTGGGCACGCCCGACTCGATGACCGTGGGCAGGTCGGGCGCCAGCACCGAGCGCGCCGGAGCCGCCACCGCGATGCCCTTCAATTTGCCCGCCTTCACATGCGGCAGCAGGATGCTCACGCCGCTGAACATGTACTGCACCTGTCCGCCCATGATGTCGTTGATGGCGGCAGGCGTGCCGCCCTTGTAGGGGATGTGGGTGGCCGTGATCCCCACGGCACCATTGAACAGCTCGCCGGCCAGATGATTGACTGCGCCGATCCCGCCCGATGCATAGTTGAGCTGGCCCTTGCCTTGCTGTGCCTTAGCCAGCGCGACCAGTTCCTTCACCGTGTTTACCGGCACCTGGTTGCCCACCACCAGCATCTGGGCAAACGAGGCGGCGAGCACGATGGGCGCGAAATCACGCGCGACGTTGTAAGGCATGGCCTCCCGCAGCGCCGGACTGATGGCGAGCGCGCCGGTACCGCCCAGCACCAGCGTGTAGCCATCCGGCGCTGCCGTGGCCACTGCCTCGACCCCGGCCAGGCCACCTGCACCGGCCCGGTTGTCCACCACCAGGGGCCTGCCCAAGCGTTGTCCCAGTGGCTCGGTGATGACGCGCGCCAGGATGTCGCTGGGGCTGCCCGCGGGAAACGGCACCACCAGGCGCACGGCGCGACTGGGCCAGGCATCCACCGCGCCGTCGGCTGCGCAGGCGGCACCGGCCATGAACGTGAGTGTCGCTGCGGTGAGGATGAGCTTGGTTTTCATGGGCGGCTCCAATGCATGTGAGTGGACGTCATCGGCTCATCGCCCCGTGAACTTCGGCTTGCGCTTTTCCTTGAAGGCCGCCACCGCCTCGCGGTGGTCCTCGCTGGAGCGCACGATGGGCATGCTCGAGGCGGCCAGGTTGAGCGCGGTGCGCAAGTCCGTGTCCAGGCCCTGTTGCACGATCTTCTTGGTCAGGCGCAGCGCCAGATTGGGATGACCGGCGATGCGTGCGGCAAAGGCCAGGGTCTTTTCCATCAGCAGTTCGTCGGGATGGACCTCGTCCACCAGTCCGATGCGCAGGGCCTCCTCGGCCTCGACGAAATCCGAACTCCAGAACATCTGCAGCGCCTTCGACAGGCCCACCACCCGCGGCAGGTAGTACGCGCCGCCAGCGCCCGGGATCATGCCGATGCGGTTGTAGGTCTCGGCGAAGCGCGCGCTCTTCGCTGCAAAGCGCAGGTCGCACATCAGCGCGATATCCATGCCGCCGCCAGTGGCCAGGCCGTTGACCGCCGCAATCAGCGGCTTGTCGATCTCGTCGAACTTGAGCGCCAGGCGTTGGGTATCCAGAATGCGATCACGCATGTCGGCGGGGGATTCCTGCGCGCTGTCATCGAACTTGCCGACATCGCCCCCGCTGGTGAAGGCGCGGCCGGTGCCGGTGATGACGATGACGTTCACCTGGTTGCTGGTGCGGCATTCCTCCAGCGCCACCAGCCAGGCCTCGCGCATCTCCGGCGTGAAGGCATTCAACTTTTCCGGCCGGTTGAGGGTGATCACGGCCACCTTGTCGGCGCCGACCTCGAATTTCAGTTGCTCCGACATCAATCCATCCCCATTTCAGAATAAGCGGCCATCAGCCGGCTGCAATACCATCAACCACGATGACCCGCTCGCGCACCAGCCGGTCGTACTCCGCTTCCATGCCGATCTCGCGCAGCACCGCGCGCGCATCTGAACCCGGCCTGGGCGCCGGGCGCCCCACCTGCACCGGCGTGCGCGACAGGCGCGGTCCGGGCGCCGTGGTGGTCACCGGGCCGATGTCGTCATGCTCGCGCGTGACGCTCAGGCCACGCGCCTTCACCAGCGGGTCCTGCAACAGGCCCACCATGTCGCTGACCACGCGATGGGCACCGATGCCGGCGGCGGTGAGCAGACTCACCCATTCATCGACCGGGCGTGCAGCCAGGCGCTGCGCCAGCGCCTGCTCCAGTGCCGGCCCCTGCAGCGAGGCCAGGTCCGCCAGTGCAGCGCAGCCTGACAACTGGCCTGGCTGCGCGGCGAGGAAGAACCAGGCATCCGCTGCCTGGTACATACGATACAACGCGTGATGCCCCAGCGCCTCCTGGCCATGCGGCTCATCCCATTGCTTGCCCGGATACGACTGCAGCAACCCGGACTGCAGCAGGGTGGCGGTGAAGGCCAGGGCCGTGTCCACATGCTGGCCCTTGCCGCTGTGCTGGCGGTGGAACAGCGCCAGCGAGATGGCGTAAGCGCCCATCAGGCCGGTGCCGTAGTCATTCGCCGCAAAAGGCGCCAGCGCCGGCTTCTCACTGCCGTAGCGCACCATCATGCCGCTCATGGCCTGCGCGATGGATTCGTGCCCGGGGCGGGTGGCATAGGGCCCGTACTGGCCAAAGGTGTTGAGTGAGCAGTAGACGATGCCGGGACGGCGCGCCTTCACCTGCGCGTAGCCTATGCCCAGGGATTCGGCCACGCCCATGCGGTAGTTCTGCAGGATGACATCGGCCTGGTCGACCAGCTTCCAGAAAATGGCCAGGCCTTCCTTGGTCTTCAGGTCGAGCAGGACACTGCGCTTGCCGCGGTTGATGTCGTTGTGCGAGGACACCGGATTGCGATGCGGACTGTCGATCTTGATCACATCGGCACCGAATTCGGCCAGCGTGCGTCCGCAGGTCGGGCCGGCCAGGATGATGCACAGGTCGAGCACGCGCACGCCCTGGAGCGCGCTGCGCAGGTCCTGCTCGGTGGCCGGCGGCAGCGCGGCAGGCGGGCGCGCCAGGTCCTGCAGCACCGAGGCGCGATCCGCATCCGGCAGAGAACGTGACTTGCGCACGACGCCGGGCGTGTCGGCCAGGCGCACATTGATGCCCGGCCCGCGGAAGCGCCCCAGCACCGGGTCGTCGAAGTCGGCAATGATGTCGCTGCCCAGGGCATGCGGATGCTCCAGCCATTCGGCGCTGGTATGGCAGGTGGCGCCCTCGGTGCCGAGTTCGGCATTGTGGACTTCCCACTCGGCTGCGGTGCGGGTGCGGAAGATCTCGTCGAAGCGCCGGCCCAGCGCCTCGTCGCTGGCACCGGCATCACGGACCTTCGCCATGCCGATGACCTGGATGAAGTCCTCGAACTTCTTGTTGCCGGCGAAATAGCGGAACCAGCGCCCGTCCTTGGTCGGCAGTTGCCGCGACCATTCGAAGGTCTTGGGCACGGGCGGGGCCTTGTGCACCTTGATGCCCATGTTGCTGAGCGCGGTGAAGGTGGCGTCGTAGAGCGGCATCTCGATGCGCTGACCCAGGCCCGAGCGCTGCCGTGCATTGAGCGCCATGGTAATGCTCACCGCGGAGAGGAAGGCGGCATAGGCCGAAGAAAACGGAATCACCGTGTACACCGGGCGACCGGTGGTGGAGCCGGCGGGTGGTCGATAGGCGCCGGTGGCCGCGCCCAGCACGCCCTCCCAGGCGGCCACACCGGCGCGCGGATCATCATGGCCGAAGCCGGGCATCGAGCAGTACACCAGTCGCGGATGCGCCGCGCACAGGGCCGCAGCGCCCAGCCCCAGCCGGTCCATCACGCCGGGACGGAAGTTCTCGATCACCACATCGGCCGATGCGATCAGGCGCTGCGCCGTCTGCAGTCCTTCGGCCGTCTTCAGGTCAAGGACGATGCTGCGCTTGTTGCGGTTCCAGGTGGCATTGGCCGGTGTCTGGTAGTGCGGGCCTCCGGGCGGGTCGACGCGGATGACGTCCGCGCCCTGGTCGGCCAGCAGCATGGCGGCAAACGGCCCGGCGATGTACTGTCCGAAATCGATGACGCGTATGCCCTCAAGGGCGGATGCGGCTGCCATGGTGTTCAAACCTCCGGGTTCAGGTGGCGCGACGGTGATGCCGGCAACGACCACCGCTCAGGTGGCCGCTCGGCAGCAGTTCCTGCTCAGTACTCTTCCGTGGGCAGCTTGGCCTTGATGACCACTTCGCGCCAGAGCTGGATTTCCTTGTGGATGAGCTGGGTGAACTGCGTCACGGTCTTGGGGTTCGGCTCGGCCCCGAGCTTGCGCAACTGCTCGGTCACCTCGGGGAGGACGATGACGCCATTCACCGTGGTGTTGAGCTTCTGCACGATGTCATTGGGCGTGCCAGCCGCCACATAAATGCCGAAGATGGCCCCGGCCTTCAGGTCGGGGAAGCCGGCCTCGGCCGTGGTGGGCACATCGGGCAGGGCCGGCAGGCGCTTCTCGCCGGCCACGGCCAGTGCCTTCACACGCCCTGACTGCAGGTGACCGGCAAAGGCAGACACGTCCATGATGGCAAAATCGACGACCCCGCCGACCACTGCCGTGGCGGTCGGCCCGTTGCCGTTGTAGGAGATGATCTCCAGCTGCAGGTTGTTCTGGATGCGCAGCAACTCCACCGAGAGGCGTGTCCCCGAGAGTCCGCCGGCACCGGCATTCAGCTTGCCCGGGTTCTTGCGTGCGTACTCCACCAGTTCGCGCAGGTTCGTGGCCGGCACCTTGGGGTTGACGTACACGGCATACGGCCCCTGGCCGATCTCGGCCACCGGCTGGATATCCTTGATCGGGTCATAGCGCATGTTCCGGGTGATGGCCGGCAGCACCGTGGACGCCGTGGCGCTGTAGAGAATGGTGTAGCCATCGGGGCGGGACTTGGCCACCGCTTCGATGCCGATATGGCCATTGGCGCCGGGGCGGTTCTCGATGATCATCGGCTGGCCCAGCTGCTTGCTGAGGTAGGGCGAGACCACCCGCGCCATCACGTCATTGGCGCCACCCGGGGCAAAGGGCACGACCGCGCGGATCGGCTTGTCCGGATAATTCTGCGCCATGCCCGGCGCCGCAACCATCACGGCGCACAGGCCAAGGGCCACACGCAACACCACACCACTGTTCAGGGCTGACTGCATGATGTCTCCTTCATTGATCTCGGGTTGCCCGGACTTCGCGGGGTTTCTTGACTGAACCCCTGGCATCCGGATGGTTCACCATCATCCGCTCCCGGCCAGTCCGGCCATGACCGGACTGCAGCGAGCCTGTTCTGCCTCTAGACAGTCCCCGTCTTTACTGCCGGGGCAATGCCGAACTGCCTTAACACTTCCTCGGTATGCTGGCCGACCGCCGGCGGATTGCGCAGCGGCTGCTCCGCGGCAATGTCACGCCAGGGCATGCCCGGCACCTTGATCCTGTTGCCACTGCCCGGCGGGTATTCCACTTCCAGCAGCGTGCCGCGCTCGGCCAGATGCTTCTCGGCCAGCACTTCGGGGATGGTGTTTACCGGAGCCGCTGGCAGGCCCAGGCGCTCGAAGTGGCTCATCCAGTAATCCACCGGCCGGGTCTGGAATATGACCTGCATGTCGATGCAGAGCTGCGCCCGATTGGCGTTGCGCTGGTCCTGCGTCTGGTAAATGGCCTGGTCGAAGAAGTGCGTGAACTCGGACAGCGTGCACAGGGCCGCCCAGCGCTTCTGCGTGGTGAGCGACACCACGAAATCGCTGGTGGCGGTGCGAAAGGACTGGTAGGGCGCCATCAGGTGGTGGGCATTGCCCTGGCGCTCCGGCGGCTCGCCGCTGATGGTGGTGGCCACCACGCTCTGGCCCAGCACCGTGATCATGGCATCGAGCATGGCCACGTCGATGCAGCGGCCTTCGCCGGAACTGGCGCGCTGATGAATCGCAGCCAGCACGCTGAAGGCCGCCGTATAGCCAGCCATCAGGTCGGCAATGGGCGCTGCCGCCTTCACCGGACGGCCTTCGGGCTCACCCGTGACCGACATCATGCCGCTGATGGCCTGGATCATCAGGTCCATGGCGGCCCAGCCCGAGAGCGGACCCTTCTGGCCATAGCCGGAGATGGAACAGTAGATGAGGCTCGGATTGTGCCGCTTCAGGGTTTCGTAATCGATGCCAAAGCGCTTCATGGTGCCGGGACGGAAGTTCTCCAGCACCACGTCGGCCTGCTTCACCATCTGGATGACCTGCTCGCGGCCTTCCTTGTGGTGCAGGTCGATGGCGCAACTGCGCTTGTTGCGATTGAAGCCGATGAAGGTCGGTCCGCTGTCGCCGGCAAAGGGGGGGCCCCACTTGCGCGCGCCATCGCCGGTCACCGGCATTTCGATCTTGATGACATCGGCGCCGAGGTCACCCATCAGCATGCCGGCGAAGGGGCCGGCCAGCGACTGGGTGAGATCGAGCACCACGATGCCCTTGAGTGGAGCGTAAGACATTTTTTCTAATCCCTTTACACCAGCTACGCCAACCTGAACACCGGCAACAGCATGTCCTGCTCCAGCACCTGGAACTCGACACTCACCGCAGCACCGATCCTGATGCCGGCATTGTCGGCATCCCCCTGGCGCGGCAGGAAGCGCGTGAACATGTGCACGCCTTCCTCCAGCTCGACGACGCCAACGACGTAGGGTGTGGACGGGCTGAACTCGCCCGTGGTGCGATGCACTTCGCTGAATGAATACACCTTGCCCTTGCCGCCGGCCAGCTTCCAGCCCAGGCCGGTTTCGCCGCAGCCTGAACACAGGATGCGACGCGGATGGTGCAGCTTGTTGCAATGGGGACAATGCTTGATCAGCAGCTCGTGGCGCTTCACGCCCTCCCAGTAGCCGGCCGTCTCCGGCGACGGCTGGTACAGCCCGATGAACATCTCGCCCACCCGTACCGGCAGGCCTTCAGCCCAGTTCAATTCCATTTTCTGTTCTCCTGTCTGCGGTTGGGTCAGAGCGGTTCGCCGGTCACCAGCATCACCGAATGGCAGGCATTCGGTCCACCGTGTCCGTGCACCAGGCCCACTTTCACATCCGGCACCGGACGGCCTTCGGGGCAGCCCTTGATCTGGTCCATGACTTCCTTGAGCAGGTACAGGCCCTGGCCCGACTGGCCAAAGGACAGGTAACCGCCCGTGGTATTGAAGGGCAGGCCGCCGTCGTAGTCGACGCCGCCGGATTCGACGAAGCGTCCGCCCTCGCCCACGTCGCAGAAGCCCAGTTCCTCGAGGATGAGCACGTTGAGGAAGGAAAACGGCGCCGAGGTCTCGGCGATGTTCACATCCTTGGGCGACAGGCCGGACATCTGGTAGGCCTGGCGCGCGGCGACACTGGCGCCGGTGCGGACCATGTCCGGGCCCTCGACACAGGGCTCGGTGCCCCAGAAGCCCATGCGCTCGCCGATCCACTCATGCGTCGAATGCTGGCCGAAGCCGGCGACATAGATGGGCTTGCTCGGGGAACGCTTGACCATGTCGGCGCGCGTCACGATGGCGGCCGAACCGATGCCGCCGGGGAACCAGGTGGCGCACTCGAGCATGTGCAGCGGCGAGGCGATCATCTTCGAGCTCAGCACCTCATCGATGGTGATGGGACCGCGCTTGTACATGGCGGCTTGCGGATGGTCCAGCGCCCAGCGCCGGTTCTCCACGCAGACCTTGGCCATCTGCTCGGGGGTGATCCCGTATTCATGCATGTAGCGGTTGGCGCACTGCGCGTACAGCGCCGGTGTGGTGGCGCCGTAGGGTGCCTCGAACTGCAGGTCGCACTCCCAGGCGGCGCTGCCGCCGACCATCTCGATCCACAGCGGGCTGGCTTCCCCGCACACGCACAGCGCATAGTCGATCATGCCCGCGTTCAACGCCAGCACCGCCAGCTCGATGGTGCCCAGCGCGCCAGCGCCATGCGAAGTCACTTCGCTGGAGAAGGTCGGCATGATCTTCAGTTCATTCAGCACCGCCTGGTTGTACTGCAGCGACATGTAGGTGCGCGGCATGCGCCCGGTGAACACCGCGCTGATCTGGGTGCGGTTGATGCCGGCATCCTTCATCGCAAGGCCCGCCGCCTCGATCATGAGCTGCAGCGGTGTCTTCTTCTCCGGCTCACCCCGCCTGCAGATGGACCGCCCCATGCCGACGATGGCACAGCTTCCCGCCAGTTGTTTCACGCTGATTTCCTCCGCTTGCTTGCTGTTTTCTTGTGGTCATGAAACGTCACGGGCAGGGCCGCGTGGCGACTACCTGATATTACCCCACGCCCGCAGCGGTCCCGGTCGCCGGACTGCCGAAAAGATGGCTCATTCCTCCAGCCGGATGCCGGCGTCGGTGACAATCCGCTTCCAGCGCGCCGACTCGGCCATCAGGTGGGTGCGGAACTCCGCGGCCGAGCTGGCCACCGGAATGCTGCCTTCACGCTCCAGCATGTCGGTGATCTCGGCCGAACGGGTGATCTTCACCAGGGCCTCGTTGAGCCGGTTGATGATGGGTACAGGAACGCCCACCGGTGCCAGAAAGCCCAGCCAGTTGACATAGTTGTAGCCCGGCACGCCCTGCTCCTCCACCGTGGGCAGGTTGGGCAGCAGCTTCGAGCGCTTGTTGTTGAGGATGGCGATGCCGCGCGTCTTGCCGCTACGCACATAGGGCAGCCCTGCGGACAGGATGCCCGATCCGGCATCCAGGCGGCCGGCCATCATCTCCAGCAGCAGCGGCCCGGAACCCTTGTAGTGCACGAAGGTGAACTGTGCCCCGGTCGCATCCGCCAGCCAGGCACCGGCCAGATGGGTGATGCTGCCGGCGCCCGTGGTGCCGTAGTTCACCTTGCCCGGATGGGCCTTGGCGTAGGCGATGAACTCCGGAAAGCGCTTCGCCGGAAAATTGTTGGCCAATTGCAGCACCGACGAGCGCTCATATAGCAGCGAGATGGGCGCGAAGTCCTTCACGATGTCAAAAGACAGGTCCTTATAGAAGGCCGGAAACACCGTGAAGCCGCCGGCCACCACGTGCAGCGTGTAGCCATCCGGTTTCGCCTTCGCCACGTGGGCCGCCCCGATGGTGCCGGCGGCGCCGGGCTTGAAGTCGAGCACGAAGGGCTGCCCCAGCAGCGGTGCGAGGCGCGAGGTGAACTGGCGCGATTCGATGTCGATGCCACCGCCGGGGGCGATGGCAGCGACCACGCTGACGGGGCGGGAGGGGTAGTTGTCGGCGGGTTGAGCGTGGGCGAGGTTTGCCCAGGTCAGTGACAGCAGGAGGGATGTCAGGGGAAATCTGGTCATGGGAACCTCTCGACGCTTCAAACGACGGTTTGACATTCGGATCACTGTTCCGGGCAGCTTATATCGGATCGGAGGTGCTACTTCCTGTCTACGGTATTGTTCTGCCCTGTTGGCAAGTAACTTTCTTCTGGGTTCGCTATTTCGCCTCTCGGCGAGTTCCTTTTCTTGCTTCGCCAAGAAAAGGAACCAAAAGAAGGCGTCCCCAACGGGGCCCCAAAAGCGAACCCACCACACCAACATTCTGCGATGGCGAATGCCTTTGTATCCCATTGGTTTTGACCTGCCGGTGTTGGGGCCCCTTAAGCGTCGCCGAGGAGCGGAGCTGCGGACGGGGGCTGTCGGCGAGGACTGTCTGAGCCCGGACCGGCTTCATCGGGCCGGGCGAGTTCCGCAGCCGCCCGGCCGCAGTGAGCACCGCAGGGTATTCCGTAGCGAAGCGGAGGAACGATGCGCCGGGGTGTGCTTCTCTTTGCCTACTTTCTCTTGCACAAGCAAGAGAAAGTAGGTCGCCGAAAGGCGAAAC
>CANJJT010000058.1:0-24654 GCA_947474715.1 Betaproteobacteria bacterium
CTGTTGCTGTTGCTGTTGCTGTTGCTGTTGCTGTTGCTGTTGCTGTTGCTGTTGCTGTTGCTGTTGCTGTTGCTGCCTCACATGGCCCGAGATCAGCCTGAACACCTCACGCACGGTGGTTTGACGCTCGAAGTTGCGCAGCATCTGCAGCACCGGCGCGCTGTCCGCGGTGGTGCTGTACAGGCTGTAGAGGTCGCGGAACTTGCTGTCGAAGTCGGCATCGTCCATGGGCGCGTTGCAATGGCCCTTGGGGTAGCGCACTTCGGCGGTCTTCTCGCCGGCTGCGGTACGGATGGTGACGCGCGCGGCAGCGCTCTCGGGATAGCTGGCCGTGAAGGCCTTGTCTTCGCTCACCCTGACCTTGGCCATCAGCGCAGCGGTGTCGGTGCGCTCGAGCTGGTCATGGGTGAAGGAGGCCGAGGAGATGCCACCGTCGAGCAGCGCCGTGCTCACCACATAGGGCAGGCTGTGATCGGCGGTGTCATGGGTGCGCGGCTTCCAGCGCGTGGGGTCATTGCCCATCACGTTGAAGGCATGGCTGTAGCCCTCGACGTGGATCGCCTGGATGTCTGCCACCTTCACCTGCGATCGCAGTTCCAGCGCCGCCCACACCGCGGACTGGCCGTGGTAACACACCGGGAAGCACTTCACGTGGGTGCGCTCGATGCGGCTGCCCTCCCCCGCCTGCGGCAGTTTCCAGTCGAATTGGCCAACGATGTCCCACAGGCCCCACTTGCCTTCGAAGATGGCGCCCGGGCCGGTGAAGCCCTCGCGCGCGAGCAGCGCGGCGAACACGCCGTTGCGCACGGCATTGGGCCCGGCGCAGCCCTTCCAGCCGGACAGTTCGCTGCCGGCGCGCGTCTGGTAGAGCGCCATGTTGGGCGTCACGGTCATGGACACGGCCTCGCCCAGTTGCGCACGATTGAGCCCGAGCAGCTTGCCGGCTGCGCACACCGTGCCCAGGGCGGCGTAGATGGGCTGGTCCCAGCCCTTGGTGTGGATGTCCACCGAGTCGCAGAAGCTGCAGTAGATGTCGTAGGCCAGCACCACGGCGTTGATGATCTCGCGGCCGCCGGCGCCGGTGATCTCGGCCACGGCCAGTACGCCGGCGATCATGTCGCTGGGATGGCCGCGACTGCGGCTCATGTAGGTGTCGCTGAGATCGAGCACGCGGATCATCACGCCGTTGGCAAAGGCGGCATTTTCCGGGGACGACGCTTGCGCCACGCCAAGCACGCTGGCGCCGGGGTTGGCGCTGGTGAGCGCGGCGATGCGGCGCGCCTGCACGCTCATGGGCTCGTGCCAGGCGCCGATGGCACTGGCGAAGGTGTCGATCAGGCGCTGCTTGCAGGCCTGCACAGCCTGCGGGGAAAGGCGCCCGTAGTCGCTGGCCAACACATAATCAACTACGCGTTCCGTCGTGGCATCCATGGTTTCCTCTGCGTTGCGTGTGGCCAGCCCGGGCTGGCGAAGACCCGAAGAATAGCAATATGGGGGCGGGGACGTTCGGGTGCACCAGCGGCAAGCGTCGCAGGGACGCCAGGGTTTACCCCCTTGTCAAAGGGGGCCGACTGGCCGCAGGCCAGCGGGGGGATTTTGGCCAGCCCGGCGGATCTCATTGTCTTTTCCCGATTGCCATGAGCCCTGCGCTTGGTTGTAGCCTTGCAAGCTTTGAGGTGCCGGACGACACCCAGGGCTTCCATTCGACAATGAATGGCGAACGATAAGGGCAGCGGGAGAAAATCCCCCCGCTCGTTCGCTGCGCTCACGAGTCGGCCCCCTTTGACAAGGGGGTCAACCACCGGCTCTCCGGAATCCGCTTTCCTGCCAGCCTGCTATGCGAGCTTGCCGTGGCACTGCTTGAACTTGCGCCCTGAACCGCAGGGGCAGGGTTCGTTGCGGCCGATCTTGCCGATGTGGCGCTGGAAAGGCTGCGCGGTCGACTCCGGCGCCACGGCCTCGACGGCGGCGCCGTCGGCCTCGGGCAGGGTTCCGGTGAACTCGGCGTGGCGGAACTGCAGGTTTTCCACGGCGGCGGCCTGGAGGCGCTCGGCCTCCTCGACTTCCTCGCGGCTGCGGATCTGCACCGCCAGCAGGTGGCGCGTGACTTCCAGCTTCACGCTGTCCAGCATGAGGCCGAACATCTCGAAGGCTTCGCGCTTGTACTCCTGCTTGGGATTCTTCTGCGCGTACCCGCGCAGGTGGATGCCCTGGCGGAGGTGGTCGAGCGCGCCCAGGTGTTCGCGCCAGTGGTGGTCCAGGGTGGTGAGCAGCACGTTGCGCTCGTACTGGGCCAGCACGTCGGCCGGCACTGCCGTCATGCGCGCGGCGTAGGACTCATTGGTCGCCTTGACGACGCGATCGAGCAGGACGACGTCATCGAGGTCGGGCTCGTCTGTCTGCCACTGTGTCAGCGGCACCTGCAGTTGCAGTTCAGCGGCCAGTACCTTCTCCAGCCCGGGCACGTCCCACTGTTCCTCGACGCTTTCCTCGGGGATGTGGCCGCGGAAGAAATCGGTGACCACGCCCTCGCGCAGCGCACGCACGCGCTCGGCCAGTTCCTCGCCCTGCAGAATGTGATTGCGCAGGTCATAGATGTGCTGGCGCTGGTCGTTGGCGACGTTGTCGTATTCGAGCAGTTGCTTGCGGATGTCGAAGTTGTGCGCCTCGACCTTGCGCTGGGCGCTTTCGATGGAGCGGGTCACCAGCGGATGCTCGATGGCCTCGCCATCAGGCATCTTCAGGCGCGTCATGATGGCATTGACGCGCTCGCCGGCAAAGATGCGCAGCAACGGGTCTTCCAGCGACAGGTAGAAGCGCGAGGAGCCCGGGTCGCCCTGGCGTCCGCTGCGGCCGCGCAACTGGTTGTCGATGCGGCGCGACTCGTGGCGCTCGGTGCCGATGATGTGCAGGCCGCCGGCGGCCACCACCTGGTCGTGCAGTTGCTGCCACTCGGAGGACAGCTTCTCGGAACGAACGGCCTTCTCGGCGACGTCCATGTCGGTGAGCAGTTGCAGGCCCTCGATCTGCTTCTCGGCATTGCCGCCCAGCACGATGTCGGTGCCGCGGCCGGCCATGTTGGTGGCGATGGTAATCATCTTCGGGCGGCCCGCCTCGGCGATGATGCCGGCCTCGCGTTCGTGCTGCTTGGCGTTGAGCACCTGGTGCGGCAGCTTCGCCACCGTGAGCAGGCGCGACAGGTGTTCGGAGGCCTCGATGGAGGTGGTGCCCACCAGCACCGGCTGGGCGCGCTCGTAGCAGTCGCGGATGTCCTCGATGATGGCGGTGTGCTTCTCGTCCGCGGTGCGGTAGACCAGGTCGAGCTTGTCGTCGCGCACCATGTTGTGGTGGGTCGGGATCACCACCGTCTCCAGGTTGTAGATCTCCTGGAACTCGTAGGCTTCGGTGTCGGCCGTGCCGGTCATGCCGGACAGCTTGTTGTACATGCGGAAGTAGTTCTGGAAGGTGATCGAGGCGAGGGTCTGGTTCTCGCTCTGGATGGGCACGTTCTCCTTCGCCTCGACGGCCTGGTGCAGGCCGTCGGACCAGCGCCGGCCGGGCATCAGACGCCCGGTGAACTCGTCGACAATGATGACCTCGCCGTTCTGCACCACGTAATGGCGGTCGCGGAAGAACAGGTTCTGCGCGCGCAGGGCGGCATTCATATGATGCATGAGGTTGATGAAGGCCGGCTCGTACAGGCTGCGCCCCTCGGGCAGCAGACCGGCGCGCGACAGCAGCGCCTCGGCGTTCTCGTGCCCCTCTTCGGAGAGCAGCACCGTGTGGCCCTTCTCGTCCACCCAGAAATCGCCCGGGCTGTCTTCTTCCTTTTCCTGGCGCTTGAGCAGCGGCGCCACTTCATTCATGCGGTAGTAAAGCTCGGTCTTGTCCTCGGACTGGCCGGAGATGATGAGCGGGGTGCGCGCCTCATCGATCAGGATGGAGTCCACTTCGTCAACGATGGCGAAGTTCAAACCACGCTGGTGGCGCTCGCTCACGGCCATGGCCATGTTGTCGCGCAGGTAGTCGAAGCCGAATTCGTTGTTGGTGCCGTAGACGATGTCGGAGGCGTAGTTGGCCTGCTTGTCGGCGTGTGGCATCTGCGACAGGATCACGCCCACCGACAGGCCGAGGAAACGATACAGCCGGCCCATCCACTCCGCGTCGCGGCTGGCGAGGTAGTCGTTCACCGTCACCACGTGCACGCCGCGCCCACCCAGGGCGTTCAGGTAGCAAGGCAGCGTCGCCACCAGCGTCTTGCCTTCGCCAGTGCGCATCTCGGCGATCTTGCCGTTGTGCAGCACCATGCCGCCGATCAGCTGCACGTCGAAGTGGCGCATCTTGAGCACGCGCCTGCCGGCTTCGCGCACCACGGCGAAGGCTTCGGGCAGCACCTCGTCCAGCGCCACCTTCTCAGCGGCGTTGAGCTGGTCGGCGGGAACGCCGTTCAGCTTGTCCTGGATGCGCTGGCGGAATTCAGCGGTCTTTCCCGCCAGTTGCTCGTCGGACAGCGCCTGGATGGTCGGCTCCAGGGCATTGATCTGGACCACGACGGCGGAATACTGCTTGAGCAGGCGTTGGTTGCGGCTGCCAAAAATGGCCTTCAGCGCACGGGAAATCATTGAATGGATGGATATTCCGGGGAAAAAACGATTTTAGCATGCCGCCCCTGCCTTGCCGCCCTGGTCGGCAGGTCGCTGACAGAGGGAAATCGCGAGGGGAAAGCCGGTGAAAGTGGGGGGGCGCGTGCGCCGTTCTGCAGCCCTGCGCGCCACGTGGAAAGCGCGGGCAGTCGATCAAGGTCAGCGGATGGATGCCTGC
This sequence comes from Betaproteobacteria bacterium, assembly GCA_947474715.1. Lineage (GTDB taxonomy): Bacteria > Pseudomonadota > Gammaproteobacteria > Burkholderiales > SG8-39 > CAIYPG01. The sequence continues at coordinate 4,822 of CANJJT010000058.1, forward strand.
AGGAAGCGCGTGGGATTCTGCGCCATGCCCTTGTAGCGCACTTCGAAATGCAGGTGCGGTCCGGTGGTGCGGCCGGTAGTGCCCACTTCGGCAATCTTCACACCACGCTGGACCACGTCCCCCACCTTGACCAGCATGCGCGAGGCGTGGGCATAGCGGGTGATGAAGTCGTTGCCATGGTCGATCTCGACCATGTTGCCGTAATGCGAACGGCGTTCCGCAGCGACGACAATACCACCGGCGGCGGCCACGATGGGCGTGCCCACCGGGGCGATGAAGTCGACACCCTCGTGCATGGCCTGCATGCCGCTGATGGGATCGATGCGCCAGCCGAAGCTGGAGGCGCTCCAGCTGGTTTCTACCGGGGTGATGGTGGGCAGCAGCTTCTGCTTTACCGCCGCGTCGAACAGGCTGGCCTCCAGCACACCCAGCGCGTCGGTGCGGTTTTCCATGTGGCGACCGATCAATTCAAGCTGTTTTTCAAAGTCTTCCATGGACAAGGCCCTGGACTGCAGGCCAGCGGGGATGGGGCCGCCGCGGCCGGGCAATTCGCCGAAACGGAATTCGGAGGGCTTGATCCCGGCCAGCGTAGCCAAGCGCTCGCCCAGGGCGTCCAGGCGCACCAACTGCGCCTGCATCTGGCCGACCCGCACCGCCATGGCGTTGAGGTTCTCGCGCATGTAGCTCTCGGAGCGGCGCGCCTCATCATCCTTGGCCGATGCCAGGACCGAGTGCAAAAAGGGCAGCTTGAGATCGTTGGCGTAGCGCAGGCCAACATACAACAGCCCAGCCGACAGCATCAATGAAACCATTGCGAACACACAGCCGATTACGACCAATTGCGGTGTCGACAGGCTCTTCGCCCTGGCATTGGTCAAACGGCTTGAAACGACGATAATCTGCATATCGCCTCCCTGGTAACCGGCATGCAAGCGAAAATGGTCAGGACTTTTCTCGAAGCAGGCATACAGTCCCTGTTGCCCCAGGCACAGCGTCTGATCGATCTTCGACGCGTCCTGGCAGGAGTGCTGCCGCCGAACTTCCGGCGATCATGCACCATCGCCAACTATATGCAGGGAAAAGTCGTTATTTTCGCGGAGAACAGCGCGGTCGCGGCCAAGCTCAGATTGATGGAACCAGAACTGCGCGACCAGTTTGTCAAACGTGCAATTCAGGTTACCGGAATCACCATCAAGGTGCAACCCAAAGCCCCGGTTCCGGCCCGGGAGAAACAAATCCACGGCAGTGCTTCGGCGGCCCGAAGTCTCATGGATTTAGCAGACCAACTACCTGATTCTAAATTAAAAACAGCCGTATACGCACTGGCAAGGCGGCATCAGGAATAAAAGTCAGTCAACGCCCACATCAGCCCTGCCAAAACGACTGAATGCGAACGGCGACATGCCAGAGAAAGGTCAAGGCAGCGCCCAACAGGCACAACTTCAGAAGCATCTGTACCTGGCGCCTGGCTTGGTAATTCCCGGAGATCAGTGAAACCAGCGCGACGGTCACTGCCAAGCCCAATGACAACAGCAGGACAAGGCGAAGCACCCCGATTGCGATCTTCGCTCAGGCCGTCTGGGCGTAGAGGCGGGTGAGTCCGAGCGGCGCCTCTTCCACGCGATCGAAGCTGACCATTTCCCAGGCGTCGGGCTGGTTGAGCGCCTCGCGCAGCAACCGGTTGTTCATGCCATGCCCGGACTTGTGGGCCGAGTAGGCGCCCAGCAGCGGATGGCCGACCAGATACAGGTCACCAATGGCGTCGAGCAGCTTGTGCTTCACGAATTCATCGCCGTAGCGCAGACCCTCGGCATTCAGTACGCGGTACTCGTCCATCACGATGGCATTGTCCAGGCTGCCGCCCAGCGCCAGCCCGTTGGAACGCAGCGCCTCAACGTCCTGCATGAATCCGAAGGTGCGCGCGCGGGCCACTTCCTTCACGTAGGAGGTCTCGGCAAAATCGATGGTCGCCGATTGGGCTGACCGGGCGAAGACCGGGTGATCGAAAACGATGGAAAAACTCAGCTTGTAGCCGTCAAAAGGCTCGAACTTCGCCCATTTGTCACCGTCACGGATTTCGATGGTGCGCTTGATCCGAAAGAAACGCTTGGGGGCCGACTGCTCTTCAATGCCGGCTGACTGGAGCAGGAAGACGAAGGGGCCGGCGCTGCCATCCATGATGGGCACTTCCGGGCCGGTGAGGTCGACATAGGCGTTGTCGATGCCCAGGCCGGCAAAGGCAGACATGAGGTGCTCGACGGTGGCAACGCGCGCGCCGTTCTCTTCCAGCACGCTGCACAGGCGGGTGTCCACCACCCGCAGGGCGGTGGCCGGTATGTCCATAGGCTGGGGCGTGTCGATGCGGCGGAACACGATGCCGGTGCCCGGACGCGCGGGACGCAGGGTCATGGCGACCTTTTCGCCTGTGTGCAAACCCACGCCGGTGGCGCGTATCAGGGACTTCAGTGTTCGTTGCCGTAGCATCTGTTCGCTTGCGTGCCCGTTATGACCAATAACTGTTATTGATTGCTGATCGCCGACTCGCCATGCGCTGCAATGCACAAAACGAACGCGATGTTATCACGGGGCACTGTGCCGGAGGCAGGGCACAGTACCCCATGACAGGCGTCTTCGGACGCGGGTCGACACGTCCGATTATTGCCGGCGCGGCTTGCGGTCCTTACGCCGGACCGTCAGTCGCAGTGACGCGTGCTTCCTAGTCCGCCTGCTTGCGCAGGAAGGCCGGGATGTCGTACTTGTCCACACCGCTGTTGGTCAGCGCCTCGATGGTCGAGGCACGATCACGCCGGCGGAAGACGTTGGGAGCCGCATCGCCGATCATGTCGGCTGCCAGGGCGGCGGTGCCACCCAGAACCGGCATGTTATCCGTGCCGGTGCGCTGGGTCACCACCAGTTGCGGCTGCGGCTTGGTTGCGCGTGCCGTGGCCGGCTGGCCCAGGCCCGTGGCAACCACGGTGACACGCAGGTCATCGGCCATGACATCGTCGTAGACCGCACCGAAGATGATGGTGGCATCGTCCGCGGCGAACGAGCGGATGGTGTTCATCACTTCCTTGGTCTCACGCAGCTTGAGGCTGGACTTGTTGGCGGTGATGTTGACCACCACACCGCGGGCGCCGGAGAGGTTCACGCCTTCCAGCAGCGGGCTGGCCACGGCGGCTTCGGCGGCGATGCGCGCGCGATCGATGCCATTGGCGCTGGCCGAACCCATCATGGCCATGCCCTGCTCGCTCATCACGGTGCGCACGTCCTGGAAGTCGACGTTGATCAGGCCGGGGACATTGATGATTTCGGAGATGCCGGCGACCGCATTCTTCAGCACGTTGTCGGCGGCCATGAAAGCCTCCTCCATGGACACGTCGTCACCAAGCACCTCTTCGAGCTTCTCGTTGAGGATGACGATGACCGAGTCCACATGCTCGGACAATTCGGCAATGCCGTTCTCGGCCGACTGCAGCCGGCGCGCGCCCTCGAAGGAGAAAGGCTTGGTGACCACGGCCACCGTCAGGATGCCCATTTCCTTGGCCACTTCGGCCACCACCGGTGCGGCACCCGTGCCGGTGCCACCACCCATGCCTGCGGTGATGAAGACCATGTGCGCACCACGCAGGGCTTCGGCGATCTGCTCGCGTGCCTCCAGGGCTGCCGCACGTCCGGCTTCGGGCTTGGCTCCGGCACCAAGGCCGGTGGCCCCGAGCTGGATCTGGCCCTTGGCCTGGCCGCGCAGCAGGGCCTGCGCATCGGTGTTGGCGGCGATGAACTCCACCCCTTGCACACCATTCTTGATCATGTGGTCCACGGCGTTGCCACCGGCGCCACCTACGCCTATGACTTTGATGACGGTGCCGTTACCGTTGCCATTGTTTTCGACAATTTCGAACATGCTTGCCTCCGTTATTTAAAAAAATGCCTTGCGGCCGACCCTGCATTGAAAGGAACCACCACGCTTGAAACCTGCCGCACCACCGGAGCGGTCTATCTTGAAACCTGTAACAGCCTGCACTTGCCCATCAAAAACTTTGCCTTGCGCGATGCATGCCCATCAGAAATTCCGCTGTAGCCATTCGCGCATCTTCGATCACGAACAAGGGGCCACCCCTTGTAAATCCCCGACTTTGGGATGCGCGATGCATGCCCATCAGAAATTCCGCTGTAGCCATTCGCGCATCCTTTCGAGCACCTGCTTGAACGACCAGCCCTGGCGCGCGATCAGTCCGCGCTGGGTCTGTGCCTTGCCCTCGAGCAGCAGGCCGATCACCGTGGCGTAGCGTGGATTGCGCACCACGTCGGACAGGCCGCCTTCGTAACGCGGCACGCCCAGACGCACCGGCATGTGGAAAATCTCCTCGCCCAGCTCGACCATGCCCTGCATCACCGAGGAGCCGCCGGTCAGCACGATCCCCGAGGACAGCAGCTCCTCGTAGCCTGAATCACGCAGCACCTTCTGCACCATCGAATAGAGCTCCTCGACGCGCGGCTCCACCACCTCGGCCAGCGTCTGGCGTGACAACTGGCGCGGCGGGCGATCACCCACGCCGGGCACTTCGATCATCTGCGCCGGATCGGCCAGCTGGTGCAGCGCGCAGCCGTGGCGGATCTTCAGGTCCTCGGCGTCGCTGGTGGGCGTGCGCAGGGCCATGGCGATGTCATTGGTGATCTGGTCGCCGGCGATGGGCACCACGGCGGTATGGCGGATCGCACCTTCGCGGAACACCGCGATGTCGGTGGTGCCGCCGCCGATGTCCACCAGGCACACGCCCAATTCCTTCTCGTCCTCGGTCAGCACCGCGAGCGACGAGGCCAGCGGCTGCAGGATCAGGTCGCTCACCTCCAGGCCGCAGCGGCGCACGCATTTCACGATGTTCTGTGCCGCCGACACGGCACCGGTGACGATGTGCGTCTTCACCTCCAGGCGCACCCCGGACATGCCGATCGGCTCCTTCACCCCGTCCTGGCCATCGACGATGAATTCCTGGGTGAGGATGTGCAGCACCTGCTGGTCGGTCGGGATGGGCATGGCGCGCGCAGTCTCGATGGCGCGTTCCACGTCGAGCGGCGTCACTTCCTTGTCCTTCACCGCCACCATGCCGGTGGAGTTGAAGCTGCGGATATGGCTGCCCGCGATCCCGGTGAAAACCGTCAGGATCTTGCAGTCGGCCATCAGTTCAGCTTCCTCGAGCGCGCGCTGGATGGCATTGACCGTGGATTCGATGTTCACCACCACGCCCTTTTTCAGGCCGCGCGATTCGTGGCTGCCCATGCCGACCAGTTCCATGCGCCCGTCCGGGGCGAGCTCGGCGACGACGGCCACCACCTTGGAGGTGCCGATGTCCAGCCCGACGATGAGATTCTTGGCGTCCTTCATGCTGGTTGCTTTCGCTCCTGTGGGCGCTTCGGTGGGGTGGAAGGGATGGTCGTGTCCTTGAGGCCGGGCACGCGTAATGCAAAACCGTTGCTGTAGCGCAGGTCGACGTAATCGAGGCGCCGCTGCAAGGGCGCCAGCGACACCGGGTAGACGGCGACAAAACGCGCCAGGCGCGCGTCGATGCCTTCCTTATCCGACTCGCGCCCGAGTTGCACCGACAGTCCATTGGAGAGGCGGATCTGCCAGCTGTAGCGCGGCGACAAGGTGACGGCCCGAGGCTGCAGTTGCAGCGGCTCGAGGATGCCGCTGAAGGCGGCGTAACGACGGCTCACTTCGCGCGCGGTGCCGGCCGGGCCGGCGAACTGCGGCAGCGCCGCGGCCGCCTGGCTGTACGGCGCGGTGAACACTTCGCCATGCACGTTCACCAGCCGGCTCTCCTCGGGCTGGCCCCAGCGCGCCATGGGCACATGCTCTTCCATGCGCACCACCAGGCGGTCGGGCCACTGGCGGCGCACTTCGGCGCGCCGCACCCAGGGGATGGTCTCGAACAGGATGCGCACCGCATCCAGGTCCATGTTGAAGAAGGTGCCACCGATGCGACCCTGCAGCGCCTTCACCACCTCGGCGCGCCCGACATGGCGCAGTTCGCCCTCGATGAGAATGGTGCGCAGCAGGAACATGGGCGAATCCACCACCAGCTTCACGCCACCCCAGGCGGCCATCGCGAAGGCGAAGGCGAACAGCGAACTGGCGATGCTGTTGAGCAGGCGGTGGTTATCCCACATGGGTGCCCCCCTCGCTCAGTTGCGCGTTGAGGCCCGCGCTTTGCAGCACGCGCAGGCACAGGTCCTCGTAGGAGATGCCGGCGTGGCGCGCCGCCATCGGCACCAGCGAATGGTCGGTCATGCCCGGAGAGGTGTTGATCTCGAGGAAGTAGGGCTTTCCCTGGCGGTCCACCATGACATCGGCGCGCCCCCAGGCACGGCAGCCGATGGCATCGAAGGCGCGCAGCGCTTCGGCACGGATGGCGTTCTCCGCCTCGGCCGGCAGTCCACAGGGCACGATGTAGCGCGTGTCATTGGCCAGGTACTTGGCCTCATAGTCGTAGAAGTCGCGCGGCGTCTCCAGGCGGATCAACGGCAGCGTGTCACGCCCGAGGATGCCGGCGGTGAATTCTGCGCCCTCGATGAACTGCTCGGCGATCACCAGCGGGTCGTAGTTGGCGGCCAGGGTCCAGGCCTCTTCGAGGTCCGCGGCCACGCGCACCTTGCTCATGCCCACCGAAGAACCTTCACTCGCCGGCTTGACCATCAGCGGCAGGCCCAGGCGCTGCACCACGCCCTTGAAGTCCATGCCGGCCCTGAGCAGCTCATAGCGCGGCGTGGACACGCCGCTGGCCTGCCAGATCAGCTTGGTGCGCCACTTGTCCATGGCCAGGGCGCTGGCCAGCACGCCGGAGCCGGTATAGGCGATGCCCAGCAGTTCCAGCGCGCCCTGCAGCGTGCCATCCTCGCCATGGCGGCCATGCAGCGCGATGAAGACTCGCTGGAAGCCTTGCTTGTTCAGCTCGTCGAGGCCGCGCGAGGCGGGATCGAAGGCGTGTGCGTCCACACCGCGTGACTGCAGCGCGGCCAGCACCATGGCGCCGCTCTTCAGCGAGACGGCGCGTTCGGCCGAACGGCCGCCTAACATCACGGCCACCTTGCCGAAATCAGCCGGCTTCATGATGGCGCTCATGCCCCGCCCCCCTGCACGGCATCGCCAACGATGCGCACTTCGGGCAGCAGGTCGACGCCGCAGCGCGCTTTCACCGAGGCGCGCGCATGCGCGATCAGCGCCTCGATGTCGGCGGCACTGCCCGCCCCGGCCGGATTGACAATGAAGTTGGCGTGCTTCTCCGAGATGCGCGCCCCGCCGATGGCATGGCCCTTGAGGCCGCAGGACTCGATCAGCCGCGCAGCATAATCACCCGGCGGGTTGCGGAACACCGAGCCGGCGTTGGGCAGGTTGAGCGGCTGGCTGGCGATGCGCTTGCCGAGCAGTTCGCGGATGCGTTCGCGCGAGGTGGCGCCATCGCCGGCGCGCAATCGCAGCCAGGCACCCAGGAAAAACTCCTCGCCGCCGGTGATCCGTTCGCAGTGGCGATAGCCAATGCGGTATTCGGCCGGCGTGCGCTCGTGCAACGCGCCCCGACGGTCGATGGTCTGCACGCGATCGACGAATTCCCAGGTCTCCGAACCATGGCAGCCGGCATTCATGGCCAGCGCGCCACCCAGCGTGCCGGGTATGCCGGCCAGGAACTCGGCGCCTTCCAGGTCATGCCGCGCGGCAAAGCGCGCCACCTTGGGGGCGGCAGCACCGGCATCGGCAAACACCAGTCCATCGTCCATGCGCATGGCCGCGTGGGTGCTGTGCATCAGCACCACCGTGCCGCGAAAGCCGCCATCGCGCACCAGCAGGTTGCTGCCCAGTCCGACGAAACACAGTGGCTCATCAACCGGCAGCCGGCGCAGGAAGGTGGCCAGGTCCTCGATGTCGGCCGGCACGTAGCAGCGCGCGGCACGCCCGCCGCTGCGCCAGCTGACATGCCGCGCCATGGGCTCGTCGGCGCGCAGCTGCCCGCGCAGGGCCGCGCCATTCAGGCCGGGCGCGATGTGGAGAAGGTCGGCCATGTTCATCGCTTCCCGCCTGACGCGGCTACCGGAGCGACCGGGGCCAGCTGGGCCGCCTGGGCCACCTGGGCCGGCACGCCGCCGATGGAACCGGCGCCCATGCTCACCACGACATCACCGTCTTTCACCGCCTTCAGGATGGCGGCCGGCATGTCGGCAATCTTCTCGACAAACACCGGCTCCACACCAGCGCTATCGCCGGCGGCCACGCGGATGGCACGCGCCAGGGCGCGTCCGTCGGCGGCCACGATGGGTGACTCGCCCGCGGCATACACCTCGGCCAGCAGCAGCGCGTCCACGCTGGTGAGTATGGCAACGAAATCCTCGAACAGGTCGCGCGTGCGCGTGTAGCGATGCGGCTGGAAGGCGAGCATGATGCGCCGCCCGGGGAATGCGCCGCGCGCTGCCTCGAGGGTGGCTTTCATCTCGGCCGGGTGATGGCCGTAATCATCGACCAGGGTGAAGCTGCCGCCTGCGGGCACCGCCAGTTCGCCATAACGCTGGAAGCGCCGGCCGACACCGCGGAACTCGGAGAGCGCCTTGATGATGGCCGAATCGGCCACACCCAGTTCGGTGGCCACGGCGATCGCCGCCAGCGCGTTCTGCACATTGTGGCGGCCCGGCAGGTTCAACTGCACCTCCAGGGGCGCCGCGCCTTCGCGCAGGCAGCAGAAATGCATGCGCTCGCCGGAAACGATGTCCACGGCGCGCACCATCGCGTCTTCGCGCATGCCGTAGCTGACCACGGGCCTGGAGATGAAGGGCATGATCTCTCGCACATTGGCGTCATCGATGCACAGCACCGCGCTGCCATAGAAGGGCAGGTTCTGCAGGAATGCCACGAAAGACTGCTTCAGCTTGGCGAAGTCGTGCTGATAGGTCTCCATGTGGTCGGCATCAATGTTGGTAACCACCGCCATCATCGGCTGCAGGTGCAGGAAGGAGGCATCCGACTCGTCGGCTTCCACAACGATGAGTTCGCCCGCGCCCAGCCTGGCATTGGAAGCCGAGGCATTCAGGCGGCCGCCGATGACATAGGTCGGATCCAGCCCGGCCTCGGCCAGCACGCTCGCCACCAGGCTGGTGGTGGTGGTCTTGCCGTGCGTGCCGGCCACCGCCACCCCCTGCTTCAGGCGCATCAGTTCGGCCAGCATCAGCGCGCGCGGCACCACCGGGATGCGCCTGTGGCGCGCCGCCATCACCTCGGGATTGTCGCTGCGCACGGCCGTGGAGACCACCACCACATCGGCATGCGCGACGTTCTCGCGGGCATGGCCGGTGATGACCTTGGCGCCCTGCGAGACCAGGCGCTCGGTGGCCGAATTCGACGCCAGGTCGGAGCCGCTCACCTCATAGCCCTGGTTGAGCAACACCTCGGCGATGCCGGACATGCCGGACCCGCCAATGCCAACGAAGTGAATACGCTTGACCTTGTGCTTCACTTGGCCACCTCCGCGCAGATCTGCGCCACGCGCTCGGTGGCATCGGCCCGCGCCAGCGCGCGCGCCTTGCCGGCCATGTCGAGCAGCCTCGCTCGGTCCAGCGATTGCAGCAACTGCGCCAGGCCCTGCGGGGTCATTTCGGATTGCGGGAGCAGCACGGCTGCGCCAGCATCGGCCAGGTGGCGCGCATTGCTGGTTTGGTGGTCATCCACGGCATGTGGAAAGGGCACCAGCACGCTGCCCACGCCGGCCGCAGCCAGTTCGGCAATCGTCAGGGCGCCGGCACGGCAGATGACCAGGTCGGCGGCGGCATAGGCCCCGGCCATGTCTTCGATGAAGGCCAGCGCTTCGCCGCGCACGCCGGCCCTGGCGTAATTCGACTTGAGTCCCTCCAGGTGCTGCACGCCGGCCTGGTGGCGCACGATGGGACGAATCGCGTCGGGCATCAGGGCCAGCGTCTGGGGCAGCATATCGTTGAGCGCCTTGGCGCCCAGGCTGCCACCCACCACCAGGATCTGCAGCGGGCCGCTGCGTCCGGCGAAACGCTGTTGCGGCGCAGGCAGCGCCGCAATGTCCGCGCGCACCGGATTGCCGGTTTCCACCGCACCCGGCAGTGCCCCGGGAAAGCCAACCAGCACCTTGTCCGCCACTTTCGTGAGGGCGCGATTGGTCATCCCGGCCACGGAATTCTGCTCATGCACCACCAGTGGCCGACCCAGCAATGCAGCCATCATGCCGCCCGGGTAGGCCACATAGCCCCCCATGCCCAGCACCACATGGGGACGATGCCGCAGCATCGCACGCAGCGCCTGCCAGAAAGCGCGCAAGAGGCGCAGCGGCAGCAGGGCCAGCGTCACCAGCCCCTTGCCACGCACGCCGGAAAAATTCACCGGCGCCATGGTGTAGCCACGCGAGGGCACCAGGCGCGCCTCTATGCCGGTGGGCGAACCCAGCCAGATGACGCCCCAGCCGCGGTCGCGCAGGCAGTCGGCCACGGCCAATCCGGGGAACACGTGTCCGCCCGTGCCGCCGGCCATGATCATGATGGTTTTGCCGGGCTTGCCCGATGGTCGGCTCATATTGCCTGACCCCGCGCCATCTGCCGGCCTTCCCAATCGATGCGCAACAGGATCGCGATGGCGATGCAGTTGGCGAGGATGCCGCTGCCGCCGAAACTCATCAGCGGCAGGGTCAGTCCCTTGGTGGGCAGAACACCCATGTTGACGCCCATGTTGATCAGCGCCTGCACCCCCAGCCAGACGCCGATGCCCTGGGCCACCAGGGCCGAGAACGGGCGCTCGAGGTTGACCGCCTGGCGGCCGATGGCAAAGGCGCGCAGCACCACCCAGGAAAACAGTACCAGCACCAGCAGCACGCCGGTCAGGCCCAGTTCCTCGGCGATCACCGCCAGCAGGAAGTCGGTATGCGCCTCGGGCAGGTACATCAGTTTTTCCACGCTCGCGCCCAGGCCGACGCCGAAGAATTCACCACGACCAAAGGCAATCAGCGCATGCGAGAGCTGGTAACCCTTGCCGAAGGGGTCGGACCACGGATCCATGAATCCGAAGATGCGCTGCATGCGATAGGGCGAGGTGAGCACCAGCGCTGCAAAGCCCACGCCCATCATCACCACCAGGCCGGCAAACCAGCGCCCGTTCATGCCGCCGAGGAAAAGGATGCACATGGCCACCGAGGTGATGACCACGAAGGCGCCGAAGTCCGGCTCGCGCAGCAGCAGCCAGCCCACCACCATCATCACCCCCAGCATGGGCAGCAGGCCCTGCTTGAAGCTGTGCATGAGCGCGGACTTGCGCACCGTGTAATCGGCGGCGTACAGCACCGCGGCCAGCTTCATGAATTCCGAAGGCTGAATATTCATCGGACCGAGGTTCAACCAGCGCCGCGCGCCATTCACCTCGCGACCGAGCCCGGGCAGCAGCACCAGCACCAGCGCCAGCACGCCGCCGATGAAGACCAGCGGCGCAATGCGCTGCCAGATGCGCATGGGCACCTGGAACACCAGCATCGCCCCGATCAGACCGACCAGCAGGAACAGGACGTGGCGGATGAGGAAGTAGTTGGAACGCCCGCCGGTGAAGCGCGACACCTCGGCCATGGCAATCGACGAGGAGTACACCATCACCAGACCCAGGGTGAGCAGCAGGAGCGCCGACCACAGCAGTCCGGCATCGTATTCGGCTTGTTGCTCGCGCACGCCAGCGGTGCGTGAGGTACGAGTGGTGCGCGTTGCCGCGCCCGAGAACCAGCCCGAGAGGGACGTCCAGCCGAAACGCTGCAGGGCGCGCTCAAGCATGGGCCAGCGCCTCCACTTCAGCGGCAAACACTTCGCCGCGATGCCGGTAGTTGCGGAACATGTCGAAGCTCGCGCACGCGGGCGAAAGCAGCACCGCATCACCCGCCTGTGCCAGCCCTGCCGCCTGTCGCACCGCATCGGCCATGTCCGCGGCCTTCACCAGGGCGGCCCCGCTGCCCTGCAGGGCCTGTTCGATCACCGGGGCGTCATGGCCGATCAGCACCACGGCGCGTGCGGCGGCCTGCACCGCCGGCTTGAGCGGGGTGAAGTCCTGTCCCTTGCCTTCGCCGCCGGCAATGAGAACGATGCGTCCGCCCCCCCCATCACCCAGCCCCGCCAACGCGGCCACCGTGGAGCCGACATTGGTGCCCTTGGAATCGTCGTACCAGCGCACGCCGGCATGCTCGGCCACCAGTTCGACCCGATGCGGCAGGCCGCGGAATTCGCGCAGCGCCTGCAGCACCTTCCCGCCAGCCGGGCCGTCCAGGTCCAGGTCCAGGCCTGCGGCATGGCACAGCGCCAGCGCCGCCAGGGCGTTGGCGGCGTTGTGCAACCCGGCGATGCGCAGTTCCGCCACGGGCATGAGGGCGCGCTGGCCTGCCGCCAACCATTGGCCATCGGCACGCTCGATGAGGCCGAAAACATCCGACCCCGCGGATTCGGACGGCGCATCCAGGCCGAAACTGACGACGCGGCTGCCGGGCCGCGCCATGGTCAGGCTGGCCGGATCATCGCGATTGAGCACCTGCACCCCGGCACCGAGAAAGATGCGCGCCTTCGCCTCGGCGTAGGCCGGCATGCCGCTGTAGCGGTCGAGGTGGTCTTCGCTGAGGTTGAGCATGGTGGCCGCGGCCGGCGCCAGTGAGGCCGTCGATTCGAGCTGGAAGCTGGACAGTTCCAGCACCCAGACTTCGGCGGCACTGCGGCCAGCGTCCGCGGCGACCTCGCGCGCGGACAGCGCATCGAGCACTGACGGGCTGATGTTGCCGGCGACTTCGACATCGAATCCGGCGGCACGGCACAGTGCGCCGGTCATGGAAGTCACGGTGGTCTTGCCGTTGGTGCCGGTGATGGCGAGGATGAGCGGGCGGCGGCCAGCCGCGCGCGGCAGCGATTGGGCGAACAGTTCCACGTCGCCGACCACGGGCACGCCGCGCGCCAGCGCCTGCTGCACCGGCGCGATCTCGCGCGGCACCCCCGGGCTGATGGCAATCAGGTCGACGCCCTCGAAACTGGCATCGCGCCATTCGCCCAGATGCAGTTCGGCAGCGGGCACTGCAGCCAGCAGGTCGTCCCGGCCGGGCGGCGTATCGCGCGAATCGGCCACGCGCAGCTTCGCACCGCGGCGTGCCAGCCACTTTGCCATCGCCAAACCGGTTTCACCCAGACCCAGCACGAGCACCTTTTTTCCTTCCAGCCTCACCGCTTCAGCCCCACCGAATCAGACTGCATATTTATGATCAATTACAAACATTCCCGCTTTCCAGCATTGGATAAAAAAGAGCATTGTTATCAACGTAGCCATTAACGCAACGGTTAACGCAATTTCAGCGTCGACAAACCAAACAGCACCAGCATCATGGTGATGATCCAGAAGCGGATCACCACCTGGGACTCCTTCCACCCGCCGAGTTCGTAGTGGTGGTGCAGCGGCGCCATGCGGAAGATGCGCTTGCCGCCGCTCGCCTTGAAGTACAGCACCTGCAGCATCACCGAGAGTGTCTCGGCGACGAACACGCCGCCCATGATGAAGAGCACGATCTCCTGGCGCGTGATCACCGCCACCGTGCCCAGCGCCGCGCCCAGTGACAGCGCGCCGACATCGCCCATGAAGACTTCTGCCGGATAGGCGTTGAACCAGAGAAAGCCCAGGCCCGCCCCGGCCAGCGCGGCACAGAACACCATCAGTTCGCCGGCCCCGGGGATATAAGGGAAGAGTAGGTACTTCGAATACACCGCATTGCCCACCACGTAGGCGAACAGGCCAAGGGCGCTGGCCACCATCACCGCGGGCATGATGGCCAGGCCATCGAGGCCGTCGGTGAGGTTGACCGCATGACTGGTGCCGACGATGACGAAGAAGCTGAGCGTGATGAACCCGAAGGCGCCCAGCGGATAGGCGATGTTCTTGAAGAAGGGCACGATCAGGTCGGCCTTGGGCGGCAGGTCCATCTCGAAGCCGGAGCGCATCCAGGCGAGGAACAGCTCGAGAATCTTCTCGTTGCTGGGCACCGACACGGCGAAGGCGAGGTAGACGGCGGCGACGCCGCCGATCAGCGCCGACCAGAACAGCTTGGCACGCGCCGACAGGCCCTTGGGATTGCGATAGACCACCTTGCGGTAGTCGTCCACCCAGCCGATGGCACCGAAGCCGAAGGTGACCAGCAACACCACCCAGATGAAGCGGTTGGACAGATCCGCCCACAGCAGCGTGGTGATGAGGATGGCGATCAACACCAGCGCCCCGCCCATGGTGGGCGTGCCCGCCTTGGTGAGGTGGGACTTGGGACCGTCATCGCGGACCGACTGGCCGATCTTGTAGGCGGCGAGCTTGCGGATCACCAGCGGGCCGGCCAGCAGGGAAATGGCCAGTGCCGTCATGCTCGCCATCACCGCACGCAGCGTGATGTAGTTGAACACGCTGAACATGCGGTAGTCCTGCGACAGCCACTGGAACAGGTCGAGCAGCATCAGTGCATCTCCGCCTGGTTGGTTGCGGGGGGGCCGGTGAGCACCGACACTGCGCGCTCCATGCGCATGAAGCGCGAGCCCTTCACCAGCACCGTGGTGCCGGGCGCATCACAGGCGGCCGCCACCGGCAGCAGCTCGTCGACGCTGGAGAAATGTTCCGCCCCGGAGCCGAATGCCCCGGCGGTGTCGTGCGTGGCCGCGCCGGCCAGCAGCAGCCGGTCGATGCCGCGCTCACGCGCGTAGCGGCCGATCTCGGCATGGAAGGCCGGGCCCTGGTCGCCCACCTCGCCCATGTCGCCCAGGATAAGCACGCGCGGGGTGCCCGGCGCCAGCGCCAGCATGTCGATGGCGGCGCGCACCGAATCCGGATTGGCGTTGTAAGTGTCGTCGATGACCACCGCACCCAGGCGCCCCTGTTTCCGCTGCAGGCGGCCATTGACGGCGCTGAAGGCAGCCAGCCCGCGCGCCACGGCGGCCAGGCCGGCGCCCGCGGCTGTCGCCGCAGCGGCGGCCGCCACGGCATTGCGCACGTTGTGCAAACCGGGCACCTGCAGCGTAAAACTCACGCTGCCCTCGGGTGCCTCCAGGATGATGTCGCTGCCGAAATCACGCAGCTGGCAGCGCCCGCTCAGGCTCACCTGGCCGGCCAGGCCGAAGTCGCGAATGCTGCAATCCCCCGGGACGATGCCGCGCCAGTACTCGGCGTATCCCTCATCGGCGTTGATCACGGCGGTGCCACCACCGCGCAGGGCGCCGAACACCGCGCCGTGTTCCTTCGCCACTTCTTCCACGCTGGCCATGAATTCCTGATGCTCGCGCTGGGCATTGTTGATCAGGGCCACGGTCGGAGAGGCAATCGCGGCCAGGGCTCTGGTCTCGCCGGGGTGGTTCATGCCGATCTCGATCACCGCGCAGTCATGCGTTTCACGCAGGCGCAGCAGCGTCAGCGGCAGGCCGATGTCGTTGTTGAAATTGCCCGCAGTGGCCAGGGTCTGCTCATCGCCATAGTGGGCGCGCAGCGCGATGGCAATCATTTCCTTGACCGTGGTCTTGCCGTTGGAGCCGGTCACCGCCACCAGCGGAATATCGAAACGCTGGCGCCAGGCGGCCGCCAGGCGCCCCAGGCCCAGACGCGTGTCATCGACGACGATGGCCGGCAGCGCCGCCTGGGCACAGGCTGCTTCCCCTGCTGCATCGACCATGGCGGCCGCGGCACCGCGCCCGCGCACCTCGGCCAGGAAGGCGTGGCCGTCGAAACGCTCGCCGCGCAGCGCGACGAACAAACCACCCGGCTCGATGCTGCGGCTGTCGCTGCTCACCGAGGAGAAGGCCGCCTGCGCGCTGGCACGTGCACCGATGGCACCGGCTGCCTCGAGCGTGTCCATCATGATCCCTGGACTCATGTTTGGCCCCCGTTGCCGCCCCGGCTGGCCAGCCGGCCTGCCGGCTGCCAGCGTGCCAGCGCCGCCTGGGCATGCGCAGCATCGGAGAAGGCGTCGCGGCGCCCCTGCACTTCCTGATATTCCTCGTGGCCCTTGCCGGCCAGCAGCACCACGTCACCGGACTGAGCCGCGGCCACCGCCAGGCCGATCGCGCGCACGCGGTCCGCCTCGATCTCGACCTTCGCGCCCGCAGGCATGCCCTGCATGATCTCGGCGATGATCCCGGCCGGATCCTCCGAGCGGGGGTTATCGCTGGTGAGCAGGATGCGGTCGGCATGGCGTGCGGCAACCGCACCCATCAGCGGACGCTTACCGCGGTCGCGGTCACCGCCGCAGCCGAACACGCAGATAAGGCGGCCGCCAGTGGCACGCGCATCGCGCAGCGCCGACAGGGTTTGTTCCAGCGCATTGGGGGAGTGGGCAAAGTCCACCACCACCATGGGCAGGTGCTCGCCACCCAGGCGCTGCATGCGCCCGGGCACCGACTCCAGCCGGGCAAGTGCGGCGGTGGCATCGGCAAAGGGCACGCCGGAGACCAGCATCATGCCCAGCACTCCCAGCAGGTTGGCCATGTTGAAGCGGCCGATCAGGCGGCTTTCGATACGTGCCTCGCCCCAGCTGCTGCGCACCGTGAAGGCGATGCCCCGCGCAGATACCGTGGCCTCATGCGCCTCCAGCCAGCCAGCCAGCCCGGCGCGGCGCGCCACGTGCTCGTATAGGCTGTAACCGATGCGATTGACGCTGCCGCCGGCCAGCAGGCGCGCGATCTGCACGCCCTGCACATCATCCATGTTGAGCACGGCCTGCTTCAGGCCGGGCATCTCGAAGAGTTTCTGCTTGGCGCGCGCGTAGCTTTCCATGTCGCCGTGGTAGTCGAGATGGTCGCGCGACAGGTTGGTGAACAGCGCCGCACCGAAACGCATGCCGTTGACACGGCCCTGCTCCAGGCCGATCGAGGACACTTCCATGGCCACGCCCTGGGCGCCCTCGGCCAGCAGCCTGGCCAGAGAGCGCTGCAGCAGCACCGGGTCGGGCGTGGTGTTCACGCTGCTGCTGAGCTGGCCGGGCATGCCCATGCCGAGCGTGCCGATCACGGCAGTGCGTGCTCCGCATTCACTGCAGGCGCGTGCCAGCCATTGCGAGCAGGAGGTCTTGCCATTGGTGCCGGTGACACCCATGGTCCACAGTTTTTCCGAAGGATGGCCGTAGACCTCATCGGCCAGGGGGCCGGCGAACTCGCGCAAGCCATCGACGGCCAGTCCGGGGACGGTCCATTGCGCATCCCACTGGAAGCCGGCCTGCTCGTGGATCACGGCGGCGGCCCCGGCGGCAATGGCGCTGCCGATGTGGCGCCGGCCGTCATCGCGGCTGCCCGGCCAGGCCAGAAAAACATCGCCTGGCTGCACGGCACGGCTGTCGGTTTCCAGCGACTTCACCGTCACGCCCTGCGTGGTGAGCCTGTCGAGCAGCTGGCGGACGCGCGAGGGCATCAGATGCTCTCCTCGACTTCCTGCCCGGGCGGGGGCAGCACCACCGGCTTCATGGCGGCATCCGGCGGCACGCGCAGGGTGCGCAGCGCGTTCTCCATGACCTGCGCGAACAGCGGTGCGGCCACCAGGCCGCCGTAGTATTTGCCTGCGGTGGGCTCATCGATCATCACCGCCACCACCAGTCGCGGGCTGGACACCGGCGCAAAGCCGACGAAAGACGATACGTACTTGCTGGCCGCATAGCCGCCGTTTTCCTGCTTGTGCGCGGTGCCGGTCTTGCCGGCGACGCGATAACCCATGATCTGGGCGCGCGGAGCAGTGCCACCGGGATGGACGACGGCCTCGAGCATGGCGCGCATGGCGCGCGCCGTGTCGGCCGAGATCACGAACTGGGCCGGCGGCGGCGTATCCACTTTGACCAGCGAGATCGGCACCAGATCGCCATCGCGCGCGAAGATCGAATAGGCGCGCGCCAACTGGACCAGGCTGAGCGAGATGCCGTGGCCATAGGACATGGTGGCCTGCTCGATCGGCCTCCAGGTCTTGAAGGCGCGCACGCGGCCGGGCGCCTCGCCGGGAAAACCCAGCTTGGGCGACTGGCCGAAACC
Organism: Betaproteobacteria bacterium; assembly: GCA_947474715.1. Classification (GTDB taxonomy): domain Bacteria; phylum Pseudomonadota; class Gammaproteobacteria; order Burkholderiales; family SG8-39; genus CAIYPG01. The sequence continues at coordinate 22,867 of CANJJT010000058.1, forward strand.
CACGGCGTTGAAGGTGTTCCACATGCGCTCGGGCGGCATCGCCAGGGCGATCTTGGCCGAGCCGACGTTGGAGGACTTCTGGATCACCTGGAACACCGTGAGCAGGCCCTCGGCGTGGGCATCACGGATGGTGGCCGTGCCGATGGTGAGCCGCCCCGGCGCGGTCTGCACCGTAGTCTCGGGCTTTACCTGGCCCGACTCCAGCGCCGTGGCAATGGTGAAGGGTTTCAGCGTGGAACCAGGCTCGAAGGTATCGGTGACGACGCGGTTGCGCAGGCTGGCGCCAGTGAGATGCACGCGATTGTTCGGGTTGTAGGTGGGGAAGTTGACCAGCGCCAGCATTTCGCCCGTGGTGACATCGAGCACCACCACGCCACCCGCCTTGGCCCTGTGCTCGGTGATGGTGCTCTTCAGCTGGCTGTAGACCATGCTCTGGATGCGCGCATCCAGAGCCAGCACCAGGTCGCGCCCGTCATGGGCGGCCTGGATGGACTGCAGGTCCTCGACGATCTGGCCCCTGCGGTCCTTGATGACGCGACGGCTGCCGGGCTTGCCCGCCAGTTGCTCCTGGAAGGCCAGTTCCACGCCTTCCTGGCCGACATCCTCAGCGCCGGTGAAACCGAGGATGTGCGACATGACTTCGCCGCCCGGGTAGTAGCGGCGATACTCCCGGCTCTGGAACATGCCGGGCAGGCGCAGCTCGGCAATGCGATCGGCCGTCTCCGGGGGAATCTGCCGCTTCACGTAGACGAAGTCGCGATTGGTATCGGCGATGCGCTTCTCGATTTCCGCGGGCGGCATCTCCAGCAGCGACGCCAGCTTGTGCAACTGCGGCTTGTCCAGTTTGGTCTCGCTCGGGATGGCCCACACCGATTTCACCGGCGTGGAAATGGCGAGCGCCTCGCCATGGCGATCGACGATGCGACCGCGATTGGCGCTGATCTCGATGACACGGCTGTGGCGCGACTCGCCCTTGGCCTGCAGGAAATCGTTGTTCCAGCCCTGCAGGTAGACCGCGCGGGCGCCCAGCACCATGAAGCCGAAGAAGAACAGCACCAGCAGCATGCGCGAGCGCCACACCGGCAGGCGCAGGTTGAGCACGGGGCTGGCGGAGTACTTCACTGGCCTGCCTTCGTCGGCTCGGGGATGGCAGGCGCGGCGGGCCTGGACAGCGCGACGGCGGCATCCACCAGTTGCACGCGTCCGGGTGCGGGCGGCTGCATGCGCAGCGAAGTGCGGGCGATGCGCTCGATGCGCGCATGCATGGCCCAGGTGCTCGCCTCGAGCTGCAACTGGCCGTATTCGATGTCGAGCTGGCGCGCGCGCTCCTGCTCCTGGTTGAGCTGGGTGACCAGCTTGCGCGCCTCGTGCTGCGAGGTCACCAGCCCGAGCGAGCACAGCGTCAGCAGGGCGAGCAGCGCAAGGCTGATGCGCGTCATGCACGCCCCCTGCGGCGGGCGGTGGCCGGCGGCATGGCGGCGTCGGTCTTCTCGGCAATGCGCAGGATGGCGCTGCGCGAACGCGGGTTGCGCGCAATCTCCTCGGCGGCTGCGCGCACCGGCTTGCCGATGATGCGCAATTGCGCCGGCGGCAGGTCGGCCGCGCGCACCGGCAGGCGCTCAGGCAGCGAATCCGGCCGCGCCTGTGCCTGCATGAATTGCTTGACGATGCGATCTTCCAGGGAATGGAAGCTGATCACCACGAGCCGGCCTTGCGGTTTGAGCAGACGCAGCGCCTGTGGCAGCATCAACGACAACTCTTCAAGCTCCTGATTGACGTGAATCCGTA
>CANJJT010000059.1:0-24636 GCA_947474715.1 Betaproteobacteria bacterium
GATTTCACAGAATTCTTCGTTGCCGGCGATGTCGAGGATGGGCCTGATGGTGATGCCGGGTGTCTGCAGATCGAGTATGACGAAGCTGATGCCTTCCTGTTTCTTGACCGTTTTATCGGTCCGGCAAAGTACATAGATATGGGTGCAGTCCATCGCCATTGAGGTCCAGATCTTGCGGCCGTTGATGACGATGGCGTCGCCTTCAAGCACTGCACTCGTTGTCACGCTGGCCAGATCCGAGCCGGCATTCGGCTCGGAGTATCCCTGGCACCAGATGTGCTCACAAGAGAGGACTTTGGGCAGGTAGGCCTGTTGCTGCGCTTCAGTGCCATAGTGCATAAGCGCCGGTCCCAGTTGCCGCACGCCCTGGTCAGGGGCCCGTCCCACCCCCCAGCGCTCAAGCTCATCGATGTAGATGATCTGCTTGGCGGGGGACAATTCCATGCCGCCCCACTTGCTGGGCCAGGAAGGGGCGATCCAGCCGATCTCGGCCAATCGCTTGTTCCAGTCCCGTACCTCATGCCACCGGACGCGGCGGGGCATGTATCGATACTGTTCGGGGTAATTGCGTTCGATGAACTCCCGGAATACCAGGCGGAACTCCTGATCAGGCAGGGAATCCCAGTCGGTATTTTGCGGAAAATCCTCAAGCCGGCATTTGACGGCAGTGCCCCCGCGGGGAGTTTCTGCCGATGGGTTTCCCGCAATGCGGGCGAACTGACGGCGATGCCCGGTTTCGTTGCCGAGCCATACGCTGAGGACCATGGTGCGCTTCACGTAAAGGCTGACATCACAGGCGTCCGTGAAGCCCATGGCGCCGTGCATCTGTATGGCTTCCTTGATGATGAGGTTGGCGGCGTGGCCGCAACGCGCTTTGACCCGATTGGCAATCATGGCCAGTTGCGATGGGTCTGCGTCCTCCATTTCAAGGGCATCCTGGAGTACTCCCAAGGCGAGGCGCAACTGGATGTAACAGTCCACGGCCCTGTGCTGCAGGGCCTGAAAGCTGCCGATGGGCTTGCCGAACTGTGTCCTGACTTTCAAGTATTCAACCGTGTCGTGAAAGGCGCTACCGGCGATGCCGCAAAGTTCGGCGCCGGCTGAGATCATTCCACGGTGGATTGCAGCCTCCAGTGCCGCTTTGGCTGTTCCGGGCGAGGCGATTTGATGCTCGGGCCGAACGCGAACATTGGAGAGCTGGAGGGTGGCGAAAAAGCTTCCGTCGCTCAGAACTTCTTCCGCAACGCTCAGTCCGGGGGATTGCAATGGAACCCAGTATAGGGCGAGCCCCTCAGGGCTTTTTGCTGAAACCAGATAGCCATCGGCGCCCGCCCCCGGAACGACAAACCGCTTTTCACCGCTGATGGCAAGACCATCGGCTGAGGCAAGCACGGTGGTGCTGATGGCTTCCGGATCGGACTGATTCAGCGACTCCTGCCAGGCCAGGGCAGGGATGAGTGATCCCGCGGCGATACCTTGCAACAGCTTGTCTCTCATGCCGCCGTCGCCGTGGATAAGCGCGGTGGCTGCCATTACACTGACGGCCGTGTAGGGCTCCGGCACAAGGTGCCGGGACAGTAACTGGGCAACGGTGGCCGCCTCCCGCAGGCCCAGTCCCTGGCCTCCATGGGTCTCGGGAATCAGAATGCCGAGCAGTCCCATGGCACTCAATTCGCGCCAGAACTGCCGGTCATAGGCCGGCAGCCGGCCTCGCTGGCTGCGGCTGCGCTGCTGGTGTGAGCCTTTGGCAAGGAAGGCTTCCACGCTGCCTGTCAGGGCTTCCATGTGATCCGGAATTTGAGTCATGAATGATGTTCTCGATCGAAGTCTGTTGCTGTGCTGTCGCAGGATCAATTGGCCGTCAGCTTGCTTGCCTGGACGACCTTGGCCCATTTCTGGATCTCCGACTGGATGATTCTCGAGAACTCATCCGGTGGCATACCGGCGGGGTCGGCGCCGTTCTTGAGCAGCGTGGCTTTGGTTTCCGGATCCTTCAGCACGGTGTCAATTTCCTTGTACAGGCGATTGATCACCGCGCGCGGGGTGCGGGCCGGGGCGGCAAGGCCATGCCAGCCTTCAGACTGGAATCCGGCCAGACCCGATTCGCTCACTGTGGGAAGGTCCGGCAACAAGGGGGAGCGGGATTCATTGGTGGTGGCGATGGCGCGCAGCTTGCCGGCCTGGATGAGTGAGAGAAGCGCCGGACTGGAGCCAATCAGCGAGAGCTCGACTCTGCCTGTCATGAGATCGGTCAGCGCAGGCGCGGAGCCCTTGTAGGGCACATGCACGATATCCAGATTCGCCATGCTCTTCAGCAGTTCGCCGGCGAGGTGCATCGGGGTTCCGGTGCCGGCGGATGCATAACTCAGCTTGCCGGGATTGGCCCTTGCATAGGCGATGAGTTCCCCCACCGAGCGTGCGGGCAGTGATGGGTGGACGACCACGATGCTCGGCAGCCGCACCAGCATGGTGATCGGGGCGAAATCCTTCACCATGTCGTAGGGGAGGTTCGGAATCAGGGTGATGTTCATGGTGTTGGCTGCCGTGAACAGCAGGATCGTCTGGCCGTCAGGAGGCGCCTTCGCCACCAGTTCCGAGCCGACGATGCTGCCGGCACCCGGCCGGTTTTCGATCAGGACCGGCTGTCCCAGGGCGTTCCCCACCTTGGTATTGATGGCACGGGCACTGGCATCGGTGGGGCCACCGGGTTCATAGGGAACGATGAGCCTGATCGGTTTTGTCGGCCAGTCAGCTGCACAGGCCGTGGATGCCAGCATTGAAGAGAGGCAGGCCACGATGGCGGCGCTTGCAAGACGCGTTGAATTCATTGGATCCTCCTGGGATTGATGAGTGTGTGCTGTTGTTTGGACCACTGTGCTTTGACTAGCTCCAGCTTTCCAGCCGGACGGCGTGCTCCGCGGCGATGATGCCGAAAGCCAACGCTTCCGGAACATTGGATGCACTCTCGTACAGTGGATAGAAGAAAGACCCCAGCTCACCGGCGGCATACAGCCGCTTGATGGGGCGGTCATGCCGATCGAGAACCTGGGCGTGCGCATTGTGTTTGGGACCACCCTGAGTGTTGATGATGGGCTCACACAATTCGGTGGCGTAGAAGGGCGGCTTGAGCAATGGCGCCATCGACGTCCTGGAGCGCCCAAAGGCCGAATCGAGCCCGCTTTCGCAACTGCGGTTGTACTCATGCACGGATTGCTCCAGGCCGTCGGCATCCAGCCCCATCTTCAAGGCCAGTTCGGCAATGGTGTCGGCTTGGGTGATCCAGCCGAGATCTACCTCGGCACTGTTGTCCTCGCTCCATTGGTAGACCTTGTGGACCCACCACCATCCCATGTGACCCCCGACGATCGGGCGAGGGGCCCGATAAGCGTCATCGAAGATCATGAAGAAGGGAATGTTGGGATAGGTGGCTTTCTCCTGATCGAAAATCTGCACCGGAAAGAGATCCTTGCGATGACTGAGCAGCACTGATTCGTCCATGAAGCGGTGACCGGATTTGTTCACGTAGATGACCTGGCTTTGCGGGCGCAAGGACTTCTCCAGGCGAAAGCCAAGGCCATATTTCTCGCTCGGGATGCGCGGGGCGAACTGACCCAGCTCCACGCCGCTCATGTGCCAGAGCTTTGCGCCAACTTCACTCGCCATGTGGATGCCGTCACCGGTGCTGTAGGGAGTGCCATAGGGCGTCGTTGGCAAGGCGGACATGTAGGGCAGGTAATTGATCAGCATTTCACGGTTGTTCTGGAAGCCCCCGGAGCAGAGGATGACGGCCTTTCGTGCCTTGACGAGCACGTTGGTGCTGCCGTTCTCCAATGCACGGACGCCAAGGATTTCCTTCGTATCCGGATCCTGCACCAGCGATTGGGCAGGAGAATTGAAAAGGACCTTGATGCTTCGCTTCTTTACCTGGCCATCCAGAAAGGCGAACAGTCCATCGCCGCGAACTGCGAAGATGGGGCCGCCTGCCTGACGCGCCTTCTCCTCCTTGGTTCTCGAGATGCTCACCACTTCGCCAAAGGTTTCAGCACCAGGCAAGCCGGGGTAATCCAGCCCGCGCTTGATCCACTCGAGTTCGGCGCCCCAGGACTCCATTCGGGCGGGAAGTGCATGGATGGCCCTCGCCATGGCCCGGAGTGATTCGTCCTCGACTGTCCCCTGGGTGAGTGCGCGGTAGTAATCGAGCGCCTTGGCTGCCTCCTTGGGGATACGCATGCCGCCGCCGCAGCAGCCGGTATTGCCACCGCCGAAAGGCGCCTTCTCCAATACCAGGACACTGTGGCCGGAGTCATGCGCAGCAATGGCTGCCGCAGAGCCCGCCCCGCCATAGCCGATAACCACAATGTCGGCCTCGTAATGCCATGGGTGCAGACGCCCGCTCTGTGCTTCGCTTGCGTCCTTCAGCCTTGCGCTCATGCCTGGCCTGTAGTCAGCGGACGGGACTGGACGTGCCGGGGAATCAACAGGGCATCCACTGCAATGACGCCATGGCCCTGGTCTTTCACGATGAGTGGATTGATGTCCACCTCCTGAATCTCGTCTGTGTTCGTGACGATGAAATCGGCAAGGTCGCACAGCGCAGCTGCCGCGGCGTCAATGTCCGCCAGGGGCCTCCCGCGAGCGCCCAGAAGCAGGGGGGCGCCTTTGAGAGAAAGAATCATCTGTCGAGCCCGTTCCCGGTCGATGGGAGCGGCGGCGAAGGCTGCGTCATTCAGGATCTCCAAAAAAATCCCGCCAACTGCGACCATCACGGAAGGGCCGAATATCGGGTCGTGGTAAGCGCCCAATGCCAGTTCAACGCCCCGCTCGAATGGCTGAAGCACCATGGGCGCGTCCTGGGCGCCACAGGCACGCCGTGCTGCCTCGAGTCTGGAGAAGGCCGTCTCCAGTTCATGCGGTGCCAGCGGACCTTCAACCAGACCGTAATCGGACTTGTGAGCATGGGCGTCACTTTCAACCTTGAGAATGACCTTGCACCCCAGCTGTTGCTGGAGAGTCCGTGCTTCCACCGAGCTTGCTACGGCATGGCTGGGCACCTGGGGCAGGTTTCGCAGATGTTGCAGTCGCTGACGGGCAGCAGCCCCGGCAATGGGCATAGGCTCCCCGGTCATGCCTTGCAAGGCAGGCGCTACCGCAACGGCCTGCGTCATGGGAACCAGAGTCGACAGCGCCTTCATGAGGCGGGATGGATCCTCGAAGAAAACTACCCCAACGTCATGCAAGCGGGCTGCAAAATCGGCTGGCGCGACGCCGCAGACAAAGATGGGTTTTGTTGTGCTCTTTGCAGCGGTACTCAGCTGCCTGAAAAGCGATTCCTGGCGATCGACGCGCATTGCCGAATAGAAATGAAAGGCGACCACGCAGTCGATGTTGGGTTGCGAGAGGATCCAGTTGAGTGCCGTTTCGGCCGCCTTCGGTCCGGCCGAAAGGCTGGAGGAGAAATCAAACGGGTTTGCAAATTTCCCGCCCTTGATCTCCTGCCTTTCCGCTTCGCTGGCCGCCAACGCAGGTGCTGGAACCAGCATTCCCGCCCGCTCCGCGGCATCCAGGGCAAGAATGCCAAAACCACCCGAAGAGGTGACGATTCCCACGCCCCGTCCGGCCGGGATGCGTTTCAGGCCCGCAATGGCCATGGCGTCGAGCAACTCCGTCTCACTGGCCACGACACAGGCCCCCGCCGCACGCAGCTCGGAGTCGAACAGCTCTCCCTTTCCGGCCAGGGCGCCGGTGTGGGAGGCCGCCTGAGCCAGTCCGGCAAGGCTGCGGGCCATCTTGAGTGCCACGACAGTCTTGCCCCGGCCCACGGCCAGCCGGATCGCGTCGGTCAGCCTTCTGCCGTCCTTGGCGCTCTCGGCCATCAGTGCAATGGCATTGACCTCCGGGTCGTTGGCGATGTGCTCGATGCAGTCTGCTGCAGCAATATCAAACTCATTGCCGGTATCGATCAGATAGCGGGTCCCGATGCCGCGAGTGGCCAGGCAGGTGGATCCGAAATAGGTGCTCATGCCGCCGCTTTGCGCGATGAATGCGGTGGGACCAACCAAGGTTCCCAATTCGATGTCTCCGGCAAAGGTTCCGTAGACGTTGTCGGCAAGCGCCCTGAAGCCGATGGTATTCGGACCGAGCATCCGCAGTCCGCTTGCTGCGCTGGCGTCCCTGAGGATGGTCTCCAACGCTTCCCTCATGGTGGAAGTGAAGCCATCCGCAAAGACAGTCGCAGCCCCCACGCCGTTGCTGACGCATTCCCTGATGGCGTCAACGACGCGTTCCGGCGCAAGCGAGATGACGGCGAGGTCTGCCGGGGCGGGGAGTGCCGAAAGGGATGGATAGGCGGGAAGCCCCTGGATGGTCGTGCGTGTCGGGTGGACCGGGTAGATTGCACCTTGATATCCCGCCATTTTGAGAATGGCGAGTGCGCGACCTCCGGCTCGCGAGATTTCGTCGGTGGCCCCGATGACCGCAATGGAACGTGGCGAAAAAAGGGAGGAAAGGCTGGATTTCACTTGAGTGTGTGCTCCGGAAGTTCGAAAGGCTCGTCCGCAGGTGCAGGCTGAAAATACCCTGCACCTTGCAGGTAGGTAACTGATAGGGGAGCAGCTCTGCGAAGAGGTTTTCCGTCTCCCGTATCGATGGTTCGCTGCGTAGCCATGCTGACGGCTTTAAGGACTAGGCGCTCAAGGCGTTCGAGGCAACGGCGGTCGACCAGCGGACCCGTCACGTGATTGAGCGCCTTGCGGACGAAAAAACGCGCCGGTGCCAGTCATGCGCCTTCTCAGTCGAGCTTGATATTGCCTGCCTTCACAACCTTGTCCCACCGGGCGGATTCTGACTTGATGAGCCTGGTGAATTCCTCAGGGGTGCTGCCAATCAGCTCAACGCCGCTGGCCAGCAACAGAGTTCTTGTTTCAGGCGTGTTCATGGCCTTCACCGTGCTGGTCTGAAGCTGGGTGATCAAAGCCCTGGGGGTGGCCGCCGGCGCAAGCAGTCCGATACCCGCCGCCGACTCGAATCCGGCCACGCCGGCTTCTGTCATGGTTGGCACATCCGGGAAGGAGCGCTGACGCGCCCCGGCACTGACGCCCAAAGCGCGGATTCGACCATCCTTGACGAAGGGAATCGTTGTAGGCAGGCTGATGATCATCATGTCCACCTCGCCTGCCACAACGGCGGTAAGCGCAGGTCCGCCGCCCTTGTAGGGAATATGGACCAGATCGATCTTCTCGATCAGCTTCAGCAGTTCGGTCGACAGGTGATTGATGCTTCCATTGCCGGCAGATGCGTACCGGAGCTTTCCGGGGTTGGCGCGAGCAAACGCCAGCAGTTCCCTGACAGAGTTCACCTTGACCGAGGGGTGGGTGATCATGACCGTCGGGGTCATCGAGATCAGCGTGACTGGCGCAAGATCTTTTTCCGTATCAAAGGGCATCACCGGATACAGGCTCGGATTGATCGTCAGCTGACTGGTGGAGGTCACGAGGATGGTGTAGCCGTCCGGCGCAGACTTGACTACGGCCAGGCCGCCGATATTGCCATTGGCGCCGGGGCGGTGCTCAATGATCACCTGTTGCCCCAGGATGCCGCTCAGCGTCTGGGCCACAGGACGGGCCGTGAGATCGACCGGACCTCCGGCGGCGTAGGTGCTGATCCATCGTACCGGTTTGCTGGGATACGACTGTGCATGCGATACCTGTGCGGAAGCGGCGGACAGGGCAAGCATGAAACAGGCGGACAGTCTGAGGTGCTGCGTAGCCATGGTTTCCTCCTTTATTGGACGATTGGTTCTTGTGGATCTGGTGTTCTTCCAGTTCTTCTGCATCAAACTCATCGACTTGTCTCGGATCCTCATCCGGCATCGAATTCTGGATAAGGGCGCCTAACAGAATTGCTGTTAGGCGCTCTGACTTTGGGGAGCGCGAGGGGATGTGTCCCCTCGCATTGTTAGGCACTCTAAATCCTTTCGCATAGTCTACCTGTGAAACAAACCGCCTTCCGTGCGCAACCGGGGCAGTGAGCAGTGAATCTGCCGTCTCATCATCAGTGGGCGGCCCCGCCTGGATGCGCAGGCTGATCGGCCGCAGGTTCCACATGCAATTGCACGGCGATTCCTTCCAGCGCCGGACTGGGGCTGGGATATCGGGACATCACCAGTGGATCATGACCCGGGATGATATGTCGGGGCGATTCCGCCAATGCGTTGAGGGTCGTGTAGCCCTCAACCATCTCGCCGAGATGAAAGCTGGTCGGGAAACACCGGTTGGTTTCCATGTGCTCGTAGTAATGGCTGGCATCCGATGCCAGAACCAGCCATCCACGGCGCGTCATCACCCGCACGCATTGCAGTCCATGGGTGTGCCCGCCGATGCGGTGCACGCTCACGTTGGGCGCAATCACTGCGTCGCCCTTGTGGAAGCTGACCCGGTCCTTGTAGGCGAGGCGAACCATGCCGACCACGTCTTCCACTTCATACCCATGATTAAATCGGGCGTGGCGCATATGGCGCCCGGTTGCATATTGCATTTCATCGTCCTGCAGGTGGAAGCGGGCCGCGGGGAAGTCCTGGAAGGTGCCCACGTGGTCATAGTGCAGGTGGGTAAGGATGACTTCCTGAACCTGCCGTGCATCCACTCCCAGCAGCGCGAGACCCTCAGCGGGTGTGCGCAGGTAGGTGCGCTTGCGCCTGGCAGCCATCTCGCGGGAGAACCCGGTATCAACCACAAAAGTGCGCTCGGAATTCCGGATCAGCCAGACGTAGTAGGCCATCGGCATGGGCGCATCGTGCGGATCACCGCCCACAAAGTTGTCGGCCCGACGTGCGCTTCGGGTTGCATATTTGATGGCGAAGACTTCGTAAATGCAATCCATCCTTGGCTCCTTTTCTCCCGGGATCTGGCAGTTGCTACCCGGTGGTGTTGCGGCATCGTAACCGTTGCGATCCTGTCAATAAAGATGCAATCTTCCACCCTGATGACAAACTATCATTTCTGTCGTTGCGGGGAAAAGGCGCTTTCAGCTGTCGCGTGTCAGATTGTTCCGGGGCTTGGTCTATGATGGAGCGTGGATTTCCCCTTGTCTTGAAGGCATCCTTAAGCGATGGTCAGTTCAATCCGAAGAAGGCCAACGCGCCGGGACGAGCCTGTACAGGCAGTCCGGCGCAAATGGCAGAAATAGAGGAGCAGTGGCAATGTCCGCACGTATGTCCGTCTACGATCCGATCGCACCCTATCGCGACGGCGACGTCCAGAAGTACCGCACGCTTGCCGATGTGAAGGGCAAGGTGGTGGGCTTCATCGACAATACCAAGCCCAATTTCGACTATCTGATCGAAGACCTGGCCGAGGTGTTCAAGACCCGCCATGGCGCGGCTGGGACTTTGATCTTCAAGAAGCGCCAGGCCTCGGTGCCGGCCGGCGATGCGGTGATGCAGGAACTGCTGGACAAGTGCGACCTGGTCATCACCGGGTCGGGCGACTGAGGGTCCTGCACGTCGTGGAGTGTCCACGACAGCGCAGAAGCCGCCAAGCGCGGTCTGGCCACCGCCTCGGTGGTGTCCACAGCCTTTGAATCGCTGGGTCGTGCCCAGGCACGCGGCCTCGCTTTTCCCGAGATGCCGCTGGCCATCGTGCCGCACCCCTTTGGCGCCATCAAGCGCGAGGGCATCCGCGAGTTGGCGATCCAGTGCGCGGAAAATATCCTGCACCTGGTGTCCCCCGCGGCCGCGCCGCAGGGGAGTGCCATCGCGGCCAGCCAGCGCGCAGGCCTGATCGAACTGGCCGATGACCTGGATGCGGTCAATCTGCATTTTCGCCAGCAGCGCTGGACCGATGGCTTTCCCGTGGTGCCGCCCACGCGCGCGCGGGTGGAACGCATGCTGCGTGCGACGCGGCGTGACCCGGCCGAGGTGATCGGCCTGGTGGCGCCCGGTTATGGCGCGGCCACGGTGGAGCGCATCGCCATCAATGCCGTGATGGCCGGCTGCGATCCGGAGTACCTGCCGGTGCTGATCGCCGCTGTGGATGCGGTGACCGACCCGAAGTTCAACCTGCAGGGCATACAGGCCACCACCAACCCGGTGGCGGTGTGGCTGATCGTCAATGGGCCCATTGCCAAGCAGCTGGGCATGAACAGCGGCGCCAACTGCCTGGGGCAGGGCAACTGGGCCAATGCCACCATGGGGCGGGCGCTGCGGCTGGTGCTGCAGAACATCGGTCGCGCCATGCCCGGCGAGATGGACCGCGCCACGCATGGCTATCCGGGCAAGTACTCCTTCTGCTGCGCCGAGAACGAGGACGACAGCCCTTGGGAGCCGCTGCACGTGGAGCGCGGCATGCGCGCGGACCAGAATGCCGTGACCGTGGTCGGCGCCGAAGGCATCGTCAACATGAACACCCGCTCCAAGATCGTCGATGAAGTGGTGCGCGTGTTTGGCCAGTCCATGCCGCGTCCGGCGGGCAATGACTACCGCACCTGCGGCCAGCCCTGGGTGGTGTTGTGCCCGGAGTACGCCGACATCCTCAAGGGTGGCGGGCTCAGCAAGGCTGAAGCCAAGCGGCGCCTGTGGGAGGCCTCGAAGATGCCGGCGAGCATGATGGCCGGCATCGACTTCGAGCAGGCCACGCACTCGCGCCGCGCCGAACTGGGCGTGGTCACCCGCGACACCCTGTTGCCCGCCTGTGCCAGCCCGGCGGAGTTGGGCATCCTGGTGGCCGGCGGTCCGGGCACGCATTCGGCCTATGTGCAGAGTTTCGGCAATACCAGGTCGGTCACCCGTGAAATCACCTGAATCGATTCAACCCTGCCGGGCCTCAGCACAAAATCAGCACCACCACACACCAGCGATGTCCGGCAGCTACCAAGGAGGCGTTACATGAGTCGCACCAATAAACAAAGCAGGGCCGGCCTGGCATGGGCCGGCAGTGTTCTCGCTTTGCTGGCAGGCAGTGCCTGGGGCCAGGGCTTTCCGACCAAAGCGGCACGCATCGTCGTGCCCTTTCCGCCCAGCGGTCCGGTGGATATTGCCGGACGCCTGATCGCGCAGAAACTCACGGAACAGTCCGGCCAGACGGTGATCGTCGAGAACCGCGCCGGCGCCGGCACCATCATCGGCACCGAAGTGGTGGCCAAGTCGCCGCCGGATGGACACACCCTGCTGATTGGCACCTCGCAGATCGTGGTCAATCCCTTCGTCTATCAGAAGCTGCCCTACAACACGGCGACTGACCTGCTGCCGGTGACGCAGATCAGCTCACAGCCCTACATGCTGACGGCCCACCCGTCGCTGCCGGCGAAGAACTTCAAGGACATGCTGGTCCTGGCCAGGACCAAACCCGGGGCGCTGCATTGCGCCTCGGCCGGCATCGGCTCAGGCAATCACCTCACCTGCGAGCTGCTGAACAAGATGGCCGGCACCCAGATCGCCCACATCCCCTACAAGGGTTCGATCGCCGCGCTGAACGATCTGGTGGGCGGGCAGGTGGAGGTGGCTTTTTCCAATGCCATGGCCGCCTTGCCCTTCGTGAAGTCGGGCAAGCTGCAACCCCTGGCCATCACCAGCCGGCAGCGGGTGAAGATGCTGCCCGACCTGCCCACCGTGGCGGAGTCCGGTTTTCCGGGTTTCGAAGCCTCGGTCTGGTTCGGCGTGTTCGTCGCCGGTGGTACCCCGCCGGCGCTGGTCCGCAGCATTGCCCAGGAAACGGGCAGGGCGCTGAAGCATCCCGATGTCAGCAAGGTGTTCACGGCCGAAGGCGGGGAAGTGGTGGCCAGCAGCCCCGAGCAATTTACCGAGTATGTGAAATCAGAACTCACCAAGTGGTCCGAGGTCGTCAAGCACGCCGGCATCAAGGCGGAGTAAGCCTTTTCCACTGGTACTGCAGAAACAAAGGAGCAGGACATGCACGTGGCGAAACAAGCAGCAGCGCGATATGCAGTGACAATGACAATGGCGGCCCTCGCTGGCCTCTTTCCGGCAGCGCAACCGGCCACGGCGGCTGATGCCGCATGGCCGGAGAAAAGCATCCGCCTCATCGTGCCGTTTGCGCCGGGGGCTGCCGCCGACATGTTCGGCCGCCTGGTCGGGCAGAAACTGGGTGAGTCGCTGGGGCAGCAGACCATCGTCGACAACCGCGCCGGCGGCGGTGCGGTGGTGGGGACGGAAATCGTGGCCAAAGCCCCGCCCGATGGCTACACCCTGCTGCTCACCACGCCCGCCTTTGTGATCAACGCCACCGGCCTGCGCACGCTGCCCTACAACACGCAGAAGGACTTCGCGCCCATCTCGCTGTTTGCCTCCACCGCGATGATCATCGTGTCCAACCCCGACCTGCCCATCCGCACCATGAAGGACCTGATCGAACTGGCGAAGAAGAGCCAGGGCAAGCTCACCTTCGGTTCCGCCGGCAATGGCAGCATCAACCAGCTGGGCATGGAATTGCTGGGCCTGCAGGCGGCGAAGATGACGCACGTGCCCTACAAGGGTGGCGCACCGGCACTGGCCGACGTGGCCGGGGGCCGGGTGGATGTGATGCTGAGCACCGTGATTGCCGCGCAGCCACTGCTGAAGGCCGGGCGCCTGCGTCCCATCGCCGTGACCACACCGGCACGCAGCACGCTGATGCCCGATGTGCCGACAGTCGCCGAAACTTTGCCGGGCTACGAATCCATCAACTGGGCGGGGCTGGTGGCACCGGGCGGCACGCCGGCGCCGGTGGTGGCGCGCCTCAATGCCGTGCTGGTCAAGGCGCTCAAGGAGCCGGACGTGAAGGAGCGGCTGGCCCGTGAAGGCGCCGAACCGGTGGGTAACAGTCCCCGCGAATTCGAGGCCTTCATCCGCAATGAAATCGTGAAGTGGACGCGGGTGGTGAAAGAGACCGGCGCCACGGTAGACTAGGCGCCCTGGCATCGCCAGGCGCGCCTTGATCCGGGTTTTTCGGGTGCGCCGGCCACCAGTACGAAAGCCTTGTCGAGCCGGCAGCATGACCGGCCGATCCTGAACACCAAAGGAGAATGTATGTCATTGAATCCCGAGAAGCGCCGGGGTGTTGCACCGCAGTCCCGCGTCCTGACCGCCGCGGCAGCCGCCTTGTTCGGCCTGGCCGCTGCAGGCACGGCACAGGCCCAGGCCTGGCCGGCCAAGCCGGTGCGCGTGGTGGTGCCCTTTGCCACCGGCGGCGGCACCGACCTGATGTCGCGCGTCATTGCCGAGGAACTGCGCAAGCGCCTGGGCCAGACCTTCGTGGTCGAGAACGTGGCCGGAGCGGGCGGCGTGATCGGTGGCGGGCAGGTCGCCAAGGCTGCACCGGATGGTTACACCCTGATGGCCGGCACGCCGGGCACCATGGTCATCAACCCCCACCTGATGACCAACATCAGCTACAACGCGCTGAAGGACTTCGCGCCCATCACCCAGATCAGCTCCAGCCCGGCCTTCCTCATGGTCGCCAAGGATTTCCCCGTCAATTCGGTGAAGGAACTGATCGACCTCGCGCGCAAGGACCCGGGCGCCATCAATTACGCCTCCACTGGCGTGGGCAGTTTTGCCCACCTGAGCGGTGAACTGTTTGCCACGCGTACCGGCGTCAAGATGACCCACATCGCCTACAAGGGAACGGCACCGGCCATGACCGACCTCTCCCAGGGGCGTGTGCAGATGATGCTCAACCTGGTGCTGCCTGATGACCCCCAGGTGCGTAGCGGCGCGGTTCGCGTGATCGCCGTGGGCACACAGGTGCCTTCCGAACTCTTCCCCAAGCTGCCGCTGGTTTCGGCCACGGTGCCCGGGTATGAGTCCAGCACCTGGATGGGCTGGCTCGCCCCGGCAGGCACTTCGCCCGCCATCATCGACCGCGTCTACCAGGCCACTGCAGCCAGCCTCAAGGATCCGGCCACGCGTCAGAAGATACAGAGTTCTGGTGGCGGCGCACTGGGCAGCTCGCCCCAGGAATTCTCCGCCTTCATCGCCGACAAGTACAAGGAAATGGCCGAACTGGTGAAGGTGGCGAACATCCCGAAGATGTGATCGTGCGGTCAATCGCGCGGGGGCCACCAGCCCCTGCGTCCAGAGTCCCTGCTGCAAGGCCGGCGCAAGACCGGGCCAGCAGCCAATCAAAGGAGGCGTACATGCAATTACACCAGCAAGGCAGCCGGGGCGCTCGTGCCCTGACCATGGTTTCGTTCTCGGTGACCCTCGTGTTCACCGGCATCGCGCAGGCCCAGGCGCAGCAGGGCGGCGCCTATCCCACCCGGCCCATCCGCATGATCGTGCCCTTTGCGGCAGGCTCATCCACCGACATCACGGTCCGCCGCCTGGAGCCGCACATGTCGAAGACCCTGGGCCAGACCTTGCTGGTGGACAACCGTCCCGGCGCGGTGGGGGTGACCGGATCCGAAATGGTCAGGCGCGCCACCCCCGATGGCTACACCATCATGATGACCGCCGTGTCCTCGCATTCGCTGGCGGCCGCCCTGCGCCCGAAGACCCTGCCCTACGACGCGGTCAAGGACTTCACGCCCATCGGCCGCGCCTTCACCACCACCAATTTCATCACCGTGAATGCCGGCCTGCCGGTGAACAGCCTGCAGGAGCTGATCGCCTATTCCAAGACCCAGCCCAAGGGTGTGAGTTACGGCACTGGTGGCACTGGCAGCTCCAACCACATGGCGGGCGAGGCTTTGCGGGTGAACGGCGCGAACATCGTGCATGTGCCCTACAACAATGTGGCGCAGGCCATCACCGACGTGCTGGCTGGCCACATTCCCATGCTGATCTATACCGTCGCCGTGGTGCCGCATGTGAGAAGCGGCAAGCTGAAGGCGTTGGCGGTCACCTCCGAGAAGCGCCATGCGCAGGCGCCGGATGTGCCCACGGTGGTCGAGCAGGGCGTGCCCGGCGGTGTCGCGCAGGGCTGGTCGGGCCTGTTCGGGCCGGCGGGTCTGCCCGTGCCGATGCGCGACAAGCTGTTTGTCGCGCTGAAGGAGGCCATGGCCGACCCCGACATCATCAAGGCCTATGTCGCCGGCGGTCAGGAGGAAGGTCTGATGGGGCCGGAGGAATTCCGCGCCTTCCTGGAAAAGGACGTGGCCAAGTGGAAGGACGTGGTCACCCGGGCAAAGCTGCCCACCGAATGAGGCGCGCGTCACGATGAAACGCTTCCTTCCCATGACGGGCAGAGCCGCATGAGCAGCCTCGATCGCATCTTCAACATCGCTGATTTCCGCGAGCAGGCGCGCCGCCGACTGCCCAAGGGCATCTTCGAGTTCATCGACCGCGGCGCTGAGGACGACGAGGCGATCCGCAACAACCTCGAAGCCTTCCGGCGCATCAAGCTCAAGCCCGCGGTACCGGTGGATGCCTCCGGGCGCAGTACCGAAACCACCCTGTTCGGGCGCAAGCTGGGCATGCCGTTGGGCATCGCGCCCACCGGGGCGGCAGGGCTGGTGTCCTACGGTGGTGAAGTGGCGCTTGCGCGCGCGGCCGCCGAGGCCAACATTCCCTTCACCCTGGCCACACGCTCCATGTCGTCCATCGAGGATATGGCCAAGGCCGGTGGCACCCTGTGGTTCCAGCAGTATCTGTGGCGCGAGCGTGACCTGTCCTTCGAACTGATCGACCGGGTCAACCGCGCCGGCATCCAGGCGCTGATCGTCACGCTGGACGTGCCGGTCGCACCCAACCGTGAATTCAACCGGCGCAACGGCTTCACCTTCCCGTTCCGGAAATCCCTGCGCTCATTCGTCGACATGGGCCTGCATCCGGTGTGGCTGGCCACGGTGATCGGACGCTACTATGCCAATGGCGGCATGCCCAGCTATGAGAGCCATCCCGGCATTGCCGACAACGTCACCTGGGATGACATCCGCGCCATCCGCAAGCGCTGGCCGCGCACCCTGATGGTGAAGGGCGTGCTGCGTCCAGAGGATGCCTTGCAGGCGGTGGCCTGCGGCTGCGACGGCGTGGTGGTGTCCAACCATGGCGGCCGCTGCCTGGATCCTACGCTCGCACCCATCGATGCATTGCCCGACATCGTCAGCGCCGTGCGCGGCAAGGCCACGGTGATCGTGGACAGCGGCGTGCGCCGCGGCACCGACATCGTCAAGGCGCTGGCACTGGGCGCGTCAGCCGTGCTGAGCGGCCGGCCCGGCCTGTACGGCCTGGCCGTGGCCGGGCAGCCGGGGGTCGACAAGGTGCTCGCCATCTTCCGGGATGAACTGTCCACCGCCATGGGACAGGTCGGCTGTCCGTCCATTGACCGCATCGGCCCGCAGCTGCTGCACGGTGTGGCAGCAGCGGCTGTGCCTGCCGCATCGTCCGCATTGACCAACCCATCCAATATCGTACCGAGCATGGAGACCGCATCATGAACATTCAACCCACCGGGCAGACCCTGGGCGCCACCCTCACCGGACTGGACCTCACGCAGCCCGTGAGCAAGCCCGATTTCGCCACGCTGTTGCGCGCCCTGGGCGAGCATGGCGTGCTGCGCTTTCCCGGCCAGCTGATCAGCCCGAAGGAACTGGTGGCCTTTTCCTCGCTGTTCGGCAAGTTGCAGGTGCTGAGCGCCGCGCAGCATTTCGAGCCAGGCATGCCGGAGGTGACCATCCTCTCCAACGTGAAGGAAGACGGCAAACCCATAGGCATCGCGGATGCCGGTCAGTTCTGGCACACCGACATGACCTACAACAAGGCGCAGGGTGTGGGCTTCGTGAACGTGCTGGTCTGCCATGCCGTGCCCATGCGCGACGGCAAGCCGCTCGGGAGCACCGAGTTCACCAACACCCAACAGGCCTATGCCGACCTGCCGGAGGACATCAAGCAGCGCCTGGCCAATGCCACCGCCATCCATGACCTGAACAAGTCCTGGGAATGGCTGATCAACGTGAAGAAAAGCCCGCGCAAGCCGCTCACCCCGGAGCAGCGCGCCGAGCGCCCGCCGGTGCCGCACCCGGTGTTCCTGACCCACCCGATCACCGGCCGCAAGGTCATCTACGTCAACCCCAATTTCACCGTCAACATCGAAGGCATGCCGGCAGACGAAAGCGATCGCATGCTCGAATACCTCTACGAGCACATCCTCAAGCCCGAGTACCGCTATGTCCACCAGTGGACCGTCGGTGATGTGCTGCTGTGGGAGCACATCGGCACCTGGCACAACGCCATTGCCGACTACGGCCCGGACGAATACCGCCTGATGAAGCGCTGCCAGGTGATGGCGGACAAGATCTTTGACCCGGCCTTCGTCCGGAATGCCCTGGCGGGAAACGACGTGTCGGCAGAGGTCTGAAGCGACGAATGTCCGATGCTCCCTACAGTACATGGGCCTCAGGACTCGGCCCTCTGTCCCTAATGGCCTGTGAAGTGCTCAAGTCTTTCGGAGAAGATAAATGAGTGCTTCAGGAAGGCTGAGCCTGCAAGTGGGCGTGGGTGGCGAACTGATCCAGTTCGAGGTGAGCGTTGAAGCCGGTGAGCTTTACAGGCGAAGCAGCGTGATGCTGTCAGGCTGTGTGCAATATGGCTGGCCGCATGCACGCGGGACGCATTTCTATGTGGTATCCAGCGATGGTGGTCCGCCTGGCGCGGGAGGCCGAGGCGGTAACCACCATCTGCTGAGTGCCTTTCGAATCGACCCGGCATCGGGTCGATTGAGTCTGCTGGCAGAACCTGTGCGGCTGCGTCACCGTCCGATTCACGTCTCCACTGACATTCCATCGGAACATGCACTGGTGGCCTACAATGATCCGAGCGGGCTGAGCGTGCATCGGATAAGGTCAGATGGCTCACTGGGCGAGGAGATTGCACAGCCGGCTGTCACCGATAGGGGCTCCTATGCGCATCAGATCCGTGTGTTTCCCTCGAACCGGAAACTGGTGCTGGTGACTCGTGGTCATGATGCCGGCAGTGGACATGAGGAAATTCCCGGGGCGCTGAAGGTTTTTGATTACCAGGCTGGCATTCTGGACAACGAGCAGTCGATTGCACCCGGGGGAGGATATGGGTTCGGGCCACGACATCTGGATTTCCATCCCACCCGGCCATGGGTTTATGTATCACTCGAACGGCAAAACAAGCTGCAAATGTTTCGATCAGATGGCGACAGGATCAGGCCGACACCGGTCCTCTCGCGTGACACGCTGGCGTTTCCTGACAACAAGCGCCCCAGACAGATGGCGGGCACGGTGCACGTCCATCCCAGTGGTCGATTCGTCTATGGCGCCGAGCGCTCGGAGCACACGGAAATAGAGGATGGCAGGCCGGTGTTTGTCGGGGGGGAGAATGCGATTCTGGTATTCGCAATTGATCCTGAAACGGGTGAACCTTCATTGATCCAGCGCGAGCCGACTCGTGGTCTGCATCCGCGAACATTCTCGATCGATCCATCAGGCCGACTGTTGATAGCAGCCAACAAGTCACCAGTGCCGGTCAGGAAGGATGGTGCAGTCAGGGAAATATCAGCCGGACTGGATATGTTTCGTATCGGCGAAGACGGCAGGCTGGCCTTCATCCGCACCTATGAGGTCGATGCATCGAAGGAGCCGATGTTCTGGTCAGGGTTGGTCAGGTACTGACCTGACGTGCAGAAACCAGATGGATGGAAAAGCAGCGGCCCATCCATTCCCGACAATTGAACGACAACAGGAGGTGGACATGAAAATCATGACTGCAACAGCGATGGTTATTCTGATGATGGGCGCTTCTATCGCGCATGCGCAGGTACAGTACCCGAGCAAACCCGTCAGGCTGGTAATCGGATTCGGTCCGAGCTCCGCAGCCGACATCATTGCCCGCGTACTAGCGCCCAAGGTGCAGGAGGCCTGGCCAAACGGGCTGGTCATTGACATAAAGGCGGGGGCGGCAGGACTACCCGCGACCCAGGATGTGGCCAGGTCCGCTCCAGACGGGTATTCACTGCTGCTGGCGGCAAATTCCCAGATTAGTCTGCCGCCGGCCACTAATAGGAATTTTCCGGTGGGATTGTTGAGGGAGCTTGTACCGATCACCGAAGTAGCAAATGCCGACCTCTCTTTCGCTGTCAGTGCAGAGCATGTGCCCGCAAAATCCATCGCTGAGTACCTGGCCTGGCTGAAAGGACGCCCATCCCTGTTCATCGGTGATTTCGGTGCGGGTTCGATCACCGATTTGACCGGTGCCTATTTCGTCAATCTGAACAAGCTGAAGTACGAGCCAGTTCATTTCAAATCAACTGCCGATGTGTGGACAGGCAATTTCCGCGGGGATGTACAAGGCATGTTCTTTGCCACCGGGACGGTGGTGCCGAATCACAAGGCTGGAAAGATGCGTGTTTTGGCGACGACAGGAACGGCGCGCGCAGGCTCTCTTCCAGACGTGCCCACCTTCCGGGAACTTGGCATGGGCGAGCTTGAGGTAATGCCCTGGTACGGCATGCTGGCTACTTCAAAGACCCCCCCGGAATTACTGGACAGGATCAACGCCGTTTTTGCCCAGGCCTCCAGGTCGCCTGCAGTTCGAAGCAAGCTGGAAGAAATCGGATTCAAGTCCACCGGCACAAGTCGCACCGAATTCGCGAGGATCATCGAAGAAGACACGGCCCGTTGGATCAAGGTGGCCAAGGCCATAGGATTTGTTGCGACAGACTAAGGCGGACTCTGGTTATCGGGCATCTACAGATACGCAGCAGCGCGAGGTGATACTGGTGGATTGCCGTTGTTCATCCCTGTTTTTGAAGCAATGAAAGGAGCAATGATGTCACGCATGTATCAGCGCTTTGAAAGAGGGGAAGTGGCCGTCGGTCCCTTCATTCCCGTTGCAGGGCCTGAATGGCTGGAGGTGTGTGGCTATGTCGGCCTGGATTTTGCCGTGATCGATTTCATGGTGACAGCGATTGACTGGCATCAGGCAGCAGACATGATCCGGGGGGCATCACGCTATGACCTGTCTGTCTGGATACGTCTGCAGGCCTATCCCTGGGGCGGGGATCAGTTTGACCCACGACTGCCGGCGGATGTCGTACGGGCGCTGGCCATTGGTGCGGATTGCGTGATGGCATCTTGCAACACCGTCGAGCAGGTTGAATCAATGGTGATGGCAAGCAAGGACTGGCATCGTCGTTTTTGGGTGCAAAGGGGGATCAAGGACCGCAATCCCACCGAGGCACACTACGACAAGCTGGAAAAGGCGCCACTTGTCTTTCCCTTGATTGAAAGCAAGCGTGCCTTCGACCGCCTGGACGAGATCCTCTCCATCAAGGATCTGCAGGCCATCTTCCTGGGCCTGGGTGACCTCAGCAAGGAACTTGGCCTGCCTTTCGACGACCGTCACCCGAAACTGCGCGAGGCGGTTTTGTTGGCGATCGAGAAGGCGAAGAAGCACGATGTGAAGGTTTTTACAAACGTGTTTACTTACGGACCAGGGAAGGACACGCCAGACTATGTCGCTGACGGCATCAAGTGGCTATGGGAGCACGGTGTTCCGGCAGTATGGATTCCCAGCCAGATCTATGCGGCGCAGCGCTATCATCACCATGCACTACGCCTGCTCGATGAGCAGTTGCCGCTCGCTCATCCCTCGCTCTATCCGGCCTGATCTTTGATTCGGCGTTGGGTGTGAGGCAGGCTCCTGGACGTTCGTCTTCCTGGAGCCGAGATCATTGTCAGTCAAAGACCAGATTCACCGATTTAACCACCTTCTCCCAGCGCGCCGATTCGAAGGCAATCTTCTTCGCCAGGTCTTCCGGTGAGCCATTGGCGATGTTCACCTTCTGGGCTTCGAGCGCGGTTTTCACTTCCGTGCTCTGCATGGCCTTGTTGATCTCCTGGTTGAGCTTGGTGATGATGTCGCGCGAGGTACCGGCCTTGGTGACCATGGAGAACCAGGTGCCCGAGTTGAAGCCCGGATAGCCGGCCTCGGCCATGGTGGGCAGGTCGGGGAATTCGGCGAAGCGCTTGTCGGCGGCTGCGGCGATCATGCGGATCTTGCCGGATTTCACCAGCGTCTGGATGGAGGCCAGCCCCATCATCGCGACATCCAGGTTGCCACCGAGCAGGTCGGTGATCATGGGGGCGTTGCCCTTGTAGGGGATGTGGTTGATCTTCACGCCGGCCATCTGTTCCAGTTGCAACTGCGCCACGTGGCCGGAGGAGCCTTCACCGGTGGAGGCATGGCTGAGCTTGCCCGGGTTGGCCTTGGCGTAGGCGATGACTTCCTGGGTGGTTTTCGGCACAAAGCCCAGGCGCGACACCAGGATGTAGTTGTATTCGATCAGCATGGCGATGGGGGCGAAGTCGCGCTGCACGTCATAGGGCAGCTTGCGGTAGGTGTGCGGGTTGATGGCCAGCAGGTTCTGCGGTGCCACCAGCAGGGTGTAGCCGTCCGTGGGGGATTTGGCCATCACTTCGGCACCGACGATGGTGTTGGCGCCACCGCGGTTTTCGATCAGGAAGGGCTGGGCCAGGGTTTCGGTGAGCTTGGCGGCCAGGGGGCGCGCCATCACGTCGGTATTTCCGCCGGCCGTGAAGGGCACGATGATGCGCACCGGTTTGGCGGGATAGGTCTGGGCCTGGGCGGCGCCGATCATTGCCACAGTGCCCAGCGCAGCCAGGGTGGAACCAAGGGCAGACAGGGGTTTGCTGATGTGTTTCATCGGATTTCCTCCTTGTTTGACAATCTCCGCCGCGATCATACGCGTCCTGGCCGGAGTGCCGGCAAGCCAGTTGCGTCCGTATTTGTGAACGCCCTCAGGCAGACCGGGAAGTCCTGAATGCACGTGATAACAATATGAATGCTTAACTAATAAAGGTAATGGTTATCACACAAAAATGATATCAATACACAATCGTGCAGGGGCCCTGGCTGCGACAGGGTCGCACTGCCTGCCGCCTGTCCGTCAATGCCTATCACATTAGCGCCCGGTGTATCGCCGCTGGCAAACTTTCCGCCCGCGGCCGTATGGCACAATGCCGCGCCTTTCATCACGCAGCAGAACCGGACAACATGGCAACCAAGCTCAGCGACGACATCCAGGCCAAGATCACCCGGGCCCTGGCAGCCGAAATCAGTGTGCAGCCGCAGCAGGTCAGGGCGGCGGTGGAACTCCTGGACGGAGGCGCCACCGTGCCCTTCATCTCGCGCTATCGCAAGGAAGTCACCGGCAACCTCGACGACACGCAATTGCGCACGCTGGAAGAACGGCTGATCTACCTGCGCGAGCTGGAAGAGCGCCGCGGCACCATCCTCGAATCCATCGAATCGCAGGGCAAGATGACCGACGCGCTGCGTAGCGCTGTCGGCGCCGCCGCGACCAAGCAGGCGCTGGAAGACCTCTACCTGCCCTACAAGCCCAAGCGTCGCACCAAGGCGCAGATCGCGCGCGAAGCGGGCCTGGAGCCGCTGGCCGACGCCCTGTTTGCCAACCCCTCGCTGGTGCCCGAGGAAGAGGCCAAGGCCTACCTCAAGGTGGTGCCGGAGACGGAGGGCGTCGAAGCCATCAACGTGCCCGACGTGAAGGCGGCGCTCGACGGCGCGCGCGACATCCTGTCCGAGCGCTTCTCCGAAACGGCCGACCTGCTGGCGGTGCTGCGCAAGAAGCTGCAGGACCAGGGCGTGCTGGTGTCCAAGGTGGTGGAGGGCAAGGAAGGCGCGGAGGAAGAGAAGTTCCGCGACTACTACGCCTACGCCGAGGAATTCCGGGCCATCCCGTCGCACCGCGCGCTGGCGCTGTTCCGCGGCCGGCACTTGGGTGTGCTGTCCGTCAGCCTGGGGCTGGGCGAGGAAGTCGAGGCGCTGGTGCTCCACCCCTGCGAAGCCATCGTCGCCGGCCATTTCGGCATCGAGAACAAGGCGCGTCCCGCCGACAAGTGGCTGGCCGATGTCTGCCGCTGGGCCTGGCGGGTGAAGATCCAGATGCACCTGCACACCGAACTGATGCTGCAACTGCGCGAGGCGGCCGAGGCCGAAGCCATCCGCGTGTTCGGCCGCAACCTGCATGAGCTGCTGCTGGCCGCGCCAGCCGGCCGCAAGGTGGTGATGGGCGTCGACCCGGGCATCCGCACCGGCTGCAAGGTGGCCGTGGTGGACAACACCGGCAAGCTGCTCGACACCGCCACCATCTACCCGCACCAGCCGCGCAATGACTGGCAGGGCTCGCTCGCCGCACTGGGGGCGCTGGTGGAGCGCAACAAGGTGGAACTGATCTCCATCGGCAACGGCACCGCCAGCCGCGAGACCGACAAGCTGGTCACCGAACTGTTGAAGCTGATGGCCAGCCGCCATCCGGACCTCTCGAAGATCGTGGTGAGCGAGGCGGGCGCCTCGGTGTATTCGGCCTCGGCCCTGGCCGCGGAAGAGTTCCCGGACCTGGACGTCAGCATCCGCGGCGCCGTGTCCATCGCCCGCCGCCTGCAGGACCCGCTCGCCGAGCTGGTGAAGATCGACCCCAAGTCCATCGGTGTGGGCCAGTACCAGCACGATGTCAACCAGCGCGCGCTGTCGCGTTCGCTCGATGCCGTGGTCGAGGATTGCGTGAACGCCGTGGGCGTGGACCTGAACACCGCGTCCATCCCGCTGCTCACCCGCGTGTCCGGCCTGAATGCGGCGCTGGCGAAAAGCATCGTCCAGCACCGCGACAGCAACGGCCGCTTTGCCAGCCGTGAAGCCCTGCGCAAGGTGCCGCGCCTGGGCGACAAGACCTTCGAGCAGGCCGCCGGCTTCCTCCGCATCAGCGACGGCGACAACCCGCTCGACCGCTCCTCGGTCCACCCCGAGGCCTACCCGCTGGTGCAACGCATCCTCGCCCGCATCGGCAAGGGCATCGATGCCGTGATCGGCCACCCCGAAGTGCTGAAGGACGTGAAGCCCAGCGAGTTCACCGACGAGAAGTTCGGCCTGCCCACCGTGCGCGACATCATCGCCGAGCTGGAAAAGCCCGGCCGCGACCCGCGCCCCGAGTTCAAGACCGCTACCTTCCAGGAAGGCGTCGAGGGCCTCTCCGACCTGCAACCGGGCATGATCCTGGAAGGCGTGGTCACCAACGTCGCCGCCTTCGGTGCCTTCGTCGACATCGGTGTGCACCAGGACGGCCTGGTGCATGTGTCCGCCCTGGCCAACCGCTTCGTCAAGGATCCGCATGAAGTGGTCAAGGCCGGCCAGATCGTCAAGGTGCGCGTGCTGGAAGTGGACCTGAAGCGGAAACGCGTCGCCCTCACCATGCGCACCGACGACGCCGGCCAGGACCGGCGTTCATCCACCCCTGCCGGCAATGCCGGTGGCGGCCGTCCCGCAGGCGCGGGCAACCGCCCAGGCATGGGCGGGCAGGGCAGGGCACCGGCACGCCAGGAAGCCCCCAAAGGCCCCAGCGCCATGGCCCTGGCCTTCGACAAGCTGCGCAAAGGCTGAAGCCCGTTGGGGGTTTACCCCCTTGTCAAAGGGGGCCGACGCGGCGCAGCCGCGCGGGGGGGGGCGTCAACGAAGCGGATACCAGACTCGATCAGAACTTGCCGGTAGCCCCGAACATGCTTGTCGGCAGATCAGCTCGGCTGTTTAAAATCCCCCCGCTCGTTCGCTGCGCTCACGTGTCGGCCCCCTTTGACAAGGCTCTTCGCCGATTTCCGGGGAGCTCATTTTTTCTCCCAAGCCGACAATCGCACCTGCCTTGCCCC
>CANJJT010000060.1:0-23914 GCA_947474715.1 Betaproteobacteria bacterium
ACCCATGTGTCACAGCGGGTGGCTGCGACTTCCCGCAGCTGGTGGCGCAGAAGCAATGGCGAGCTCAAGCGGGTGCTTACCATTGCGTACTTCGATCGCCTTGGCGTACCCCGTCTCTCATGACCTCAACTCTTCGAACCGCCCGGTGCGGCCCCCTATGCCGATTGACAAGGGGGTTAACACCCGCACCGCTTCAGAACATCTGTGGCCATCCGGCCAGCACGCGCTGGCTGCGCTGGCCCTCGCGGTCGGGGCCGCAGGTGATGCGCAGGTAATCGACCAGTTCCTTGCGCGTGTCACGCGGGTCGATGACGTCATCGAGCAGGTTGAGGCCGGCGGCTTCCCAGGGGGCGTTCATCTGCTGTACTTGTTCCAGGTACTTGGCGCGCAGCTCTTCCGGGTTGTCGGCCTTCTTCAGGTCGCGCGCATAGACCACGCCCACGGCATTTTCCGCGGCCATGAAGGAGATGTCCGCGCCGGGCCAGGCGAGCAGCACGTCGGCGTGCGCGCCGGCGCCGCCCATGGTGCGGTGGGCGAGGCCGTAGGATTTGCGCATCACGATGCTGATCAGTGGCACGGTGCGCTTTTGCAGCGCGGTGCTGAGGGTCATGATCTTGAGCGGCATCTTGCGCAGCTCGGCGGAGCGGCCGACGAAGAAGCCGGGGGTGTCCTGCAGCATGATCATGGGGATGTTGAAGGAGTCGCACAGGCAGACAAAGGCCGCGGCCTTCTCGCAGGCGCCGGGGCCCTGTGCGCCGGCTGAATGCATGGGGTTGCTGGCGAACACGCCCACGGTCTGGCCTGCCAGGCGCGCGAAGGCGATGATCAGGCTGGGGTCGAACAGCGGCTTCAGTTCCAGCACGCTGCCCTTGTCGAAGATGCGATCGAGCATCTTGTGCATGTCGTAGGCGCGTCGCAGCGAAGCCGGCATGATGTCGAGGATGTCATCCAGCCGTCGGTCGGGCGCATCACCGGTGTCCACCACCGGGGGCAGTTGGCGGAAGTTGGAGGGCAGGTAGGAGAGCACCTTGCGCACCAGTTGCAGGCA
Organism: Betaproteobacteria bacterium; assembly: GCA_947474715.1. Classification (GTDB taxonomy): domain Bacteria; phylum Pseudomonadota; class Gammaproteobacteria; order Burkholderiales; family SG8-39; genus CAIYPG01. The sequence goes on from CANJJT010000060.1 coordinate 1,049, forward strand.
GTGGGTGTCGTTGTCGGCCACCAGGTCGATGAGGCCGGTCTGCTTGGCGTGGACTTCCCAGCCGCCCAGTTCCTCGGGGGTGAGCTTTTCGCCGGTGGCCTGTTCGATTACGCGCGGGCCGGACACGGCCATGCAGGTGCCCTTCACCTGGATGCTCACGTCGGCCAGCGCGGTCTTCCAGGTCGGGCTGCCATAGCTCTCGCCCATGATGCAGTTGACGAAGGGCACGCGCCGGTCGCGCGTGTCCCCGCCCATGCGCGAGGGGGTGCGCATGTGGTTGGCGGCGCCGAGGTTGTCGGGCATGCGCGTGCCGCCGCCTTCGCCCATCATCACGATGGGATAGCCCTTCTCGATGGCGTAGTGGGTGGTCTTGTTGATCTTGCTCACCGCGATGCGGCCGCCGCTGCCGGCCAGCACGGTGATGTCGTCGGCCACCACATAGACGGGGCGGCCCTCGACGTTGCCGAAGCCGGTGATCTTGCCATCGGCCGGGGTTTTCGCCTGGGTGGAGGGCAGGTCGCTGTGATTCAGCTGGCCGAATTCCTTGAAGCTGCCCGGGTCGAGCACGGTGTCGATGCGTTCGCGGGCATTCAGCCGCCCCTTCTCGCGCTGCAGGGCGAGCTTTTCCTCGCCGCCCATGGTGTGGCCGTGGGCGCGGCGCTTGGTCAGTTCATCGAGGCCGTAGGGGTCGGTGGGGGCGTTGCTCATTGCTGTTCCTTTGTCGGGGATGTCTGCTTCGGGGATGGGAAAGTCGTTGGCGGCCTACGAGGCGCCACCGGCTTGTATGCCTTCGGTGACGACCACGCCTTCGCGTATCCATTCGTCGAGTCGGTGGGCGAGGCCGACTTCGGCCAGGATGTCGGCAGCATCAGCGCCGGGTCGTGGCGCCGGGCGTCCAGGCTGCACCGGCGTGCGCGACAGCCGGATGCCGGGTCCGGTGGTGGTCACCCGGCCCAGGCCTTCGTGTTCGCGCGTCAGGGCCAGGCCCTGCGCCCGCACCAGCGGGTCATCGAGCAGCCTGTCCAGTTTCAGCACCTCGCGCTGGGCGGCGATGCCCGAGGGCATCAGCAGTGCCACCCAATCATCGGCGCTGCGGGTGCGAAAGCGCTGTGTCAGCGCCTGCTCCAGCTCGCTGCCTGCCTTGCCGGCGAGGCAGGCCAGGTCGGCCAGCGCAGGACAGCCGGCGATGCCGCAGTCCTGTGCAGCGATGAAGATCCAGCCATCGGCACATTCGTAGGCGCGATACAGCGGCCCGGTGCCCCGGCAGTCCAGGCCGCTCGGTTCGGTCCAGTCCTTGCCCGCGTAATCCTGCAGCAGGTTGGTCTGCAGCAGCGTGGCGCTGTAAATGAGGGCGCTGTTGATGAACTGGCCGCGGCCGGTGCGTTGCCTTGCCAGCAGGCCCAGTGCCACGCCGTAGACGCACATCAGCCCGGTGCAGTAGTCATTGGCATTCAAGGGATTGAGCACCGGCTTTGCGCCGCCCAGGCGCAATTGCATGCCGGCGATGGCCTGCGCCAGCACTTCGCGGCCGGGGCGGTCGGCGTAGGGGCCGGGCCGGCCGAAGGCATTCACCGAGGCATAGACGATGCGCGGATTGCGCCGGCTCACCGCCTCGTAGCCAACGCCCAGCTTGTCGGCCACGCCGAGGCGGAAATTCTCCAGCACCACGTCGGCGTCCTCGACCAGCCGCCAGAAGATCTCCAGTCCCGCGGGCTTCTTCAGGTCGAGCACGATGGAGCGCTTGGCGCGGTTGACGTCGTTGTGCCAGTTCACCGGGTTGCGGTGGGCGCTGTCGATCTTGATCACGTCGGCACCGAACTCGGCCAGCGTGCGCCCGCAACTCGGGCTTGCGAGGATGATGCCCAGGTCGAGCACCTTGACGCCCTGCAGCGCGGACTGGAGGGTCTGCGTGCCCGCCGGCGCGGCGCTGCGTGCTGTGGCGGCTTGCGGCGCCGACGCCAGTTCCTTCAGGATCTCCGCGCGATCCGCATCGGGCAGCGCACGTGGCGAGCGCACGCGGCCGGGCGTGTCCGACAGGCGCGGGTTGAGCGTGTAGCCACGGAAACGCCCCAGCACCGGGTCATCGAAGTCGGCCACCGTGCTGGTGATTTCGGCCATGGGGTGATGCAGCCATTGCCGGCCGGAGAGGCAGCTGATGCCCTCCAGTCCCAGCTCTGCGCAAAAGGCCTCCCATACCACCGACGTTCGGGTGCGGAACAGCGCTTCGAGCCGCTGCTGCGCCACTGCCGGTGGTGTCTCGCCCTCGCGGCAGCCGGCCAGCTCGAGGAAGGTCTTGTTCAGGCGGCCGGTGAGGTACATCAGCCAGATGTCGTCCTGGCACTTCATGTGGGTCCAGCGCGAAGCCCCATCGATTTCGGGCTGGCCATCCACCTTCATCAGCTTGCCGCTGAAGGCGGTGAAGGTGGCATTGAAGAGGGGCACTTCGATCATCTGGCCGAGGCCGGAGCGCTGCCGCTCGAGTAGCGCGGCACCGATGCTGCACACGGCGAGCGAGGCGGCAAAGTCCGACGAATAGGGGATGGCGCAGTACACGGGGCTGTCCACCTTCACCGCGGCGTGTGAGCTGTGGCAGGCGGTGGCGGCGGCGATCACGCCTTCCCAGCCGCGCATGCCGGCGCGCGGATCGTCACTGGCGAAGCCGGGCATGGCGCAGTAGATGAGACGTGGGTGCAGCGCGGTCAGGGCTTTCGCGCCCAGACCCAGCCGGTCCATCACGCCGGGACGGAAATTCTCCAGCACGACATCGGCCGAGGCGATCAGCTTTTGCGCAATGGCGAGGTCACCCGCCTGTTTCAGGTCGAGCACGATGCTGCGCTTGCCGCGGTTCCAGGTGGCATTGGCGGCGCTGCGGTAACGCGGGCCGCCGGGTGGGTCGACGCGGATGACATCAGCGCCGAAGTCAGCCAGCAGCATGCCGGCCAGCGGGCCGGCGATGTACTGCCCGAAATCGATGACACGCACGCCGTGCAGGGCGTCAGCCTCCGCCATGAGTCTCCTCCTTTGTTTCATTCAACGGGCAGCTTGCGGCTGCGGACTCGCTGGCCGACGTTGCTGTTGTCGTCGCGCCAGTCGCCCCAGCCGCCGCCGCCGTCTTTTTGGTGGGTATTGCGGGAACCTCCAGCCGCCCCCCGATCTTCAATGCCAGGATGGTCTGCAGCCGTCCCTAAGAATAAGGCTTTTCGGGGCAATAAAAAAGCGCAGGCATGCGGTCGTTGTGCCGATAACGGTTCGCCGGGTCCGTGTCCACCGGGCGGTTGCCCGCCGCGTCGCTTTGGACTAAGGTGTGCCGCACCGTAGACAACACCTCGAGCCACATACAAGAGCCGGCAGCAACTGACCGGACCGCAGTACTGCGCTTCATCCGATTTCTGTACGCAGAATCACAAGGAGGCCTCATGCAGTTCCTGCACTTCGCGCTTGCCAGCGCCGCACTCGCATTTCCTTTTCACCTCTGCGCCCAGACCGCCCAGGACAGGGCGGCCCAGGCCGCGGCCGATGCCTGGCCGAGCAAGCCGGTGCAGGTGGTGTTCCCCTTCGCACCCGGGGGCTCCAGCGAGACCGAGGGACGCATGTACCTGCAGAAGATGACCGAAAGCACCGGCAAGACCTTCATCACCGATTTCCGACCGGGTGCGGGCGGCACCATCGCCACCAGCTTCGTCGCCAAGGCCCCCGCCGATGGCTACACGCTGATGGTGGCGCCCACGGCCATCGGCATCAATCCGGCCTTCTACAAGAGCCTGCCCTATGACCCGGTGAAGGACGTGGCCCCGGTGTCGCTGATGAGCAAGCGGCCTTCGCTGCTGGTGGTGCATCCGTCGCTCCCCATCGCCACGCCGGCCGAGTACATCGCCTGGGTGAGGCAGAACCCGGGCAAGCTGAACTACGGCACTACCGGCATGGGCGGTTCCTCGCACATCGCCGGCGCCTGGCTGCACAGCCTCACCAAGTCCGAGGTGCAGTTCGTGCACTACAAGGGCACCGGGCCACTGGTGCCGGACATGCTGGCCAACCGCATCAACGCCACCACCAATACCGCGCTGTCGCTGATCCCGCATGTCAAGGCGGGCAAGATGCGCCTCATCGGTGTGACCACGGCGCAGCGCTCACCGACCTTCCCCGATGTACCCTCGCTGTCGGAAGCTGCACCGGGCTATGACTACTCGAGCTGGTTCGGCATCACCACCACCGGCGGCACGCCGGTGCCGTTGCTCAACCGCATCCGCGCCGAACTGGTGAAGGCCGGCAATGCGCCGGATGTGCACAAGAAGCTCACCGGCGAGGGCATCATCATGGTGATGAATACGCCGGCGGAGTTCTCGCAGTTCCTCAACGCCGAGATGGCGCGCTGGAAGAAGCTGGTCGAGGAGACGGGGATGACGGCGGGGGATGGCTGAGCGGCGCTGGCTTCCGGGAATGCCGCTGGTTTACCCCCTTGTCAAAGGGGGCCGACTCGTGAGCGCAGCGAACGAGCGGGGGGATTTTAGACAGCGGCGGTTGGTCTCATTGCCTGCTCCCGATTGTCATGCACCCTGCGCATGTTGGTTGCCTTGCAGGTGGACAGGGGCAGGTCAATATTCACCGACTCAATCAGGACCTCATGGTGCTCTGCAAGCGCAGCGGGAGAAAATCCCCCCGCGCGACTGCGTCGAGTCGGCCCCCTTTGACAAGGGGGTAAACCGACACTGAGTCGGGCTTTCAGCCCAGTTCGATGATGGTCGCGCCTTCGGCCACGCTGGCGCCGGGATCACAGCAGAGTTTGCTCACGGTGCCGGAGACTTCGGCGAGGATGGGGATTTCCATCTTCATGGATTCCATCAAGGCCACTTCCTGGCCTTCGGTCACGGCGTCGCCGACCTTGACTTCGTACTGCATCAACACGCCTGCGACCGGGGAATCGATTTTGCTCATTCTGCCTGCTCCCTTTGAGTGGATTTCTGCTGTAGTCACGGATGGTAGAAATTGCGTGCTTCGCCCGGCTCCAGGCAGGCCTGTGCCACATTGGCAAAGTCACACAGGTAGCTGCGGGTGTCGCGCGGGTCGATCATTTCCTCGAGTGCAAAGCTCTCTGCGGTGCGCAGCGGTGAGCGCAATCTTTCCAGGCGTTCCCGGATTTCCTGCATTTTAGCCTCCGGATCGGCCGCCGCCTCGATGTCGGCCTTGTAGCCCACCTCGATGCCACCTTCGAAGGGCAGCGAGCCCGACTTGAGGGAGGGCCAGCCATAGCGCGTGGTGTAGCCCGAAGTCGGGCGATGGCCGCTGCCGGCCACGCCGAAGACATTGCGGATCAGGATGCTGCACCAGGGCACGGTGGACAGATTGATGGCCGACATGGCGCGCATGGCCACGCGGATGGTGGATTCCTTTTCCGCATCCAGGCCGATGGGAAAGCCCGGGCAATCCACCAGGTGCACCACCGGCAGGTGGAAGGTCTGTGCCAGGCTGACGAAGCGGATCAGCTTTTCGCAGGAGGTGCGCGTCCAGGAGCCGGCATAGTGGTAGGGATCACCGCCGATGATGGCCACTGGCCAGCCGTCCATGCGTGCCAGGCCGGTGATGATGGAGCGGCCCCACAGCTTGCCGATCTCGAAGAAGGAGCCCTGGTCGGCCACGGCTTCCATGATGGCGCGCATGGCATACACCTTGCGGCTGTCCTTGGGGATGATGGCGAGCAGTTTCTCCTCGCGCCGCGCCGGGTCGTCGCCGGTGCTGTGGCGCGGCGGCAGTTCGTGCGCCGAGCGCGGCAGGTAGGAGAGAAAGCGTCGTGTGCGCTCGAAGGCCTCGGCCTCGGAGGCGACCACATCGTCCACCGTGCCATTGCGCGCATGGATGGTTGCGCCACCGAGTTCTTCCTTGCTGTAGGTCTTGCCCTGGGTCTGCCCGAGCTTGGCCACCAGCGCCGGGCCGCCGATGAAAATCTGCGACTGGTCCTTCACCATCAGCGAATAATGCGAGGCGCACAGGCGCGCCGCGCCGCGACCGGCCACCGAGCCCAGCGCCATGGTCACCACCGGCACGGTGTTCAACATGCGCAGCGCCGTGTAATAGCTGCTGGCGAAGCTGCCTGGCAGGTTGGCATAGCCCTGCTTCTCGATGCTCTTCACCGAGCCGCCGCCGCCATTGCCCTCGATGAGGCGGATCAGCGGGATGCGCAGGCCGGCGGCCATCTTCTCGGTGTGGTTGTGCTTTTCTTTCACGCTGCCATCGGCGGCGCCACCGCGTACAGTGAAGTCATCGCCATACACCGCCACCGGTCGCCCGTCGATGCTGCCGCGGCCGATGACATTGTTGGCCGGGGTGAAGTCCGTCAGCCGCCCTGCTGCGTCATAGCGGCCGGTGCCGCAGGCCGAGCCGATTTCGCGGAAGGAGCCGGCATCGAGCAGCCGGTCGATGCGCTCGCGCACCGTGAGCTTGCCGAAATCATGCTGGCGTTTGACCTTGTCGGGGCCGCCCATCTGGCGGGCGATGGCCTTGCGATGCTCGAGTTCATCCAGGGTGTCCTGCCAGCTCATGGCGTCTCCTCCGCGTTGTGGTGGGCCGCCCGCTTTTCTCATGCTCCCGTCGGGATGAAAGCGGTGCGGCTGGTCCAAGCATACAGCCTGATCGAGTGGGCGCGATGCTGCGCTGTGTCATGTCAGTGCGCGGGTGAGGTGACATACTCGCGCGGCAAGCCCAGTCATCCCCGCATCCTGCACACTGGAGGAAGCACCATGTTGGCATCCCGTCTGCGTGCCGTCGTATCGTCTGCCTGCGTGCTGTTCGCCTGCCTACTGTCTGCGGGCTTGTGGCAGGCGGGCCTTGCCATCGCCCAGCCGGCGCCCGCTCCGGCCGCCTCCAGGGGGGGCGCGGGCGCTTATCCCTCCCGGCCCATCACGCTGATCGTGCCGTATGCACCCGGCAACACCGATGTCCTGGCCCGCGTCTATCTCAACCAGATGGCGCAGAACACCCAATGGACTTTCACCTACGACTACAAGCCCGGTGTCGCCGGCCGCATCGGCACGGCGGCGGCGGCCCGCGCGGCGCCCGATGGCTACACCCTGCTGATGATCTCGGCCACGGTGACCTACGGCCACATGCTGAAGACGCGCCTGCCCTACGACTGGCGCCGCGACCTGGCGCCGGTGTTCCCGCTCAACCGCACCACCGGCATCCTGCTGGTCCATCCCTCGCTGCCCGCGAAGACCCTGGCCGAGTACATCGCCTATGGCAAGGCCAATCCGGGGCGCATCAACTACGGCACCGTGGGCACCGGCGGCATCGTTCACCTCATCGCCGAGTACATGCACAACATGATGGGCATCAAGGTCACCTATGTGCCCTACAAGGGTTACGGGCCCATCACCACGGCATTGGTGGCCGGCGACGTGCAGGCGGCGCATCCGACCTACAAGGCTTTCCAGGCCATGATCCAGGCGGGCAAGGTGCGGCCGCTGGCGTTCACCGCGGCCCATGCGCGCCTGCCGCAGTTGCCGGGCGTGCGCTCCATGGCGGAAGAGGGCCTGCCCGGTTTCGATAATTTCTCCTGGGTGGGCATCTTCGTTCCTTCGGGGACACCCGGCCCGATCGTCAATCGGCTGAATGCCGAGTTCAACCGCGCCCGCCAGTCCGAGGACGTGGTGAAGCGGCTTGATGACATCGGCGAAACCCCGGGCGAAGGCTCGCCCGAGGACTTCCGCAAATTCCTCATGGCCACCAGCGAGCGGCTGGAGAAGATCATCCGTGAAACCGGCATCGAACTGGAGGAGTGATTCATGAATGGCAGACCCCTGTTGCTTGCGTTGCCCGCCCTGCTGATTGCACAGGGCGCCCATGCTGCCGATGCCCCGCGCTATCCGTCGAAGGCCATCCGCTTCGTGGTGGCCTATGCCGCTGGCGGGCCGGCCGACCTGCTGGCGCGCAGCGCCGCGCAGCGGATGTCCGAGGAACTGGGCGGCAATATCCTGATCGACAACCGTCCCGGGACTGGCACCATCGTTGGTGCGGAGATCGTGGCCAAGGCTGACCCCGACGGCTACACGCTGTTCCAGACCACTGCGGCCGCGGTGAGCGTGAACCAGCACATGTACAAGAAGCTGCCCTACAACCCGGAGAAGGACTTTGCCGCCGTGGGCATGATAGGCGCGAGCCCCTATGGCCTGTTCGCGCACCCTGCGGTGCCTGCCGCTTCACTGAAGGATCTGCTCACCTACGCGAAGGCCAATCCCGGCAAGCTCAATGTCGGCATCGGCGGGGTGGGCACACCACCGCATTTCGCGTTGCAGATGCTGGAGCTGGCCTCGGGCACCAGCATGACGGCGGTGCAGTACAAGGGCACCGCACCGGGCGTGTCCGACCTGCTCGAAGGTCGCATCCAGCTGATGATGACCGGGCCCATTGCCATGATGGCGCACGTGAAGACCGGCAAGCTGAAGGCCCTGGCCGTCACCTCGAAGACGCGCTTCTCGCAGTTGCCCGATGTGCCGGCGGTGGCCGAAGTGCTGCCCGATTACGAGGCGCAGTCCTGGTATGCCATCGTGGCGCCGGCGGCGACGCCGCGTGAGGTGGTGGCAAGGCTCAACGGCGCGCTGCAGAAATACACGCAGAGCCCGGCCGAGCGTCAGAAGATGCTGGCGCAGGGCGTGGTGCTGGAGAGTGGCTCGCCGGAACAACTGGCGGCCCACATCCGCTCGGAGTCCGAACGCTGGAGTGCGCTGATCAAGAAGCTGGGCCTGACCGCGGAGTAGGGAGGCACTGTGAGGGCGCAGCGCGATTCTGCCGGGCCGGGCGGCAGGGGGCGTTACACTCGGGCGACAGGGACGCTGATCCCGAACCATGCACCGGAGCCCGCTTGAAACCCATTACCCACGCCCGCAAGACCATGCTGCTGAATTATTTCGACGTCCTGGAGACGCAGCTGCGCTTTGCGCTGAAGGATGCCGCGGTCTCGGGCGAAGCGAAAGATGAGGCCTTCATCAGCCTGGTGGCGATGCAGGTGCAGGAGCGCCTCACCGATGACGAGACCGGTGGCGCCTCGGGCCCTACCTTCAAGCAGATCTGCAAGACGCTGGAGAATGTGCTCGACGCGGATTTCATGCTGGACGCCCAGGGTGATCCGGTGAAGGCGGTGCGTCTGTTGAAGCAGCAACTCAAGGGCCAGACCGAATTCACGCCGCCCGCCGATGGCATCTGGAAGGCGGCCAAGGGTGGCGCTGCGCGCTACGAGGCTGGTGGGCGCAAACCGGCAAAGTCACGCAAGCCTGAGGGCAAGGGTGCCAAGGGTGCCAAGGGTGCCAAGGGAGGCAAGCCCGGCCCATCAGACAAGCCCGGCAAGCCCGATCAAGCGGCTAGAGTAGCGCGGGCCGCCAAGCCGGAAGGCGCCCGCAAGCCGCGCAAATCCACGGATGCGCCCCGGCCCGGTAAATCCCCCCGGCCTGCAGGGCGTCGCAAGCCGAGCTGAGGCTGTACTCGGCCTATGATCACATTCAGCCAAAATAGCTAATGATGACGCCCAGTATCGCCTGAAAATGATGATATTTCAGGCGCCTTTTATTTCTCTGCCAACGACGGCTTCGGCTGTGCCGGCATCCTGATCGCCCGGGTCACCGGATAGCCCAGCAGGCCGTTATGCGCGAATACATAGGCGCTGTTGCGCAAGGGGTCGCCGGTCACCGAGATCATGAAGTCCCCCGGTTCCCACACCAGCGGCACCATGCGGTTCGGGTCGGCCGATTCGGCATACACCGGCGGGATACGCCCCAGGCGGGCCTCCAGCAGCAGGTCCCAGGTCGGCTTTAACGTCCAGTCGCGCAGGATGCGCTCGAACTCCCAGGCTGGCAGTCGCGCATGGTCGAACAGGTACTGCTTCAGGTCTTCCTTCGACAAACCAGCCTTGGCGAAGGTCTCGGCCAGGATGGGCGTGATCAGCACCATGGGGCGCAGCGTGCCCATGCCCTGGCCGACGGTGAACATGAGCTGCCAGTTGATCTGGCGCATCATGGAATCGGCGAGGTAGGGCAGCATCTGCTTTCTGACATCCCCTGACAGTGACACGATGAGGTTGCCGCCGGTGTGGCGGGTGATGGTGACCGTGCTCTCGCCGTTCCGGTAGCCCATGTCGGCGGCGATGGAGTTCCAGCCCAGCTTGGCGAGCGTTTCCTCGTTCTCCGCGATTACCACGCGCCAGGTGTTGCCGAAGGTGGCCTTGTCGTTCTTGTGCAGCAGGAAGCCGGCCACGTTACGCAGGTACAGCCGCCAGAAGCGCCCGATCGAGGTGTTGGGCAGGAAGCCGTCGCGCATCACCCCTTGTGTGTAATTGAAGCCGAGCGCCTTGATGATCGGGCCGTTGACCACGATCAGCGTCTCGCCACCGGGCGTGTTGCCGCTGTGCTCCACGCCGTAGTAGGGATCGGCCATGGCTTCGGCCAGCGCCACCAGCAGCGGCATGTACTCGGGCTTGCAGCCGGCCATCACGCCATTGACGGCGATGCTCCACACCGTGGCGGCGCGGCTGTCCGGGAGCAGGATGCCCAGCACCTTCTCCGGCGGCTCGTCGGTGTGGGCGAGGAAGGCGTCGATGCGCGCGCGCGTCGGTGGCACGATGGGCAGGCCGTCGCTCCATTCCTGCGCGTAGTAGTGATCGTTGACCTCGGCGAAGCTGCCGCGAAAGACGATGTCGCGCTGCCCCGGTTCCTCATCCTCGGTGGCGTTCTCCGGCTGCTCGGTGAGGTTGGCGATGACTTGCTGCAGCGTCACCTCGCGCACATTGCGCGCCAGTTCCTCAGGCGTCTGCACATTGGTGTGGCCGGGCACGATGGCCAGCGGGATATTGGGCATGCCCTGGCCCACCGAAGTGGCCTTGGCCAGCACGACAAAGCCTTCGCAGCACACGGTGGAAGCCGGCACGCCGGCTGCTTCGCTGACTGCACTCGCCCGCAACACGGCGGGCGTGCAGGAGCCTCAACAGCCCATGCCCGAGATGACGGCGTCCACCTTGAGCGCCTTCAGCTTCTCCGGCAGGGAGGCGATCACCTGGTGTTCGTCGCTGCCATGGGTGTTGCCGAACTCACGCCAGTTGATGAAGCGCACGCCCGGATAACGCGCCTCCAGTTCCTGCTGCAGGACGCCAAACACCTCATTGCCGCGGAACACGTAGTCCCACAAGAGGCCGATGGTCTTGCCCGCCAGCGTGGCCGGTCGCTTCGCCAGCGGCTGGATCTCGGTCTGCCGCGGCGTGCGTGGCCAGTACACGCTGTAATGGCCGTCGTGGTCGGGGCGTTCGGCGTCCTGGCTGGATGCCACTGCCTTTGCTTTGATACTGTTTTTGCTGACGGCCATGCGTGTCTCCGCGTGTGTTGGCGTTGCTGATGATGATGTTAACAGTCTGATACATAACCAGGCGTTGCCAGGTTTACCCCCTTGTCAAAGGGGGCCGACGCGTGAGCGCAGCGAACGAGCGGGGGGATTTTGGCCAACGGGCTGATCCCATCGCCTCTGCCTGAGCTTGCTCTTGAAGAACATTCGTTGTGACCAGGCTGATGCACTCGATATCCTCAGCCTGAACCACCATGATCCGGACTCACAGCAATGCCTGGTAAAGGCAGGCAAATCCGGCCCGTTGGCCAAAATCCCCCCGCTCGCGCTGCGCGCGAGTCGGCCCCCTTTGACAAGGGGGTAAACCCGCTCTGCTGCTATGACCAGCGGTCCGCCGCTCGCCGCCGCTCACTCCAGCTTCAGCCCCGTGTCCTTGGCCAGGCGCGTCCAGATGGCGATCTCCTGGGCAATCACCTTGGCGAAGGCTTCCGGCGGGCCGCCCACGGCCTCGCCGCCATCGGCGGCAAAGCGCTGCGCCACTTCCGGCTGGCGGATCACTTGCTCCAGTTCGGCGTTGAGTTTGTCGATGATGGGGCGCGGTGTTTTTGCAGGGGCGAGGAAGCCGTACCAGACGCGCACTTCATAGCCCGGATAGAAGTCGGAGATCGAGGGCACATCGGGCAGGGCCGGCGTGCGCTTGGACCAGGTGACGCCGATGCCGGCGATCTTGCCCGACTTCAAATGCGGGATGGCTGAGACAGTGCTGGTGAAGGTGAAGGCCAGTTGCCCGCCCACCAGGTCCTGGAAGGCCGGTGCGGCGCCCTTGTAGGCGATATGCGTGGTCTTCACCCCGCCCATGTAGCTGAGCAGTTCGCCGGCCAGGTGGGCCACACCGCCCAGGCCGCCGGAACCGTAGCTCAGCTCACCGGGCTTGCTGCGCGCCAGCTTCACCAGTTCGGGCACGCTCTTCACGCCCAGGGATGAATTCACCACCAGCAGCAGCGGCGCCGCCGTGATCAGGCTGATGGGCGCGTAATCCTTCTGCGCGTCATAGGGCAGCTTGGCGTAGAAGGCGGGGTTGCTGCCCAGCACGCCGGCGCCGCCCAGCACCAGGTTGTAGCCGTCGGCCGGGGCCTTGGCGGCGACCTCCATGCCGATGATGCCGTTGGCGCCGCCGCGGTTCTCGATCACCAGTTGCTGGTTGATGCGCTCGGTGAGCTTCTGTCCGACCACGCGCGCCACGATGTCGGTGGGACCGCCCGCAGCATAGGGGACGATCAGCTTGATCGGCTTGCTGGGATAGTTGGCCATCTGCGCCAGCGCCGCCTGGCTTGCGGCCAACAGTGCCAGTGCGGCCAGTCCATTGATTGCGTGCAATCGTGATGTCTGCATGTTGCTTCTCCTGGTAGTCGTCATTCTGTTTGTCATGCCTGCGGAGGGGAGGGTGTGGTGATTCATGGCTCGATCAAGCGTGTCACCGAGCGCGTGTTGCCGAAGGTGGGGATGTACACCGAATGCGTGCCCGGGCCGCCTGCCACCAGGATGCCCAGGTCGGCCGGCGTGGGCGAGACCGGCAGCAGCGTGTCCGGGCCGATGTCGCCCAGCTCCGCGGCGCGGGCGTCGCGGGTGCGCGCATAGTCCTTGATGGAACGGCGGCTGGCCTTCATCTTCGATTGTTCCCACAGCTGCAGGCGCACGTGTTCCTTGTCCATGCCGGCCTGCGCGAAGATCTCCGCATGTTCCGGCCCGAGCATGACCCAGGGCGCGCCGCCGCACCAGTAATCATTGCTGGTGGGGTAGGCGATGCTGTCGGCCATCACGCGCAGCAGGTCGTTCGCGTCCTTCTCGTGGCAGAGCATGTTGAGCGTGCCCGAGGCGCCCACCACGGTGACCGTGCTCTGGTCCGGGCGAAAGCCCTTGTCCACGTGCAGTGGCGGCCAGGGACTGGCGGCCTCGTTCTCGGCACAGCAGAAGGTGAACTTGCCCGGCTGGCCCTGGGTGGCGCGGTCCATCTCGCCGGGCAGGGCGCGGCCGATGTTCTGCATGATGAGGTGCAGCGCGCGCCCCAGCACGGCATTGCCCCAGTTGCCCTGGCCCAGGCAGTTGAGCCCGCTGTTGAGTTCCAGCGTCGCGGCGATGGGGCCGTTGATGATGAGCAGCGCCGTGGCCGGATTGGTGGTGGCCTGGATGCCCTGCAGGTTGAGGGGCTGCTCGGCAATCGCGGCGGTGGCGGCGATCAGCACCGGCAGGTGCTGCGCCTCGCAGCCGGCCAGCACGGCATTCACCGCGATCAGGTGCACCGTGGCTGCGCCGAAGCCCGGCGCGATGCGCGCGATGACCTCGTCGGGGGCGCGCTGCGTGCCCGAGAGCATGCGTTCCACGCGCTCGCGTGTGGGCGGGATCACCGGCAGGCCATCGCCCCAGCGTCGTTCCCGGTACAGCCGGTTGATGGCCTCGATGTCGTCATCGACTTCGATGAGCACGGGCGGCGCAGCGGGAGTTTGCCTCGCGTTCATGGCTTGATCGCCTTGTCTTCAGACACCAGCGCCACCAGCGCCGGCAGGTGCTCGGCCACCATGTCACGCAGCTCGGCGCGCGAGCGCGGCCCCAGCGGATGCGGAATGATGGCCACCGGCAGCCCGGGCTGGCCCAGCGCCGCGGCCTGGGTGCGCGCCAGCACCTGGAAGGCGGTGGTGGCGATGGAGAGACTGGGCCGCTGCCGCTTCATCACTTCGACACTGTCGTGGATACTCCACGACGTGCAGGAACCTCAGTCACCCGAGCCGGTGATGATGAGGTCGCACTGCTCGACGAGTTCCTTCATCATCGCCTCGGAGGCGGGTGTGGAGGCGACGGGCTTGCGCCGCTTGATCACCGCCTTGACGCCGCAGCGCTCGATCAGCGCCTGGGCCAGTTCCTCGACCAGGTTGTTGAAATTGGGTTTGGAGTTGTCGATGAAGCCCACCACCTTGCCCGAGAGCGTCGGCAGCAGCCGGCCGGGTTGCGCCGGTGCCTGTTCGGCAAAGGGTGCAGTGGGATCGTAGACCAGGGTCCTGGCAATCATGTGTCCTCGCTTTGCGGGCGTGCCGCGACGGATGGTTCCGGGCTTGGCCGGTGCTGCTTGTTGTTTCCCTTGATTGTACGACCGCAGCGAGCAGGTCTGCCGCCCTGTGACGCCGCTGCCGGAGTGGACGACAATGGGTCTGATGAGTGATGTGCAACGAAGTGCATGGAGGCTGCAATGCTGATCGGCGTACCGAAGGAGATCAAGAACAACGAGTTTCGCGTCGGGCTGACGCCGGCGTCCGTGCGCGAACTGACGGGGCACAGGCACCCGGTGCTGGTGCAGTCCGGCGCCGGCCTGGGCATCGGCGTCACCGATGCCGACTACGAAGCCGCCGGCGCCCAGATCGCCGCCGATGCACAGGCGGTGTTTGCTGCGGCCGAACTCATCGTCAAGGTGAAGGAGCCGCAACCGGCCGAGTGCGCGCTGCTGCGCCCCGGCCAGGTGCTGTTCACTTACCTGCATCTGGCGCCTGATCCGGCGCAGGCGCAGGCCCTCATGGCCAGCGGCGCGGTGTGCATCGCCTATGAAACGGTGACCTCGGCGCAGGGGGGGGCTGCCCTTGCTGGCCCCCATGTCGGAAGTCGCCGGACGCATGGCGGTGCAGGCCGGCGCGCATTGCCTGGAGCGTGAATGCGGCGGCATGGGCATCCTGCTGGGCGGCGTGCCGGGGGTGGCGCCGGCCCGGGTGGTGATCCTGGGCGGCGGCGTGGTGGGATCGAATGCCGCCATCATTGCCACCGGCATGGGCGCGGACACGGTCGTCATCGATCGTTCGGTGGCATCGCTGAGGCGCCTGGACCGCCAGTTCGGCTCGCGCCTGAAGACCATCCACGCCACCGCCGATGCCATCGAGCGCTGGGTGCTGTCGGCCGACCTGGTCATCGGCGCGGTGCTGGTTCCCGGCGCTGCCGCGCCCCGCCTGGTCACGCGCGCGCATGTGAAGGCCATGAAGCGCGGCGCAGTGGTGGTCGATGTCGCCATCGACCAGGGCGGCTGCTTCGAGACCTCCCGGCCCACCACGCATGCCGATCCCACCTACGTGGTGGACGAGGTGGTTCACTACTGCGTCACCAACATGCCCGGCGCCGTGCCGCGCACCTCCACCTTCGCGCTCAACAATGCCACGCTGCCTTTTGTCATGGCGATTGCCAGCCAGGGCTGGCAGCGGGCGATGCAGGCGGACCCGCACCTGCTGAGCGGGCTGAACGTGTGCGCAGGTCGCATCACCAGCGCCAGCGTTGCTGCAGCGCTGGGGCTGGACTGGCAGGATCCGCGGCTGTTGCTGCAGGCGGGTTGAAGCGGCGCCATACCCACTGGCAGTGCCGGCGGCGTTAACCCCCTGGTCAAAGGCTCTTCGCCGATTTTCGGGGACGAGCGCGAAGCAGGGCTGCGGGCGTTAACCCCCTTGTCAAAGGGGGCCGACTCGTGAGCGCAGCGAACGAGCGGGGGGATTTTCTCCCGTTGGGGTTGCAGTACACGAGTCACTGCCAGATGCTGCTTCCCGCGCCTCTCCCATCTGCAAGGGAACAAACATGCGCAGGGCTCATGCAATGTCGGAAAAAGGCAATGACAATGAAACCAGTCTGGTTGGCCAAAATCCCCCCGCTCGGCTTCGCCGAGTCGGCCCCCTTTGACAAGGGGGTAAACCACCGGCCGGCCAGGCTTGCTGCCAGTGTGTTCCCCGGAAAGCGGCGAAGAACCTGTGAAAAGGGGGCAAACCCGCGGCCTCATGCGAGCCACGGCGCCATCCTGATATCCTCACGCCCTGACTCGCCGCGACTGCAACAAGGCCAAGCGAGCAGTGAAAGCAAACCATCCGCCGTGACAGACCCGGCGCGATAAAACAACAAGGAGGAAGGCATGGGTGAGAATCCCTCGTTGCTGGCAGGCCTGCGCGTGCTCGATCAGGGCAGCCATGTGAGCTCGGCGCTGGCCAGCATGGTGCTGGCGGATTTTGGCGCGGACGTTACATCGTTGCTCGCGCCGGCGGTGCAGTCGCATCCTGCGGCCCCCATGTTGATGCGCGGCAAGCGCGTGCTCGAAGCGGCGGCCTGCAGCGACTATGAACAGGCGCTGGCCGAAGCCGACATCCTCATCACCACCCTCGGCCCGGATGATGCCCAACCGGCCTCGCACCCGACGCGCATCCACCTCAACATCTCCGGCTGGGGCCTGCAGGGACCGTATGCGCGCTACCCCATGGTGGAGGCGCTGGTGTCCGCCAAGAGCGGGCGCATGATGGCCTTCGAGAACATGATTCCGCGTGAAGGCCCGGCCTACGCCGCCTTGCAGGTGGCCAGTTTTTCCGCTGCCGTCATCGGCGTGCAGGGCGTGATCGCCGCGCTGATGCAACGCGATGCAACCGGGCGTGGCCAGCGCGTCGACACCAGTCTGCTGCATGCGCTGATGAACTACGACACCATCGGTATTCAGCGCGCGCAACTGGAGTCTCGTTATCCGCAGTACCTGCCGCCCGAGCCGCTGTCGGCCAAGATGCAGCGCGTCAACTACCAGCCGGTGCAGGGGAAAGACGGCAACTGGATACAGCAGGGCAACCTGCTTGACCGGCTGTTCCAGTCTTTCCTGAAGATCACCGGGCTCAAGGACCTGGTGCCCGAAGCCGACCGCAAGACCGACAACCAGCACTGGCCCAAGGACACCGCCGAGATGATGCGCTCGGCCATCATGCGCCGCGTGCGCGAGCGCGATGCCGCCGACTGGCTGGCCGAGTTCAAGGCCGATGGCAATGTCGCGGCTGCGCCCTACCAGACCACCCAGCAGGCGCTGGATGATCCGGACCTGGTGGTGTCCAAGGCCGTCACTGACTTTGACCATCCGACGCTGGGCAAGGTGCGCTGGCTGGGGCCGATTGCGCACATGGAGGCGACGCCGGCGCGCATCGCCGCCGGCCCGTCGGCTGCCGTGAAGTCCGTGCCCGCCACGCCGAAGCAGGCCACCGCAAGCACTGACCGCACATCGCTGGCGGCCCCCTTGGCCGGCATCACAGTGCTGGAGTTCGCCAGCATCATCGCCACGCCGCTGGCCATGTCCGGTCTGTCGGATCTGGGCGCGCGCGTGATCAAGATCGAGCCCATCGGCGGCGACCCCGGACGCCGCTGCGACGGCAACATGGGCGTGGGCGTGTCTTCGTTGAAGCTGAATGCCGGCAAGGAATCGATTTGCCTGGAACTGAAGTCGGCCAAGGGTCGGGAGATTCTCGACCGCCTGCTGCCCAAGGGCGACATCATTGCCCACAACTTCCGCCCCGGCGTGCCCGACAAGCTGGGCTTTGGCTACGAGCGTGCGAAGACCTTCAACCCCAGGGTGGTGTGGATCTCCGCCAATGGCTATGGCCCCGAGGCCCCCAGCGCCGAGCGGCCCTGCTCGCACCCGATTGCCGGGGCGCAGTGCGGTGGCGCGCTCTACCAGGCCGGCAGCGGCATGCCGCCCGGACCGACCGATAACATCGATGAACTGCTGGAGGGCGCGCGCCGCCTGATGCGTGCCAACGAGGTGAACCCCGACCCGAGCACCGCCATGACGGTGGCCACCGCGGCTCTGCTCGGCCTGTATGCGGCGCGCCGCCATGGCGTGGGCCAGCGCATCTACGTGGACATGATGCTGGCCAACATCTATGCCAACTTCGATGACGCCCTGCGTTATCCGGGTAAGCCCGAGCGCGCCCAGCTCGATGCCGACTGCTACGGCCTCAACGCGCTGCATCGACTGTATCGCGGCGCGAAGGGCTGGGTGTTCATCTCCGGCCAGGATGATGCGGCTTTCTCGAAACTGAGTGCTGCTCTGGGCGTGCCCGCACTGGCGCAGGATGCGCGCTTTCGCGATGCCGCTGCTCGCAAGGCCAACGATGCCGCGCTCGCCGCTGCACTGTCTACGGCACTGGCCGCCAAGGATGCTGATGCCTGGGAGGCGCT
The DNA here is from genome assembly GCA_947474715.1 of Betaproteobacteria bacterium. Lineage (GTDB taxonomy): Bacteria > Pseudomonadota > Gammaproteobacteria > Burkholderiales > SG8-39 > CAIYPG01. Next base: position 19,361 of record CANJJT010000060.1, read on the forward strand.
GCTCGCCGGCCAGGGCCTGGGCTGCGTGCGCGCCGACGGCCCGGTGCCGGGGGCGTTCTGGATGCACGATGCGCATGCCGGGGCCAATGGCCTGAGGGTGAAGGCGCAGCATGCGCGCTATGGCGAGATCTGGCGCAACGGCCCGCTGATGCAGTTCTCCGACAGCCCGCTCCACAACGGCGCCGGGGTGCTGGCCGGCCAGCACAATGCGTCGCTGCTGAAGGAGCTCGGCTACGACGATGCCGCCATCGCGCAATTGCTGGCGGAGAAGGTGATCTGGGCCGAGCCCATATCGGTGGACGAGGCCTACGGCTGAATGGCGCACCCTTATCGTCATGCCCGCGCAGGCGGGAATCCATGTTCATCGCCTCCGAACGAATGGATCCCCGTCTGCGCGGGGATGACGCCGGCAATTTGCCTTGATCAGCGATTCACAAGGCGCTGTTTGATCGCCCTGAAAAGCGCCCGCGCACCCGCAGGCCGCGTTTCGGAAGCACTGACGCAAAGACTGTGAAAACCGTCTCCTTCCTCATGTGGCTGGCGGTGCTGCAGCAGTCGAGCCTGTTTGCCAACCGCATGGTGCTCACGCTGTACGCGCTGCAGCTAGGCGCCGAGCCTTTCACCGTCGGCCTGCTGGTGGCACTGTTCTCGCTGTTTCCCGCATCGATGGCCGTGGTGGCCGGGCAACTGGTGGACCGCTACGGCTCGCGCTGGTTCCTCGCCGCGGGCGCGGCCGCATCGGCGCTGGGCATGCTGCTGCCGGTGCTTTTTCCCAGCATCTTCTCGGTGTTGGCGGCGGGCTGCATGGTGGGCCTGTCCATGGTGTTCTTCAATGTCTCGCTGCAAAGCCTGACTGGTTTGTGGAGCAATGCGGAGACACGCGCGCGCAACTTCTCCAACTACTCGATCATGACGTCGGTGGGCGGCCTGGTGGGGCCGCTGCTCGGCGGCTTCACGGTGGACCATGTCAGTTACGCCACCGCCTGTCTCATCACCGCCAGCTTCACCCTGGTCACGGTGGTGATGCTGCTGGTCCGCCGCGGTGGCCTGGAGCCTGCATCGCAACGCGCCGTCGCGCCCAAGGCGTCCATCCCGGTGCGCGAGACCCTGGCCATGCTGCGCGACCCCGCCGTGCGGCGCACCATCACCACCGGCTGCTTCCTCAATTCGGGCATCAACCTCTACCTCGCCTACATGCCGGTGTACGCGCACGGGCTGGGGCTTTCGGCAACCGTCATCGGTTTCATCCTCTCCAGCCAGGCGGCGGCGTCCTTCCTCACCCGTGCACTCCTGCCTCGCTCAGTGCGCTGGCTGAAGGAGGATGGCGTGCTGGTGCTGGCCTTCTCGCTGGGTGGCGTCGCCCTGGCGTTGATTCCGCTGTTCCAGTGGCCGCTGATGCTGTGCCTCCTGTCCTTTGTCTTCGGCCTGGGCATGGGCAGCGGCCAGCCCATCATCACCATGCTCACCTTCCAGAATTCGCCGCCGGGTCGCTCCGGTGAAAGCGTGGGGCTCAAGGTCACCGCCAATCACGTCACCAACATGGTGAGCCCGATGATCTTCGGCAGCATCGGCACGCTGGCCGGGCTGCTGCCGATGTTCTGGGCCAACGCCCTGCTGATGGTGGCGGGGGCGTGCTTGAGCCGGCCGAAGAAGACATAGCAAGGCTTGCGGGGCGCCCGCGGAGGCGTTCAGGCGATGCTGCTGCCGCCGTCGATGGAGAAAGTTTGCCCGGTGACGTAAGCCGAGGCGGGTGAGGCGAGGTAGAGCGCCATCAGGCCCACTTCGCGGGTCTGGCCCACGCGGCCCAGCGGCACGCGGGTGGCGGCCGCCGCCTGGCGCTGCTGCAGGGCCTCGGGCGTGATCTGTTCGGCATCGGGAAACAGCCCCGGGGCGATGGCATTCACGCGCACCTGCCAGGGCGCCCACTCCAGCGCCGTGGCGCGGGTGAAGGCGGTGAGTGCCGCCTTGGCCGCACCGTAGGCAGCGCGCTCGGGGGCCGGGCGGATCGCCGCGATGCCCGAAATGTTGATGACGCTGCCATGCCCCTGCTTGAGGAACTGCGGTCCGAAGGCCTTGCAGCCGGCAAAGGCCTGGGTGAGGTTGATGTCGACGATGTCGTGCCAGTCGGCCTCGCTCATGCCGACTTCATTCTTGCCCGGTCTCGCCACCACCGGCTTGCCGATGGAGTCGCCGACGCAGTTCACCAGGCAGTCGATGCCGCCCCAGCGGCCGAGCACTTCCGCGGCCAGGCGTTCCATATCGCCTGCTTTGGTGGCGTCAGCGGCGAAGGCGCTGGCCTTGCCACCTGACGCGCGGATATCCGCCGCGGCCTTCTCCGCACTGGCCAGGTTGAGCGAGGCGATGGCGACTTCGGCGCCGGCTTCGGCCAGCACGCGGGCAATGCCCTTGCCGATGCCGCGCGAGGCGCCCACCAGCAGGATGCGCTGGCCGCTGATGTCGAATTCACGGGGCAGGGCCATGGCTTGGTTCTCCGCAGGGGTGGATGGACTCAGTTTTCCAGCTTGATATTGGCCGACTTCACCACCTTGGCGAAGGTGTCCATGTCGGACTTGATCATGGCGCCGAACTGCTCGGGGGTCTGCGGGAAGGGATCGATGCCCTGGGCCTGCAGTTTTTCCTTCACATCGGCCAGGCCCTGGATGCGGTTGTACTCGCCATTGAGTTTCATGACGATGTCGCGCGGCGTGCCGGCCGGAGCCAGCATGCCGTACCAGTTGGTCACTTTCAGGCCAGGCAGGCCGGCTTCCTCGAAGGTGGGCATGTCCGGCAGCGAGGCGAGGCGGGATTTGCCTGAAATCGCCACGGCGCGCAGCTTGCCGCCCTTGATCAGCTGGATGACATTGATCGGTGGCACGAAGGCCAGTTGCACCTGCCCGGCCACCAGCGCCTGCACCGAGGGTGCGCCGCCCTTGAACGGGATGTGCAGGGTCTTCACGCCGGCCACGGTGTTGAACAGTTCGCCGGCCAGGTGGCCCAGGCCGCCTGCGCCCGAGGTGGAGTAATTCAGCGCACCGGGCTTGGCCTTCGCCTGGGCGATGATCTCCTTCAGCGTGCCAGGCATGGCCGGGTTCACCGCCAGCATGTATTCGCTCACGCCCACTGTGGTGATGGGGGCGAAGTCCTTGATCGGGTCGTAGGGCAGGGTGGTGAGCAGCGGGTTGATGGAGTGCGTGTTCAGCACGATCAGCAGCGTGTAGCCATCCGGGGCGGCCTTGGTCAGGGCCTCGGTGCCGATGATGGTGTTGCCGCCGGGCTTGTGGTCGATCAGCACGGTCTGGCCCCAGTTCTCCTGCATCTTCTGGTTGAGCAGACGCGCCACGTTGTCGCTGCTGCCGCCGGGGGCGTAGGGCACGATGACGCGGATGAGCTTGGACGGGTAGGCCTGGGCCTGGGCCAGGGGGCTGAACAGGGCGCTGAACGGGAGGCTGGCGCAGGCCAGCGCGAGGGCCGCGCGGCGGGCAATCACGGGTACTTTCATGGGATTCTCCTGAGTGGACATCGGCGCGGGGGTGAAGCCCGGCTGCCGGCGGCAAGGGTACACGCCGGACAGCAGATAGGCCAGTGGGTGCATATTTTCATTATATTCAATGGGTTGCTGTCTTGCGGGGCCGGTGTTTCCCGCTCGGCGGGTGCCGCTCAGGTTTGCCCCGAAACTTTTCCGGGGCCGGCCCTATAGCCAGAGCGGCGACAAACGGCTATCTTTCGCCCCTCGATGAAATCCGACCTGAACAATACGAGGCTGTCGCGGCTGTCCGCCCTGGTGCTGGGCGGCCTGCTCATGTCTGCCGGCCTGGCCGCGCAGGCCGACATCTATCGCAGCGTTGATTCGGAAACCGGCACTGTCACCTTTACCAATATCCGGCCGCAGGGCAGGGCCTTCGAGACGGTGATGCGCGACCCGGTGCCGCCGGCGTCGCCGAGCGAGGCGGGCATTCCCGCCACCCGGCCCGGGACCGGCTTTCGCCGCACCGGCGCCGAGTTTGCCGGCCACATCGAGGATGCGGCGCGGGCCTATGGCGTGGAGCCGGCCCTGATACGCGCAGTGATCTCGGCCGAGTCCGGCCACAACCCGAATGCGCGTTCGCGCGCCGGAGCGCTGGGGCTGATGCAGTTGATGCCCGACACCGCGATCCGCTACGGTGTCACCAACCGGCTCGACACGGTACAGAACATCCATGGCGGTGCGCGCTACCTGCGCGACCTGCTCAAAATGTTCAACAACGACCTGCCTCTGGCCATCGCCGCCTACAACGCCGGCGAGGAAGCCGTGATGCGCCATGGCCGGCGCATCCCGCCGTTTCGCGAGACCATCGCGTACGTGCCGCGCGTGATGAAGTTCTACCAGCAGTACCGCACGATCTAGCGTCGCCGCCGCGGGGACGCGGGTTGCCCCCCTTTGACAAGGTTCTTCGTCAATCTCCGGGGATGGCATTGGCAGCAAGCCTGGCAGGCCCGGTGGTGTAAACCCCCTTGTCAAAGGTTCTTCGTCAATTTCCGGGGATGGCATTGGCAGCAAGCTTGGCAGGCCCGGGG
>CANJJT010000061.1:0-23381 GCA_947474715.1 Betaproteobacteria bacterium
AACCTGTTCCTCCAAAATAATGTCCAGTTCGTGAAATCCTCTCACATCTACTGGTACAGCTATTTCGGGCTAGGTCAATCACGTCATTGGTGCGCATGACGCGTCTTCAGTTCTGACCGAGGCTGTTATCCGAACCGCCGAGAAACTGTCGATTTCCCATATCTCTTTGGCGGAGACCCTGGGCGTACCTCTGGCCACGGTGACACGGATTACTACGCTCAACCTCGTTGGAAAAGACTCGGGCTTGCCAAATTTTGCCAAACTATCTAACCTGCCCGCATGAGCACGATGAACATTTCCCTGCCCGACGCCCTGAGGTCCTTCGTGGATGAACAGGTCAGCCAGCGTGGCTACGGCACCAGCAGTGAGTACGTACGCGAACTGATCCGCCGCGATCAGGATCGGCTGCAGTTGCGCAACCTGCTGCTTGCGGGCGCATCGTCGGCTCCCACGGCGCCGGTGAACGAGACCTACTTCGAAGGCTTGCGCGAGCGGGTACGCGGCACGGGCAAGGTGGCAGGCAAGTCCCGCCGCCAGCCGTGAAGGCCAAGCCCGTCGTCCCGCGCGAGCAGGCCCAGCAGGATGTCGAGCATGCAATCGCGTATTACATGGCCGAAGACGCTGAGGCTGCCGCGCTCGGCTTCATCGGCGCCTTGGAGCAGGCCTACGCGCATATCGGCCGCCATCCGGCTGCCGGCTCGCCACGCTATGCCCACGAGTTGAACCTGCCGGGCCTTCGCTCCTGGCCGCTGACGCGCTACCCCTATCTGGCCTTCTACGTCGAGCACCCCGACCACGTCGACGTCTGGCGTGTGCTGCATGGGCAGCGGGACATCCCGGCGTGGATGCAGGAACCCGGCGACTTGTGACGGCTGGCCTGCCGGAGCACATCCGTGTTCTCGTCGGTCGGAGCGCACGACAGAGCCCTCACGTTTCATGACCCCATCTGCTACCCCGGGCGAAAGGGGTCCTGACAGGCGTCGTGCCCACCAAACCGAGGTCCTCCGCGCTAGTGCTCATAAAGCTCGGGAGGCCAGAAAGCACATGGTCAACCATCCACCACCAGAGCATCGCTTGTGATCACTTGATCGTATCTCAATAGAGATACATAATCTCGGAAACGGAGGATCTGATCATGGCCCATTCCACGATGCTGCACGTCCGGGTGGACGACGAAATCAAAACGCAAGCCAGCGAGGCGCTCGCAGCCATGGGGCTTTCTGTGTCAGATGCTGTGCGCATCCTGCTCAAGCGCGTAGTGAACGACCAGGCCTTCCCGCTGGAGTTGAAGGTGCCCAATGCCCAGACTCGCGCAGCGATGGAAGAGGCCCGCTCCATGGCCAAGGCGCGCACTGCCCGTTTTGACTCTGCCGACGTCCTCATCGATGACCTCGAAAAAGCCCGCCAGCAGTAAGCGGGCAGCGCCACCCAGGGCGTGCGACTACACCAAGATTTTCCTCAAAGACTGGGTACGCCTCTCGCGCTCAGGCCGATACGACTTGAAGCGTCTGAAGGCGGCAATGCTGCTGCTCATTGGCAACGATGCACCGCTGGGGCCCGAATGGCTGGACCACCCGCTCAAGGGCGATTGGGCCGACCACCGCGAATGTCACATCGGCGGCGACTTCCTGCTGATCTACCGGCTGGAGGGAAACACCATCATCTTTGTCCGTGCGGGTACGCACTCCGCACTGTTCGAGGAATGAACCATGGACGTTGAATCATTCCCCGACTTCACCCCACCGGCGCGCCGACGCTGGGAGTCCATCCCTGCTGATATCCGTCAGCGACTCCTGTCCAACGTCTGGTGCGTACATTGCGGCCACGAAACAACCATCACCAATTTCAGCGGCACCATCAAGGGCGGCGACTTGCTGCTGGTGGGCAAGTGCGCCGAATGCCACGGTAATGTGGCGCGGGTGATCGAAGGTGGGTAGCCTGGTTATGCATCAAACCCCGGCACCGCATCATGATTCCGGAATTTACGCTCATTGAATCTGGAATTTACGTTCATTGATTCCGAAATTTACGCTCATTGAATCCGGAATTTACGTTAACATCTGGCAGCATGAATACGAAAGTCATGTTCCCGCGTCGGATTGAGCCACGCATCGCCGAAGCCATGGCCGATACGCCAGTGGTTCTCTTGCTTGGCCCACGTCAGGCCGGTAAGACGACGCTGGTGCGCCAGGTAGCTCAGAGCGGATTACGCTACTTGACAATGGATGACGAACTCACGTTGTTGTCGGCGCGAGAGGACCCAGTGGGCATGATCCGCAGCCTGGACCGTGCTGTCATAGATGAAATCCAGCGCGCCCCCCAGTTGCTGTTGGCCATCAAGAAAAGTGTTGATGAAGACCGACGCCCCGGGCGTTTTTTGCTGACCGGCTCGGCGAATTTGATGACCTTGCCCACCGTGGCCGATTCGTTGGCGGGGCGGATGGAGACTTTGTCGCTCCTGCCTTTGTCACAAAGTGAAATCGAGGGACAGGCCGCGAACTGGATTGACGGTGTGTTCGCAGGCCGTTTGCCGCAGCCGGGTTCATCCGCCCGAGCGGGTGACCTGGCAGGTCGTGTGCTGCGCGGAGGTTACCCGGAAGCGATCTCGCGTTCCACGGCCAGACGACGTACGGCTTGGGCCCGGCAGTACCTCGATGCCATCATCCAGCGTGATGTTCGCGACGTTTCTGGTATTGAAAATCTGGATCAGTTGCCGCGTTTTTTGCGCGCTCTCGCACAGACTGCCGGGCAGATGTGCAACTACACCCAGCTTGGTGGTCAAGTGGGTTTGGACGGCAAGACTGCTTCCAAGTACGTTGGCGTCTTTGAGCAGATGTATTTACTCAAGCGTGTGGATGTATGGGCACGCAACCGCCTCAACCGGGTCGTCAAGACACCCAAGTTGCAGTTCATCGACTCTGGGCTGCTGGCCACGCAGCTTGATTTGACTGCGGATGAACTTGAACAAGACAGGACGCGGTTTGGGTGCGTTCTGGAAACATTCGTCTTTGGGGAATTGCTCAAGCACACAACCACGGCCGATGGCGATTACCGCCTCATGTATTACCGCGATGCCGACAAGGTCGAGGTGGACGTGGTGATCGAAAATGCAGTCGGGCACCTGGTGGGTGTCGAAGTCAAGGCCGCTGCAACGGTCAAGGAAAGCGACCTGCGAGGCCTGAAAAAACTCGCTGGCTTGGCGGGAGGCAGTTTCAAGATGGGGGTGTTGCTGTACGACGGTGATGAAACCCTGCCGCTGGGCGATGGCATTTGGGCTGCGCCCCTGTCAAGCTTGTGGGGGAAGTAGCAAGTGCATTATCGCTTGCCAGTGCTGTGCTGGTCTCTCCTGTCGAGGTCGATCTCGACTCGCCGCTATCGGCGGACGATGAATGAACGGCGGCAGGCCGCTGGTCGTCAACGGCTGGACCCTCTTCGCCCACCCGCCTTGATCCAGTGCGAGAAATAGAGGGCGCAATAAAAGGTTCTTCACCGATTTCCAGGGAGCTTGATTCCCAATACCGTCATTCCGGACACGCTCGCTCATGGCTGTTCATGAGCGAGCGTGAGCCGGAATCCAGCGTCTTCAGCTTTGTCGAGGCGAGAGACACTGGATCCCCGCTCATTCACGTCAATGGACGGGGATGACGCCGGGGTTTCACAGTGTTCAACAACGCTCAAGTTGCAATTTGCAGGAGCCGAAAAGGCGCCTATCAGGCAAAAAGACGCGGTGTATTGACTGATCCTGGAGTGCAGTTCATTCCCCGCAAATCGGTGAAGGGCGCAATAAAAGGGCCCTCAGGCCCAGACGCACCATCGCCCGCAGCAAGCAGCGCAGCTTGTAGCCGGCAGCACAAAGAATGGCATGCAATGGGCTTTCCACAAGCTGTGCAGAGCTGCGGCCACTTTTGCGAGGGCTGGCCTATTTCCCGAGAATTACCCAATGATTCAGCCAGGGCATCGAAAAGAATATATGGACTTGACATCATATGGAGTTAAAGCCATATTTGGCATGTGAACTGGACCGTTCTTCTCCACGATGCCTTTGATAACGAACTCGCTTCGTTGGCTGAGGACTTGCAGGATGAACTGCTGGCACATGCGGCTTTGCTGGCGCAGTTCGGTCCCAACCTGGGGCGTCCCACGGTCGACACCCTGAAGGCCTCTCGGCACACCAACATGAAAGAACTTCGGTTTGCCTGGAACGGTGAGGTCTGGCGCGTGGCCTTTGCCTTCGATCCGAAGCGGCAGGCCATTCTTCTGGTTGGGGGTAACAAGGCAGGCGCTGACCAGCGGCGGTTTTACAAGCGCTTGATCGAGGTGGCCGATGACCGGTACGACCAACATCTGGCAACGCTACAAAGTAAGGAGTCAAAGCATGGCAAAAAAACTCGATGACGTCATGGCCGCCTTGCCCAAGGCGCGGCGCGAGCGTGTGCAGGCTCGCGCGATGGAACTCGCCACCCTGAAAGACTTGCGGCAGGCCGCCCAGCGGACACAGGAGCAGTTGGCAGCGACATTGGGGGTCGGTCAGGACACCATTTCCCGGCTCGAAAAGCGCAGCGACATGCTGTTGTCCACCTTGCGCCACTACGTTGAGAGCATGGGCGGTCAGCTGAAATTGGTGGCCCAGTTCCCAGATCGGCCACCCGTGGTGATAGAGCATCTGGGGTTGGAACCCTCCGCCACCCGGAAAAAGACAGGGGCGGTGCAGCGCCGTCGTCATTCCGTTGCATGACAGGCTGCACGTTGAACCGCTTTTCAGCTACCTAACGGATTCTCTTAAAACTCAGCTGGGAGAGCGTCGCGTTCGCAATGCGAAGGTCGGGAGTTCGATCCTCCTCTTCCTATCTACAAGGGCTCGGATGATCTCCGGGCCCTTTTTTTTCGCCTGCGATCCCCGCGCCACGCCAGGAATAGGCTTTGTCAAAAGCCATCGATCTCCAGCGTCATTCCCGCGCAGGCGGGAATCCATTTTGACTGCCTCCGAGAAAATGGATCCCCGCCTGCGCGGGGATGACAGTAGTGAGTTATCCCTGCTTCCAGATATGAAGCCATTGTTTCGGTAGGCACTGCAGACAGATTCGCAGATACCAGACCTTTCCCCGGAAATCGGCGATGAACCTTTGACAAGGGGGTTAACACCGGCAGCCCTGCCGCGCTCTCGTTCCCGGAAATCGGTGAAGAACCTTTGACATGGGGGTAATCCCGGGCCGGCCGGATTTGCGGCCACGGGTCCCTCAGGAATCAGTCAAGCCCCTTGTCGTTGGTGACTTGATCAGTGCTTCACGCCTTCTTCAAACCACGATCGGCCAGCGCTTTCACGATGTCGTAGATCCTCTTGTCCACTTCGATGCCTTCGCGCATCTGGCGCGCGCGCTGCCGGTACATGCGCTCGGAAGGGATGCGGATTTCATCGACGCCGGCCGCGCGCGGCGTCGCCTTGATGCGCGCGATGGACTGCGCCAGTTCGCGCTTGTACTGATCCAGGCTCATCAGCAGGTCGGGTTTCACGGCGATGAAAACATAGCCATAGGCCTGGTCCAGGTCCGAGGCCGAGCCGCCCAGCACGCCGAGCGCCTCCACCGCCAGTGACAGGCCAAAGCCCTTGTGCGCGCCGGTGGCGCCGCCGAAGGGCAGCAGCGCGCCGAGGGAGGCCAGCGCGGCGTCGCGCGTGACTTCCCCATTCGCATCGATGGCCGAATTCTCCGGCAGCGGGATGCCCATGCGCTCGCGGTACTTCACGTCGGTGGCCATCACTGCCGAAGTGCCCATGTCGATGACCAGTGGGTCCGGGTCGCACGGGAAGGCAAAGGCGATGGGATTGGTGCCCAGCACGCCTTTGGCGCCGCCGGGTGGCGCCACCTGGCGCGCAGCGCTGGCGGTGTGGATGGCGATCAGGCCGGCGCGCGCAATGCGTTCGACGTAGTGCGCGCTGCGCCCGCTGGTCCAGGCGTTGTTCATGCCGACGATGGCAAAACCCTGGGCACTCGCCTTGGCGATGGCGACTTCGGTGGCGTGGTGCAAGGCCAGCATGCCGACATTGTTGCCACCGTCCATGAGGGCGGACACTGGCGTTTCGCGGAGGATGGACACGGGCTTGCGTCCCAGGGCATGACGGCGGCTGTCCTCGATGTTGAGCACCTTGGGCAGGCCGGAATATTCATAGCCGCACAGCGCCGCATCGAGCGCGTGTTCGGCGATGATGGCCGAGTCGGCTTCGTTGTAACCGGTGCTCGCCACTGCCTTGCGACACAGCGCGCGCGCTTCCTCGACACTCATGGTGACGCGGTCGTTGACTTCCTTCATGCCGGCCTGCCTCATCCCTGGATTGAGGGCGGATTCTAATCCGACAGGCTGTGGCGGGTGGATTGCGGCGTGGTGGGTGGACCCAAATCCCGAGTTGCGGTTGGCGTCTGCCCCCTCATCGGCATGGATTGCATGCGCTGCCCAGCGAAGGCGCAAACGGTGCGGGACAGCCCGAGCAGCTGTCAGGCATGGAAGTTTGCCCAGGGAGAGCCCCCGCAGTCCGGATATCACGGAGATCACAGGAGATAGGTGATATCAATAGATCAATGGAGCCAATAATGATCTGCCAATAGGCTCAAAATTGATAATAAATACGAATTCACATATCCGGAAAGCCGGATCAGACCTCCAGATACACCATCCCCTCGGCCACCTTCACCGCAAAGCGCCCGGTGCAACCCTCGTCCGGCGCCACCGCCTGGCCGTCGGCGAGGCCGATCTGCCAGTTGTGCAGCGGGCAGGCGACGGTCTTGCCAAGGACGATCCCCTGGGACAGCGGTCCGCCCTTGTGCGGGCACTGGTCGCGCAGGGCGAACACTTCATCCTCGGCATTGCGGAACACGGCGATGTCGCCGTGGGTGCTTTTCACCACCCGTGCGCCGAGTTTCGGGATGTCCTGCAATGCGGCGACCTTGACCCACTGGCGCGGGGACTGGGCGGGACTGATGCTGATGGCGTGTGCGTTCATGCTGTGAGCACCTCGAATTCATGTTTGTCTGCGCTCCGCACGGCTTCGGCCCACGGGTCCTTCTCGCCCTGCAGCGCGTACTGCAGCCGGGCGTAGAGCGCCTTGCGGTTCTCGGCATCCTCGAGCACGCGCTGCTTTACATAGTCCAGGCCCACGCGCGCCACCCAGTGCACGGTGCGGTCGAGGTAGCGCGCCTCTTCCCGGTAGAGCTGGATGAAGGCACCGGCGTATTCGAGCACTTCGCCCGCCGTTTTCACCTTGCACAGGAACTGCGCCACTTCGGTCTTGATGCCGCCGTTGCCGGCGACGTAGATCTCCCAGCCGGAGTCCACGCCGATCACGCCGACATCCTTGATGCCGGACTCGGCGCAGTTGCGCGGGCAGCCTGAGACGGCGAACTTGACCTTGTGCGGGGCATACATCTTCCAGAAGGCCTTTTCCAGGTCGATGCCCATCTGCGTGGAGTCCTGCACGCCGAAGCGGCACCACTCACTGCCGACACAGGTCTTCACCGTGCGCAGGGCCTTGGCATAGGCATGGCCCGAGGGCATGGCCAGGTCGTTCCACACCGCGGGCAGGTCCTCCTTCTTCACCCCGAGCAGGTCGATGGGCTGGCCACCGGTGACTTTCACCGTGGGGATCTTGTACTTGTCCACCACGTCGGCGATGCGGCGCAGTTCGGATGAATTGGTGACACCGCCGAACATGCGCGGCACCACCGAGTAGGTGCCGTCCTTCTGGATGTTGGCATGCGCGCGCTCGTTGATGAAGCGCGACTGCGGATCGTCCTTGGCCTCGTGCGGCCAGGTGGAGAGCAGGTAGTAATTGATCGCCGGCCGGCAGGAGGCGCAGCCGTTGGGCGTCTTCCATTCCATGAAGTGCATCACCGAGGGGATGGTGATGAGGTGCTGCTCACGGACCACCTTGCGCACCTCCTCGTGGGTGTGCTCGGTGCAGCCGCACATGGGCTTGTTGGCATTCTGCTGCGGCGAGTAGGCGCCGCCCACGGTGGAGGCGAGGATCTGTTCCACCAGGCCGGTGCAGGAACCACAGGAGGAGGAGGCCTTGGTGTGCTTCCTCACGTCCTCCAGGGTAAAGAGGCCCTTCTCCTTGATCGACTTGACGATGGTGCCCTTGCACACGCCGTTGCAGCCGCACACTTCCATCTCGTCGGGCATGCTGGCGGCGTTGCTCTGGCCCTGGTGGCCGGCATTGCCCAGGTGCGACTGGCCGAACATCAGATGGTCGCGGATCTCGCTGATGTTCTGCTTCTCGCGCAGCATCTGGAAGTACCAGGAGCCGTCTACCGTGTCGCCGTAGAGCACGCTGCCGATGATGCGGTCGTCCTTGACCAGGATGCGCTTGTACACGCCGCCCACGGCGTCGTGCATGAGGATTTCCTCGGTGCCTTCGCCGCCGGAGAAATCGCCTGCTGAAAACAGATCGATCCCGGTGACCTTGAGCTTGGTCGAGGTGACCGAACCCTGGTAGCGCGCAATGCCGAGGCAGGCCAGGTGGTTGGCGCAGACCTTGGCCATGTCGAAGAGCGGTGCCACCAGGCCGTAGGCGGTGCCGCGGTGGTTGGCGCATTCGCCCACGGCGTAAATGCGCGGGTCATAGGTCTGCATGGTGTCGTTGACCACCACACCGCGGTTGCAGTGCAGGCCGGCGCTTTTGGCCAGATCGTCATTGGGGCGTATGCCCACGGCCATGCAGACCAGATCAGCCGGAATCTCCAGGCCGTCCTTGAAGCGCACGGCGGTGACGCGGGCCTTGCCATCCGCGCTGGGGGTGCCGACCAGTTCGGCGGTCTGCTGCTGCAGCAGGAACTTGAGGCCCTTCTGTTCCAGCGAGGCCTGCAGCATGCGCGCTGCGGTCTGGTCCAGTTGCCGCTCCATCAGCCAGGGCATGATGTGCACCACGGTGACGTCCATGCCGCGCAGCTTGAGGCCGTTGGCCGCCTCCAGCCCGAGCAGGCCGCCGCCGATCACCACGGCGTGCTTGTACTGTCCGGCTGCGGCAATCATGGCGTCGGTGTCGCCGATGTCGCGATAGGAGAGCACACCGTCAAGGTCCTTGCCGGGAATGGGCAGGATGAAGGGATTGGATCCGGTGGCCAGCAGCAGCCGGTCATAGGGCTCGGTGGTGCCGTCCTCGGCGATCACCTGGCGCGCGATGCGGTCGATGCGCATCACCTTCTTCCCCAGGTGCAGGCGGATGCCGTTCTGCTCGTACCAGTCGACATCATTCAACATGATGTCCTTGATGGTCATCTCCCCGGCCAGCACCGGCGAGAGCAGGATGCGGTTGTAGTTGGCGTACGGCTCGGCGCCAAACACCGTGATGTCATACAGGTCGGGGGAGATCTTGATCAGCTCCTCCAGGGTTCTGACACCGGCCATGCCATTACCGACCATGACGAGTTTTATCTTTTTCATGGCAGCAACTCCAGCCGAAGGGATGCAGCGCCCGCTGTTTTGACAGGGCGCGGTCGTTTCATTGCCACCATCACCAGCTTCATTTTTTTCATGGCAGCAACTCCAGGCGAAGGCATGCAGCGCCTGCTGTTCTGAAAGGGCGCGGTCGTTTCACTTCGACCATGACGAGTTTCATCTTTTTCATGTCGCTTCCTTATCCTTAGGCCACCTGGCGCGGGGTTTCCGATGCCTGCGCCACGGCCTGATTTGCGAACCGGACCACATCGCCGACGACGATGATGGCCGGGCTGCGTATTCCACTTGTCCGGGCGGCGTCGCTGGCGCTGGAAAGGGAAGTGACCACGCTGCGCTCCGTTGCCAGCGTGCCGTTCTGAATGAGTGCCACGGGCGTGTCCCCGCGCATGCCGGCGGCGCGCAGGGCTGCTGCGATCTCCGCCAGGTGGGACATGCCCATGTAGATGACCAGTGTGGTGCCGGAGTGTGCCAGGGCTTCCCAGTTGGGGCCTTTGCCATTTGCGTTTTCGCGGCTGGTGTGGCCGGTGATCAGGGTGACCCCGCGCGAGCAGTCGCGATGCGTCACCGGGATGCCCAGCGAGGCCGGCGCGGCGATGCCCGAGGTGATGCCGTTCACCACTTCCACGGTGATGCCGGCCTGGCGCAGCGTGGCGGCTTCCTCGCCGCCGCGGCCAAAGACATAAGGGTCGCCACCCTTGATGCGCGCCACCGTCAGTCCCAGGCGGGCGTAGCGCAGCATCTGCCGCTCGATGAAATCCTGCGGAGTGGATTTGCAGCCACCGCGCTTGCCCACTTCAATGATGCGCGTGCCCGGTTTGAGGAATTGCAGCACCTCGCGGTTGACCAGTTCATCGATCAGCGCCACATCCGCCTCGCCCAGCGCGCGCACCGCCTTCAGCGTGAGCAGCTCGACATCGCCGGGGCCGGCGCCTATCAGCCAGACTTTGCCTGAAGTGGGGGATATGCAAGGTTTCTCACCGCCCCCCGCAGAATGAGTCGTGCTCCAGGGCAAACCAAGGGACCAGGCTTTCACTTTGAACTCCGGTTACTCAGGTCTTGCAAAAGCCAATCTGGGTATCGTTGATCGCTGTAAATCGCCGACGTCATCCCCGCGCAGGCGGGGATCCATTCTTTCGGAGGCAGTAAAAATGGATTCCCGCCTTCGCGGGAATGACTACAGTGAATTGTCCGTGCGTTCAGATATGACGGAATGGTTTGCCAACCATGGAGAAGCGGCTGTAGAAGTCTCAAACCTTTTTCGTGGAAATCGGTGTAGTTCCATATGCGAGAGGAAGGTTTGAACGAAACTGTGACCCCTTGCTCGTCTAGGGACCATACTTTCCCACCTAGCGCCTTCATGCCGCCTTCCTCAGCGTCATCAAACGCTTGATCTCGGGCAGGCAGGAGCCGCAGTTGGTGCCGCATTTCAGTTGCGCCTGCAACTGGTCCATTGTCGAGCCGGCCTCGACCCGGGCGCAGATGTCGCGCTCGGAGACGTCGAAGCAGTTGCACACGATGTGGCCGCGGGTGGTCGTGCCGGCCAGCGGTGGCGCGGACAGGGGAGCGAGCATCCAGCGGCGCACGCTGTCGGCCGGGGAGCGGCTGGCCATGATGTCCTTCAACCAGCCACGCGCGGCGGTCTCGCCGGACAGGCGCACCGCGGTGACCACGCCAGCCTCGACCATGATGCGCTTGGCGATGCCGCGGCGGGCGTCGCGATACACCAGGCTGCAGGCTGGATCGAAGCCGAAGGCCGCATCCAGGCGCGCCAGCACGGCATCGTCGACGGGTTTTTCATGCGCGGCGCGCAGGATCACGGCCGGGTGCTCGCGGCCGAACAGGCCCAGGCTGGCGTAGGTGAATCCGGCCAGCTCCGGCTGTATGCGCGCCATCAGCGTGGGGGCGTCGTTGCCGACCTCTGTTGCCTCACCTGCCTCATCTGTGTTGCTGGCGGCGCTGCGCATCACTACCAGCTCCCAGGGCAGGTCCAGCTTTTCCACCTGCACCGCGGCGTGCTTGAGTTCGGGCTGCTTCGAGACCGGATCGGTGGCCGGCACAGTGAGGGCGTTGGCGCCGGCGGAATTCATGAACTGGCTGCCCCAGTGCATGGGCAGGAAGGTCTGTCCCTGGCGCATGTCTTCGGAGGCCGCCACCCGCACCACGCACTCGCCACGCCGGCTGCTCACCCGTGCGATGTCACCATCGCGCAGGCCGCGTCGCTCCATGTCGCGCGCATGCATGGACAGCACCGGTTCCTCGACATGGCCGTGCAGGCGCGCCACGCGGCCGGTGCGACTCATGCCATGCCAGTGGTCGCGCAGGCGCCCGGTGTTGAAGTGCAGCGGGTAGCGGGCATCGGTTTTTTCCGCGGTGGGGCGGTAGCGGGTGTCGACAAAACGCGCCCGTCCGGAAGACGTGGCAAAACGCCCGTCCTCATAAAGCCGGGCTTTGCCCGTGGCTGCGCCATCGGGCATCGGCCATTGCTGCGGGCCGGACTGCTCCAGCAGCGCATAGGAGAGGCCAGTGATGTCCAGGTCGCGTCCGCGCGTGGTTTCGCAATGCTCGGCGAAGATGCGTGCCGGCGTCGGGTAGTGGAACAGGCGCGGGGCATCCTCGCGGCCCAGGGCCGCGCCCAGGCGCAGCGCGAAGTCGCGCGCGATGGCCCAGTCGTGGCGCGACTCGGCCAGCGCCGGCAGCGCGCCGCGCACGCGGGTGATGCGCCGCTCGGAGTTGGTGACCGTGCCTTCCTTCTCGCCCCAGGTGGTGGCGGGCAGCAGCACATCGGCGAAGGCCACGGTGTCGGTGTGCAGGAAGGCTTCCTGCACCACCACCAGTTCGGCGCGCGACAGGGCCTCGCGCACCAGCGCCACCTGCGGCATGGACTGGGCGGGGTTGGTGCAGGCGATCCATACCGCCTTGATCTCGCCCTGGCGTACCGCTTCGAACAGATCCACGGCCGTCTTGCCCGGCCTGGCCGGCACATCGGGCACGCCCCACAGCGCCGCGACTTCGGCACGGTGTTCGGCATTGGCGAGGTCACGATGGGCCGACAGCAGGTTGGCCATGCCGCCCACTTCGCGCCCACCCATGGCATTGGGCTGGCCGGTGAGGGAGAAGGGGCCGGCGCCGGGCCGGCCGATCTGCGCCGTAGCCAGGTGCAGGTTGATCACGGCGGCATTGTTCTGGGTACCGTTGGCGGACTGGTTGAGCCCCTGGCAGTACAGCGACAGCGTGGCCGGGGACTGCGCAAACCAGCGCGCCGCGGTGACGATGTCATCGGCCGGCACACCGCACAGCTCGGACACGGCCACCGGGGTGTACTCACGCACGGTTTCGCGCAGCGCGTCGAAGCCCTCGGTGTGGGCGTTGATCCAGGCTTGATCGCACAGGCCTTCCCAGACCATGACGTGCAGCATGCCGTTGCACAGCGCGACATCGGTGCCGGGCAGGATGGGCAGGTGCAGGTCGGCATCGCGCGCGGTGTCGGTGCGGCGCGGATCGACCACGATCATCTTCATCTGTGGATGCTTCAGCCGTGCCGCCTCGATGCGGCGGTACAGCACCGGGTGGGCGTAGGCGGTGTTGGAGCCGGAGATGAACAGGCATCCTGCGTGGTCGATGTCCTCGTAGCAGGCGGGCGGGGCATCGGCGCCGAGGGTGGCCTTGTAGCCCGCCACCGCCGAGGACATGCACAGGCGCGAATTGGTGTCGACGTTGTTGGTGCCGATCAGGCCCTTGGCGAGCTTGTTGAAGACGTAGTAATCCTCGGTCAGCAGCTGGCCTGAGATGTAGAAGGCCACCGCGTCCGGGCCATGCTCGCGGATGATGGCGGCGAAGCGTTCGGCGGTGTGGTCCAGCACCTCATCCCAGCTGGCGCGGGTGCGTGCTTCATCGCGGCTGCGGCGCAGTTCCGGATGCCGCACGCGGCCTGCGGTGCCGGCCGAGAGGTGCAGCGTGGCACCCTTGGTGCAGAGGCGACCGAAATTGGCCGGATGGTCAGGATCGCCGCGAACGCCGGTGATGCGCGCGCCATCATGTTCGATGAGGACCCCGCAGCCGACGCCGCAGTAACAGCAGGTGGATTTGACCTCGGGCATGGTGGAAGGGGCGCCTTGGGCTCTGTCAGATCGTCAGTTGGGACTGGCCGGAGCGGGGGCTCAGGCCGCCACCTTCATCTGCTTCTGGTAGAGGAACTGCAGCACGCTGGAGCGCAGCGCCATGTAGCGCGGATGGCTGGCCAGGGCCAGGCGTTCGCGCGGGCGGGGCAGGTCGATCTCGAGAATTTCGCCGATGGTGGCCGAGGGGCCGTTGGTCATCATTACCACGCGGTCGGACAGCAGCACGGCCTCGTCGACATCGTGCGTCACCATCACCACGGTGCTGCCGGTGTCGGCGACGATGCGGGTGAGCTCGTCCTGAAGCCGCGCGCGCGTCAGCGCATCCAGCGCACCGAAGGGCTCGTCCATCAGCAGCACCTTGGGCTGCATGGACAGCGCCCGGGCGATGCCCACGCGCTGCTTCATGCCGCCGGAGATTTCATGCGGGAACTTCTGCTCGGCGTGCCCCAGGCCGACCATCTCGAGGGCGGCATGGGTGCGTGCCTTCATCGCCGGCTTCTTCTCGCTTGCGGAGAACACCCGCTCCACCGCCAGGTAGACATTGTCGAAACAGGTGAGCCAGGGCAGCAGCGAGTGGTTCTGGAACACCACGCCGCGGTCCGGGCCGGGGCCTGATATCTCGCGTCCGGCCAGGATCATGGCGCCGCCGGTGGGGGTGGTGAGTCCGGCGATCAGGTTGAGCAGCGTGGATTTGCCACAGCCGGAGTGCCCGATCAGCGAGACGAATTCACCCTGGCGGATTTCCAGGTTGATGTCTTGCAGCGCAGGGAACGGACCCTTCTTGGTCTCGAACACCATGGCGATGTTTTCGATCTGCAGGTATTTGTCCATGTTGCTTCCTTCAAGGCGTGGAAGTGTGGGAAGTGAGGCGTGAGGGGTGAGGCGTGAGGAGGAGGACCCGCGACGATTTTTTCGTTGCAGGTTTCACTCGTCCAACTCAACGGTTTTCGTAGCTGAAGCGCCGGGCTGCCAGGATCAGCAACTGCTCCAGGGTGAGGCCGACGATGCCGACGGTGAAGATGGCGATGATGATGTGCTGGACATTGAGGTTGTTCCACTCGTCCCACACCCAGAAGCCGATGCCGACGCCGCCGGTCAGCATTTCTGCGGCGACGATCACCAGCCAGGCCACGCCGATGGACAGGCGCACGCCGGTCATCATGTAGGGCAGCACGGCCGGGAAGAGGATCTTGGTGAAGATCTTCCATTCGGAGAGCTTCAGCACCCGCGCCACGTTCATGTAGTCCTGCGGCACCTGGCGCACACCCACTGCGGTGTTGATGATCATGGGCCAGATGCTGGAGATGAAGATGACGTAGATGGCCGCCGGGTTGGCGGCCTTGAACACCAGCAGGCCGATGGGCAGCCAGGCCAGCGGCGACACCGGACGCAGCATGGAGATGATGGGCGCGGCCATGTCCGAGAGGAAACGGAAGCGCCCGAGCATGAAGCCCAGCGGGATGCCCACCAGCGCTGCCGCGCCGAAGCCGATGCCGACGCGTCCCAGCGAGTTGAGCACGTTCCAGCCGATGCCCTGGTCGTTGGGGCCCTTGCGGTAGAACGGGTCACCGAACACTTTCACTGCGGCATCGAAGGTGGAGGCCGGATCGGGCAGGCGCCCGCCCAGCTTCGCCAGCATTTGCCACATCGCCAGAAACAGCAGGATGCCGCACAGGCAGGCAAAGCCACGCACCAGCCACTCCGGTGCGCGGGTGCGCACGTAGAGCGGCTTGCCGTTGTCGCCGATGGGCATGCGGGCGCGGCGAGGCGTCGCCGTGACGGAGTTCTTCGCCTCGTTGGCCGCCACCGGGAGGGTGGCGGCCGCCGCGGTGACTGCGGAGGTGGCAGTGGCTGCAATGTCAGGCATGTTGTCGATCCGGTTGACTGCGGTCATGGAAGGCTCCGGTGGGGGTGGTCCGTCCTGGAATCAGGCCTTGATCTTGAAAGACGCCGCGTACTTCTTCGGGTCCTTGCCGTCCCAGACCGTGCCGTCGATCATCTTCACCGTGCGCAGGGTGCTCTTCGGGATGGGTGTCTTGGTCAGGTCGGCGGCCTGCTTGTAGATGTCCAGGCGGTTGACCTGCTTGGCCACGCCGAGGTAATCCACATCGTCCTTGAGCAGGCCCCAGCGGCGGTGCTGGGTGAGGAACCACATGCCATCCGACAGGAAGGGGTAGGTGACGTAGCCATCGTTGTAGAACTTCATGGCATCCGGGTCGTCCCAGGTCTTGCCGATGCCATCGCTGTAGCGGCCCAGCATGCGCTCGAGGATGACGTCCTTGTCGGTGTTGACATAGGCGCGGTCAGCCACCGTTTCCGCAGTCTTCTGGCGGTTGGAGAGCGAGGCGTCTATCCACTTGCCGGCCTCGATGATGGCGGCGGTCATGGCACGTGCGGTGTTGGGGTATTTCTTGGTGAATTCGGCGGTGGTGCCCAGCACCTTTTCGGGGTGGTCCTTCCAGATGGCCTGGGTGGTGACGCCGGTGAAGCCGATCTTGTCCATGATGGCGCGGTTGCCCCAGGGCTCGCCCACGCAGAAACCGTCCATGTTGCCCACGCGCATGTTGGCCACCATCTGCGGCGGCGGCACCACGATGGTCTTGACTTCCTTGAATGGGTCGATGCCGTAGGTGGCCAGCCAGTAGTACAGCCACATGGCGTGGGTGCCGGTGGGGAAGGTCTGGGCGAAGGTGTATTCGGCCTTTTCCTTCTTGATCAGCGCAGACAGGCTGGCGCCATCCTTCACGCCCTTGTCGAAGAGCTTGCGCGAGAGCGTGATGGCCTGGCCGTTGTGGTTCAGGCTCATCAGGATGTTCATGTCCTTCTTCGGGCCGCCGATGCCCATCTGCACGCCGTAGATCAGGCCGTAGAGCACGTGGGCGGCATCCAGTTCGCCGTTGACCAGCTTGTCGCGCACGCCGGCCCAGGAGGCCTCCTTGGTCGGGATGATCTTGATGCCGTACTTCTTGTCGAACTCCATCACATTGGCCATCACCACCGAGGAGCAGTCGGTGAGGGGGATGAAGCCGATCTTGATTTCCTTCTTCTCGGGAGCGTCGGAGCCGGCGGCCCAGGCGGCATTGCGGACTGCATCGGGTACCAGGCTCATGATTCCCACCGTGGCGGCTTGTTTGAGGAAACTGCGCCGGGGTGAAGCGCTGTTATCGGCGGCAGGCGTGGAAGCATCGAGTGCTGCAGGCAGTTTGGTGTCATCCATTTCGATCTCCAGAAAACAAAAAAGGCGTTCACCGCTGCACGCGAAAGGGATCACTCCCCCTCTCATGCACTGGTGAACGCCGTTGTTCACATTGAGGCCGTCATTGGCTTCGGAGATTTATATCGCAAGGCTTGTGCCAGGGCCGTGCAGCGCCGTGGCATGGGTACAAGTCATTGATTCATTGATGGGTGAAGCAAGTGGGTGGTAGGGTGGGGCAGCCCGCCTCAGCGCACTGTTGCGGTGCACCATTGTGAGCCCCGCACCGGCACGGCGCGGTGCGCGTGTGCGATGGTTCAGGCGGGGGAGCCCGCTCAAGGGCATTCAGCCGACAGGATTCAGCCGGCCGGATTCAGGCGCGGAACAGGTCGGCCGTGTCGATGACGCTCTGGGCCACGTCGCCCATGCGTTTCTTGCTGCTCATCGCCAGCTTGCGCAAGGCGTGATAGGCCTCTTCCTCGTTGAGGCCGCGGTTCTTCATCAGGATGCCCTTGGCGCGGTCCACCAGCTTGCGCTCGGACAACTTGAGGTTGGCCTCGGCCAGTTCGCCCAGCACGCGCTGGTATTCCTCGAAGCGCGCCACCGCCACGTCGACGATGGATTTCACCCGCGCCCCGGACAGGCCGTCGACGATGTAGGCGGAGACGCCGGCGCGCACTGCATCGCGGATGGATTCCGGCGCATCGTCGCTGGAGAACATGACGATGGGCCGGGGCTGGTCGCGGCTGACGATGACCACGTGCTCCAGCACGTCGCGCGAGGGCGATTCGGTGTCGATGATGATGATGTCCGGCTTGACGCTGTCCACCGCCTTGAGCAGCGCCAGCGGCGATTCCAGCGCGGCGGCCACCTGATAGCCGGCCTGCTCCAGCGCAGTGCGCAGGATTTCCGCCCGTTCGGGCGAGTCATCGACGATGAGGACGCTCAGCATGGAAGGCAGGCCTGTCATGCCATGGGCAGGCGCAACTTGCGTGCCAGCGGGAGGCTTGCGAACCATGTTCAGGGCCCCTCCACCAGGGCAGCCGTAAGCCGGCGCACCAGGGGCAGTACCAACAGCAAGGTAGGAAAGGCCACCAGCCAGGACAGGCCCCAGGCGCTCAGCCAGATCATCGGGAAATCCGGCGCCAGGCCGATGCTGCGCAGGGTGCTGATCAGGGACACCACGAAGGTCATGAGCAGCGACAGCAGCAGCGGCATCACCAGTGCGGCGTAGCGCGCCGGCAGTTTGGGCGTGCCCAGGAGGGTGCGTGAGGGCGTGCGCGATCGGCCGGCGGATTCCTGGGGACTGCTCACGATGTTCCGGACAAAGAGGTGTTCAAGCCCGTAGTTTAACTTCCCGCGGCGCTTAGCCTGGAGTTCAGCAGGCGCGGGGAGCAGAGGTGGGGCGTTTATGAGGCTCTGGTTAGTCGATAACAATTACTTCGTTTGGCTAATGAAAAAGGGATATGGTGTATGAAATTGATTATAATGTAGCGAATTTTCCAGAAGGAGGTCGTTGCAGGCGGTGCGGCCTGAATCTTATGTCGGGGACAGAGATGCCCCCTTCAATGGTTCACCGATTTCCGGGGAAGAAGGCGCGGTAAGTTCGGCATGGCTGCCGGTGTTAACCCCCTTGTCAAAGGTTCTTCGTCAAATTCCGGGGAGACGTGGCTGCGGCGCGGTTTACCCCCTTGTCAAAGGGGGCCGACTCGTGAGCGCAGCGAACGAGCGGGGGGATTTTCTCCCGCTGCACTTGCAGTGCTCGAACCATTCCCAGGTTGATGCTCTGGATGCAATCCGGCGGCAATAGCTTGCCTGCAAAGCAACTCCGATATTGAGCGTTCACGGAAACATGAGGCCCAGGCGATAGCTGAACCCAGCTGGCCAAAATCCCCCCGCTGGCCTGCGGCCAGTCGGCCCCCTTTGACAAGGGGGTAAACCTCGTCGTTCCCGGAAATCGGTGAAGAACCCCTTCAATGCCGCGGCGAGTGGGCCCGCAGGAAAGTGCGCACATGCCGCAGCGCCAGGGCGATGTTCTGCTGCGAGTCCTTCCACGGGTAGAGGCTGACCTGCGCCTCGGGGGCCAGGTGCACCATCTCCATGGCTGTGGCGTAGGGGTGGGCCGGCACGTTGTCGGGCAGCACCAGCAGCGGCGTCTGGCAATGGCGCACGAAATCTCGCGACACCGTGAGCACGAACTGCACGCCGTCATACATGCGGTGCAGGTAGCGCTCGACCATCTGCAGACTGATGTCCGGCCGGCTGGCGAGCAGCCCCGGCACCCATTTGGCCATGTTGTTCTTGTAGAAGAAGTCCGGATCGGCAGGGTCGATGCCGCTGGGTTGTGCCGCCACCGCAGCGACGATGCGCCCGGGGGCGCGCTTTTGCAGATTCCAGATCAGCGGATTGCCGATGCAAAAGCCCATGACCAGGAAACGGTCGACGCCGAGGTGGTCGAGCAGGGCAAGCTGGTCATCGGTATGCGCATCCCAGGGGTGGTCGAAAGCCAGCGGCCCGGTGGACTGGCCGCCATTGGCATTGCGCAGGTCCATGGAGATGCAGCGGTACTCCGTGCTGAACTGCGCCACGGCATCGAAGGGGCCGGCCGGATAGGAAACGCAGGAATTCAACCCGCCGCCGTAGATGATGAAGAGCGGAAAGCCCGAGCCGGCCTCTTCGTAGTGGATGCGGACATCACCCTTTTGAAAGAACGGCATGGGGTTCTCCTGGTCCGGGTGGCTATACGCGCGATGCGTGAGGTGCTTGATGTGCCCCGGAATGACCCGGGGCGCCCGAGCGCTGCGGCTCAGTTCTCCAGCTGGATATTGCTGTCCCGCACCACCTTCACACGCCGCTCGATTTCCGCCAGCAGCATCTGGCGGTACTGGGCCGGGCTGTTGCCCACCGGCACGCTGCCCTGGGCTTCCAGCGCCGCGACGATGTCCGGCATGCGCACCACCTTCACGAAAGCCTCATTGAGCTTGTTGACGATGCCGGCCGGGGTGGCGGCCGGTGCGGCAAAGCCGATCCAGCTCTCGAAGGTGTAGCCCTTGATGCCCTGCTCGCTGATCGTGGCCACGCCGGGGATGAGCGGCGAGCGTTGCTGGCCCATGATGCCGAGGGCGCGCACCTTACCCGACTTGAGCAGCGGCAGCGCCGGCTGCAGCGCCAGCGGCACCACGTCGAGGCGCCCGGACATCAGGTCGGGCAGCACCTGCGAGGAACCCTTGTAGTGCACGAAGGTGACCTGGGTCCCGGTCATGTTGTGCAGGGCTGCACCTGCCAGGTGCGTCGAGCCGCCGGCGCCGGTGGTGGAGAAATTGAGCCTGCCCGGATTGGCCTTGGCATAACTGATGTAGTCGCCCATGGTGTTGAGCTTCGAGGTGGCGGGGACCACCATCACGAAGTGTTTCAGGCTCATCAGCGTCACCGGCGCGAAGTCCCGCTCGGTGTCGAAGGGCAGGTCCTTGTACAGCGGCTTGTAGGAGGGGAAGTTGCCATCCACGTGCAGCAGCGTGTAGCCGTCGGCAGCCGCCTTGGCCACTTGGCCCACACCGATGGAGCCGCCGCCACCCGGTTTGAAGTCGATGACGAAGCTTTGGCCGAGCAGGGGGGCGAGCTTGGCGGTGTAGAGGCGTGTCTCCACATCGGCAGGACCGCCCGCGGCCAGCGCAATCACGATGGTGACCGGGCGTGATGGGTAGGCATCGACATTGGCCTGGGCCTGGGCCACGGCCGAGGCGACCAGTGTGCCCGCGAGCACCCCAGCCAGTGCCGCATTCCGGGCGCGGCCTTGATGAAATTTCATGTTTCCTCCTGGAGCTTTAGTAAGCCGGTGGGGACTGGAGCCCCTGCCGGCGTCGGTTGTGCCGTGCCGCCGTTCGCCTCAGGCGGCCGGCCGGTTGGCCTTGAGGAAGGTGCGCGCATGCCGCACCGCCAGCCGGGTGTTCTCCCTGGTGTCCTTCCAGGGGAACAGGCTGACTTGCGCGTTGGGCGCGAGGTGCACCATTTCCATGGCCACGGTGTACACATGTGAATCGGTGTCGTCGGGCATCACCAGCAGCGGAATCTGGCAGTTGCGCACGAAATCCCGCGACACGGAAAACACGAAGTCGGGATTGGCCAGGTACATCCTCTTCAGATATCTGTCGACCATGTCCGCGGTGATGTCGGGCCGGTTGGCGCACAGCGCCGGGCCCCACTTGGCGGTGTTCGTCTTGTAGAAATGGTCGGGCAGGTCGGCGCGAAAGCCGCTGGGCTGCGCCGACACCGCGGCAACGACACGCCCGGGCGCGTGCTTGATCAGGTTCCACAACAGCGGATTGCCAATGCAAAAGCCCATCACCATGCATCGGTCGATGCGCAGGTGATCGAGCAGCCCGATCATGTCCTCGGCATGGGCTTCCCAGGGGCGGTCGACTTCCAGCGGTCCGGTGGACTGGCCGCCATTGGCATTGCGCAGGTCGAAGGCGATGCAGCGGAAGTCGCTGCTGAATTCCACCATGGGATTGAAGGGGTGGCTGTCGCCGAGCTTGGCGATGCTGGCATTCAGGCCCCCGCCGGGAATGATGAACAAGGGGAAGCCTGAGCCGGCCTCCTCATAGTGGATGCGGACAGCGCCTTTTTCGTAGAACGGCATGCTTGTTCCTCCTATTCATGTGGCATGGGGTGTTGTTGCCGGCGCAGGCCCGGGGCCCGAAGCGTGCAGGCTCACGCCGGCTGGTTGGCTTTCAGGAAGGTCCTGACATGCCGCAGCGCCAGCTGGATGTTCTCCTTCGTGTCCTTCCAGGGATACAGGCAGACCTCGGCGTTCGGCGCGAGGCGGGCCGACTCCATGGCCACCACGTAGGGGTGTGCCGGCACGTCATCGGGCATCACCAGCACCGGCGTCTGGCAGCCGCGCACGAAATCGCGCGGCACGGTGTAGACGAAGTCCTTGTCCAGGTACATGTTGCGCAGGAATTGCTCCACCATTTCCATGGTGAGTTCCGGGCGCATGGCGCAGATCTGCGGGCCCCAGCCCTTCAGGTTGTTGTCGTAGGACATGCGTGGCGCCTCGGGGCGCACGCCGCTGGGCTGCGAGATCACCGCGGCGATGATGCGATCAGGCGCGCGCTTGAGCAGGTTCCAGATGAAGGGGCCGCCGATGCAGAAGCCCATGACCAGGAAGCGGTCGATGCCCAGGTGGTCCATCAGCGCCAGCTGGTCGTCGGTGTGCGAGTCCCACGGCCGGTCCACTTCCAGAGGGCCGCTCGATTGGCCCTCGGGCGCATTGCGCAGGTCCGGCGTGATGCAGCGATAGCCGGACTTGAATTCATTGCTGGCGTGGAAGGGGGCGGTCGAGGTGTAGAAGCCGATTTTCGAGTTCAGCCCGCCACCGGGGATGATGAGCATGGGGTGGCCGGAGCCGACGTCCTCGTAGTGGATGCGGGTGCTGCCTCGTTCGAAGAATGGCATGGTGATTCCTCCTGTGGGCGGTGCGGTGTACGCTGTACTGGCCGGGTGCGTGCGCTTGTCATGCGGATGCGCATCTTTGACCGAATGGCATCTTACTGCATCGGAATCGGCGTCGTGCTGCAGCCGGCCGGCGCTGATGTTTCGTCAGGTCATTTCGTCCTATCATCCACTCCTTTCACAATCACAGGAGGAGATCACCATGGCACGCGTCCCGTTCGTCGACAGGGAAAGTCTGGACCCGGAAGGCCAGGCCATCTACGAGCGCATCCGCAGCGACCGCAATGCGCCGAAAGTCGGTTTCC
This sequence comes from Betaproteobacteria bacterium, assembly GCA_947474715.1. GTDB lineage: Bacteria > Pseudomonadota > Gammaproteobacteria > Burkholderiales > SG8-39 > CAIYPG01. The sequence goes on from CANJJT010000061.1 coordinate 22,518, forward strand.
AGTTTCGCGCCCTGCTCAACAGCCCACAGGCCACCAGCCACCTGACCTCCATGGGCACGCAGTTGCGCTTTCACAGCGCGCTGCCGGAGGACCTGAAGGAACTGGCCATCATCATTGCCGCGCGGGAATGGAACAGCCACATCGAGTGGACGGCGCATGCGGCGATTGCCGAGAAGGCGGGCGTGAGCAAGGCGGTGATCGAGGCGGTGCGCACCCACAAGGCGCCCGCAGGCCTCAACGAGCGCGAGCAGGTGGTGGCGAAGTTCGTGCTGCAGTTGCTGCGGGACAAGAATGTGAGCGACGAGCAGTTCGCCGCCGCGCAGAAACTGCTGGGCACCAAGGGCGTGGTGGACCTGGTGCTGACCTGCTGCTACTACACCAGTCTGGGCATGGCGCAGATCGCGCTGAAAATCGAGATGGAAGACGGCAAGGTCTCCACGCTCTGAGCTTTTTCAGTCACAGGGTGTGCGTTGCCGGCCGGGAGGCGCACAATGGCTGATCGCGTACACCCTGGAAGACCCGCATGCCCAAGGCCCTATGGAACGGCGCCGTCCTTGCCGAGAGCGAGCAGTTCGAGACGGTGGAGGGCAATACCTACTTTCCGCCGGGAACGATACGCCACGAGTACTTCCGCCCGAGCGTCACGCACACGGTCTGTCCGTGGAAGGGCACGGCCAATTACTACGACGTGATGGTGAATGGCCAACTCAACCCGGATGCGGCCTGGTACTACCCCAACCCCAAGCCTGCCGCGAAGAACATCAAGGACCACATCGCGTTCTGGAAAGGCGTGACGGTGGAGGGGTAAGGTCTTGGCTTAGAGCGCCTGACGGAATTGCCGTCAGGCGCCCTGACTCAGGGGAG
>CANJJT010000062.1:0-23352 GCA_947474715.1 Betaproteobacteria bacterium
ACAGTAGTGAATTATCCCTGCTTGCAGATATGAGTCGATTGTTATCCAGGTACTAAAAACAGATTTGGCAGGCGCCAGACCTTTCCCCGGAATTCGACGAAGAACCTTTGACAAGGGGGTAAACCACGCCGCAGCCACGTCTCCCCGGAATTCGACGAAGAACCTTTGACAAGGGGGTAAGCACCGGCAGCCATGCCGAACTTACCGCCCCGCCTCCTGTGGTGTCGACGCGCGGTAAGGTCAGCCTGCCGCCTCCGCTACACTGGCAACCGGCATGGCGTCACCTGACCCATGCCACCAGCAGGTGGGGCGGCAATAGGCGCATGACCTGTGATGACAATTTGTCATATTGGCTAATAATCACGTTGATGACAGTCCGTAAATGATCATAAATACGGTGCTCCCATGAAGGCTTCCGATCTTTCCCGCGGTCAGGTCTGGGGCATCCTGCTCGGGGCCGGCCTGATGCTCACCCTGTCCATGGGGATGCGCCAGAGCATGGGGCTGTTCCAGCCGCATGTGGTGCGCGATGTCGGATTGACGGCGGCGGATTTCTCCCTGGCCATCGCCATCCAGAACATCCTGTGGGGCGCCACCCAGCCGTTCGCCGGCATGCTGGTCGACCGCATCGGCGCGCGCTTTGTTGCCGTCACCGGTGTCATCGTCTATGCGCTGGGGCTGTTGCTGGCGGTCACCGCGCAATCGCCGCTCATGTTCACCCTGGGTGCCGGCATCTGCATGGGTCTGGCCATGTCCTGCACCGGACTCAATCTGGCCATGAATGTTGCGGCACGCACGGTGTCGCCCGCCCGGCGCAGCGTCGCCATGGGCAGCGTCTCGGCCATCGGCTCGCTCGGCCTCACCTTTGCGTCGCCGCTGGCGCAGTCCCTGATCGCCTCCGGCGGCTGGCAACTGGCCATGGTCGCTTTTCTCGGCCTCACTGCCGTGATGCTGCCTGCCGCTTTCATGGCCGGCGGTGCCGACAAACTCGAAGTGGAGACGGCCGGACCGCCGCAGTCCATTCCGCAGGCCCTGCGTGAAGCGGCCGGGCATTCGGGCTACGTGATCATGGCGGTCGCCTATTTCGTCTGCGGGCTGCAGCTGGTTTTTATCACCACGCACCTGCCGAACTACCTGGCGATCTGCGGCATCGATCCGGGCGTGGGGGCCACGGCGCTGGCCGCCATCGGCTTGTTCAATGTGTTCGGTTCCTATCTTGCCGGTTGGCTGGGCGGGCGCTATCCGCGCCACCTGCTGCTGGGCGGCATCTACATCCTGCGCTCGCTCATCATCATTGCCTATTTCGTCTCGGTGCCCACGCCCTTCAACACCGTGGTGTTTGCCGCGGCCATGGGCATGCTCTGGCTGGGGGTGGTGCCGCTGGTGAGCGGCCTGGTGGTGCACTTGTTCGGCCTGCGCTACATGGCGACGCTCTCGGGCATCGCCTTCTTCAGCCACCAGTTCGGTTCCTTTGTCGGCGCCTGGGGCGGCGGACTCGCCTACGCTTGGCTGGGGAGCTACGACCTGGCCTGGAAAATTGCCGTGGCCATCGGCCTCATCGCCGGCGGCCTGCAGATGACCATGAACACCCGCCCGACCGAGCGCATGGCACGGGAGCGCGCGGGTGCGCGCCCCCAGCCGGGCTGACACCCCCACTCCAGCCCTCGCACCCTCATTCGCATTTACGTCCGCGCAAGGTCGGCGTGACAGCCAGTTGTGATGCCTTGCGCTGCATGACATCATGCCCGTGTTGCCGATTCACTCAAGACTGCGCCGCAGAACCGCCATCCCCGGCGGGTCTCCAGGTGCGGCAGGTGGCAACAGAGGGATCCACTGAATCAATGGAGGAAAACCGAACATGCAGACCCTGAAGCGACTTGCCTTTGCATCTCTTGCATCGCTGGCCGGCGTGGCCCAGTGGGTGGCCATGACCCCGCTGGCACAGGCCCAGAATGCGGCCAAATATCCCTGGAAGCCCATTACCATGGTGATGCCCTACACACCGGGTTCCACATCGGATCACGAGGCGCGCGTCTACCAGGACAACCTGCCCGAGATCTTCAAGGGCATGACTTTTCTGATCGACTACAAGCCCGGTGCGAGCGGCATGATCGCCAACAGCTTCGTCGCCAAGCAGGCGCCCGACGGTCACACCTTTGCCTATGTGCCGGCCACGGTGGCCATCCTGCCGGCGATACGCAAGGACATCCCCTACGACTACCTGAAAGACCTCACGCCGGTGATACAGACCACGCGGCGGGTATTCGTGCTGGCGGTGCATCCGTCCTTTCCGGCCAGCAACCTGAAGGAATACATCGCGCATGCGCGCGCCAATCCCGGCAAGGTGACCTGGAGCACGGTGGGAGCGGGCGGCGCGCTGCACATGTCCGGCGAATGGCTGGCAAGCGTCGCCAACATCAAGCTGACCTTCGTGCACTACAAGGGATCGTCGGCTGCCGAACTCGACCTGATCGCCGGGCGTATCGACTCCTCGCCCAAGGGCATGGTGTCGGCGTTGCCGCAGATGAAGACCGGCAAGCTGCGCGCGATCGGCATCATCACCAACGAGCGCACGCCGATTGCGCCGGACCTGCGCACCGTCGAGGAGGAAGGCCCCGCCTACGCCGGCTACAACTACCCCAGCTGGGTGGGCATCGTCACCACCGGCGCCACGCCGCGGGACATCGTCGACAAGCTCTACCAGGGATTGAACAAGGCCATACGCCTGCCCAAGGCCATGGCGGTGTGGGAGTCACAAGGCACTGTGCCGGTCGGGCTCAATCCTGATGAATTCCGCAAGCGCCTGATCTACGAGGAAGGCGTCTGGCGCAAGCTGGTGAAGGAACAGAACATCGTCGCCGAATAGGCCCGGCATAGCGGCCGCACGGACCATGGGGCCGCCGCTGAGCCGCGCTGGCCAGCCGGGCTGCCCCTTGCCATGGCGCATGCCGGGATGTCCCCGGCCAGGCCGGCCATCGGCGGGCGGCTGATGCTGCCGCAGGTGCCTGCCTTGCGGCCGCTGCGCCCGGCCTGCGCAGGTGCGCCGCCCGTAGCCTTAAAATGACGGCCTTGCAGATGTCCGGTCATGGCCGTGCCCTCCCAGGCTTGTACTGCCCGCGGGGCTGGCTCCGTGACACGGAGGGTGTGGTCTTTCCGTCCTTACCAGGGAGTCCGTCATGAATGTCCGTCCTTTCCCGCGTGGCCGTGCGGTCCTGGCAGCCACGTTCGCTGTGTGCGCATCGCTCGCCTGGTCGCAGGCGCAATCCCAGGCCTATCCCGCCAAACCGGTACGCTTCATCGTTCCCTACACGCCGGGCGGCGTGGCGGACCTGTCGGCGCGCTTTATCGGCAACAAGCTTTCCGACACCTGGAGCCAGCAGGTGCTGGTGGACAACCGGCCGGGTGGCAACACCATCATCGGATCCGAGGCACTGGTGAAGTCCCCGCCCGATGGCTACACCCTCTTCCTCACCACCATCGCGCACACCATCATTCCCAGTCTGATGCCCACGCCCTACGATGCAGTGAAGGACTTCGCCGCGGTGGCCACCATCGCCAGCAACGAAATCGTGCTGGTGGCCTCGCCCGGTCTGCCGGCCAATAGCCTGAAGGAACTCATTGCGCAGGCCAAAGCGAAACCGGGCCAGATCAACTACGGCTCTGCCGGCACCGGCACCATCAATCACCTGGCGGGTGAACTGTTCGCGGTGGCGGCCGGGGTCAAGCTGCAGCACATCAGCTACAAGGGCATACAGCCGGCCATGGCCGATGTCATCAGCGGGCGGGTCGAACTGTCCTTTGCCAGCCCCATCTACGTGTTTCCGCTGCTGGGCGGCGGCAAGGTCAAGGCCCTGGGTATTTCCGGTGCGCGCCGCCTGCCGACCCTGCCCGACGTGCCCACCTTCACCGAAGGCGGGCTCTCCGGCATGGACGCAAAGAACTGGGTCGGCATTGCCGCACCGGCAGGCACGCCGCGTCCGGTCATCGACAAGATATCCGGCGACGTGGCGCGCATCCTCGGCCAGCGTGATGTCAGCGAATTCCTGGTGAAACAGGGGCTGGAGCCCTTCATTTCCACGCCTGACCAGGCTGCGGCGCTGATCCGCAACGACATCGCCCGGTTTGCCGGGGTGATCAAGTCGGCCAACATCAAGCTCGAGAACTGACACCGGAGGCCTGCATGCAGCCGATCCAGCCAACCCAGCCAACCCTGGAGCAGTTCATCACCTACTCGGCCGCGCCGCTGCGGCCGCCTATCCGCTGGCCGGGCAATGCGCGCGTCGCGCTGTGGTTCGCCCCCAACATCGAGTACTACGAGTACCTCCCGGCGCCGACGCCGCACAAGAATCCCTGGCCACGGGTGCCCCATCCGGACGTGATGCATTACGGCTATCGGGATTACGGCAACCGCATCGGCTTCTGGCGCATGCTGGAAGTGTTCGACCAGTACAAGATGCCGGCGACCATTTCGCTCAACCTGGCGGTGCTGGACCATTTCCCGGAAATCCGCGATGCCATGGTGAAGCGCGACTGGGAGCTGATGAGCCACGGCATCTACAACACGCGCCAGCTGTTCGGCCTGTCCATCGAGGAGGAGCGTGCCTTCTACCGCGACTGCATCGAGACGCTGAAACGGCATACCGGCCGCCAGCTGAAGGGCATGCTGGGGCCGGCCTTCACCGCCACGGTCAACACCCCCGACCTGATGGCCGAGGCAGGACTCACCTACAGCACCGACTGGTTCGTCGACGACCAGCCTTTTCCGGTGAAGGTGAAGCAGGGCCGCTTGATCAATGTGCCCTATTCACGCGAGCTGAATGACTCGCTGCTGTTCCAGGGCGCCGCCTGGGAAGGGGATTATTTCGTCGAGATCTGCAAGCGCCAGTTCGATGTGCTCTATGAAGAGGGCGCGCTCAGCGGCCAGGTGATGTGCATCGCCCTGCACCCCTACCTGATCGGCCAGCCGCACCGCATCAAGTACCTGGCCGAAATCTTCGCCTATCTGCGTTCCTTCAAGGACGTGTGGATCACCACGGCCGAGAACATCGCCGAACACTACTACACGCATTACTACGATGCGGAAGTCGTGCGCCTGGCGCAGCCGGCCATGAAGGGAGGGCTCTGACATGCCGGCCAACCGACAACCCCGCAGCATGGACAACCCCTGGTATGACTGGTCGCCCATCAGTGAGCGCCCGCCCTTGCGCTGGCCGGGGGATGCGCGCATCGCCGTGGGCATCATCGTCAATCTGGAATATGCCGAACTGGTGGGCCCCCCGGGCAGCATTGCACCGCCGAGCGCCGTACGCCGCGGGCCTTTCCCGCAGCTGGCTGACATGCACGAGACCACGCCCATCGAATACGGCAACCGGGTGGGCGTGTTCCGCGTCATGAAGGTGCTCGATCGCCATGGCATGCGTGCCACGGCGGCGCTGGATGCGGCGGTGGCCGAACGCTACCCCTACATCATCAGCGAGGCGCAGAGGCGTCACTGGGAGTTCATCGGCCACAGCCTCGCCTACACCCGCATGATTACCGAGAAGATGCCCGAGGCCGAAGAGCGCGACTACATCCGTGCCTCCCTCGCCGCCGTGGAAAAAGCCACCGGCCGGCCGGCACGCGGCTGGATAGGCTCGGATTACGGCGAGTCCACGCGCACCGTCGGCCTGCTGGCCGAGCAGGGCGTGGAGTATGTCTGCGACTGGCCCAATGACGAGCAGCCCTATCGCATGAAGGTGCCGGTGCAGGGCAAGGCCGGGACCATGGTGTCGCTGCCCACGCTGCTCGACCTGGACGAGAGCTACACCCAGCGCGGCCGGCGCATTCCCATCGGGCGCTGGACGCAGATGGTCACCGAAGCCTTCGACCGCATGTATGCCGATGGCGAGACGAGCGGCCGCATGCTGCTGATCAGCATCCATCCCTGGCTGATCGGCCAGCCGTATCGCATCGGCGCGCTGGACGAGGCGCTGGCCCACATCATGCGACATCCGAAGGTCTGGGCTGCCACCGGCAGCGAAATCATGGACTGGTATCTCCAATCAACCAAGGCCTGAAGCATGGAACCCTGCAAACTGACTGCTGCCCAAGCCGCCCTGCAGATACGCGAGGGCAAGCTCTCCTGCGAGGCGCTGGTGCGCTCCTGCCTGGAGCGCATTGCCGCGCGTGATCCACTGGTGCGGGCCTGGCTGCATGTGGATCCGGCGCGCGCGCTCCGTGACGCCCGCGAACTGGATAAATCTCCGCCGCGCGGCCTGCTGCACGGCCTGCCCATCGGCGTGAAGGACGTCATCGACACGGCGGATTACCCGACCACGCAGAACTCGGCCATCTATGCCGGGCTGCAGGTGGGGCGCGATGCCGCCTGCGTGGCCATCGCCCGCGGCCGTGGCGCAATGGTCCTGGGCAAGACCGACACGGTGGAATTCGCCTCCAGCGGACGCAAGGCGCTCACGCGCAATCCGCACAATCTGGCACACACACCGGGGGGCTCCTCCTCCGGCTCGGGTGCGGCGGTGGCCGACTTCATGGTGCCGCTGGCCTTTGGTACCCAGACTGGCGGCTCGGTGATCCGTCCGGCCGCCTTCACCGGCATCTATGCCATGAAGCCCAGCTGGAACCTGGTCAGCCGCGAAGGCGCGCGCATGTCCTCGCCGACGCTGGACACGGTGGGCTGGTATGGCCGCTCGGTGGCTGATCTGGCCCTGATGGCCGAGGCCATGGGTTTGAAGCCGGCGGGCACGCCACCGGCGGTGCAGGGACTGCGCGTGGGCATCTGCCGCAGCCCGGTGTGGAAGCACATCGAGCCTTCCGGCGAAGCGGCGCTCGAAGCGGCAGCCGCACGGCTGGCCGCGGCCGGCGCACGCGTCAGTGAACTGGTGCTGCCGGCTTCGTTTGATGGCGTGCCTCAGGCACAGAATGTCATCGCCAGCCGCGAGGGCGGTGCCTCGTTCATGCCGGAGTACGTCACCGCCCGGTCGCAACTTTCGGATGACCTGTGCGCCAAGGTGGAGAACCGCGAAGCGATCAGCAATGAAACCCTGCTGGCGGCCTATGCCACCGCCGATGCGGCAAGGCCGGTATTCGACCGGCTGTTCGGTGCCGACCTGGACGTGGTGTTGACCCCGGCTTCGCCAGGTGAGGCGCCCAAGGGCTTGCACACCACCGGCAATGCCATCTTCAACCGCATGTGGACGCTGCTGCATGTGCCCTGCGTGGGCATTCCGGCCGGACGCGGCGTGCTGGGTCTGCCGGTGGGCTTGCAACTGGTCGGTCCGCGCCTGTCCGATGCGAAACTGCTGGCGCTGGCCGCGGCCCTCGCGCCCGTGATTGATGCGGAGCCCCATCCGGGCGCATGACCCGCCGGGCGCTGCTCAGTCCCTCAGTCCGTCCCTCATCAGTCCTTCGGTGCGACCAGTTTGCCCTTGCGCGTGAGCAGCAGGCCCGACAGCAGCATCAGCCCGTTGATCCAGAACACCGGAAAGGCGCCGAAGGCCGTGCCTATGGTGCCGAACAGCAGCGGCACCACCACGCGCGTGCCGTGATTGACCATGAGGCGCACGCCCATGGCCTCGCCAGATCGCCCGTCCTTGGCATTGCTGAAAGACAGTGACAGCGTGATGGGCTGGCCGATGCTGATGCCGAAACCGAACACGAAGCTGATCACGCACAGCATCAGGATGTCGGTGAAGAAGGGCACCAGGAACCACCCGAGGGCGCTCAGGATGAAGGCGCCCTTGAGCACGGTCTCCACCGTGAAGCGCTTGATCAGCCAGTCGAGGATCATGCGCACCAGGAAGCCGGCGATGGCGAACACGCCCGCCAGCACCCCGGTGGCCGAGGCTGACAGCCCGACGCTGTGGGCGTACACCGGCATGTAGAAATTGAACAGGTCAAAGCCGGTCTGCATCAGGCTGCTCAGGATCAGCGTGCGTCGCATGCCCGGGTCGGTCAGCACTTCCAGCATGTTGCCGCTGGCTTCCTTCTGCTTGTTGCCGCTGCCCGGGGGCAGGATGCCGCCGCTGATCACCAGCATGGCGATGGGGATGAGCGTGAACAGGGCGATCCACAGGCAGGTGTGGACATGGCCGGTCCAGTCCACCGAGAAGCCCGTCATCATCGGCCCGACCAGGGTGCCGATGGACACCACCATGGTGAAGTTGCTGAAGTTCTTCGTGCGGTTCTCCGCGGTGCTCACCAGGCCGATGGCGTTCTGCAGCGCCACGTTGTAGAAGGCAAAGGCGAAGCCGTTGAGGATGGCCGCGATGAACAGCGCCACCATGTTCTCGAAGAAAAAGGGCACCAGGATGCCGATGCCGCCGCCGGCGATGCCCCACAGCATGGGCCAGCGCGAGCCGAAGCGGTCGGAGATGCGCCCGACCCAGTAGCTGATGGTCATGGGCAGGAAGGAGAAGGTCGCCGCCAGCAGTCCCACGGTGAAGGGCTCGGCGTCCAGGCGCAGCGCGTACAGGGCGAGCAGCAGCCGACCGGCGCGCACGATGACGACCGTGAAGAAGGACAGCACGTACAGGTAATTGAGTGCAGCCACGCGGTTCCGTTGGTGTTGTTCGCCTGCGCCGGCAGGGCGGGCAGCGTGTGACCGGGCAGCGTCGAGTATCTCATGGTGGCCTGGCCTCTCCGGCCCTGGCCGCCCCGACCCTGGCCAATGGCGCTGACAGGGTGTTGAAAAAGGGGGATACGATCCCCCTTGACCCCCTGAATCAGGGGCGATTGAAAATCGCTTCCCTATGGAGTCTCTCGTGCATGATTTGATCAAGGACCATCCGGGAATCGATTTTCAACAGCCTGCTAACATTCCCGCCTTGATCAAACCTTCATCCGGCCGGGGCGTCACCGGGCCAGAGCATCCGCCAGACAATCAACCAACACAGAGGGAAACCGTTCATGGGTAAAACCATCGCCATGCTGCATCCGGGAGAAATGGGCTCCGGCGTCGCCGCGCGTCTGGTCGATGCCGGCCACAAGGTCGTCTGGGTCTCCACCGGGCGCAGCGAGTCGACACGGGCGCGGGCCAAGGCGGCCGGCCTCATCGAGGCGGACAGCCTCGCCGCAGCCCTGGCGCAGGCCGAGATCGTGTTCTCCGTCTGCCCGCCGCATGCCGTGCTCGATGTGGCGCGCGAAGTCGCCGCCCTGGGCTTCAAGGGCGTGTATGTCGATGCCAATGCGGTGTCGCCGAAAACGGTGAAGGCAGTGGGCAGCATCGTGAGTGCCGCCGGTGCCAGTTGGGTCGATGGCGGCATCGTCGGTTCGCCGCCGGGTCCCGACATCAGTTCGCGCCTGTACCTGTCCGGTCCTGGCGCGGCCGACATTGCGGCGCTGTTCGCCGGCACGCACCTGGGCACGGTCGTGCTGGACGGTCCGCTGGGGGCCGCGTCTGCGCTCAAGATGTGCTATGCCGCCTGGACCAAGGGTTCCACCGCCCTGTTTGCCGACATCCGCTCGCTGGCGAAAGCCGAGGGCGTGGAGGAGGCCCTGATCAGCGAATGGAAAATCTCCAAGCCCTCGGCCGTGAAGGACTCCGAGGCGGTGATGAAGGCTGCCCGCAAGGCCTGGCGCTGGATCGCGGAGATGGAGGAGATCGCCGCCAGCTTCGAGCACCAGGGCTTGCCCGGTGACTTCCACCATGGTGCTGCGGAGATCTACCGGCGCCTGGCCGAGTTCAAGGACACCAAGACGGCGCCTGACATGGACAAGATCACCGCCCTGATCGGCAAAGGCGGCAAGCCGGCCTGACGGGTGCTATGCATTGATAATAATTAGCTTGGTAGTTCAATGATGGTAAGGACTACCATCTATAATTGATCATATTGCCAATACCAAAACGGCTGCCCGTCCACCGGCGCGGCGGCCGGCCAACCTTCAAGGAGGCGCCAATGACCACCTACAGCCACGACTTCCGGGCCGTCAGTTATCCCGTGCGCGTGTACAGCGGCAAGGATGCCCTGGGCAGCCTGCCGGCCGAACTGAAGCGCCACAAGGCGAAGCGCGCCTTCATCATCTGCGGGCGCTCGGTGTCGCAAAAGACCGACTTGATCCAGCGCATCCAGGCGCTGCTGGGCGATGCCTGCGCCGGCCTCTACGACGAGATGGGCAAGGACACGCCCATGCGCAGCGTGATCGCCGCGCGCGATCGCGCACGCGAGGTGGGTGCCGACCTGCTGATCGCGGTCGGCGCGGGCAGCGTGGTGCAGGGCACGCGCATCGTCGCCATCCTGCTGGCCGAAAAGGGCCGCGTGGAGGACCTGTGCACGCAGTATCCCGAAGACGGGCATGCCGCGATCAGCCCGAAGCTGATGGCGCCCAAGCTGCCCATCATCAATGTGCTCACCGCAGCCACCTCGGCGCAGAACCGCGCCGGCTCGCCGATGATCTCCCCCGATGTGGACCACCGCATCGAGTTCTTCGATCCCAAGACCCGCCCGGTGGCGCTGTTCTGGGACAACCATGCGCTGCTCACCGCGCCCGAGTCGATGATGCGGGCCACCGCCGCCGCCATCTTCTGGCGCGCCGTCATGAACATGGGCTACACCAGCGCATCGCCACTGTCCGACATGAACCGCCGCCAGGTGTTCGAACTGACGCAACGGGCGCTCGCCGGACTCAAGGACCCGAGCGACCCGGCACCGCGCATCGACCTGTGCATCGCCACCTTTCTGCAGAACCGCGAGGTCGATGACGGTGGCGGACGCGTGCGCCACTGGGTGGGCCGGGTGGTGTATGCCTTTGCCGCAGCCCTGTTCAACAAGCACGAGCAGGTCAGCCAGGGCGAGGCCAACGCCGCGCTCACGCCCATGGTGGCGCGCAAGCTTGGCCATCGAGATCCACAGGCGATGTGCCGCATGGCGGCGGCGCTGGGCGTGTGGCAGGAAGGCGATGCGGTGGACACCGCGCCCGAACGCCTGGCCGCTGAACTCGAGCGCATCTTCAGCGGACTGGGCATGCCGACCCGGCTGTCGCACATCGACATTCCGCATTCCAGCAAGGCCTACATTCTCGACAACTCCATGAAGAACTTCAACGCCGATCCCAAGCGCGAATTCATCCGCGAGAAGGACCTGCTGGGCGAGGTGCTGGAGTCGACGTGGTAAGCTGAAGCAGCATCAAATTCCGGGCGCCGCGCAGGTGCACCGGAGGGCCACGCAGGCTTTGCCGGCGCGGACCGCGGCACACAAACAGGATCAACAGACCTCGCCCCGTCACCGGGAGACCGGCCGATGCGGGTGGGCAATCCATCAAGGAGGAATACCCATGGCAGGAGCTCTGCAAGGCATACGCGTCATCGATTTCGGCCAGTACATTGCCGGCCCCATGGCGGCGATGTTTCTCGCCGACCAGGGCGCCGATGTCATCCGCATCGACCCACCCGGTGGTCCGCGTTACAACACGCCGGCCAATGCCACCTGGAACCGCGGCAAGCGCAGCATCGTGCTTGACCTGAAGAAGCCCGAAGACCTGGCCACGGCCAAGCAACTGGTGGCCACCGCCGATGTGGTGGTGGAGAACTTCCGCCCCGGCGTGATGGACCGCCTCGGCCTGGGCCATGCCGCCATGAGTGCTGCCAACCCGCGCCTCATCTATTGCGCCCTGCCCGGCTTCGGCTCCGATGACCCGCGCGCCGGCCTCAAGGCCTGGGAGGGCGTGCTGCGCGCCGCCACCTGCGCCTTCAGCCAGCGCCCCGGCACCCCGCGCCGCCACGGCCCGGCCACCCGCCCGGTGTATTCGGCGCTGCCCTTCTCCTCGTCCTATGCCGCCTTCCTCGCCGCAGTGAGCGTGGCCTTCTCGGTGCATGCGCGCGAACGCTCCGGCGTCGGCCAGCACATCGAGATTCCGCTCTTCGATGCCACCTTCACCGCCATTGGCAGCCGCGGCCTGCGTTACCACGACGCCAAGCTGCCCCCGGTGCATTTCAACTGGTCGCGGCAACTGCCGACCGGGGACAATCGCTGGTTCATGTACGTGCATGGCAACAAGCGTTTCGAGGCCTTCATCAAGGAAATCGGCCTGTCCGAGCACCGTGACGCCGGCGTCAGCGCCGAGGAACTGGGCAAGCGCTTCGATGAGGTCTTCACCAAGAAGACCGCCATGGAATGGGAAGCCTTTTGCGAAGGTGTCGGCACCGAAGGCGGCAGCTGCAACACCAGCGCCGAGTGGCTGAAGCACCCGCAGGCCCTGGAGTCGAAGATCATCGCCGACTTTGAAGATCCGGAACTGGGCCGCTTCCGTGGTCCAGGCATCTCACCGCGCCTGTCGGACACCCCGGGCGAAGTGCGCTCGCCGCGTCCCAAGCCCGACCAGCATCGCGCCGAGATCCTCGCCGAGTTGGGGTCGCGCAAGGCCGCTGGTGCGGTCAGCGAGAAGGAACTGAAGAGCGCCCTGCAGGGCATCAAGGTGCTGGACCTGTGCATCATCCTGGCCGGCCCCACCTGCGGCCGCACGCTGGCCGAGTTCGGCGCCGACGTGATCAAGATCGACAGCCCGCACCGCAACCCGGTGCAGTCGCACAACGACATCAACCGCGCCAAGCGTTCCATCCTGCTCGACCTGAAGACCAAGGAAGGCCTGGAGATATTCTGGAAGCTGGTGGACCAGGCCGATGTGGTGCTGCAGAACATGAGAAAGGGCGTGGCCGACACCCTGGGCATCGGCTATGAAGCGATCAAGGCGCGCCGGCCCGGTATCGTCTATGCGTCGCTCAACACCTTCGGCCAGCTCGGGCCGTACGCCTTGCGTCCCGGCCACGAGCAGATCGCCCAGGCCATCTCCGGCATGCAGTTGCGTTATGGCGGGTATGACAAGCCGGCGCTGGCGCCCTATCCGGTGAATGACTATGGCACCGGCCTGCTGGGTGCGTATGCCGTAGCCCTCGCGCTGGTCAATCGCAACAAGACCGGCAAGGGCCAGCACGTGGACAGCGCGCTCGCCTATACCGCGACCCTGCTGCAGTCAGCTTATCTGCAGGATTTCGCGGGAAAGAAATGGGACGAGCCGGCCGGCCAGGACGCCCTGGGTACTGGCCCGCTGTATCGCGCCTACGAAGGCAAGGACGGCTGGCTGTTCCTCGCCGCCAAGGATGGCGGGCTGGCCCGCAGCGCCGAATTCCGCGATCTGGCTGGCAAGCCGGAAGCGGAGATCGAGAAGGCGCTGGAGCAGCGCATCAAGACCATGGTCGTGGACGAACTGGTGGCCTCGCTGCAGAAGGCCGACGTCGGTGCCTATCGCATCCTGCTCGACTCCAATGCGCTGATGGACGACCCGCTGGTGAAGTCACGCGGGCTGTCACTCACGCGTGAGCATGACGAAGTCGGTCGTGTCACCACCACCGGCCCGGCGCCGCGCCTGTCGCGTACGCCCCTGGTGGTCGGACGTCCGGCACCCAAGCCCGGATCGGACGCGAAGAGCATCCTCGGCGATGTCGGGATGGCGGCGGAGTATGACCGTCTGGTGACGGAAAAAGTCATCGTGGTGGACGGCATTTCCTCCCTGAGCTGAGCGCCGGGGGCTCCGGGCACCGGGGCCGGCTGCGGGCGGTGCTGTGCGTCAAGTCAGCCCGCGGCTGCTGAAATCCTTTATCCTTGCCGGGTGCTTGATTTACCCGCCAGCTCGGGGTCTGATCCGGAGAGATGCATGAAGGACAAGATGGGTGTTCGCCTGGAGGATGTGTTTGACCTGACCCCTCTGGGCGTCTCGCAGCTGCAGGCATCGAGCACGTTGCTGCCCCCGGAGCAACTGGAGTTGCTGGTGCTGGTGGACGGACGCTCCACGGTGGAGGCGCTGACCAAGCGCCTCAAAGTGGTCAAGGCCGAGGCGGTGGAAGGCCTGCTCGCCCTGCTGTTCCAGCGCGGCCTGATCACCTATGCCCAGAATGCGCAGTCCGACAATCTCGATTTCACCGGATTCTTTTCGGCCCGTGCCGAACCTTCCGCCGATGCGCTGGCCGCAGCCGGTAGCGAGGCTGTCGCAGGCGCCTCTTCCCTGCAGAAGATCGGCTACTACGTGCGCATCGCACGCAGCGCCGGCATCAAGCGCGTGCTGGCCGAGGGGGAGAAGCTCAACATCCTGGTGGTGGAGGACGAGCCTCACCTGAGCAAGCTGCTGCGCACCTACCTGATGCTGGAGGGATTCGACGCCCGCACTGCCGCCAATCGTGAGCAGATCGTCGCCGAACTGCGCCGGCCACCGATACCCAGCCTGGTGCTGCTCGACGTGATGCTGCCCGATGCCGATGGTTTCGACATCCTGGCCGCCATACGCCGCCACCCGGCCCTGCGCAGCGTGCCGGTGGTGATGCTGACCAGCCTGTCCACGCGCGAGGCGGTGCTCAAGGGGCTGGCCGGGGGCGCCGACGGTTACATCACCAAGCCTTTCGAGGTCGACGTGCTGATGAAGGCCGTGCGCTCGGTGCTGGGGTTGCCGCCCGTCTGAGGGGCGCTGCGACATGAACATGGATGCCTTCAAGCAGCAGATGGCCGCACTGGTCCAGGACTACCGCGACTCGCTGCCGCCGCGATTGGCTGAAGTCGATGCACGCTGGGCGCTGATCGAGTCCGGCACGGCCGGGCCGGATACCTTCCAGGGACTGCTGCGGGAATTGCATACCCTGGCCGGATCGGCGAAGACCTTTGGCCTGGCCGAACTGGGCGTGGCTGCACGCGCAGCAGAGCTGCACCTGGAACCCTTCTGCGCTGCGGCAGCGATGCCGCAAGCGGGTGACCGCGAGACCTTCGGCCGGCTGCTGGCCGGGGTTCGTCACAGCGCCGGTTTGCCGGAATCAGGTTCCGGCGGGCAGGTCCGCCCGGACCACTGAGGCGTGGCAACACCGGCAAGCCTGTGGAAGAAGGGAATACGGCTGCTCAGCCTGTCCTTCGGCGTCAAGATCAACTTCATCCTGGGGCTGGGCCTGGCCATCCTGATCGCCGTGGGCTCGATTGCCCTGCGCAGCGTGGACTCGCTGGTGGATGCAAGCAGCGAGGAGAATCACGCTTTTTCGGCCATCAGCAGCCTGGAGCGGGTCGTCGGCGCCGTTCGCCGTGCCGAATCGGCCGCGCGCAAGTACGCCCTGACCGGCGAAGCGACCGACTTGTCGCGCTATCGGTCGGCGCGCTCGCTGGTGATCACCACGCGATCAGAACTCGACATGGGTGGCAGCAGCATCGCGCAGGACCACCGCCTGAGCCAGTTGCGCACCGTGGTGGGCGAAAGCCTGGACCGTTTCGACGAACTGTCGCGCACGCGTCAGCAAAGCGGGGCGGCTGCGGCTGCGGCCCTGGTGCGCGGCGGCCGCAGCGACGAGGCGAGCCTGCGCATGCAGATCCTGGCCGACCAGTTCCGCGACACCGAGATGCGCACCCTGCGCAATCTCGCCATGGAAACCAGACTCATCGCGGACAACACCAGTTTCCTGGTGTTCTGGGGGCTGGCGTTTGCCTTTGCCCTGCTGGTGTGGGCCATGCTCATCATTCACCGCCACCAGGCCGGCCGGCTGAGCGCCGAAGCGGCCCTGAAGGCGAGCGAGGCGCAACTGCGCCTGATCACCAATGCTGTCCCGGCGCTCATCGGCTATGTCAATCGTGATGGCCGGCTGCTCTTTCATAATCGCGCCTTCGAGCAATGGTTCGGCCGCAGTGAAAGCGAGCTACGCGAACGCTCCCTGGCCAGCCTGATGGGGGAGGTCGAATATGCCAAGGTGGCCTCGCAGGTGGGACGTGTGCTGGCCGGGGAGTCGACCAGTTTCGACTTCCCGCTGCACATGGGGAGCCGCGGCATCCTGCATCTTTCCGTGCAGCTGGTGCCCCGTCTGGAAGAGGCCGCCAAAGAACGGGTGCCGGGCTTTTATGCGCTGGCCACCGACATCAGCGCGCTGAAGGAGGTGAACCGGCTGAAGAGCGAATTCGTCACCACGGTGAGCCATGAACTGCGCACGCCGCTGACCTCCATCCGCGGCTCCCTCGGTCTGCTGGCAGCCGGCGTCACCGGGGCCCTGCCGGACAAGGCGCGACAGCTGGTGCAGATCGCCGTGCAGAACTGCGAGCGCCTGGTGCGCCTGGTGAACGACATCCTCGACAGCGAGAAAATGCTGTCGGGGAAGATGGAACTGAAGATCACGCGCATCGATGTTGCAGCGCTGGTACGCCGTGCCATCACCGAGACCGAAGGCTACGCGCGCCAGCATGGCGTCACCGTGCAGCTGATGGAGGCAGGGGGGAAGGTGCTGCAGGTCATGGGTGACAACGACCGCCTGTTGCAGGTGGTGATCAACCTGCTGTCCAACGCCTGCAAGTTCTCCCCCCAGGGCGGGGTGGTTGAAGTGGCGCTGCGTCTGGAGGCAGGCCAGGTGATGGTCAGCGTGGCCAATCGCGGGCCCGGAGTGCCCAAACCATTGCAGGCGCGCCTGTTCGAGCGCTTTGCCCAGCTGGATTCCACCGATGCGCAGCGGCGGGCCGGCACCGGCCTGGGCCTGAACATCTGCAAATCCATCATCGAACACCATGGCGGCCGGATCGGTTTCGCCGAGCGCGAAGGCGGCGGCAGCCTGTTTCATTTCACGCTGCAACTGGCGGCAGACGGCGGCGCCGATGCCCAGCAAGACAGCCGCAGCGGGCAGGCCGGGCAGCAGCCAGTCGGCTGATCGACATCATTTCGCAGACAGGGATACAGCGCATGCAGGCACTGGAAAGAATCATGCTGGTCGAGGATGACCCGGACATCCGCACCGTGGTGGTCATGGCCCTGGAGATGGTGGGCGGTTTGCAGGTTGAGGCCTGCGAGTCCGGTGCCCAGGCGCTGGAGAAAGTCGCTGCCTGGGCGCCGCAGTTGGTGTTGCTCGATGTCATGATGCCCGGCATGAATGGCCCGGAGGTGCTGGGGGCATTTCGCGCGCGGGCCGATACGTCAGCAATTCCGGTGATCTTCCTGACCGCCAAGGCGCAGGAGTCGGAGATTCAGGCGCTGCGGGATCTGGGGGCGCTCGATGTGATCCCCAAACCCTTTGACCCGATGACGCTCACTGACGCGGTGCGCGCCTTGTGGGACAGGCATCAAAAGGCCTGAGCTTGCGGGCGGCCCGGTATTGCCGGCATGGTGATGGCCTACTCGGCCTCGATCTTCAGGTCGCTCACCAGCTTCTTCCAGTGTGTGACCTCGCGCGTCAGCGTCGCCCTGAATTCCTCCGGGGTGCTGCCGACGGCGGTGATGGCGTCTTTCTCGAGGCTGGCGGCCAGGTCCGGTGATTTCACCGCTTTCGCCAGCGCCTCGCTGAATCGGTTGATGATGGCCGGCGGTGTGCCTGCCGGTCCCAGCACGCCCAGCCAGCTGGGGTATTCATAATCGGGAATGCCCATTTCAGCCACGGTGCGCAGGTCTGGCATGGCCGGTATGCGGTGGCCGGTCATCAGGGCCAGTGCGCGGAACTTGCCGGCCTTGATCTGCGGTGCGCCGGTGGCGAGCGAAATGGCCGCCACGTCGATGCGCTGGGCGATGAGGTCGATGACATAAGGGGCCGAGCCCTTGTAGTGGATGAAGGTGACTTCCGTATTGGTGGCCTGGTGCAGCCAGGCGCCCACCAGATGGGTGACGCCGCCCCTGGCGGCACTGCCCCAGTTGAGCTGGCCCGGATTGGCACGCGCGTAGGCGATGTACTCCTGGTAGGTGTTGACGGGCAGGCTGGTCCGCACCATCAGCATCATGGCGCGCTTGGTGAGGATGGACACCGGCGCCAGGTCCTTCAGGGTGTCATAGGGCAGGTCGGGCGTGAAGGCCGGGATGATGGCCAGGCCCGAGGCCGATAGCAGCCAGGTATGGCCGTCAGGTTTCGACCTGGCGACGTAGCCATTGCCCAGCACGGTGTTGGCGCCGGGCTTGAAGTCGAGCACGAAAGGCTGGCCCAGGCTGGCGAGCAGTTTTTCCTGGTAGGGGCGAAACTCGCGGTCGCCTGGCCCGCCGGAGGTGAGGGGGATGATGAGTGTCACCGGGCGCGCAGGCCAGGCCGGGGGCTTGGGCTGGGCCAGGGCGGGCAGGGAGGTGATCAGCAGCACGGCGGCGAAACAGGGCAGGATGAGGCGGTTCAAGCGGCGCATGGATTTCTCCGGCAGAGTGCCTAACAATGCGAGGGGACATATTCCCTCGCGCTCCCCTTAGTCAGGGCGCCTGACGGCAATGCTGTCAGGCGCTCCAAGAAGGATGTGATGCGGGTACCACGGGCTTGCGCGGACACTGCTGAACAGCTGGCAAACCTTACCTTTGCCGTAGGGCACATGCAAGCCTGGTATGTCCGTTCGGATATGCACATCGCCCTGGTTCATTGAAAATCAATATGATCATATTGGAGAAATAGTGATTGCCATCATTGATTATTATTAATAATTATGATCACACTATTGGAATGGGCATGGGGCGCTGTCATCGCTGGCCAGGTTTGCAGCGGCATCCGCACCGCCTGCCTCCATCCTGATGGCCACGCCCTGCAGCAGGACTGCCACCGTCGGCTTTCCGGTGGTGTTTCCACTGGCGCGGGGCCGGTCTTTCATTTGCCATTTATGGCCCCCCCGGCGTAAACTAGTCCGTTGGGATATGGAAACGCTTGGGAACCCCGGGAAGCAGCCGGGACGTGCTGCCGGATGCATCGTCACCTCCTTCGTGACGACGGCGGGACTGCAATGGGCCTACCGTAGCTCCATCACAACAAGAAACGAAGGCGTTAAACCCGCCACCGCAGGAGGCGACCCCATCCGGGTTACGCATTCCCGCCATCTATTTGACTTCCACATCAATGGAGATGAAGGACCATGACTGACCGACTCGACTTAGTGAAGATCGCCCAGGAAGAGCAGAACGGCGATCTGTTCAAGCTGCTCGACAGCCTCTACAAGCGATCCAAGGTGCAGCCGCGCGGCTATACCGATGCGGTCATCTGGGAGGGTGGCAACAACGCGGGGGGCGTCAACCCGGTGGCGCATGCCTTCACCGACATGTTCGCCCTGAACGGCACCCTGATGGCGCTGGACGTGCTCGGCCTGCCCTTCATCGGCGTGCCGATGATGGCGCAGTACCGCCATGACACCAAGCTGAAGCCCCTGGATTGGTTCGGCAAGCTCGATTACACGGCGCTGAAGTGGTCCACCGCGGGCGACTTCCTCGTCAATGAGAATGGCAAGAAAGTCGTGGTGGCCGGCAAGTCCGCCAATGCACCCCTGCGCACCGCCGCCGGCGTGTACTGCAACGTGCGCCCCTACGGCACCATCACCAGCGTGCGCTTCATGCCCGGCCTGCCTTACTCCCAGGACAACAAGAAGTTCGTCGTCGACAAGGCCACCGGCAACATCCATTCCGAGATGAATACTCCGGGCATCCGCATGGCCTACGCCGCGCGCCTGTTCCTGAAGATGGTCCACGAGACCGGTCAGATCGGCCGCATCGCCACCAAGCCGACGCAGGCCAAGGAAGACGCGGTCAACGCCGGCATCATCCGCTGGCTGCTGCAGGGCACCAAGTTCAAGCTCAAGCGCCGCTACTCCGTCGATGCCTATGACGAGCACAAGGAAAACGTCGACGCCATCGCCGCGCTGCTGCCCAAGGATTTCAAGGATGGCATGGAGAACTGGGGCGGGGACATCTACGAGCACATCTCCGACACCAATTTCGGCCTCCTGCTGCACGACATGGCCAACCAGTTGAAGTGCGTGGTCTACGCCACGGACCTGGACGGCGACCGCCTCACCGACCTGATGGCCGATGCGCCCGACTTCCTGCGTGCCTGGGGCCAGAAGGTGGCCGACCACGTCAAGCCCGGCTGCGACATCAACAAGATCTGGAGCGAGATGGGCTTCACCATGAAGAACGGCAAGGACATGACCAGCGTCATGTACCGCATCGTCGGCGAGCCGATCTATGAACAGACCCTGGGTTCGGCCGATGCCATGCTGCTGCGCCTCTTGAAGGGCGACGAGACCGAAGCCGGCACCAAGCAGCCCTACGATCCGCGCATCCACTTCGTGCTGATCCAGGAAGCCTACAAGGCCGCCAACCCCGGCAATGATAAGCTGGCCAAGTGGCTGGACGACCAGGTCGCGATCTTCGACCAGGTCTACAGCGGCACACGCCCGCGCTACATTGATGGCTACAACAAGCTGAAGGAAACCATCAAGCCCTGGGGCAGCCACTAAGCCTCAACGGCAGCCAGAAAAACGCCCGCAGATGCGGGCGTTTTTTTTGGGGGGGCATCACCAGGTTTCGGCGACTTGGGCTGCCGCGCTTTCGTCCCCGGTAATCAGTGAAGAACCCTTGGCAAGGGCGCAAACCTTGCTGCCTCCCGGAATGCGGCAACGCCTGCTCACGGCTGTTCAGCTTTGCGACCGGCTTTACAGCCTGCGCGCGCCGCACTAAGGTGCCGGGGCAGTTCCCGATTGGAAACCCCTGTGAGGAGGCGGTGTGCCATGCGTGAATCAGGCCGGATGAAGTTCGTGTCGCTGTTCATCACGGCGGCCCTGGCGATGTCGATGCCGATGGCCGTATCGGCGCAGGGCGCCGACAACTATCCTTCGAGGATGGTCACCGTGATCGTCCCCTTTGCGGCGGGCGGTCCGACCGACAACGAGGGCCGCCTGTACACCACCCGCCTGTCGGAGAACCTCGGCCAGCAGTTCCTGCTGGACTTCCGGCCCGGAGCGGGCAATCGCATCGCCACCCAGCTGGTGATGAAGGCGCCGCCCGATGGCTACACCCTCATGTACACGGCCTCCACCCATTCGGTCATTCCGCTCATGTATTCGGACCTGCCCTATGACCTGTACAAGGCGCTCTCGCCGGTGTCGCTGCTGAGCAAGCGTTATGCGCTGATGGTGGTACATCCCTCGCTGCCGGTGAAGAACCTGGCCGAGTACATCGCCTACGCGAAGGCCAATCCGGGCAAGCTCAACCTGGCCACCGCCGGCGCAGGCGGCGCCCAGCATCTCACCGGGGTCTGGCTCAATGTGCTGACCGGCACCGAGGCCACGATGGTGCATTACAAGGGAACCGGTGCAGTGATGCCCGATCTGCTGGCCGGCCGCAGCCATGTCTATTTTTCCACACTGCTTACGGCGATTCCGCACCTCAAGTCGGGCAAGCTGCGCGCCATCGCCCAGGCCAGTCTGGAACGCAATCCGGGCTTCCCTGACCTGCCCACCATGGTCGAAGGCGGGTTGCCGGGCTTCGAGTATTCCAGCTGGCTGGGCATGCTGGCCCCGGGACAGACGCCCGTGGCGATCCGCAACAAGATCGCCGCCGAGATCAACCGCATCGTGAAATCGCCCGACATGGTGGCGCGCATGGGCACCGACCTGCAGCTCATCGGCAGCACGCCAGCGGAATTCGAGCGCTATTACCTGCAGGAGCACGAGCGCTGGAAGAAGCTGGTGAAGGAAACCAACATCCGCTTCGAGTAGCGCAGCGGGCGGGACCTGCAGGGCACAGAAGGGCCGTGCCTGCCGTCCCGCTTCACGGCATCAGTAGATCAGCCCGACAAAGGCGAGGGTGACCACAATGGCGATGCGACCGGAGTGCGCCCACCAGCGGTTGCGCACATTGCCCGAGCAGCGCCAGGCGATGATCAGCCAGAACAGGCAGACCAGCAGCTTCACGGTGTCGAGCACGGCCCCCGTGAAGTGCTGTTCATCGTGGCGATAGTCCTCGGCCAGCATGCCGAGGAACACCGCCAGCGTCACCAGCGGAATGCCCAGCATCCACCAGGCGAACCACAGTGGCGCCTGTCCCCGCAGCGCCTTGCTTACATGGGTGTGCTTGAACGGGAGCAGGGTGGGAAGGTGCTTCATGATGGGCCAAGCATAGCGTAAAGCCGCGGCGCGGGACACAATGCGGGCTGCTTGCAAACCGGGTCTGGCGGGTCTTGATGCGTACTAATCTGAAGTGGCTGGGCGTGATGATGGTGGTGACGGGCGTGGCCAGCTTTCCCATGGCGATCTGGATGATCACCGGGCCGTGGGCAGTGGTGTGCCTGCTGCTGGTGATGGTGGGCTGCGTGCTGCTGCTGTTCGCGCCTCGGCCTGGTGCGGGTGCCGAGGCTGAAACTGAGGGCGCCGAAGGGGACGACACGCAAACACACAACGACAAGGCGGGGCACTGAGGTCTGCCGGGCTCTGTCGTCGGCCTGCTTAGTCAGCCTGCTTGGTCAGCCTACGTAGTCATCCTTGGTCGCCGGTCTCAGCTACCGGTCTGCAGCACCCGGCGATAACAGCGCACCAGCTCGGAAGGTGGCGTCTCCGGCCGCACGCACAGGCCGGCCACGCGCAGCGTGCGCTGCACGAATTCTTCCTCCGGGATGAGAAACTGCGCAGCACCGGCTGTGGCGCGTGCGCTGCGATACTCCGGGTCGAAGCCGAGCATGCCGACCTGCTCCAGGTCGGCCAGTTCGAGGTAGCGGGTCTGGTCCGACGGCACCGCCTGCATGGTGCGAAAGAAGGTCTCCGGCAGGCCCATCTCGCGCAGGTAGGTCTCGGTCAGTTGCTCCACCACTTCGAGCACACGTGCTGCATTCGGGTTGCTGCTGACATCGATGGTGACTTCGCCGCGGCCTTTCACGTTCTGGGTGAGCCGCCCACGATGGATGCCGACACTGCGCTCGGTCCCTACGCCGCGCATGACGCTGCCGGCGAGGATGAAGGTGCAGGCGCTGGCGCAACGGCCGCGCACGAAGGCATGCGCGCGCGCGGCGCGCGCGATGCGGCCGATCTCCATGGCTGATATGCCGTTGCCACCGGCACTGTTGAGGACGAGCAGGGCGCCGGCCGGGAAGCGCTGCGGGTCTGCGCTTTCGAGCGCGCGGCGCACCTTGTGCACCAGGTCCTGGTTGATGTTGCCGTTGATCTCCACGACGATCACCCCGCGCGAGGGCGCCGGAGCGGTGTCGGGCGTGCTTGCCGCGGGTGGTGCCGGGACGGGTGGCGGCACGGCGCCCGTCATCCCGGGCGGTGGTAGCACGGCCGCCGGGTTGCCTGTCGATGTCGCGGGCTGGGCGTCGCTCGCTGGCGCTGCCACGCCCAGGCTGAAGGCCAGCAGCAGCGCGGCCGCGGTCGGGCGCCAACGGGATGGCACGGTGGCCATGGGATGAGCCCGCCGCGGTGGTGTTAACCCCCTGGTCAGAGGTTCTTCACCAAATTCCCGGGAGGGTACCGGCGCCAGGAATGGCAAGGCCGGGTTTACCCCCTTGTCAAACTAATCGTTACCCACATCTTTTTCATGCTGTTGAATGATCGTCTGGGTTCATGATTCTAAACATCTCGGTCAAGGTGGTGAGTTGGTGAAATCCACGCCATAGGGTTTGCACCCCGGGTTCGCCATCGC
>CANJJT010000063.1:0-23333 GCA_947474715.1 Betaproteobacteria bacterium
CCATCGCGCCGGATCGATCCGGCGGCCACCCATGCTTGAGTGGGGTGGCCTAGGGGGGGTCAGTAAAGCTTCGGGGGCAGTGTCTGGCTGCGCAGGCGCTTGTAATGGCGCTTGACGGCGGCGGCCAGCTTGCGCTTGCGCTCTGCCGTGGGCTTCTCGTAAAACTCACGGGCCCGCAGTTCGGTCAGGAGGCCGGTTTTTTCCACGGTGCGCTTGAAACGGCGCAGCGCCACTTCGAACGGCTCGTTTTCCTTGAGGCGTACTGTCGGCATGAAGCGAGTATCCCTTGGGTTGAACAGCCGCGTAGTATAGTTGCTTTCGGGTCCTTGGTAAATGCCAGAGGCAAGAAACCTTCGGCAAACCCTGCCCTCCCCCCAGAAATAGAATACAAGCCCTTGAAAATACTGGGAATAGAATCTTCCTGTGACGAGACCGGCGTGGCCGTCTATGACAGCACCGGGGGCCTGCTCGCCCACGCCCTGCATTCCCAGGTCGACATGCACGATCGCTATGGCGGGGTGGTGCCGGAACTGGCCTCGCGCGACCACATCCGCCGCATGATCCCGCTGGTCACTGAAGTGCTGGCGCGGGCAGGGATGAGTCGCCATGAACTCGATGCCATCGCCTACACGCGTGGCCCTGGCCTGGCCGGTGCGCTGCTGGTGGGCGCGAGCGTCGCCACGGCACTGGCCGCCGGACTGGACATACCCGCCATCGGCATCCACCACCTCGAAGGCCACCTGCTGTCGCCCTTGCTCTCGAAACAGCCACCACAGTTCCCCTTTCTTGCCCTGCTGGTGTCCGGGGGCCACACGCAACTGATGCGCGTCGAGGGCGTGGGACGCTATGAACTGATGGGCGAAACCCAGGACGATGCCGCCGGCGAGGCCTTCGACAAGACGGCCAAACTGCTGGGCCTGCCCTATCCGGGCGGACCGGTGCTGGCCAAACTCGCCGAACAGGGGCACCCCGGACACCGCGGCGGGGCCTTCCGTTTTCCGCGCCCCATGCTGACGCAGATGGAACGTGAGGGAAACCTCGATTTCAGCTTCAGCGGCCTGAAGACAGCCGTGTCACTGGCCTGGCGCAAGGCCAATGCCGACACCCCGGCCAGCGAGCAGACGCGCGCCGACATCGCTGCGGAATTCCAGCAGGCCGTAGTAGACGTGCTGGTGGCAAAAACGCGCGCAGCCCTGCGTCGTTGCGGGCTCAAGGCCGTGGTGGTGGCTGGTGGCGTGGGCGCCAACCGGGCATTGCGGGCGGCGCTGGACGAAGCCGCCCGAGCCGGGCGCTTTGGCGTGTACTACCCCGAATTCGAACTGTGCACCGACAATGGCGCCATGATCGCCTTCGCCGGGGCACTGCGACTGGCCGCGCAAGCCGAGGCCAGCCCCGCCAATGCGACCAGCCCGATCACGCCAGCCGGCTTCAGTATCAAGGCGCGCTGGGAACTGTCGTCGCTCGAAGCGCCGGTGACATCCAGCAGAACACCAGTCCAGCCGGCGCAAGAAAACACGGCCTAAGCCCTGTGCCCAGGACAGCACGGAAACGTCTTTCCTGATACCTGCGGGATGCACCAGGACAAGGGCGCACAGCCCGTCTGTGCCAGTGCTTCTAGTGTGCCTGCCCCGGTTCATCGGCGGGCGACGACGTCGCCCCGGAATGCTGGCCGGCGGCTTTCGATTTGCCCACCCGTCCCTCTTCTCCTGACAGCAGCCTGCGGATGTTGCCGGCATGGCGCACCAAGAGCAGCACCGACATCACCGCCACCGACAGCGTCATCAGGCCGGCGCCCAGCAGCCACCATGCATAGACGGGGGCCAGCGCCGCAGCCGTGATGGCCGACAGCGAGGAAATGCGGAACACCCCGAACATGATCACCCAGGTTGCCAGCGCCGCCAGCCCCAGCCAGCCATTGAGTGCCAGCATTATGCCCAGCGCAGTGGCCACACCCTTGCCGCCGCGAAAGCCGAAGAACGCCGGATAGAGGTGGCCGAGGAACACCACGATGGCCGCCACGGCGACCGCCTCGCTGCCCAGCCCATGCGCCGGCGCAAAGTGGATGGCGAGATACACCGCCAGCCAGCCCTTGCCGCCATCCCCCAGCAGCGTGAGCAGGGCGGCCGCCTTGCGGCCGGTGCGCAGCACATTGGTGGCACCGGGATTGCCCGAGCCGTAGGAATGCGGATCGGGCAGGCCGAAGGCGCGGCTGACGATCACCGCAAACGACAGCGAGCCGATCAGATAGGCGGCGATGGCAAAGATGGCGAGGGGCATGAACGCAGTCACAGGCAAGCAACCCTCCGTTGTTTAAGGGAGAATTGTAAGGCAGGCGCGCCTGCATCCGATCATCCCCAATCGATCACCCCAGCGATCACCCACCTCAAGGTCACGCTCCCCGATGGATTTCATCTTCATACGTGAATTGCGCCTGCCAGCGCGCGTCGGCCTGTACAAGTACGAAAAGGCTGCGCCGCAGACCGTGGAACTGGATATCGAGATGGGCTTGCCCGGACCAGCGGTTTTCACCTCGCACAAGGTGGCCGACACCATCAACTACGCCACCGTGGTGGAGCGGCTCAGGGCACTGCTCGCCGCGGAGCACTTCGGCCTGGTGGAAGTGCTGGCCGATCACATCGCCCGCACCCTGATGGATGAATTCGGCGCACCCAGGGTACGCGTGAGCATCACCAAGCCCGGTGTGCTGCGCGAATCGCGCAAGGTCGGTGTGTGCGTGGAGCGCAGCCGCGACCCCACCTGAGATGGCCAGGGAGCACCATCCGGCCGCCTCATTATTATCAAATATGGATAATTGTTCACGCTATCATTGGATGAGCAAAGCAATTATGCTCTCGGATGATGCTTCTGGTGCAACTGCTTGAGGCGCTCGCGCGCCACATGCGTGTAGATCTGCGTGGTGGAGATGTCCGCATGCCCCAGCAGCATCTGCACCACGCGCAGGTCAGCACCGTGATTGAGCAGGTGGGTGGCAAAGGCATGCCGCAGCGTATGGGGTGACAGGGCCTTGCCGGGGATCGCACGCAGCGCATGGCGCTTGAGCAACTGCCAGAAGGCCACGCGCGACATCGGGCCACCGCGGCGCGTGACAAACACATGGTCGCTGGCACGGCCCGTCAGCAGTTCACCGCGCGCCGTTTCACAGTAACGCTGCAGCCAGTTGATGGCCTCCTCGCCCAGCGGCACCAGCCGCTCCTTGGAGCCCTTGCCCATCACGCGCACCACACCCATGTCCATGCCCACTTCGCCCATGCGCAGCATCACCAGCTCGGACACGCGCAGGCCGCTCGCATACAGCACCTCCAGCATGGCGCGGTCGCGCAGGCCCAGCGGATCACCGACATCGGGGGCGCCCAGCAGCGCTTCCACATCCGCCTCCGACAGCGTCTTCGGGAAGCGTTGCGGCTTTTTCGGCGGGTCCAGCTGGCGGGTCGGATCGACCTGGATGCGGCCCATGCGCAGCAGGTGGTGATAGAAGCGCTTCAGGCTGGAATGGATGCGCGCCTGGGTGCTGGCCCGGATGCCGGTGGTGGCAGAGCGACCCAGCGCGCGCGAGGGCATGCTGTTGAGCGCGCCCATGTAAGCCGACAGGTCTGCCGGCACCACCGCCGCCAGGCCGGTGCCGCGCTCGCCC
Source organism: Betaproteobacteria bacterium (assembly GCA_947474715.1). Taxonomy (GTDB): domain Bacteria; phylum Pseudomonadota; class Gammaproteobacteria; order Burkholderiales; family SG8-39; genus CAIYPG01. The sequence goes on from CANJJT010000063.1 coordinate 3,653, forward strand.
AGCCACCGCGACAGCAGCTTCAAGTCACGGCGATAGGCTTCGATGGTGTTGCGCGACAGGCCATCCTCCAGCCAGACGGTGTCGCAGAACTCGTCGATCAGGCCAGCCTGAGTCTCACCCATGCGGCGAAGCTCCGGCCGGCTCAGGCGGCACCGACTGCAGCAGGTCCTGCCGCTCATGCGCCAGCAACCAGCGCTTGGCTTGCAGCAGGTAACCGTCGCGATGATGGGCAAAGCCGCCGATGCCGCCGGCCGCCACCACACGATGACAGGGGATCACCAGCGGCAGCGCATTGGCGCCACAGGCCTGGCCCACGGCACGTGCCGAGGAGCCGAGCTCGCGGGCCATCTCGCCGTAGCGGCGGGTCCGTCCGCGCGGCACCGCCGCGATGGCCTGCCAGACACGCCGCTGGAATTCGGTGCCGCCCAACAGCAGCGGCAGGTCGAAACGGAAACCGGCATCGCGCTGGTAGGCAAGGATCTGACGGCAGGCCTCGCGCGCCAGGGGATGGATTGCATCCGGTCCGCCCGCCCCCGCCTCAGGAAGAAATACCAGTTCGGAGATCGCATCAGAGCTGATCCGCACGCCCATGCCGCCCCAGGGCATGGGCTGGATGGCGGCAAATGCCTGTGCCCTGTCCCCAGACTGTGCCGCGCGCCGGGGTGTGGACATGCCGCTACTTTGCAAACAGCCGGCCGATGTCGGCAAAGGCCTTGAACTCCAGCGCATTGCCGCACGGATCGAGGAAGAACATGGTGGCCTGCTCGCCCACTTCACCCTGGAAGCGGATGTGCGGCTCGATGACGAACTTCACCCCGGCGGCAGCCAGCCGCTGCGACAGCGCCTGCCATTCATCCATGGGCAGCACCACGCCGAAATGGCGCACCGGCACCGCATCGCCATCCACCGCATTGGCGGCGGCGCGCAGGTTGGCCGCGGCTTCATCGGGCGAGAGGTGCGCCACGATCTGGTGCCCATAGAGATCGAAGTCCACCCATTCGTCGCTGGAGCGCCCCTCGGGGCAAGCCAGCAGCGTGCCGTAGAAGGCGCGCGCCTTGGCCAGATTGTCAACAGGAAAAGCCAGATGAAAAGGACGCATGGTTTCGCCAACGACAAAGAGAGGAAAAAGATTCTACGCTGCGCGCACCGCTGAAGCGGCGGAGCGCCCATGCTGAACTGCCCCGCCCTGCTCAGACCGATCCACTGCAGACCCGACACGCGCCGGGCCGCAAAGCTTGCAGCCTTAAAATGGCGCGGCATGCGGCACACCGGCAGGACAGGGGGCACGGCCACAAGGACCGTTCCGAACCGTGTTCCCGATCTGCACTCCCCGCAGGCGTTGCCCCCCCACCTCTTCCACGGCCAGACCACCAGTGACCCTTCACGACCCCTACGCCCCCTTCCGTCGCCCCGACTTCCGGCGACTGCTGGGGGCATGGGCGCTGTCAGGCTTTGCCAGCAAGATGCAGATCGTTGCAGTGGGCTGGTATGTCTACGAGCGCACCGGCTCGGCACTGGCCATCGGCTGGGTGGGGCTCGCGCAGTTCGCACCGGCACTGCTGTTCTTCCTGCCTGCAGGCCAGCTGGTGGACCGCCATGAACGGCGCTCGTTGCTGGTGGCCAGCTTCGCCGTGGCGGCTTGCGCCTCGCTGCTGATGTTCGGCACGGTGTTGCAGGAAGCGTCCCTGGGCTGGATCTACCTCGCCTGCTTCATCAATGGCACGGCGCAATCATTGCAACGGCCGGCACGCGCGGCACTGATGCCGGGCCTCGTCCCGCTGGAGATGCTGCCCCAGGCATTGTCCTGGGCCATGGGCAGCTTCCAGGCGGCGACCTTCTGCGGACCGGTGCTGTCGGGACTGATCATCGCCTTCTCCGGCAGTGCCGCCATCAACTTTGGCGCCAACGCGGCACTCTTCGTCTGCGCGCTGCTGCTGGCCATGCGCATCACCACACGCGAACGCCCGCAAGCCCAGGCAGGACCACGTTTGGGCGACCTGCTGGCCGGTGTGAAGCATGTGTTCCGCACCCGCATCGTGCTGGGCAGCCTGCTGCTCGACCTGGCCTCGGCACTGTTTGGCGGCGCCACCGCGTTGCTGCCGGTGTACGCCAAGGACATCCTCGAGGTAGGGCCGGGCGGATTGGGCTGGATGACCGCCGCCCCGGCCATCGGCTCGCTGTGCATGGGCATCACCCTGGGCCACCGCCCCACCAGCCACCAGGGGGGGCAGCGTTTCCTGATGGCCATGGCCGTGTATGGCGCAGCCACCGTGGTGTTCGCCTACTCCACCTGGTTCCCGCTGTCGCTGGCCGCCCTGTTCATGATCGGCATGATGAACAACATCAACCAGGTGACACGCCAGACCCTGATGCAGTCACATACGCCCGACCACCTGCGCGGGCGCGCCTCCTCGGTGAACAGCCTGTTTGCCGCATCCTCCAACGAACTCGGAGCCTTCGAATGCGGCACCGTGGCGGCCCTGGCCGGACCGGTGTTCGCCGTGGCCTCGGGCGGCGTCATCACCATGCTGGCGGCAGGACTGGTGGGGTGGCGCTTCCCCGAATTGCGCCGACTCACCTCGCTTACCGGCCCCGGCCCAGGACCCGCGGCGAAACCATGATCACGCTGTGCCCGGTCGCCCTGCAGCCTACCCTTCCCCCGGGCAGGACCACCCTGAAACCGGCGTTTTCCCGGCGAACCCCTATACTGCAGGCCGGCTCCTCAGGATCGCGCCACCCGCCGCCGGTATCAGCGTCATCGCCCAGCGGTAAACCAACAGAAGCGCACCTGCCCCCAAAACTGGATAACAAGACACCGTCATGACCAAGCACGACCCTTACGCCGCCCTGCGCTTCTCGGATTACCGCTACCTGCTGGGCGCATTGTTCCTCTTTTCCATGAGCCACAAGACGCTGCAGGTGGCGGTGGGCTGGGACATCTATGAGCGCACCGGCTCGGCCATGGCGCTGGGCTGGGTGGGCGTGGCCATGTTCGTGCCGGTGCTGCTGCTGTTCCTGCCAGCCGGGCAACTGGCCGACCGCTACAGCCGGCGCAGCATCATGATGGTGAGTTTTGCCCTGGCCGGGGTGGCCTCGCTTGCGATGGCGCTGGCCTCCCACCTGGGCGTGTCGGAGTTCTGGATCTATCTCGCCGTCGCCGCCAACGGCGCCGCCCAGACGCTGGCAAGGCCGGCGCGCTTTGCCTTCGTCTCCAGCGTGGTGCCGGCCGCCCACCTGGGCAATGCCGTGACCTGGTCCACCGGCGCCGGCAACATCGCCTTCATCGGCGGCCCGGCGCTGGCCGGGCTGATCATCTCCCTCACCGAAGGTGCCACCGCGGTCTACATGCTGGTGTTCATCAGCAACATCGTCGGCTTCCTCAGCGTGGCCCGCATCAGCCTGCGCAAGGGCGCCGATACCAGCGGCACCAAGCTCAACCTGCAGCATCTGCTCGCAGGCCTGGTGCACGTGTGGCATTCCAAGGTCATCTTCGGCGCCATCCTGCTCGACCTGGTGGCGGTGCTGTTCGGCGGCGCGGTGGCGCTGCTGCCGATCTACGCCAAGGACATCCTGCATGTCGGCCCCACCGGCCTGGGCTGGCTGAATGCCGCACCGGCCATCGGCGCCGTGGCCTGCGCCTTCATCATGGGCCACCTGCCAGCCCCCAAGCACGCCGGGCGCTCACTGTTCCTGTCGGTGGCAGGCTTCGGCGTGGCCACCGTCGTGTTCGGCTGGTCCACCCACTTCTGGCTGTCGCTGGTGGCGCTGTTTGCCGTCGGTTATCTGGACAACATCAGCGTGGTGATCCGCCTGACCATGGTGCAACTGCATACCCCGGATGAACTGCGTGGCCGCGTGTCTGCCGTCAACAGTGTGTTCATCAGTTCCTCCAACGAATTGGGTGCCTTCCGCGCCGGCGGCATGGCCGCCTGGACCGGTGCGGTAAACGCCGTGGTCATCGGCGGCTTTGCCATCCTGGCCATCGTCGCACTACAGGCCAAACTGTTCCCGCAACTGCGGAGAATGAAGACGCTGGACGCCCCCGGTCACCAATAGGCGGCCCCGGCCTGCGGCGCCCCGGGCATGGCGTTCGGGTGTTGCGCCCGGGCCGTACCTGAACCCGAGGTACGGGCCTTGGCCCGGACCCCGTCTAGAATCCGGGCTCGCCTGCCACTCCCTTCATGCGCATCCTCATCCCCTTCAACAAGGCCGCCACCTACGCGTCCTTCTATACCGACTTCCATGCGGGGCTGGTCCACGGCCTGCGCGAACTCGGTCATGAGGCGCTGATCTTCGAGCACGAGGACATCGTCTCCTCCAGCCCCGCCGAACAGCAGGCGCTGTACAAGCTGCTCATGGAACGGCCCGCCGACGCGGTCTTCGACCTGTGCTGCTGGGCGCATTGCCTGTCACAGGGCCGGGTCTGGGACGGTTCCAGCGCGGGTGAACCGGTGTTCGACTCCATCGAAGCCGACTACGTGGGGCTCTTGTTCGACCACCCGTGGTTCCAGCCATTGCCGGCGGTGCAGTCATCCCGTCTGTACGCCAGCGTCGGGGACCGCTCCAACATCGCGCAGATCGGCCTGGTGTATCCAGCGCTCAAGCTGGGTGGCAGCGTGTTCGCGCCACCGGGCATCGGGCCATCCAGCGACCATGCGCGGCCGGGTACGGTCCGTGACATCCCCCTGCTCTATGTCGGCAACCTGCATCGCGACGCCCTCACCCGGCTGTGGCGCGACGCAGCCGATGCGCCGCTGTTCGACGACACTGCCGATCTCGCCCTGGCCGAACCCGACCTGCCGCTGGATGCAGTGCTGGCGCGCGTGGCCTCGGCACAGGGGCGGGTGCTCGATGCGCCGCTGGCGCTGGAGGTGCTGCGGCCGGTGGAGTACTACCGTCGCACCTGCATCCGGCAGGCCGCGGTGCATGCGGCGGCGGCAGCCGGGGTGCCCCTGCATGTGGTGGGCAACGGCTGGGCGGAGGAGAGCCTCCCCGATCATGTCACGCTGCACCCCTTCATGAGCTACGACAGCCTGCTCGACCTCACGGCCCGGACGCAGATCTGCCTGGATGCCTCCACCTATCCCCAGGGCGCCAACGACCGCGTGTTCAACTACATGGTCAACGGTGCGCTGTGCTTCACCAATGCGCGCGGCTATCTGGCCACCGCCTACGGGCCGGAGGACGGCCTGCAGTTCTACTCCACACGCGAGCCGCAGGCGCTTGCCGCGGCCATCGGCGAACTGCTGGCGGCGCCGGCGCGGCTGACGGAACTTGCCGCGCGCTCACGCGACATCACACTGGCCACCCAGACCTGGCGGCACCGCGCCGAGGCCATCCTCGGCATGCTCAAGCAAGGGCACTGAGCCCCGGCTAGCGCGCATCAGAGGATGAGGTCCAACGGAGCATTTCTGCAGCAAGGGAAAGCGGGTAATCTTGGCGGCAGCCGGACCCGCATGACTCACCAGCGTCGCTGATCATGGCCGGCCCACAGCCCCGCAGAGGGCTGGTCCATCCATGAGTGCCCTGATCCACCGGAGGAAACCATGCATCTCCATCGCCTGTTGTCGGCCAGTATCGCCGCCGCTTTGATGTCCATCCCCCTCGGGTCTGCAGCACAGACCCCGGAGCCGGCCGCCAGCTATCCCTCCCGGCCAGTCACGGTCATCATCCCGTTTGTCCCCGGCGGCAGCACCGAACCCGAGGCGCGGCTCTACCTGGACAAACTTGGCATGAGCCTGAAGCAGCCTTTCGTGATGGACTTCAAGCCGGGTGCCGCCACCAGCGTGGCCACCGTGGCCTTGCTCAATGCCAAGCCGGATGGCTACACCATCATGTTCCCCAATACCGGCCTGACGGTGTTCCCGAATTTCTATCCCAAGCTCAACCACCAGGTGGTCAGCACACTCACCCCCATCATCGAAGCGAGCAACCGGACGACCGCGGTGATTGCCAGCGTCGCCGGCCTGCCCAACGTCAGCAACCTGAGGGACCTGGAAGCCTATGCCAAGGCCAATCCCGGCAAGCTGAGCTGCAATACCGCCGGCGCCGGGGGCATCACCCACATCGTTTGTGCGGGCCTGGCCTATGCCATCGGCTCGCCCATCCTCGCGGTGCATTACAAGGGCGTGGCGCAAGGCCAGCTCGACCTGATCGCCGGGCGCACCCAGGTTTCCGGCGGCACACTGCTGGCAGGCATGCCGCAGATCAGGACCGGCAAACTCAAGGCCCTGGCCTTGTATGGCACCGAACGCTCGCCACTGTTGCCGGACGTACCCACCTCAACCGAGCAGAAATACGATATCCAGTATCCGAGCTGGTTCGGCGTGTTCGGCCCGCCGCGCATGCGCGAGGACATCGTCAGCAAGCTCAACGCCGAATTCAACAAGGCGCTCAAGGCACCCGATGTCCAGGCCACGCTCGACAAGATGGGCACCGCCCCGGTGGGCGGATCACCCGAAGCGTTCCGCAAGAAATTCCAGGAGCAGCTGGTCTACTGGAAGAAGATCATCGAGATCAACAAGATCACGATGGACGAGTAGGCCAGTGGGTCCTGAATCCTTGGTCCGTTGAAGGGCCCTAACGGCAGCGCAGGTTTCCCGCGTCAGTCTGGACCGGGCGCGTACAGTCCTGTTCCGTGACGCGTGGCAGCACCAGCCCGGCCCGCGCCGCTTCGGCATCGCTCAGGGGGGTGCGCCGGCCGGGTGCATCCTCGCGAAACCAGTGCACGCCATCGGCGAACATCACCCCGATGATGACAGCCGCAGCCAGCGTCGAATCCAGCGACGCACGGACGCGCGAGGTGGTTACGGTGGTGCCGGCACCCGGCACGCTGCGCGCACCAGCAGTGCCGGTATCGACATCCATGCGTCCATGGGTGCAGCCACCGAGCAACAACAGCGGCGACAACAGCACTGGAAAAGCAGCAGCAGTTGTAATCAATTTCACACTGCCATCCTTTTCATGATTAGCTTGAAAAGATGATTGTGATCAGAACGCCTGTCCCGTCATCGGCCGCGCTGCAGCACCTCATCGGCCACATAGGGATTGGACTGCCGCTCCTCGCCGAAGGTGGACAGCTGGCCGTGCCCGGGAATGAAGGTGACCTCATCGCCCAGTGGCCAGAGCTGCGTGGTGATGGAGCGGATCAGCGTGTCATGATCGCCACGCGGAAAATCGGTGCGCCCTATGGAGCCCTGGAACAGCACATCGCCCACCATGGCCAGCTTGTGCCCGCGGTGAAAGAAGATGACGTGACCCGGGGTGTGGCCGGGGCAGTGGCGCACTTCCAGTTCGACTTCACCGAAACGCACCGTATCGCCCCCCTGAAGCCAGCGATCCGGCGTGAATGCCGTGGCACCCACCAGACCGTAGCGCGGCGCATTGAGCGGAATGCGCTGGATCCAGAATTCGTCATCCGGATGCGGTCCCTCGATGGGCACGCCGTACTGTGCGGCAAGGAGGGAGACACCGCCCGCATGGTCGGTGTGCCCATGCGTGACCAAAATCTTTTCCAGCGTGCCGCCCATCTGCTTGACCAGATCCATGATCTGATCGAGATCAGCGCCGGGATCGACCACCGCGGCGCGGCCGGTCTGCTCGCACAGCAGCACCGAGCAGTTCTGCTGCAGCGGCGTGACGGGAATGATGGATACTTTCATGGGACGACTCGCGGCGAGGATGGGGAATTCCGATCACGCGATTCTACCGGCGCATCCCCGGGAACTGAATGACGATGCAAGCCCCTGCCGAAGCATCAACCAGGCACGCCCACCCGCAAGCCGGGAAATTCATCCCGATGGACCCGTGCGAATGCCAGCCAGCGCTGCCACTCGGTGCGCAGATGCAGGGCAAAACTGCCGGCAGTATCCTGCACTGAATCCAGCCCGAGCGAGCGCAGGCCCTCGATCACGCCCGCGGCATCGACAGCCCGCCGCACCCCGTCATGCAATCGGGCCAGCACCAGCGGCGGTACCCTGGCCGGTGCCAGCACCCCCACCCAGCTGGTGACCTCATAGCCGGGCACGCCGCTGGAAGCCAGTGTGGGCACCCCGGACACCAGCGCGCTCGGCAGGGCGCTGGTGACGGCCAGCATCTTCAGCCGGCCCAGACGCGCCTGCGGCAGCACACTGGTCGGGTTGTTGAAGGTGAGCGCAATGCGACCGGCGGCCAGGTCGTCGAACAGCACATTGGTTTCATCGTAGACCCGGCGTTGCAGGCTCACCCCGGTGAGCGCACTGAACAGCACGGCGCCCAGATGCGGGCCACCGCCGACGGCGGATGCGCCATAGGCCAGTTCGCCGGGGCGGGCGCGAGCCAGCGCGATGAGTTCCTGCACCGACGCCACACCCAGCTTGCTGGATACGGCCAGCACCATGGGGTTGCGCGCCAGCATGGCGATGGGGGCGAAATCGGCGAGGGGATCGTAGCGCTGCACCTCACCGATCAGGGAGCCGATCAGGTGGGTGGGCACGGCCATGCCGAGCGTGAAACCGTCAGGTGCCGCCTGGGCCAGCCGCTCCGCAGCGATGGCCCCATTCTCTCCCGGGCATTGGTCGATGTGCACCGCCTGGCCCAGCGCCTGCTCCAGAGCCGGGGCCAGCAGGCGCGCCACGATGTTGGACACGCTGCCCTGGCTGAAGCCGACCAGCAGCCTGATGGGCCTGGCGCTCAAGGCCACGTCGCTTCCCATGGGGTCACTGGCGGCATCAATGCCACGGGCTCATCCCGCCCTGACTCATTCCGCCTTGATATTGGCATCGCGGATCACGCCAGCCCATTTGGCCGTCTCCGCCTTCATGAAGGCGGCAAACTCCTCGGGCGTGCTGACGGTAGGCACCGCGCCCTGCGCGACGATGGCGTCGTTCACCTCGGGCAGGCGCATCACCTTCACCACATCGGCATGGATGCGCTTCTGCGTGGCGACCGGCGTCTTCGAGGGCACCACCAGCCCGTACCAGTTGGTCGCCTCGTAACCGGGCAGGGTTTCGTTCATGGTGGGGACATCGGGCAACAGCGGCGAGCGCTTCGGCCCGAGTATGGCCAGTGCCCGCGCGCGGCCATCCTTCACCGCTGCGGATCCCTGCACCACGCTCATCACGTAGACCTGGATGTGGCCGGCGATCAGATCGGTCATGGCCGGCCCGCCGCCCTTGTAGGGGACGTGGTGGATGTCGACATCGGCCATGCGGGCGAACAGCGCCCCGGTCAGGTGCGGGATGCCACCGTTGCCGGTGGAGCCGTAGTTCATCTTGCCCGGCTGCTTCTTCGCCAGCGCGACCAGCTCGCGCACCTGGGTGACCGGTGTCTTCGGGTTCACGGTGAGCATCATGTCCACCGTGACAATCTGGCTGATGGGCGAAAAATCGCGCGCGATGTCGAAGGGCACCTTGCTGTAGAGGGACTGGTTGATGGAGAGGTTGCCCGCCGTGCCCATGAACATGGTGTGGCCGTCCGGGGCCGCCTTGGCGGCGAGATCGGTGCCGATGATGCCATCGGCACCGCCACGGTTGTCCACCACCACCTGCTGGCGCCATTCCTCACCCAGCTTCGGGCTGATGATGCGTGCCACGATATCGGTGCCGCCACCCGGTGGAAAGGCGACGATCATGCGCACGGGTCGGGCCGGGAAAGTCTGTGCACTGGCCAGTGCCGGTAACAGCGTAGTCAACAAAGACAAAGCGAGGCCCACCAGATGCTTGATGCCGTTCGAATTCATTGCTGGTTCCTTCAAGGATGCAATGCCATGCTGACAGTAAGAATGCCTAACAATGCGAGGGGACACATCCCCTCGCGCTCCCCTTAAGTCAGGGCGCCTAACGGCAATTCTGTCAGGCGCTCTAAGTAGTGAAGTACCGTGCGGCCTTCATTCGGCCTGCAGGTTGGCCTCGGTGATGACCTTGCCCCAGCGGGCCATGTCCGCCTTGCCCGCCGCGAGCAGTTCTTCGGGCGTACTGGCCACGACATCGGCACCGGCATTGAACAGCTTCTGCCTGGCCGCAGGTTCATTCAGCACCCTGAGCATTTCGCGGTTCAGGCGGTTGATGAGGGCTGGCGAGGTTTTCGCCGGGGCAAAGGCGCCGAGCAACAGCACCGACTCATAGCCGGGCAACCCGGAATCGGAAATGGTGGGCAAGCCGTCTGCCAGGGCGGTGACCTGACGACTGGTGACGCCCAGTGCCTTCAGCCTGCCTGACTTCACCTGGCCCGCCACCGAGGCCCCGACCACGAAGCCCATGTGGATGCGCCCTTCGAGGAGGTCGATCATGCCCTGGCTGGTGCCCTTGTAGGCCACACCGACGATATTGAGCCCGCCACCCATGGACTTGAACAGCTCCGAGGCGAGCTGTGACGTGGACCCCGGCCCGGCCGAGAAATAGCTGAGCGCACCCGGCTTGGCCCGCGCCAGCGCCAGCAACTCACGCACGTTGTTGACGCCGATGGATGGCGTCACCACCAGTACATTGGGCGAGCGCGCCAGCAGCGAGATCGGGGCAAAGTCACGCACCGGGTCCCAGGGCGTGCTCTTTTGCAGCAGGGGCTGCAACCAGATCACGCTGCCGTTCACCAGCAGCGTGTAACCGTCAGGGACCGCCTTGGAGACGAATTCGATGGCGTTCAGCGCCGCGCGGTTCTCCACCACGATGGGCTGGCCCAGAGGACCGCTCATGCCCGCCGACAACTCGCGTGCCACGACATCGCCGCCGCTGGCCACCGGGGTGGTGATGATGCGGATGGGCCGGTTGGGATACTCCTGCGCCATGCCCGGGTGCATCACAACCAGCGCCGACAGGGCCACACCCGACAGGGTCGCCCGCCTGAGGCCCCCGTATTTGCTGTGATTCGACATCTGCTGCTCCTCCAGTGATCTGCGCTGCGCAAACTGCTGACGAGTGTTGCTTTCGTTCCAGATCCCATGCGCCTTTTCGAGGCTCTGACGGCCCCTTCAGGTCTTATGGTCTTGCGGTCCTCCACCTCCTGTGTGTTTTGCTGCCCCCTGTCGCTGACGCCCCCGTGTTGCCGCCCCGTCAGACCTTGCCCTTGGCGTGGCGCACCACCTTGCTCACCGGATAACCGCGCAGGCCGTTGTGGGCATAGACATAGGCGTTGTTGCGCAGCGGATCACCCGTCACCGCCACCATGTAGTCATCCGGGCGCCACACCAGCGGCACCAGCCGGTCCGGATCGTCGGACTCGTGGAAGATCTTCGGAATCTTCCCGTTCTTCACTTCCAGGGCCAGGTCCCAGGTCGGCTTCTGCGTCCAGTCGCGCAGGATGCGCGAGAACTGGCTGGCCGGAATGCGCGAGTGGTCGAACAGGTATTGCTTGAACACATCCTTGGTGACCCCGGCACGCGACATGGTTTCGGCCAGAATCGGCGGCAGCAGCACCAGCGGACGCAGTTTGCCCAGCCCCTGCCCCACCGAGAACATCAGCTGCCAGGAAATCTGCCGCACCACGGCATCGGCCAGATAGGGCAGCATGTCCTTGTACACATCACCCGACACCGACACCAGCAGGTTGCCGCCGGTGTAACGGCCGATGGTCACGGTGTTGGCCCCGGCCGGATTGCCCATGTCCACGCCCACCGTGGGCCAGCCTATCTTTGCCAGCACGGCTTCGTTTTCAGGCACCACCACACGCCAGGTATTGCCGAAGGTGGCCTTGTCATTCTTGTGTGGCAGGAAGCCCGCCACATTGCGCAGGTACAGGCGCCAGAAGCGGCCGATGGAGGTGTTGGCCTGGAAGCCGTCGCGCATCACCCCCTGGGTGTAGTTGAAGTCCAGCTGCTGGGTAATGGGACCGTTCAGGATGATGAGGGTCTCCCCGCCCGGACTGTTGCCGCTGTGCTCCACGCCGTAGGCCGGGTCGGCCATGGCTTCCACCAGCGTTACCAGCAGGGGCATGTATTCGGGTTTGCAACCGGCCATCACGCCGTTGACCGCGATGCTCCACACCGTGGCGGCGCGCTGTTCGGGCAGCAGCGTGGCAATGCTCTGGTTGGGGTCGAGATCGACGCAGCTGAGGAAGGCCTCGATCTTGCTGCGCGTGGGTGGCACGATGGGCAGGCCATCGCCCCAGCTGTTCTCGTAGAAGTACTGGTTGACGGCATCGAAGCCGCCCTTGAAAACGATGCTCTGTTGCGCAGGTTCGCCCCGTTCACCGGCCACCGCCGGGGTCTGCGTGAGGTTGCTGATGACCTGATCCAGCGTCACCCGCAGCACGTTCGCCTTCAGTTCATCCTTGCTCTGCACATTGGTATGGCCGGGCACCACGGCACAGGGAATGTTGGGCAGTCCCAGGCCGATGCTGACCGCCGCCGCCTGCGGCATGAAGCCCTCGCACACCAGCGTCGAGGAAGGGATCCCCGCCGCCTCGCACACTGCACTGGCCCGCAACACGGCGGGCGTGCAGCTGCCTCAACAACCCATCCCGGAGATGGCCGCATCCACGCCCAGTTCCTTGAAGCGCTGCGGCAGCGCGGCCACCACCTTGCGCTCCTCGGTGCCGTGGGTGTTGCCGAACTCGGCCCAGTCGACGAAGCTGATGCCGGGATAACGCTTGCTCAATTCTTCCTTCAACGTGACCCAGATCTCGTCACCGCGAAACAGGTAATCCCAGAGGAAGGCGACCTTCTTGCCGGCCAGGGTGTCAAAGCGCTTGGCCAGCGGCTTGATCTTGCTCTGGCGCGGACCGCGCGGCCAGTAGGCCTCGTAGTAACCGTCGGATTCCTGTGCTGACATGCGGTCCTCCTTGCGTACTGGCGTACTTATGGGCTTATGGGCTGGTGGGCTCAGGCCGGGACTACTGGCCCTGCTTCGTCGGCAGTTCCACCGTGGCCATGCCCTTGGCGGTGATGTCGCCGCGCTGGTCTTCGCACCAGATTTCGCAGATGACGACCTTCCTGCCATCCTCTTCGCGCTTGTCGACGACCTTGCCGCGGCACCAGGTGGTGTCGCCCACCAGGTTGAAGCGGCGCACCTGGGCATCCAGGCTGCGCAGGAAGCCGTGGTCGCCCATCCAGTTGGTGAGCAGATGCCCCAGCCAGCCCATGCGCTGCGGGCCGTAGTCGTAGGCGGCGGGCACACCGACGCGCCGTGCCAGCTCGTCGTCCCAGTGCACGATCTCCGGCGGCTCGAGCGCACCGAACTTGTTGACGATGCCGCCCTTGGGGTGGCGCGCATACCAGCGCACCGCATCGCCGTGGGCGCGCAGCCACTGCCCGCCGAAGCCCTGCAGGAAGACGATGATGTCGGTGACGGTGAGCGGCCCCTTCACCACATGGGGCATCATCTCGCCCACGGTGACATCCTCCCAGTAGCGCGGCTCGCTGCCGCGGCGCACTTCCTTGTCGTAATCGGCGGCGATGGCGGCGTACTGCTCCGGCGTGTAGGTGCCCAGCACCAGGCTGTTGTACTTGCCCTTGGAGCTGGCCGTGTCGCGCTCGATGCGAAAGCTGTAGGGCCGCGCGATGGCCACGACTTCGCCCGCGGCATCGCGGAAGGTGGCCTCACGGATCTGCTTGATGGCGCGGCCGGCAAAGCGGCTCGACTTGATCTCGATGTCCTTGAGGATGGTCTTGGAGGTGAGCTTGTCACCGAGCACGATCGGACGCTTCCACTCGAAATAGCTGCCCGAGAACATGGAATGGATGCCGCGCAGGCCGCGGGCGCCCCAGGCCGTCTTGTTGAAGGCGAGCAGGATGAAGGGCGGCGCGGCAATCGTCCCCAGGGGCGACTTCTTCGCGTAGTCCTCGTCCTGCCACAGCGGGTTCTCATCGCCGATGCCCATGGCGAAATGGCGGATGCCATCGCGCGTGGCTTCGGTGATGTAACCATGCGGCCCCTTGATTTCGGTGCCGATCTCCGCGCGCAGTTCCGCCAGCGCCTCGTCAGTCAGTCGGTCGAAAGACTGCTTCTTGCCTTCAACTGCACTCATGTCCACTTCCTTTTCGGTTGCAGCCGGTGCTGACCGGCCTTGTTGTTGCCTGTTCTTGCTGGCCAGCGAGGTCAGGCGATGACGCCGCCCTTGCGCAGCTTGTCGATGTCGGCGTCGGAATAGCCGCAACTGCGCAGCACCTCGACGTTGTGCTCGCCCAGCATGGGCGGTGCCTTGGCCGCAGTCGGCACTTCGCCGCGTTCCTTGATCACCGGGCCGACCATCTTCACCGGGCCATACGAGGGATGCGTGGCCTCGATCACCATGTGGCGGTACTTCACGTACTCCTGCTCCAGCGCCTCGCCCACCGCCAGCACCGGCGCATGGGGCACGTCCCCTACCGACAGCGTCTTCAACCACCAGGCCAGTGGCTGGCTGGCCACCAGTTGCTCGATGAGGGGATAGAGTTCGGCCTGGTTTTCCACACGCGACTGCGCCGCCTGGAAGCGCGGATCAGTGGCCAGTTCCGGGCGCCCGCCGGCCTCGCAGAAGCGCTGCCAGAACTTGGTGATGAACACCGCCAGGATCAGTTCCTTGTCATCGGCGGTGCGGAACACGCCCACCGGCGCAATCGAGTGGTGGCGCGAGCCGACGCGATGCGGGCTCTTGCCGGTGGCGAAGTACCAGCCGGCCGAGTAGCCCAGCATGCCGATCAGGCAGTCGAGCATGGAAATGTCCAGATGCTTGCCACGACCGCTGTGTTCGCGCTCATACAGCGCGGACAGGATGCCCATGGCGGCAAACATGCCCGCGGCGATGTCGCCGATGGGGATGCCCACCTTCACCGGCATGCCATCGGGCTCGCCGTTCATGCTCATCACGCCGCTCAGGCCCTGCACCACGTCGTTGTAGGCCGGCGTCTGCGCCAGTGGGCCGTCCTGGCCAAAGCCGCTGACCGAGCAATAGATGAGCCGCGGGTTATCCTTAGCCAGGGTTTCGTAGTCCAGGCCCAGCCCCTGCATCTTGCCGGGGCGGAAATTCTCCAGCACCACGTCGGCGTCCTTCACCAGCTGGCGGGCAATGGCCTGGCCTTCTTTCGTCTTCAGGTTCAGCCCGAGGCTGCGCTTGTTGCGGTTGAGGCTGAGGAAGTAATGGCTCTGGCCATTGACGAAGGGGCGGTTCTCCCGCGTGGCATCGCCCTCGGTGGGCTCCTCCACCTTGAGGATGTCAGCGCCCAGGTCGCCCAGGATCAGGGTGGCATACGGCCCTGACAGCACGCGTGAGAAATCGATGATCTTGACCTTGCCGAGACTCTTGGACACGGATTGCCTCTTCCTCTTCGGTTTTCCGGCCGGCTCATTACTTCGGCCGGCGCGTCATGTCTGCGCATTGAGCGATTTATGCGGCTGGCGCAACAGGCATGAAAAAACTGCCGCATCCCCAGGACTGCGCCACACCGCCACAGCACCGTGAACTCGCTTGTTCCCGCTGTTGCTCAAGCGGTTTCTCCAGCGACGCCTTCAGTGCGGAGCGATTGTGATGCAAGCCTTGCAGCCCGTAAAATGAGAAATCGTTTTTGATTTTTGACAAATACTCATGAAATTCGATACCGCCGGCCTGCAGGCCTTTGTTGCCGTGGTGGAGCATGGCTCCTTCAGCAAGGCGGCCACGGCGCTGTTCATCACCCAGGCGGGGCTGTCGCGACGACTGAAGAACCTGGAGACCCAGCTCGGGGTGGTGCTGATCGAGCGCACCACGCGCACCTGGCGGCTGTCGCAGGTGGGCCACGGCTTCCTGCCGCGCGCCCAGCGGCTCCTCAGCGACATCAACAACGCCTTCCACGAAGTGCGCGACACCTCGCGACTGGACCAGGCCGAGGTGGGCATCGCCTGCGTGTCGAGCGTGGCCAGCCACCTGCTGCCGCGCATCGTGTCCCACTACACGCAGCGCTTTCCGCGCAACCGCCTGCGCCTGTTTGACGCTGCGGCCCATGAGGTGACCGATGCGGTGCTGTCCAAACGCGCCGACATCGGCATCACCGTGCTGCCCGCGCCGCTGCGCGGCATCGAGGCGGCCCCGCTGTTGCACGACCCCTTCGTGCTGGTCTGTCGCGATGACCACAAGCTGAAGTCGAAAAAGGAAGTGCGCTGGCGGGAACTGCGCAACGAATCGCTGATCCTGCTCAGCCATGGCACCGGCAGCGGCCTTTACTTCGACCGCGCCGTGGCCGAACTGAACATCGTGCTGCCACGCACTTACGAGGTGCTGCACCCGACCTCGGCCCTCGGCCTGGTGAATGAGGGCCTGGGGGCGGCCATCCTGCCCAACCTCATCCTGTTTCGCGATGCCTATCCACGCATCCGTGCCGTGCCGCTGGTGGGCCCGGTGGTGCGGCGCCAGATCGCCCTGATCCATCCCCAGGACGTGACCCTCACGGTCGCCGCGCGCGGCCTCGCCACCATCGTGAAAGAGGTGTTCGCCGCCTGGACACGCAGTTCGCGGCAGGCACGCAGGCACTGAGGGGGCATCCCGGCGCCGGCAGGCTAGAATTGCGCCATTCACAACCTCCGGAGCCGCATCAGGCGCCGGAACCAACCAAAAGCGAGGACATCATGAGACGAGCGGCGATCGTATCCCCTTTGCGCACGGCAGTCGGCGGCTACGGCGGCACGCTGCGTCCGCTGGACGCGGGCAAGCTGGGCGGCCTGATCATCAAGGCACTGGTTGAACGCACCGGCATCGAGCCCGGGCGCATCGACGATGTGGTGTTCGCGCACGGTTACCCGAGCGGCGAAGCCCCCGCGCTGGGCCGCTGGGCGGCACTGGCCGCGGGCCTGCCCATCGAAGTGCCCGGTTGCCAGGTGGACCGCCGCTGCGGCGGCGGCCTGCAGGCGGTGCTGAACGCCGCCATGATGGTGCAGACCGGCGCCGCTGACGTGGTGATCGCCGGCGGCGCGGAAAGCATGAGCAACGTCGAGTACTACACCAACGACATGCGCTGGGGCGCGCGCATGGGCTCGGTGAAGTTCCATGACCGCCTGGAGCGCGGCCGCGAGATGTCACAGCCGATGGATCGCTTCGGCCAGATCGCCGGCATGATCGGCACCGCCGAGAACGTCGCCAAGGAATGCAACATCACCCGCGAGGAAGCCGATGCCTACGCCCTGCGCAGCCAGCAGCGCGCCACAGCCGCCTGGAAGGACGGCAAGTTCAAGGACGAACTGGTGGCGGTGGAACTGGCGCAGAAAAAGGGCGACCCCATCCGCTTCGAGAAGGACGAGGGCGTGCGCCCGGAGACCACGCTGGAGACCCTGGCCAAGCTGCGCCCCATCATGAAGGACGGCATCGTCACCGCCGGCAACGCCAGCCAACAGAACGATGCCGCCTCGGCCTGCCTGGTGGTGTCCGAAGACAAGCTGAAGGAACTCAAGCTCGAACCCATGGGTTACCTGGTGGGCTGGGCGGTGGCCGGCTGCCATCCCGCCACCATGGGCCTGGGCCCGGTGCCTGCGGTGAAGAAGCTCTTCGCCAAGACCGGCATGGACTGGAGCCAGCTCGACCTCGTCGAACTCAACGAAGCCTTCGCCTGCCAGGTGCTGGGCGTGCTGAAGGGCTGGGGCTGGAACGACCCGGACAAGCTGAACGTCAATGGCTCGGGCATTTCCCTCGGCCACCCCATCGCCGCCACCGGCGGGCGCATCCTCGCCAGCATGCTGCACGAGATGAAGCGCCGCAACGCGCGCTACGGCCTGGAGACCATGTGCATCGGCGGCGGGCAAGGCATCGCGGCGATTTTCGAGCGGGCCTGATTAGCAGCCTGACTGAAGGTCTGAGGCACAAGCTGGCGCCCTGAACGGGGCGCCGGTATCGAAGAAACGGTGAACCTGCCATTTTTGGGTTCGCCGTTTTCATTTTCGCTCTGATAATAATCAGAGCGTTTATTTAATACTATTGCAGCATACTATTTGAATTTGATAGTAATACCCTCCCCTGGAGGACGCGCCGTACAGCGCCCCTGGACATCCTTTCATAACCCGGTGGATCGCACCCGCAATGACAGCGGAATCGCCAGTCCCATCGCCTTCGCGGCCCACACATTCACCAAGCACTCGAAGGTCGTTGCGCGCTCGAATGGCAACTCGGCGGCAGCCCATGGAACTGGCGTTGAACGCTTGGGTGCCCGGCTTATGCGGCAGATTGCAGGGCGGTCACCAATCTGTCAGCCTTCGCGCCACTATCCAGGTCGCACAGCGTCCCGTAAATTTCGTCGAGTCTGGAACGATCGAAAATGAGTTCCCCACAATCCACAAACTTGTCAAATAGCTGCTTCTCGGTGAACCACCGTTCCGGCTTGCCAAGGGCAAGCGGCACCAGCTTCTCGTGCTTTTCGCCGTCCGCCATTTCAATGCTGACTACCGTGGCGAATTCCGTGTCATGAAGCACGCGTTCGTCGGCCTGCATTGTCACGCGCGGCATCAGTTCGTTGAGAGCGGGGCTCGCGAAAACCCTGTCGCTGAAAGTGGTCAGCCCCACCGCACCTTGCGTGAGCGCGGCCGAGATGCAGTAGCGCAGGCTGAATTTTGCTTCGAGCGGCGACTTGGGCAGACCCAATATCAGCGGTTCGAATGCGAGTTGCGAAACGCCTGCACGCACTGATTGGATGGCGCCCTGGCCGATCTCCGTGCGCAGCAGCAGCGCGGCTTCGATCCCGGTGTGAGTGGCGCCGCATGAGGGATAGGGCTTTAGCGCAATACCGTAATCCGTCATGATTTCGAGTGGTTCACCCCAGCACTGCAACTGCAGGAAATCGACGCCCTTGCCGTCGTTCAGAACGTTGGCATAGCCGTACTTGTGTTCAATCGACTCCTCGGCGGCGTTGAACCCCTCGCGCGCCAGCAGCGCGGCGAGTACGCCATTGCGTGCGGCATAGCCGGCATGCAGCGGTTTCACCATGGTGCCAAAGTTTGCGCGCCAGCCGCCCGCTGCTGAACCGGCAATGCCGATGGCCATCACCAGTTGGTCTTCGGTGAGCTTGAGCAGCCGGCCCGCGCAGACGGCGGCGGCCAGGGTGCCGAACGTGATGGTTGCGTGCCAGCCTTGTTTCATGTGCTGGGGTTGGAGCGCGCGTCCAAGCTTGCCAACGACTTCAAGTCCAAGGATGTACGAAGTGACAAAATCACGGCCTGTTGCGTCAGCCATTTCGGAAACGGCGAGCATGGCGGGCAATAGCACGGCGCTGGGATGCGCGTAGGCGGGGTGGTTCGAATCGTCGTAGTCAAGCGCATGCGCGAGCGCACCGTTGTAGAGGGCGGCATCGGCTGGCGTCGAATAATCCGGGGTGCCGATCAACAGTCCGCGACCGCCTTCATGCGGGGCCCGGGAGACGACCCTGAGCAATTTGTCGGCGAGCGGTTCCTGGCTGCCCGCGAGTATGCAGGCGACACAATCGGTCATTGCATAGACTGCGCGGCTGCGCGCAGCGTGCGGAAAATCTGTGTCTCGCTTGCTGAGCACATAGCGGGCAAGCTGACGCGCAAGGGTATCCATGGTGTGCCGTTGTCCGCCAAAATAATGGCATTGAGTTTAGCGACAAATCGACATTCCGGTCATTCTTGCGTAAGGAATCGTTTGGTAGTGCCAGAACTTCTTCGTGCATCCCTATTCATGGTGTGCTATCTAAGTTGGTTCATTCAGAATAATCTGACCGCTGTTTTTAGAGGACGATGTCCCGGTCACAGTTGAAGGTTTGAGCCGGTGGCGGGAATGATTATGCGGCCTTTTTCAGTTCAACAGGAACAGGCCG
>CANJJT010000064.1:0-23194 GCA_947474715.1 Betaproteobacteria bacterium
CGGTTTCATCGGTCAGCGACAGGTGCACCGTGCCCATGCCACGCTCCCGCATCCATTCCAGCAGCGCAGCCGAGAACTCCAGCGAGGGTTTGCCGGAGCGGGCGTTGACCACGCCGACGTTGTGCCAGTTCACCGGGTAGCGAATGCCACGGCCGACGGCCTTGGAGAAAGCCTCCTTGGCGGCAAACCGCTTGGCCAGGTAGGCCGCCGGCTTGCGATGGCGTCGGAAGCGCTGCAGTTCATGCTCGACCAGCACCTTGCCGGCAAAGCGCTCACCCCAGCGATCCAGTGCTTTCTGGATGCGGCCGATTTCGCACAGGTCCATGCCGATGCCGAGAATCATCCTGCCTCCGCACCGCTCGCGTTGCCACGCTGGATGGCCGCCAGGTAGAGCCGCACCGTTTCAGCCAGTCCATGCTCGATGGCATCGGCGATCAGCGCATGGCCGATCGAGACCTCCTCCACACCAGGCACTGCCTTGAGAAAGTCCGGCAGATTGGGAAGGTTCAGGTCATGGCCTGCGTTGACCTGCAAGCCGGCAGCGATGGCCGCCCGGGCTGCAGCGGCATATCGGGCCAGTTCCTCCGCCTGCCTGGGAGTGCCATGGGCGGCGGCATAGGGCTCGGTGTACAACTCGACGCGATCAGCGCCGATGGCCCGCGCAAGCGGCATGGCCGCAGCCACCGGGTCCATGAACAGGCTGACACGGACGCCGCAGGCCCTGGCCTCGGCGATCACCGGTTTCAGGCGCTCGCCATCGGCCTCCAGGTTCCAGCCATGGTCGGAGGTGAAGGCGCCGGTTTCATCCGGAACCAGGGTGCACTGATGGGGCCTGACTTCGCGGACGAACTGCATCAGCCCGTGGAAGGGATTGCCCTCGATGTTGAACTCAGCCTGCGGCCAGTCTTTCAGCAAGGCGGCAAGTTCCTTCACGTCATGCGGGCGAATGTGGCGCTCATCGGGACGCGGATGCACGGTGATGCCGTATGCCCCGGCCTCCAGTGCAATGCGTGATGCACGCACGACGCTGGGAATGCCAAGGGCGCGGGTATTGCGTACCAGGGCAATCTTGTTCACGTTGACGCTCAGTCTGGTCACGGTCGTGATGGTGTTTGTGTTCATCTAGAGTTCCAGCAATTCATGGAAGATGCGCCGGCTGCGCAGCGGCTGGTAATCCAGCCTGTGGTTAATCAGCACACGCATCAGGGTTTTGGCCTGTGACAGCGTTTCGGCCTCGCTGTAGTCATCGCGGGCAATGGCCAGCAGCGTTCGCCCCCGCAGGCATGGTTCCGGCGCCGAATCGGCATCGGCGATCTCCAGCGGACCGCGCTCCGGATCATAGGTGTACAGCATGTCCGGGTCGAGTGATCGCCCATTAGCGCCTTCTCGATCCAGCGTCATGGCATAGCCCAGTTCGGACAGCAGCGTTTTCTCGAAGCGGCGCAGCACGGCGGCCGTGCCCTGCCCCCCGGACAAGGCCGCGAGCGCCTGGTGATAACGATCAAACAGAGATTCGTGGGGATCTTCACGCGGCAGCATCCGCAGCAGAAGTTCATTCAGGTAGAAGCCGCACATCAGGGATTCGCCTCGCAGCATCGCCAGTCCGCCCTGCCACTCCGCCCGAGTGAGGGTGCGTACCGCTCCCCTGCCGAACCAGGCGAGGCTAAGCGGCTGGAAGGCCATCAACAAGCCGCGCAGTGCCGAACGCGGGCGCCTTGCCCCCCGGGCAACCATGGTCACCCGGCCATGCGGCCGCGTGAAGGTTTCAAGCAGCAGGCTGCTTTCCCGGTAGGGATAGCTGTGCAGCACAAAGACTTGCTCGGCCTGTCCGCGGCGTTGTTCACTCATGCGTGTTCGCGCCCAATAGTGCCTGGCGGTGCCTGCTTGGACTCAGGCAGCTCAGTCGTGGCTCAGTCGTAACCCAGGCGGCGCAACTGCGCCTCATCCTCTGTCCAGCCGCTACGCACCTTGACCCACACCTCCAGGTGCACCTTGCTGCCGAATAGTTTCTCCATGTCCAGGCGTGCCGCCGTTGCCATGCGCTTCATCTGCAAGCCACCTGCCCCGATCAGGATGGCCTTGTGGCCGGGCCGGTCAACGATGACTGCGGCGTGGATACGCCTCAGCTTGGGCATGGCCTCAAATTTCTCGATGAAGACGCTGGTGCCATAGGGCAGTTCCTCGCCCAGCGACCGGAACAGCTTCTCGCGCAGCAGTTCGGCCGCCAGGAATCGCTCGTCACGGTCGGTCAGTTCGTCTTCGCCATACACAGCCGGCTGCTCCGGCAGGTACTTGTGCATCACCGAGAGCAGGCGTTCCAGCCCCTTCCGGCGCTGTGCACTAACGGGGACATATTCGCGCGCATTGCACTGCGCGGCAGTCGACTTCAGGTAGGCCATCAACTCATCAGGGGCCACCTTGTCGGTCTTGTTCACCACCAGCAGCAACGGCATGCCCTCAGGCACCAGTTTGAGCAGGGCCTCGTCATCGGGACCGAAGCGTCCGGCCTCGACCACCAGCGCAGCGACATCGACATCGTCCAGTGCACCACGAACCCCACGGTTCATCTGGCTGTTGAGCACGCTCTTGTACTTGATCTGAAAACCCGGGGTATCGACGAAAATGTACTGGGCATCCGGGCGCGTCAGGATGCCGCGTATCCGATGGCGCGTGGTCTGCGGCTTGCGCGAGGTGATGGAGAGCTTCTGCCCCACCAGCGCATTGAGCAAGGTCGATTTGCCCACGTTGGGACGCCCAAACAGGGCGATCGAACCGCAGCGAAAATCCGCCACGGCGCCTGCTCCCGCGGCTCCAGAAACGTCGACGGTGTCTGCCGCCTCCGCCGGTTTGTCACTCACGGGTTTGCCGCCTGATTCCATGCTGGTCACTGTTTTCTCATTTGCTCATAAGCAAGTTGTGCCGCTGCCTGCTCGGCATTGCGGCGGCTGCTGCCAGTGCCGGTGACGCGCACGGACAACTCGGGAATGACACACTCAACCTCGAAATTCTGGTTGTGGGCGGCACCATGTGTCGCCGTCACGGCGTACTTCGGCAGGGCGATGCGGCGCGACTGAAGGAGTTCCTGCAGTTGTGTCTTGGCATCCTTGCCAGGCACCTTGGGATCGATCTGGTCGAGCTGTTCGCGATAGAGACGAAGTATCAGTTCCCGCGACTGGCTGAACCCGCCGTCGAGGAACACCGCGCCGAACAACGCCTCCAGTGCATCAGCCAGGATGGATGGACGGGTAAAGCCCCCGCTCTTGAGTTCGCCCTCACCCAGATGCAGCCAGTCGCCTATGCCCATCAGCTGGGCCAGGTGGTGCAGGGATTCCTGGCGGACGAGACCTGCGCGCATGCGCGACAGGTCGCCTTCCTTCAGGCGGGGAAAGCGGTCGTAGAGTTCGGCTGCGATGACACAATTGAGGACACTGTCACCGAGAAACTCCAGCCTTTCGTTATGCGGGCTGCCATGGCTGCGATGCGTCAGCGCCTGAACCAGCAAATCAGGCTGCTGAAAGGTATAACCGATGAGCTGCTGAATACGCTCCAGCTTCATTCATGCCGTTCGGGAGGCCGAGACATCAGCCGCCGGATCCGCTGCTGCTGCCGGTGAAGTCGAAATACAGGCTGACATTGCCGAACAGGTGGATCTTCTTGGGATAAGCGAAGGAAATGACGACTTCGCCATTCTCCTTGGTGACATCCAGGTCCGAGCCTGCAATCACCTGGATGTCATCGACCTGAGCGCGCTTGTCGAAAGCACGCTTGACCTCTGCCACAGAGCCGCGGCCTTCGCCACTCTGTGCAATGCCGGAGACGGCTTTCTTGACATTCATGAATTCAAGGTAAGCCGGCGCGACCTTCATGCCCCCGATGACCACCAGTATCAGCGCAATGCAGACCAGCATGATTCCGAACATGCTCATGCCTCGCTGCTTCCGGATGTTTGCTTGCATGGTGTCTCCCGCCCTGTCTAGTAAAAGCGACCGAACCGCTTGAGTTCGCCAAGGTTGAACCAGATGAAAAATGCCCGACCGACAATGTTCTGCTCGGGGACAAATCCCCACACCCGGCTGTCTGCAGAATTGTCCCGGTTATCGCCCATCATGAAGTAGTGCCCGGGCGGGACGGTGCAGATCACGCCCTCATCATTGTAGTTGCAATTGTCCCTGAACGGGAACGGCCGGATGAAGGGCAGCGCCGCCGGCGCGTCCTCGTCGATGAGGATGGCGTGCTCGACTTCACCGAGCTTTTCCAGATAGTGCCTGGAGTAGCTGATTCGTTCGCGATGGAGGTAGTCGGGCAGCTGCTTGCGTGGCACCTCGACGCCGTTGATGAAAAGGCGCTTGTTCTGGTACGCGATCTTGTCGCCGGGCAGGCCGATGATCCGCTTGATGTAGTCAAGCGAGGGATCATCCGGATAACGGAAAACCATCACGTCGCCACGCCCAGGGTCGTTGATGGCCACGATTTTTTTGTTGATGATAGGCAGGCGGATGCCATAGGTGAACTTGTTCACCAGGATGAAATCACCGATCACCAGCGTCGGGATCATGGATCCGGAGGGAATCTTGAACGGCTCCACGATGAAGGAGCGCAGCAGGAACACGATCAGGATGACCGGGAAGAAACTCTTCGGGTACTCAACCCACCAGGGCTCACGGCGATCCGCGCCACGGCGCGGCGCCAGCCACAGCCTGTCGGCCAGCGCCACCGCCCCGGTGATGACCAGCAGCGAGAACAGTATCAGCGCAAAATTCATTCTCAGTCGACCTTAAGGATAGCCAGGAAAGCCTCCTGGGGAATCTCAACCGAACCCACCTGTTTCATGCGTTTTTTGCCGGCCTTCTGTTTTTCCAGGAGCTTGCGCTTGCGCGAAATATCGCCCCCGTAACATTTTGCCAGCACGTTCTTGCGCAAGGCCTTGATGGTCTCGCGTGCAATGATATTCGAGCCAATGGCGGCCTGCACGGCCACGTCGAACATCTGTCTCGGAATCAGCTCGCGCATGCGGGCGGCCAGTTCCCGCCCGCGATACGGCGCATTCGCCCGATGCACCATCAGCGACAGGGCATCGACTTTCTCGCTGTTGATCAGGATGTCCAGCTTGATTACGTCGGCGGCCCGGTACTCCTTGAACTCATAGTCCAGCGAGGCATACCCGCGGGATGCAGACTTCAGCTTGTCGAAAAAGTCCAGCACCACTTCGCTGAGCGGCATTTCGTAGGTGAGCACCACCTGGCGCCCGAGATACTGCATGTTCTTCTGCATGCCCCGCTTGCCATTGCACAGCGTCATCACCGCACCAACGTATTCCTGGGGCAGGAAAATCGTGGACGTGATGATGGGCTCGCGGATTTCCTCGATGCGAGAAAGGTCGGGCATGCGCGCCGGGTTCTCGACCTTGATGATGGAACCATCCCGCATCATCACTTCGTACACCACGGTCGGCGCCGTGGTGATCAGGTCCATGTTGTATTCCCGCTCCAGCCGCTCCTGCACAATATCCATGTGCAGGAGCCCGAGGAATCCGCAGCGAAAACCGAAGCCCAGGGCCTGGGAGGTTTCCGGTTCGAATTGCAACGATGAGTCGTTCAGGCGAAGTTTGGTCAGGGCATCGCGCAGCGCCTCGTACTGATTGGACTCCACCGGATACAGCCCGGCGAACACCTGGGGCTTGATTTCCTTGAATCCGGGCAGCGCCTCCGCAGCCGGTTTGCCAACATGGGTGATGGTGTCGCCTACCTTGGCGTCAGCCAGTTCCTTGATGCCGGCGATCACGAAGCCCACCTCGCCCGCCGAGAGTTTCTCCCGGGGCTGGCCCTTGGGGGTGAATACGCCGACATTCTCGCAGAGGTGCTGGGCCTGCGTGGCCATCAGCAGCAGATTGTCCTTGGGGGAAATGGTACCGTCCACCATGCGCACCAGCATCACCACGCCAACATAGTTGTCGAACCACGAGTCGATGATCAGGGCCTTGAGCGGTGCTGCCGGATCGCCCTTGGGCGGCGGAATGCGCGCCACCACCGCCTCGATCACGTCATCCACACCCTCGCCTGTCTTCGCGCTGCAGCGGAGGGCATCTTCAGCCGGAATGCCGACCACTTCCTCGATCTCGCGGATGGCCGATGCCGGGTCGGCGGACGGCAGGTCTATCTTGTTGAGCACCGGCACCACTTCCACGCCCTGCTCTATGGCGGTGTAGCAATTGGCCACGGTTTGGGCCTCGACGCCCTGGGACGCATCCACCACAAGGAGCGCGCCTTCGCAGGCCGACAGCGAGCGTGACACTTCATAGGAGAAGTCCACATGCCCCGGTGTGTCGATCAGGTTGAGGAAATAGATCTGCCCGTCGCGCGCCTGGTACTTCAGGGCGGCAGTCTGGGCCTTGATGGTGATGCCGCGCTCGCGCTCCAGATCCATGGAGTCCAGCACCTGGTCTGCCATCTCCCGATCGGAGAGGCCGCCACAACGCTGGATGATGCGATCCGCCAGGGTGGATTTACCGTGGTCGATGTGCGCGATGATGGAGAAGTTGCGGATACGCTGCATTGAAAAAAGGGTACCGCTGGGCACCCTCTGATTGGGGCCATGATTTTAACAGGGCCGGAGCTGCCGCAGTGGAAAAATCCCCTCGAAGGAGCCGCCGACAACGTCGTTACATCGATCGGGCGGCACGACTGGCTTCCTATCTGCAGTTCCCGGGCGTTGGCCCGGCGCCTGACCGGAGAATATCCAGGCTCTGCAGGTATGCAGTGAGGGCAGCGGCATCCAAGCGGTAACGTGCCAGTTCCTGGTCGCCATGCATGAGGACCGGGACCAGTTCATTGAATCGCAGTTCGAGTTCGGGGTCGGCATCCACATCGAGCACTTCAAGTTCGAAGGCTGCGGCCTCCGGCAAGGCCTCCAGCGCAGCCTGCATGTCATGGCAGAGGTGGCAGTAGGCCCGGCTGTACAAGGTCAGGCGCAGCGCTCCGGCATCATGGTCAACCACCCTTGGAGGCACTTTCCCCGCGAAGGATGACGAAGAATCTGCGCTCACCGCGCCGCACATGCAGGGTCGAAGGCACAGTGCGGTCAAGGGAGGCGGCCAACTTGTTGAACTGTTCCGCCGAGCGGATTTCCGTCGTCTGCCCCTTGATGGTGAGTGCCGTGATGATGTCGCCCGCACGCAATTCAGAAGGTGCGGCCCCGCGGATTTCATCCACCACCACACCGGCGGCCTTCGGATCACGGCGCTGCTCGGCACTCAGATCGCTCACGACCAGGCCCAGTCTATTCGCCGACCGCGACACCGGGGGTTTGGTTTCCCCGCGGGGGGTGGCAGAAATTCGGTCCGACGGCACTTCGGCCACCGTGATGGCAATCTCACGGCTTGTGCCCTTGCGCCAGACCTCCATTTTCGACTGCGTCCCCGGACGGGTGCTGCCGACGATGCGTGGCAGGTCCCCGGAACTGGTCACCGCCTTGCCATCAAACTTCAGGATGATGTCGCCCGTCTCCACGCCAGCCTTTTCCGCCGGACCACCCCGCTCGATGGCATTCACCAGGGCGCCCGACGGTACGGACAACCCGAAGGACTCGGCCAGTTCGCGTGAAACCTCCTGGATGACGACGCCGATCCGGCCACGACTGACACGGCCGGTGGTGCGCAATTGGTTCTGTATGTCCATGGCCACGTCGATGGGAATGGCAAAGGACACGCCCATGTAGCCACCGGTACGGCTGTAGATCTGCGAATTGATGCCAACCACTTCACCGCGCAGGTTGAACAGCGGCCCGCCGGAGTTGCCCGGATTGATAGCTACGTCGGTCTGGATGAAAGGCACCAGATTTTCCGATGGCAGGTTACGCCCCTTGGCGCTGACGATGCCGGCGGTAACGCTGTTGTCAAAGCCAAAAGGCGATCCAATAGCGAGAACCCACTCGCCAACACGCAGTGTTGCGGGATCGCCGAAATTCACCACCGGCAAGCCGGTGGCCTCGATCTTGATCAGGGCCACGTCGGTGCGGCGGTCTGCCCCAACCACCTTGGCCTTGAATTCGCGTTTATCGGTGAGGCGCACGGTGATTTCATCGGCGTTGTCGACGACATGCGCATTGGTGAGCACGTAGCCGTCGGCGCTGATGATGAAGCCCGAGCCCAGCGAACGGCTTTCGAACTCCCTGGGTTGCTGCGGCTCGCCCTGATTTGGTCCAGGCTGCCTCGGGATGAAGCGACGGAACAGGTCAAATGGGTCCATCTCTTCTAGATTTGGCCCCTGGGGATTGCGACCAGCCTGGGGACGCGCCTGGCTGGTGCTGATGTTCACCACGGTGTGGCCCTGCTTGTCGACCAGATCCGCAAAATTGGGCAACTCCCTGGCCTGAGCAACGGCATCTTGCAGCCAGGCAACGGCCGAGAAAGCCATCAGGAGAGCGATCAGCAGGTTTTTGGCCATGAAGCATTCCTTGGATGCGTTTGGGTCGATCCGGTTGTGGGGTACCGGAATCCGTTTTTCAAGCCCCTATTGCGGCTTGCGGTATTCAATGGCGTTCGCAAAGTATTTTACGCTGTCAGATGGGGTGTCGCCGACAACAGTGATGCGGTGATCCCCGAGGCGGCGCGAGTAGACATTGGTGGCACCCTGCCTGGCCACGCCATTGACGGCCTCCGGGCGGCTGGCCCAGGGTTCTATGAACACGGATACCGCAGCCAGCCCATCCGACAGCACGATGTGCCCGACACCCGGCGTGTTGCCGAGATTGCGGCGCATTTCGCCGATCTTGCGAAATCCCGGAAGGGATGACTTGATCCCCCAGCCCGCCTCCAGCAAATTGGCATCTTGCGCGAGTGAGTCTTCCACTTGCCAATCCTTCGCCTTGGGAGAAAAACGTGACTTGAGCTGGGCAAAATCAACCCCGCCTATCCGCAACTGCGTGAACTCGAAGGTTTCGATGGCATTGCCGCGCTCATCAAAAGTGCGCGCCTTGAGCAGCATCCCGGTGCTGGTGTCCGCCCAGAGCTTGTGCCCATAACGAGAGCGATCTTTCGGAACAAGCACAATGACCTGGCACTCATACCCGGCCACCCGTTCCGCCTCTCCTTTGCGTACCTGATAGTTCTCTGACAATTCCCTGATCTGGCCAGGGAGAATGGCAGGGAAACTGCGATCCGCAATCTGTCGGTCAATACGGACGGTTTTCGATTCGGGCAGATAACAGGTCACCTGGTCGCGAGTGCGGATGATCTCCCGGACCGGACCGGAGAGCGACTCCAGTCGTTCCTGGCGACCCGATGCACCGACATGGCGGAATACCGACGACGTTTCCATCTGATCGCCATGCTGATGGACGAAAGTGCCGGCATAGGAGAGCTTCTGCGTTGCAACCTGGACGCGCTGCAGCATGGCCACCGCCTGCGGGTCGGACTGGGCAATGGCCGCGCTGAAGGGTAGCAACAGCGGAAGGCAGGCAAGCAAGGTGAAACGCAGCAACCGTATCACCTCTTGCCCCCGGCGGCCCTCTCGGGCGTCCAGGCAACTGGCGTCACCGAAGGCAGCCCCGAAGCGGTCTGCTGATGGACAAACAGGTAACTTTCGACTCCCCCCTTAGAGGCCGGCTGTTTTTTGCCGGCATTGGCGGGTTGGTTAGCCTGTGTCGGTGCCTGCACTTGCAGATTTACCGGGGACAGCACTGCGGTTTGCGGCGATCCGGCATTGATCGCCGGTCCCGCCGTCCAGATTACAAAAGCCACACCAGTTGCACCTGCGACAGCCGACATGGCGTAGCGCAACAGGCGCTCCTTCCGGTGCCCGCTGCGCTGTGGCGCCAGCACTGTTGGCTCCTGGGCCAATCGCGTCAATGTGGCCGTCAGGCTGGAGGGGTAAAGGTCGCCACGAATGGCATCACCAATCAGATGATAGGTGCCCCAGGCATCCCGGTCGCCTGCAGCGCGACGCAGCCCGGCCAGTTCATCCATCGCCTGCTCCTCGGGAAGCTCTCCGTCGACCAAGGCTGAAATGCGCTCGCTCATGTCACCACCTTCTGTCTTTGCCGACGTCGATCAAGGGTTTGAGCTTCTCGGCGATGGCTTCCCGGGCACGGAATATACGCGACCGGACGGTTCCTATTGGACAATTCATGATGGTGGCAATCTCCTCATAACTCAGTCCCTCGATCTCTCTCAACTGGATCGCCGTGCGCAATTCCTCGGGTAAGGCTTCCATGGTGGCGTTGACCGTAGTCGCTATTTCCTTGGACATCATCAGGTTTTCAGGCGTGTTGATGTCGCGCAACTGTTCTCCGTCAGGAAACCCTTCCGCTTCTTCGGAATCAAATTCTGTGGCAGTCGGCGCGCGCCTGCCTATCGACACGAGATGATTCTTGGCAGTGTTGATCCCTATCCTGTAAAGCCACGTGTAAAAAGCGCTGTCTCCCCTGAAGGAAGGCAGGGCCCGGTAAGCCTTGATGAATGCCTCCTGTGCCACGTCCTCCACTTCCGCCGGATCACGGATGAACCGTGACAGCAAACGGGCAAGCTTCCGCTGATACTTCACCACCAGCAGTTCGAACGCGTGCTTTTCCCCGCGCTGCGCACGCTCGACGAGCAACTGGTCTATCTCCCGGTCGCTCATCGCAATGCCTTCAGGTAACAGGCAAGCCCATACGTCCGGATCTCAGCGGGGTGGGCACCGGCATGAAGGCTGCCATCGTACTGCCAATGAGGAGTTCTCATTGACCTGATGTTAATGACCGATGGCATTGTAAATAGTTCATCCCGAGTCATGGTTATGCGGCACCGAAGCGTGCTCCTGGCGGCTACGCATAGCCAGACGAAGTGCCCTGATCGCACCCTGAGGAGCAGAGTCCGCCCCCATTACCACCCAGCGGCGGCTCGATCCCTGCTCATCGTCCAGGGCCATCAGCACCAGCCAGGCGCTGACATATCCGTCCCTTGCAAGGCGTCCAGCATGCCAGCTTCCACTGCAGTCCCGCCACCTTGCCGAGTAGTCCTCCTGAAGCTCAATTTCAACTATCGCACCAGGGAAGCGTAGCAGGGTCATGCCAAATGCCGAGGCAGCAGACAAAAGCGTGCCGAACAGAATCAGGAAGAGTGGCCAACCACTCAGGCAGGCAAAGGCCGCGATGAGGGCTGCCAGATGTAGCCCACCCAGGCAGACCGCGAGCCTGAATGAGGGCTGGAGAACCAGCCTGACAGGGGGGGTCAAATCCGGGAGAACACCAATGTGCCGTTGGTACCGCCGAATCCGAAGGAATTCGACAGTGCGAGATCGATACGCATCGGCCTCGCCACGTTGGGTACATAGTCAAGATCACAGCCCTCACCCGGTGTTTCCAGGTTAATCGTAGGTGGCGAGACCTGATTTTGCACCGCAAGAACGGAAAACACTGCCTCGATCCCACCTGCTGCTCCCAGCAGGTGCCCCGTCATGGACTTCGTGGAATTGACTGCCAGCTTGGGGGCGTGGTCACCAAAGCAATGCTTGACGGCGATTGTCTCGGCCACGTCTCCCAGAGGAGTCGACGTGCCGTGCGCGTTCAAATACTGTACTTCTGAATGATTTTTGCGTGCATTACGCAAAGCATTCGACATGCAGCGCGAGGCGCCTGAGCCATCGTCGCACGGAGCCGTAATGTGGTTTGCATCGGCGCTCATCCCATAGCCGGCCAGCTCACAATAGATACGGGCACCACGCCTGCGGGCATACTCGTACTCTTCCAGTACCAGGACACCCGAGCCTTCGCCCAGCACGAAGCCATCCCGGTCCTTGTCCCAAGGGCGACTGGCTGATGTCGGATCATCGTTGCGGGAGGATAGTGCGCGCGCGGCACAAAATCCCCCGACACCCAGTGGGGAAACCGTCGCTTCGGCCCCTCCGGCGACCATTACATCAGCATCGCCATACTCGATAAGGCGGCCAGCTTCGCCGATGGAATGGTTGGCCGTGGTGCAAGCCGAAACCACCGACAGGTTTGGTCCCTGCAGCCCCATCATGATGGACAACTGTCCCGATATCATGTTGATGATGCTGCCGGGAACAAAAAACGGTGAAATCTTGCGCACCCCGCCAGCCTGATAAACCCGATGCGTTTCTTCTATGAGCGGCAAACCACCAATGCCGGAGCCGATACAGGCACCCACCATGGTGCGATCGACTTTGTCCAGTTCGATGCCTGAGTCCTTCAGCGCATCGATGGCTGCCGCCAGGCCGTAATGTATGAATGTGTCGAAGCGACGGACTTCCTTGGCCGGCAGATACTTGATCGGGTCGAAGTTCTTCACTTCGCCAGCAATCTGCGATGAGAAAGTGGACGCGTCAAAGCGCGTGATACGCCCAATGCCCGAGCGGCCCTCAAGAATATTGGACCATGCCTCGGCCACGGCATTTCCGACCGGAGAGATTATCCCCAGCCCGGTCACTACGACGCGTCGACGACTCAATTCAGCCCCGAAGATTGGTTGGAGGGATCAATCAGCCTTTTTTGGAATGGCCGGTTACGTAGTCCATGGCCTGCTGGACTGTCGTGATCTTCTCTGCTTCCTCGTCGGGAATCTCGGTTTCGAATTCCTCTTCGAGAGCCATGACCAGTTCCACAGTGTCCAGCGAGTCTGCGCCAAGATCATCAACAAAAGACGACTCGTTCTTTATTTCCGCTTCGTTGACTCCCAACTGCTCGGCAACGATTTTCTTGACGCGCTGTTCGATATTTTCCATTTGTAAATTCCTTCCCCGGTTGTGGCGAAGTCCTGATTTTGAGGAGGCCGAATTCTAGCAGATTAGGATGCTTGCCGCTTTGGTAAAAAAACTTCCTAATTCATGTACATGCCGCCGTTGACATGCAGTGTCGTGCCGGTGATATAGGCGGCCTGCGGCGATGCCAGGTACAGCACGGCTGCGGCGATGTCTTCGGGACGCCCAAGGCGCCCGAGCGGAATCTGCTTGAGCAGTTCCTCGCGCTGTGTATCTGCCAGTGCGCGGGTCATGTCGGTATCGATGAACCCGGGAGCAATGCAGTTGACCGTGACATTTCGGCTGCCAATCTCGCGAGCCAGCGACCGCGTCAAGCCGGCAATGCCAGCCTTGGCTGCCGAATAATTGATCTGACCGGCATTGCCCAGGGATCCGACTACGGAAGTGATATTGATGATGCGACCCTGCCTGGCCTTCATCATGCCGCGCATGACGGCACGGGAAAGCCGGAACACCGATTTCAGGTTGGTGTCGATCACATCGTCCCACTCACCGTCCTTCATCCGCATGGCGAGATTGTCACGGGTAATGCCGGCATTATTGACCAGGATAGCGACAGGCGCTTCCATGGTTTTTTCGACCTCCGCCACCAGGCCTGCAATCTGTGCTTCATCCCGGACATCAAGCAGCCGCCCGAAACCGCCCAGAGGCCCCAGCAACTCGGCAACGCCCTGCGCGCCCGACTCCGATGTGGCAGTCCCAACCACCCGGGCACCATTCTCTGCCAGGGCCAGCGCAATTGCCCTGCCTATGCCGCGTGAAGCCCCTGTAACCAGCGCAACCTGTTTGTCCAGCATGCTCATGTCTTCGGGAAGTGCTGCAGGCCGGCATCAAGCCCTGCCCTGTCGGCCAGAGCCAGACCTTCGAGCCTGGCATCAATGCGCTTGGACTGGGGAGCCAGCACCTTGCCAGGACCACATTCGTACACATGGGTGACACCCGACTCTGCCATGGCCTTGATGCAGTCGGTCCACAGCACGGCATGATCGGCCTGCGCAACCAGTGCACCCTTGATGGCAGCAACATCATTGTGTACGTGCGCATCGATGTTGTGGATGACCGGAATCCGCGGCAGCACAACCTCAACCGATGCCAGCACATCCTTCAGGCGCAACGCGGCCGGCGCCATCAGCGAAGAATGGAATGGTGCGCTGACCGGCAGTGAGATGGCCCGCTTGGCACCACGCGCCTTGGCGGCCACGATGGCCCGCTGCACGGCAGCAGCATGGCCGGCAATGACGATCTGCCCCGGCGAATTGAAATTGACCGCTTCCACGACCTCACCTTGCGCCGCTTCGGCACAGGCATCCCTGACCGCCTGGTCATCCAGCCCGAGCAAGGCGGCCATGGCGCCGATCCCTGCCGGAACCGCTTCCTGCATGGCCTGGGCCCGCGCTCGCACCAGTGGCAGGGCTTGGGCAAAAGTGATCGCTCCTGCAGCCACCAGCGCGGTGTACTCACCCAGGCTGTGACCTGCAACAGTTTCCGGTTCACGCCCGCCCAGCTCAAGCCAGGCGCGATAGGCGGCATAGCCTACCGTCACCATTACTGGCTGGGTATTGACTGTCTTGTTGAGTTCTTCGGCAGGACCGTCTGCCACCAGCTTCGCGATGTCCTGTCCGAGCACATCGGAGGCCTCAGCAAGCACTTCACGAATCACCGGCAGGTCGCCATATGCCGCAAGCATGCCCGGGCTTTGCGAACCCTGGCCTAGAAACACCATTGCCAACTTCACGACTTAACCTCCTCTTTACATCTGAACCACAGCAGCGCCCCATGTGAAGCCGCCGCCGACACCCTGAAGCATCACCTTCTGCCCAGGTTTCACCCGGCCGTCACTGATGGCGCAATTCAGGGCCAGAGGGACCGACGCGGCGGAGGTATTGGCATGCCGGTCGACCGTCACCACCACCTTGGCCATGTCTATGCCGATCCGCCGGGCGGTTGCCTCCAGTATGCGGACATTGGCCTGGTGCGGTATCAACCAGTCTATGTCAGCAGCCTTGAGCCCACTCAGCTCCAGTACCTCTCGTCCGACCTCATCCAGTGCCTTGACAGCAAATTTGAACACGGCCTGTCCATTCATCTGCAGAAATGGTGATCCCACAACCTTCCCGCCACAGACACTCCCAGGCACCGAAAGTATTCCTGACTGGGATCCATCGGCATGCAGGGCGGTTGCAAGAATCCCGGGCCGCGAATCGGCCTTCAGCACGACTGCACCGGCTCCATCACCAAACAGCACCGCTGTCGTACGGTCGTTCCAGTCGAGAATGCGGGAGAAAACTTCCGCGCCCACTACCAGGGCGTGGCGACACTGGCCGGATTTGATGAACTTGTCGGCGATCGTGAGGGCGTAGACAAATCCACTGCACACCGCCTGGACATCAAATGCTGCCCCCCCCTTGGCGCCCAGCTTTGCCTGCAACAGGCAGGCAGTGCTGGGAAACACAAAATCGGGGGTGGAGGTTGCGACTATGATGAGATCGAGTTCGCCTGCCTGAACGCCGGCCGCGTGCAATGCAGCACGGGATGCCTCAAATGCCAGATCGCTGGAATTCTGGCCTTCGGCCGCAATGTGACGCTCACGTATGCCGGTACGCGCCTGTATCCACTCGTCCGACGTTTCCATCTTGCCGGCCAGATCGGCATTGGTAAGGACCTTCTCGGGCAGATAACTGCCTGTGCCCACGATGCGTGACCAGACTGTCATGCAGCCTCCGCAGTCGAAAAACGGCTGGTTATCTTGCTCAGCACGTCGCTGTTAACCTCATCAAAGGCCCGTGCGATCGCCCGCGCAAATGAAAAACGGTCGGCAGATCCGTGGCTTTTGATGACGATGCCCTTCAATCCCAGCAGGGTGGCGCCATTGTAAAGACGCGGATCGAAACGGCTCTTGAAACGCTTCAGCACCGGCATGGCCACGATGGCTGCCAGGCGGGTAAGCAGAGTACGGCTGAATTCCTCACGCAAGGCATTGCTGAGCATATGGACAATCCCTTCGGATGCCTTCAGTGCCACATTGCCGACAAACCCGTCGCAGACAACGACATCGACCTTGCCCCGATATATATCATCGCCTTCAACATTGCCGATGAAATTGAGCCCACTGTTGCGAAGCAGCTCGGCACTGCGCTTGACCACCTCGTTACCCTTGATGGCCTCTTCCCCGATATTCAACAGTCCCACCGTAGGACGCTCCTTATGCTCCAGCGCGCCCACCAGGGTTGCCCCCATCAGGCCGAACTGCAGCAGATGCTCGGCCTCGCAATCGACATTGGCTCCGAGATCCAGCATGTGGGTATGCCCCTTGATGGTGGGCAATATCGACACAATGGCGGGACGGTCTATGCCAGGCAGCATCTTGAGCACAAAACGGGAAATTGCCATCAGTGCACCGGTGTTGCCGGCGCTCACACAGGCATGCGCCTGACCATCCTTGACCAGGTCTATAGCCACCCGCATCGAGGAGTCCTTCTTGCCACGCATAGCCTGGGCAGGAGCATCATCCATGGCCACGATCTCACTGGCATGACGCACAGCCACCCTGGAATCGCCGGTGGCCCCCAACTTGCCCAACTCCAACGCTATGACATCGCGCAAGCCAACCAGGATAACCCGGGCGTCCGGGTAGTCATTGAGGAAATCCAGGGCAGCCGGCACTGTAACGTGCGGCCCATGGTCGCCCCCCATGCAATCGATCGCCACACAAAGACGCATGGATACGACCGCCCCTCTCGATTCAACTTCCATCAGGCTGATGCCCATGGCTGCGCTCGCTCGCGCACCGTCCAGGCATCGATCCGCTGTCAGTCGCCCTTGGTCTTGACAACCTTTTTGCCGCGGTAATAGCCGCTCGGGCTGATATGGTGGCGCAGGTGAACCTCTCCGGTGGTCGGTTCGACCGCCAGCGAAGGATTGGTCAGAAAATCGTGGGAGCGATGCATGCCACGCTTGGACGGGGACTTCTTGTTCTGCTGTACAGCCATTCGAAATACTCCTTGCTTGATTCCTGTATTAGTCGGACGACTTGCGTCCGCCCTTCAATGCCGCCAGCACTTCAAACGGCGACGGCTTCCCTGTTCCTGACTTCAATTCCTGCCCGCCTTCGCAGCGGTCATGCCTTGGAATCATTGGCAAGGCGAGTATGACCTCATCCTCCACCATCGACTCCACATCCATGGTCTTGGATGCCACTACACGATCCACTTCGTCTTCCGCAGCCTCGATTTCCTCAAGGCTGCGCGCCAGTTCCAGCCTGCTGTCGATCTCCAAACACATGGTCATGGGCTTCATGCATCGCTGGCACACCAAGCCCAACTCCCCCGATGCCTGGACTTCCAGTTCCGGCCTGCCCCGCTCATTCACACCACCTGCAATCCGGTAGCCGATCACGTCGACTCTGCACTCCAGATCCGCCAATCGTTTCAATCTGGCACCGGAGATGCTGCCAGTGAACTCGGACCGGGTTCTCGCGAACGCCAATCCGTCAATGGTGTTGCCGGTTTTTCCGGCCGGTGCATCTAACGACATAAACCGTGCATGATATTATCGAAGGCTGACCTTTGTCAAAATAAAGTTGATTTTCTTCAGGGCGTTACCTGCTGCCGGATGCAGCAAACCGGCCTTTCCGCCACCCCGGCTCCACCTAGATAACTGAAATCCCGAAACATGCTGGTCTTAGCTTCCACCTCACCCTATCGTCGCGCCTTGCTGGAACGCCTGGGAATGCCGTTTTCCGTAGTCAAGCCGGATGCGGACGAGACGCCCCATTCCGGCGAGGCCCCGGACGCCCTGGCGCTGCGCCTTTCGTGCGACAAGGCCTTGTCCGCTGCCAGACATCATCCAGACGCCCTCATCATCGGTTCCGACCAGGTGGCCGTCCTGGATCAGCACATTCTGGGCAAGCCCGGCAATCACGCCAATGCCAGAATCCAATTGAAGCAACTTTCCGGGAGGACGGCACAATTCCTGACCGGACTGTGCGTGCACCATAGTGGAACCGGTCGCACCCTGTCCAGGCTGGTGCCATTTGAGGTGACTTTCCGGCAACTTGATGACCAAACTATAGAAAACTATCTGGCGCGGGAGCAACCCTACGATTGCGCCGCCAGCGCCAAGGCCGAGGCACTGGGCATTGCCCTCATCGCGCGCATGAAAGGTGATGATCCCAATGCATTGATCGGGCTGCCCCTGATTGCCCTGATCGACCTCCTGCTGGAGCACGGGCAGCGGGTGCTATGACGCCAGCAAATCCGGCAACAGGCGCGCTCTTGCTGGTGCCGACCACGCTGGGAGATGCACCTCCCGAAGAGGCACTTCCCCTACCCGCCTTGATGCGATTGCGCTCACTGCGCTACATCATCGCGGAGAATCCGAAAACCGCACGCCAGTTCCTGAAACGAGCCGGCATGAATACCCCGATACAGGACATCAGGGTCGAGCGACTGGACGAACACACCCCAGAATCCGGCTTGCCAGCATTGCTGGCACCGATCCTGCACGGGCAGGACGGCGGCCTGCTCTCCGACGCCGGATGTCCGGTCGTTGCAGATCCAGGCGCACCGCTGATACGCTTGGCCCATGGCGCCGGCATAAGGGTGATCCCGCTGGTCGGTCCCTCCTCAATAGTGCTGGGGTTGATGGCCTCGGGCTTGGGTGGACAGCGTTTTGCCTTCCACGGCTATCTGCCGGTGGATGAAGCACCCTTGATTACGCGCCTGCGAGTACTGGAGAAGGACGCTGGCAGGCTGGACCAGACACAGGTATTCATCGAAACGCCCTACCGGAATGACCGCATGCTGGCCATCATGCTTCGGTCTCTGAGCGAGACGACGCGTGTTTGCCTGGCTTGCGACCTGACCCTGCCGACAGAAACGGTGATATCGCGAACCGTGCTCGAGTGGCGAGCAGCACCCACGCCGCCGCTGAAAGACCGCCCATGCGTATTCCTGCTCGGACTCTAAATACGGTCCACTCAGCGCATTGACCAGGAAGAGCCGGCGCGCAGGCCCACACCCGATAACCCGGACGCAACACCCGCGCCAAAACGTTTGGCAAAGCGTTCGGCGAAATTCTCCTTCTGGGTGTAGTCGACTATGGGCTCCGCCTTCACCACTTCACGCGCAACATATTCGACACTACCCAATGCATCGACAAGTCCGAGTTCCACGCTCTTCGCGCCGGTCCACATCAGGCCCGAGAAAATTTCCGGGGCATCCTTCAGGCGCTGGCCGCGGCCCTTGCGCACCACATCGATGAACTGCTGATGGATTTCTCCTAGCATGGACTGCGCGTGCTGCCGCTGCTTTTCATCCAATGGGGCAAACGGATCCAGAAAGGCCTTGTTCTCCCCTGAAGTCAGGGACCGTCTCTCCACGCCCAGTTTGTCCATGGCCCCGGTAAAGCCCCATCCGCTCATGATCACGCCGATGGAGCCGACAATACTGGCCTTGTCGACGTAGATACGGTCGGTTGCAGCAGCGACGTAGTACCCGCCCGAGGCGCAGATATCCTCGACCACTGCATAAATGGGGATGTTCGGATTGGCTGCCCGCAGCCGTCGAATCTCGTCATGAATAACGCCAGCCTGAACCGGACTGCCACCCGGGGAGTTGATGCGCAGGATGATGCCCTGGGTATTCTTGTCCTTGAACGCATTCTGCAAAGCAGTGGTGATACGGTCAGCGCTCGCCTCACCCTTGGATTCAATGACGCCAGACAGTTCTATCAGGGCGGTGTGCTTGCCTGACGCCAGACCGTTCGCATCGCCTCGCCAGTCAAGCGTCAAGACGATGATGAAAGCGACATAGCCAAATGCAAGAAGCTTGAAGAAGATGCCCCAGCGCCGCGTGCGCCGCTGCTCATGCAGCGCCTCAAGCGCAAGCTTCTCGAGAACCTTGCGCTCCCAGCTACCATCATCCGCCATGCTTCATATCCTTAGAATGCCAGACGATGAAAACCGTCCATGGCTTGTGATTCTGACTATCGGATGCCCACTCACGGTTGCCTGGCATAGACGCCACCGTCGCGCTCATGGACAGCAATCCTGAGCAGGCGCCTGCCCTTGCAGGGTCCGCCGACACAGTCTCCCGTATCGGGGAGAAAGACCGCTCCATGGTTCGAGCATATCAAATGCATGCCTTGGGCATCAAAAAAACGCCCAGGCTCCCAATCAAGCTCAGTTGGAACGTGCGGACATCGATCGAGATAGGCATGAACCCTTCCCTGATGCCGTATCGCGAAACCAATCGCCGCCGTGCCCTCATGCAGGATGTCAAAACGCACACCTGCTCCGGCGTTGGCCAACTCGGAACCGGAACAGATCAGGCGTTCGATTTCAGCCATTCGTCCAGTTGTGCAGTATTGTCCATGCATGCCAGCGGATTGTGGGGGGTCAGCTTCTCGCGTGCATGCGCCCCATGGCAAACGGCAAGCGACGCCACCCCGGCATTGGCTGCCATCTGCAGATCGTGGGAAGTGTCCCCGATCATCAGCGTGGAAGCGCGATGCACGCCAAACTCATCCATCAGTTCATGCAGCATGTCAGGTGCCGGTTTTGGGCTGCAGCGATCGGCGCAACGCGTGGCTGCAAAAAATGACTTGATCCCGGTTGCCTCGAGCGAGCGCTCCAGCCCGGCAGTGCTTTTGCCAGTGGCGATCCCGAGCAGATGCCCCCGTCGGGACAGCTCAGTAAGCATCTCGACAGTCCCGGGGAACAGCGGCACGTTCGCGCCATGCTTCAAGAAATGAAAACGGTAGCGTTCGGACATCCGTCCATAGTCGGCTTCAGCCAACTCCGGTACGGCATAGGACAGGGCATCCTTCAAGCCCAGGCCGATGACATGGCTAGCCCTGACATGGTCCGGCACGGGCAAGCCCAGGTCAGCCGCAGATGCCTGTATGCATGACGCAATGATGGCCGTCGAATCCATCAGGGTGCCGTCCCAGTCGAATACCAGCAGCTCAAATCGCTTGTTCATCTGTTATCGCCTATTCGTCTTTTTTTCCTGCAACTGCTACCGAGTCTCCAGAATCTGCGACCTTTCCGTCCACGAACCTCTGCAGATCCGGTGGGAGGGGCGATACCAGCCTCAGTTCGTCTCCTGAAACGGGGTGGCGCAATCGCAACTCCGTGGCATGCAGAAACATCCGCGGCAGGCCCTTTTTTGCCAGACTCCGATTCAGTTCGAAATCACCGTACTTGTCATCGCCTGCGATGGGGAAGCCCAGGTGAGCCAAATGGACGCGAATCTGGTGGGTCCGTCCGGTACGCAATTGGCAGGAAAGCAGGGAAAACTCCCCAAGGCGCCGTTCCAGCCTGAAATCCGTGCGTGACTCCATGCCATCCACCTTGTCGACGCTGACCCGGCGCTCACCAGACTTGCTGACGAATTTGCGCAGCGGCAGGCTGACGATCAGGCTCGCCTTGCTCCAGTTTCCTGCAGCCAGTGCCAGATAACGCTTGAATACCCGCCCCTCCCGCAAGTCAGCATGCAAGGCGGTCAGGGCCGAGCGCTTCTTGGCCAGGACCAGCAGTCCGGAGGTTTCCCGGTCCAGCCGGTGCACAAGTTCAAGAAATTTGCTGGCAGGCCTGGCGGCGCGAAGGCTCTCGATGACGCCAAAGCTGACACCACTGCCGCCATGCACCGCAACCCCCGCTGGCTTGGCGATGACCAGCAGGGCATCGTCCTCATGAACAATGGGGAATTCCGTGGGGCGCGCAGCCGGCCGATTGCGCACGGCTATCCGAACCGGCGGAATACGTACCCGATCGCCATCCTGGAGGCGATAAGTCGCATCCACCCGCCGGCTGTTCACCCGTACTTCACCGCTGCGCAGGATACGGTAGACATGACTGCGGGGGACCCCCTTGCAAACCTTCAGCAAGTAATTGTCGATACGCTGGCCAGCATTGCCAGCATCCACCAGAGTCTGACTTGCGGCTGGAGCAGGATTGCTTAAACCCTTCATTTTCCTTATACTCTTTAAACCGAGCTCGTTGCGGGACAACCGGTTATGCTGCCTTGGCACAGATAGTGCGCCAATACAAAGCGGCACCTCCGGCAACTCTGTCCCCTGGCTGAAGCGTAATGTGAAGCGGCAGTTGCCGTTTCATATGCGTCAGGACCCGAGGCGGCACAAATGGCTGGTCA
Source organism: Betaproteobacteria bacterium (assembly GCA_947474715.1). Classification (GTDB taxonomy): domain Bacteria; phylum Pseudomonadota; class Gammaproteobacteria; order Burkholderiales; family SG8-39; genus CAIYPG01. The sequence goes on from CANJJT010000064.1 coordinate 21,911, forward strand.
TTTAGACCATTGATGGTACTTTAAACAGCGCGCCAAAAGGCATCGGCAGACTTCCGGCAGCCACTGCCCCGACCCGGTCAAGCAGAAGAAAAAGACCGGAGCAGCAGAATCTGCTCTTATACCCCGATACCGACAAACTTCCATCCCCCCGTTGAATGAAACATTCTGACGATGTGATGACAGCCTGACAGCACAATAGGCTCATGGTTTGTCCCCGCGCGCGCGGGAGAACAACAATGAAGCGCATGTTATTCAATGCGACGCAGGCTGAGGAACTCCGCGTCGCCATTGTCGATGGACAGAAACTGATAGACCTCGACATTGAATCGGCAGCCAAGGAACAACGCAAAAGCAATATCTACAAGGGCATCATCACCCGCATCGAGCCAAGCCTCGAAGCGGCCTTCGTCGATTACGGAACTGAGCGCCATGGCTTCCTTCCCTTCAAGGAAGTTGCCCGGGCGTTCTTCAAATCCGGCGTCGATGTCGGCAAGGCCCGGATCCAGGATGCACTCTACGAAGGCCAGGAACTTATCGTCCAGGTCGAGAAGGACGAGCGTGGCAACAAAGGTGCCGCCCTCACCACCTTCATCAGCTTGGCCGGACGCTATCTCGTCCTGATGCCGAACAATCCCCGTGGTGGTGGCGTTTCCCGCCGCATCGAGGGAGAAGATCGCAACGAACTACGCGACATCATGGACAAGTTGCCCGTTCCCCAGGGCATGAGCATCATCGGCCGTACCGCCGGGATTGGCCGCTCATACGAAGAACTGCAGTGGGATCTCAACTACCTACTTCAGCTCTGGAGCGCGATCGAAGCTGCGGCCAATTCCCAGAAAGGTGCCTTCCTGATCTATCAGGAGGGCAGTCTGGTCATCCGTGCCATCCGCGACTATTTCCATCCGGAAATCGGCGAAATACTCATCGATACGGACGCGATCTTCGAGCAGGCGCAGGTGTTCATGGCACACGTCATGCCTGACAACGCCAACCGCGTGAAGCGCTACAGCGACGACGTGCCGTTATTCTCGCGCTTCCAGATCGAGCACCAGATCGAGACGGCGTATTCACGTCAGGTCACGCTGCCCTCCGGTGGTGCCATCGTTATCGACCATACTGAAGCATTGGTGTCGGTGGACGTCAATTCCGCACGCTCCACACGCGGCCATGACATCGAGGAAACGGCCTTCCGGACCAACGTCGAAGCCGCTGACGAAATCGCCCGCCAGTTGCGTCTGCGCGACCTGGGCGGCCTGATCGTCATCGACTTCATCGACATGGAAA
>CANJJT010000065.1:0-22957 GCA_947474715.1 Betaproteobacteria bacterium
GACGCTACCCAGGACCACGCTCACACGCGGGCAGGACGCACCATTGTCTTACCGGTCTTCAGCAGCGCCGCATTCCACCTTGCCACATCCACGTGCACCGTGTTTCTTCGGCGCGATTTGCGGCATTGGGCCGATTACTACGCTCACTCCTCACTCCTCACTCCTCACGGCACAAACATGCTCGAAAACATTGAACTGGAAACCGCCCCCAACCCGCAGGCCAGCGTGATCTGGCTGCACGGACTGGGTGCCGATGGCAATGACTTTGCCCCCATCGTGCCGGAACTGGAACTGGGCGGCCTGGCCGTGCGCTTCGTGTTCCCGCATGCGCCCATGCAGCCGGTCACCATCAATGGCGGCATGGTGATGCGCGCCTGGTATGACATCTCGGACACGGCCATCCGCCGCGAAGACGAACAAGGCGTGCGTGCCTCGGCCGCCCAGGTCGAGGCACTGATCGAGCGCGAAGTCTCGCGCGGCATCGCCGAGCGGAACATCGTGCTGGCGGGCTTCTCGCAGGGCGGCGCGATCGCCCTGCACGCGGGGCTGCGCCACGCCACACGGCTGGCAGGCATCATGGCCCTGTCGACCTACGTTCCGCTGGCCGACCTGGTGCCTGCGGAAACCGCGGGCAAGCCGCGCGACCTGCCGGTGTTCATGGCGCATGGCACCGAAGACCCGGTGATCACCATGCAGCGCGCGCAACAGTCACGCGAACTGCTCACCAGCCTGGGTTACTCGGTGGAATGGCACCAGTACTGGATGCCGCATTCGCTGTGCGCCGAGGAAGTCACCGACATCAGCACCTGGCTGTGCAGCGTGCTGGTCTGACCGGCCGCTGACGTGCAGGTCTTCGCGATGGGCGGACGCTGCGAGCGATGGGTACGGGTGGCGACAGCGGCGAGTCCTGCCGATGCACGCCACTGACTGCCAGCACCTGACGCTATCGCCAGACTACCCGGCAATGGCTAGATCACTCGCCGCTGGTATCCCGGATCATCTGGCGCACCTTGATGAGTTCGTAGTCCTCGCCCTGCTCGACCAGGGTCGGGTGCATGAGCATCACGGCATTGCCGTTGCCCTCGAACTCGTAGGTTTGCCCCGGCAGATGCACGCCAGCAGGCAACAGCAGTTGCACTTCCAGCGCATCCGGCGCGGGATTGAGCAGCACGGCCGTCACACTGCGCTCATCACCGCCGCCGCTCACCTGCAATGACAGCACGTTGGCGGTGCGCGCCAGTGACTGTATGCCCACCGAGCCCTGCTGCGGCGTGTCCCGGCTGATGCGGCGGATCACGCCAATCACCCAGTTGTCGCCGCCCTCGGGCTGCAGCGCCACCAGTGCGCCCAGCTTCAGCCACTCTCCCTTCAGTTGCGGGATGGAAGCGCCGAAGCCGCCGGCACTGACATCCTCGACGATCCAGTTCTCGATCTGCACCTGGTCGAAGTCCAGCGACGACGCGGGATTCAGCGCCGTGAGCACGCCGGACAGGCCGGCACTCACATTCAGGCGCGACTTCACGCGATGGCGCGGATGACGGCGCTCGGGCGGCTTGGGCGACCAGTACAGCCCGAGGTGGCGCAGCACTTCCAGCACGGCAGCCGGCTCGGCGCTGCCACCCAGGTTGAGCGCGCCGGGCACGCCACCGGTGACCTCGATAGCCTTGGTCAGTTGCTCCAGTTCCTGCACCGCCTGTCCTGCGGCGAAAAAGCGCAGCGTGGGCGCGTGGCGTGGCGGACGCGCCAGGCGCAGCGGCGGATGGCCGGACGCAAGGTCGATCCAGTGCGCGATGTCGGGCTGCTGGTCCGGGGTGATGCGAAAAAAGGACGACACATGCGCAATCACCTTCTCGGCGATCTCGATCTCGGCCGGCAACAGGCTGTCGGGCGAGGACGCGGCCAGCATCACTGCACGCAGAAATTCCTGCTCGGCCAGCGACTCGCCGGCCACGCCAGGAAAGGTAGCCACCGCAACCTGGGTGAGCTTGCGCCCCTCGGCCCAGGCATAGATGCGAGCCACTTCCGCCCACAGCGCGTCTTCGAACGGGCCATAGCGCAGGTACTGCCAGCGGATCTGCGCCGCCAGCGCGCGCAGCGCCCGTACCAGCAGCAGCGGCAGCTTGTCCTTGATGGCATCGGCCCCCTTGGCGCCGCTGGCGTTCAGGTCAATGCAGGCCACCAGGCTGCGCGCTGCCTCGCCGAAATAGGTATGCACCGCCGTCCACATGCGCTGCTCCTGGAAGCGCGAGGGCCGCGTGGTGGACAGGTAATCGCGCTGCAGCTTGCGCGCATGGGACTGGGCGACCTCGTCGATCATCAGGACCAGCTGGGTGCGGTGGTCGGGCTTGAAATCCGCGGCGGTGCGCACCGACTCATGCCAGTGGGTCAGCTCGTCGAGGGCCTTGAATGCGTCGCCGGAGGGGACTTCATCGAGAAGGCGGCGGGCTTCCTTGAGCTCCGCCATGGGATGGTCGGACTTCGGTCCACCAAACAGCTTGAACATGTGCTTCCCCGCAAGTGACCCAGCATCAGAACAGCGCAGCCGGCAGGCGCCCCGAATCGGCTCCCGGGGCAGCTCCTACCACCGGCATCCAGAGCGAAATTATACGGGGATGCAGACGCCAACATGCAGAGTTGCACGCGCATGATGACGGCATATCGATATCATTAATATGATCATTTTTAAATGATATGCCAGGTGATCATTGGCACTAATAGCTTATTATGATCAGACTGACAGCAGCCTGTCGCGGCAGGCCGCTGCCTGTCTGCCACACCTTTGCAGCATGGCCGCCGCGACCGAAGCCGCGGATGGCGCAATTTCAAGCCGCCCGGGACCATCAGGCTGCCCAGATGCAGCCTGCGCGCCCAGGCTGCCAGCGCCGGGGACGAATCGCTGTCTGAGGATTGCTGGCAGCAGTTCGCTGGCTGAGGTTCGCTGGATTGGTTTCGCTGGATGAGGCATGCCGACCAGCTGCTATGCCGACCAGACCGCGCCGGGCGTGCCGGTGCCGGTCCAGGCGGGCAACTCGTTCATGCCAGCCTCCGAATAACGCACGATGGGACGCAGGCGCGTCATCGTGCCCAGCGGCGTGGGTACATCCACCAGCCAGTTGGCGATCTCGGCCAGTTCCTCCTCGGCCGCATCGGCGGTGGGGATGTCGAACAGGCCCTTGGAGCTCAGCCACTCCTCGCAGCGGCCCAGCGACACATTGACCGCATAGCTGCCGCCCTCGGTGGCGCGACGCTTGAGCGCCACCAGCACGCCAAAGCACATCAGGTAGCCACCGATGTAATCCAGGGAAGACACTGGCGTGAACTTGGGCTGCTGGCCGCGCCCGGAGATGTAGGCCATGCCCGAAGTGGACTGGACCACGGTGTCAAAGCCGCGGCGCATGCGCCAGGCACCGGTGTGGCCGAAGGCGTTCAGTGTGGCGCAGACGATGCCGGGACGAATGGCGTGCACCTGCTCGTTGGAGAAACCGAGCTTGCCCAGCGCACCCGGCCGGTAGGCCTGGCTGAACACGTCGCAACGCTTCATCAGTTCGGTGAAATGCGCCTTGCCCTCGGGCGTGGCGATGTCGAGCACGGCCTTGCGCTTGAGAAAGCCGGTGTCCCATTCGTTGCTGACATTGTCCGGATGTCGCTCGCAGGTGATCTTGAGCACGTCGGCGCCATTCTCGGCCAGCAGGCGGGCACAGGTCGGACCAGCCAGCACACGCGTGAGATCGAGCACGCGCAGGCCTGACAGCACACGCGCTCCCGTAGGCAGCGGCACCGGTGCGCTGTCGCCGATCTTGCGGATGTCCACCAGCGGTTCTGCCGCCAGCGCCGGCGTATTGGCCAGGGCGCGCCATTCCTCGGGGGTGCGCACGGCCGGGGCCACGCCGCCCGCCTTGTCCACCGCCTCTTCCAGATCGAAGGCATTCCACTTGAGCGCCTCCTCGGCGCAGCGCTTCTTGTCAGCTGGCACACCCAGCACCTTGAGCACCGCGTCCTGGTGCGGCCGATGGTTGCAGTGGAAGTAATTCCAGCGGCCATCCTTCACCTGGTAGAAGCCGCTGACGGTGTCCCGCTCGGCCGGCGGCTTGCCGTCGATGCGCACGTACTTGCTGCTGCGCAGGGAGGCGGTGACGCCGCGCACGTCGATGTCGATGGTGGGCCGCTGGCCGGTCTGCGCCTCGCGCAGGTCAGCCAGGGCCAGCGACAGCGCGCCCAGCGCCGCTGATCCGCAGGTGCCCACCTTGAACTGGGTGCGAAACACCGGGTCATTCCCCTGGTAACGGATTTCATCGGCCTTCTGCTCCGGCAGACCGGTGCAGCGCAATACCTCTTTCAGGGCGTCCTTGATCATCGCTGTCTCCTGTTTGTGTCTTTATGCCTGGTGCCTGGGCGGGGACTCCAGCTGCAGGCTGTTACGGCTGCAGGCAGTCCCCGGATTTGTTGTGTGCCAACACCCTCGGCCGCAGCTGGACCGTCTAGATGGGTCAAGGGACAAATGAACAAATGGACGCATTGAAAATCGACAAATGATCGAATGGCCCCGGTCACGGCGCGCGACTGCCAGCGTGCCGGGGCATTGCCATCAGTGGGTGGTGTGTTCGCGCCGCGCGTACTGCAGGTACAGGATCTGCACGCCATCGGCGCCGGCCTGCACGGTGACCGCGCCTTCCTCCTTGGTGACGGCGATGGCGCCGCGCAGGTCCAGTGCCTTGCCCTCATGCTGCATGCTGCCCGAAACCACCAGCAACACCTGGCCGCCGCCCAGGCGCGGGTCAGATCCGGTGAAAGACTGCCCCGGCCCGACACAGACCAGGTGGGCGAACACGCCGGCATCCGGGTCGGTGGCCGGCAGATCGATGAGCTTCTCGGTCTCGATGACCGTCAGCTGGCGCAGTTGCTCCGTGGTGCGGACGTTGAGGTTCTCCGCCAGCAGGAAACGCTTGCCGCCCTTCTTCATGTTGGCGCGACCTTCGGGCGTATGCAGATACTGCGAACCCAGCACGTCGAAGCCGGGACGCAGCACGTAGTAGGACATGCCCTGGGGGCCGGCCACGATGGGGCCGTAACCGGTCCAGGCATTGGTGTAGTGGAGGGAGATCGGCGCGATCTTGTGGTTGCCCAGGCGGCCATTGCCATCCATGAAGATCTGGAACTGGTCAATGCCATGGTAGTGCGGCAGGATCTGCGAATCCGGGATCTGCTGCTCGACCAGCAGCAACTGTGGCACTTCGGCCTTGCGCTCGCTGAAGTCACTGCGCCAGGTTTCGGTCTCGTTGTCACGCACCACGTGGATCCTGTCCTCGCGGGGAAACATGTTCGGTATGGAAAGTTTCATCTTGATCTCCTCGTCATTGTCTGCGGCCGCTCAGGCCTGCTGTCGTGGCGTCGCTTGCCTCGAAAGTCACCTGCCTGCACCAGTTCGATTATACGGATGCGCCAGCGTGCCCCGCTTCAGCGCCGTCCGGCGTGCGAGGCGATGGCCACCACCGCCGGCTGGCGGGTCGGGTTGCTCCAGGCGTGGCGGTTGCCGCGCACCACGGCAATCTCGCCGGCCTGCAGCCTGACCGCCCCGCTGTCCAGCACCAGCGCCAGCTCACCCTCCAGCACGATGCAGAAATCCAGCGTGGCCGTCTGTTGCAGGTAGGGATGCGGGCCCGAGGGCGTGGCCACCAGGGCGCCGGGCGAACCCATGCGCTCGAAATGCTCGCGCACCTGGGTCGGCCCCACCCTGCCCTGCCACAGGGCATCCGGCGGATGGGTAACGATGCGCAGCACCGAGCCATTGCCCGGCGGCTCCAGGCTGTGCGGCAGGTGCAGGGTTTCGAATTCGATCTTCGCCGGCGTGGCATCGGTCACCCACAGACGCGCCGAGGAAAAACCGGGGCGCGCCGGATCGATGCGCACATCATGCGAGGGACCATCCCAGACATAGTTGGGCTCGCCCGGACCGCGGTCCACGGTGACGATGCGTCGCGCCGGCTTCACGCCTTCGGGCAAGGCCGGCATGGGCACTGGCGCAGGCGGTTCGCCCAGGTGGATGTTATCAAAGCGCGCAGCGACAAAATCGAAGGCCATCAGGCCGTGCGTGTCCGGACGGGTCCAGCGCCACTGGTGCCAGGAGGCCACCTGGATGATGGTGTCGCCGGGGCGCATCACCAGCTCACGATCATCCAGAATGAGTTCGCGCTCCCCGACCAGCACGATGCCGTAGTCCACCGTCTCGGTCTTGTGGATGGCCGAGGTATAGGCGTCATTGCCGCCCTTATCCCAGGTGCGCTTGCCTGGGGGACGGTGCTTGGCCTCGTGCACCGGCACGCGTTCCGTGTCGGTGGCCGGGTCGTAGTCAGGCGGCTTGGCCGGCCACTCGACCACCCGCAGATGGCCGCCATCGGGCGGTGAAGGAAATTCATAAGGGCCGTCCCCCGCCTCGCCCTTGCCAGACAACGGCGCAGGGCTGTCGTTCCACACCCAGATGTCGGTGAAATAGCGGCTGATGCCAAGGTTCTGGTGATCATTTGGCGCCGGGGCATCGCTGATGACCAGGGAGCGGCCCTGGGCATCCTGCCCGGTCACCACGCGCCGGATCGGCCGGGCGTTCGTCGATTTGGTTTTCAAGATGCTGACATTCCTCTTTCAGTACGGCCCGATTTTGCCATGCACCTGCAGGCCCCGGTACCGCCGCCCTGCCCCAGCCTGTAAGATGATCCCCGCTGACAAACAGCCAGACCCGCTTGCTTCAGGCCGGGCTGACCGGCACCGTACCCCGGAACAGAAAACAGCCGTCTCACGCGCCCCGCATCGCGGGCGCGAAGAGAAAGCGGCACCACAAAGGAGAGAACACATGCGCATTCCATCCGCGCTGGTGATGGCCAGGCTGGGCATCGCCGCCACCATACTGTCCACCCTTGCCAGCGTCGCGATCGCCCAGGACACCCCGCAAAGGCCGGTCAAGCTGGTGGTTGGCTTCGCTCCCGGGGGCGGTGCCGATATCGCCGCGCGCTTCATCTCGCAGCGGCTCAATGAGGCCTGGGGCCAGCCCGTGATCGTGGAGAACAAGGCGGGGGCCGGCGGCAATCTTGCCGCGGAGACCGTGGCCAAGGCGACACCAGACGGACTTACGCTGCTCATCACCAGCCCCGGGCCCATCGTCACCAATCCCTATCTGTACGAGAAGCTGTCCTACGACCCGTTCAGGGAACTCGCTCCCATCACCCTGATCGCCTCCAGCCCCAATGTCATGGTGGTGAGCGGCGCTTCGCCGGTAAAGACCGCGAAGGAATTCGTCGCGCTGGCCCAGTCCAGAAATGGTCAGCTCAATTACGCCACCTCGGGCATCGGCTCGACGCCGCACCTCGCGGCCGAGCTGTTCAAGGCGGCCACGCGCATCGACATGACCCATATCCCCTACAAGAGCGCTGCGCCGGCCCTGCTTGATGTCATTGCCGGCCGCGCCGATGTCATGATCGTGTCGCAACCCACCGTGCTGGGCCAGGTACGCGCCGGCAAAGCGCGCGCCCTGCTGCTGGCGGCGCCACGCCGCTCGCCCCTGCTGCCGGATGTGCCCAGTTCAGCAGAGGCAGGCGTGCCCGGCTTCGAAGTGGTGACCTGGTGGGGCTTCCTGGCCCCCGGCGGCACGCCCGCCACCTTCGTCGCCAAGACCAACCAGATCGCCGTGGCCGCACTACGCAGCCCGGACATGCGCGAGACCCTGGCCAGGGAAGGTGCGGAGGCCATCGGCAACTCGCCATCGGAATTTGCCGCCTTCATCCAGCAGGAGGCCGGCAAGTGGGCGAAGGTCATCAAGTCGGCCGGCATCAAGGGAGAGTGACCCGCATGAAACCAGGCAGCCAGTTGAACATCGACATCCACCAGCACTTCGTCCCGGAGACCTTCTTCGATGCCGTGCGCAAGGACCCGGACACCTACGGCGTGCGGTTGGAAGGCCAGCACTTCCACCTGCGCTCCGGCCTTAAATTCCGCTGGGACGACAAGCAGCGCGATCCGAAGCTGCGCCTTGCCGACATGGACAAGGGCCGCGTCGATGCGGCGGTGCTGTCCATCCTGCCGCCCTTCTTTGCCTATGGCGAACCGGCCGAGGTGGGGGCGCGCCTGTGCTCGCTGGTCAATGACGGCCTGGAGCAGACCATCAGCGCCGGCAGCGGCCGGCTCATCGCCATGGGCCATGTGCCGCTGCAGGATCCGGCAGCGGCCATCGCGGAACTGGAGAAGCGCCGCTTCCCCGCGGTGCAGATCGGCTCCAATGTCAACGGCCGCAATCTCGACGCGCCCGAACTGCTGCCTTTCTTCCAGGCCGCCGAGCGCCTGGGCACGCTGGTGTTCGTGCACCCGACGCCCAGCGGCATCATCGGCGCCGACCGGTTGAAGGACTATTACCTGCGCAATTTCATCGGCAATGTCACCGATACCTCGGTGGCCATTGCCAGCCTGATCTTCGGCGGCGTGCTGGATGCCTGCCCGAAGCTCAACATCTGCTTCGCCCATGGCGGCGGTTCCGCCCCGTATATCTGGGGACGCTGGGCCCACGGCCAGACGGTGCGCAAGGAACCCAATGTGCGCACCACCACGCCAGTGATGGAACTCACGCGCCGGCTGTATTTCGATTCGCTGACGCACAGCCCCTCCGCGCTGCGCTACCTGATCGCCGAAGCCGCACCCGGACACGTCATGCTGGGTTCGGACTATCCGGCCGACATGGGCAATGAATGGCAGGTCGACCCGATTGAGCAAATGGGACTGCCGGCTGAGGTGACGCGCTCGGTCCTGGGCGGCACCGCGGCGGGGCTGTTAGGCCTGACCTAAACCACGAATTCGCCGAACCCTAGGCATGACGGAGGGGGTCCAGACCACCTGTTCAACCGTCTCCTGCCATGCCTACAATGAGCCACTGACCACCGACTGAGCGACCAGCCCCTGCCATGCAACGCTGCCACATCGTCGATGCCGCCCAACTGCCCTGGCGCGATAGCGCCTCCGGCGGCGTGGCCTACGCCTGCCAGGTGCTGCTCGATGGTGCGGACGGCGCACCCGAGGCGCTGCGCTTTCGTTTCCGCGACTGCCCCTCGGTGTATGCCCACATGCACCTCACCTCGCAATTCCAGCTGCTGCTGCACGGGGCCATGGATTTTCCGCGCGGGGTGAAGCACCTCGAAGGCCTCGCCATCCACTACACCGACCACAACATGCCCTATGGCCCGTTTGCCGTGTCCGGCGGGCATGAGATGCTGGTGCTGCATCCCAAGGCCGGCGGCATCATTTCCATGGCCAACCACGATGCCCGGCGCAAGATCAACCTGACCGGCCGCCTGTATGCCACGGGCGAGGATGCCTGGGACTGGAGCCCGCTGCCGGAGATTCCCGGCGCCCGCGTGAAGCCGCTGATGCCCGAGCACTTCGGTCCCATGGCCATGCTGGTGCAACTGCCCCCGGGGGCACCGCTGACCACCGCCCCCGCGGCGTTCGGCCGTTATGAAGTGGTGGTTGAAGGCTCGGCCCTGATGGACGGGCAGGACATCCTGGCGCCGGGCTTTCGCTATGTGTGCGGACCTGAGGCGCCCACTGCGCTGACCGCCGGCGATGAGGGCGTGACCCTGGCGCTGCTGGGCTTTGACAGCGACGCACTGGAAGGCGGACTCACCGGCGAAGGCCTGTCGCTGGAAGCGGAACAGGCCATGGCCAGGGCCATCTGACGAGCACCATCCATAGCAACACCGTAGGAGGATGACATGACAGAGCAAGCCACAGCATCGCCGGAATCACAAGGGCAAGCGGAGCAGCCACCCTTCCGCATCGTCGTGTTCGCGGACTTCGTCTGTCCCTACAGCTATCTCACCGTCTCGCAGGTCGATCGCCTCGCCACCGAATACGGCGTGCGACCAATATGGCGCCCGCACTGGCTGCATCCCGAGACCCCGCCCGAAGGCACGCCACGCGGACCGGAGGAAACCAGCGCCCGCCAGCAGCGCCTGCTGGCATGGATCAAGGACATGTCACCGGAACATCTGGATCGCATCCGCATCCCGGAGAAGCGCCAGTACAGCTTCCTCGCCTTCGAGGCGCTGGAATATGCTGCCGCACTGGGGCTGGACTTCGAGTTCAAGACCGCACTGTATGAATTGATGTGGACGGCCCGCCAGGACATCGGCGAGGTCGAGACCCTGGTGAATGCCGCACAGATCGCCGGCATCGCCCCTGAAGACATGCGCTACGCCATGGAGAACCGCCTCTACGCCCAGCGCGCCCTGGATGCCGTGAACCAGGCCCGCACCCTGGGCATCACCAACACCCCCACCCTCATCCTCGGCCGCACCCGCATCAACGGCTGGCATTACTACGAGGTGCTGCAGGAGGTGATCGAGAAGCAGGGGCTGCGGGCGGTGGCGTGAAGCCGATATTGTTGTCAAGGAAACACTATCAAGCTTCGATTTTGAGGAAGAGTAGAAAGTGTTTCCCCTGAAGTTGGGGATAGACAAGGGAGCGTAGCCCACTTGTTCAGTCCTTCCTTAAATCTGATCATATAACAGGGTTAACCAGGAAGAGGTGACACATGATACGCACGATGAGCGGAGCGGAAGCAATCGAACGGCGACGCGTGATCCATTCTCCAGGAACGGATCGACCCCATTGGGGAACAGAATATTTTGGTGAACGATGGCCGGACGAGAACGCAAAGGAAACCGGACCACAGTCACTCATGACGGAGCTGGACGCCAATGAATACGCGATGGCCCACTATCACGGGCTTGATCAATTTCAGATTTTTGCAGCGGGTACCGGCAAGATGGGCCGGACGTTCCTGCAGCCATTGACACTACAGTTCAAGGATCACCATACGGCATATGGGCCGTTCACCGCGGGTCCGCAAGGACTGACTTTCTTTTCTATGCGCATGACGACCGCAAACGCGGCTCCGGTCTTCATCAATACCCCTGGTTACAAGGAAAAGTTGCAGCCCAGCAAGCGTAGAAACCTCATCTCGTCGCCGCTCTCATTTTCCACCGAGCCAGTCCTCATGAACCGTGCGGAAGCGACTTGGGAACCCATCGCGCCCTTCGACCAGCATGACGACGGATTGATGGCGAATCTCGTAAGACTGGGCGCCAATATGTCAGTCATGGGCCCTGATCCGAAGCGATCTGCCGGCTATTACCTGTTTGTATGCAATGGCAACTTGGATAGGGACGGTAAAACCTATCCGCTTTGGTCCATGGTGGTCGTTGAGCCAGAAGACGGCACCCTGGAAATAAAGTCCGGCAATAAAGGCCTCGAGGTATTGGTCCTCGAGTTTCCAATTCAGCGTTAAGTCAGCCGAATCCCAAACGAAGGAGACCCACATGCTGCGAAATAAACTGGTCAAACACTCATGGCTGGCGATAGTTCCTTTCCTCTCGGGCCTTGCATTTGCCCAGGAAAGTGCCAATAACTACCCTTCAAGAGTGGTAACAATCATCATACCCAATGCACCCGGCGGCTCCATCGACAAGGACGTCCGCTTGTATGCCCAGAAATTGACTGAGAGCCTGGGCAAGCCTTTCGTCATGGACTTCAAGACGGGTGCGGGTGGCTCAATTGGCACGACTTACGTTGGCAAGGCACCCGCCGATGGTTACACGCTATTGGGAATGACATCAAACTTTAGCGTGAATCCAGCGTTGTATGCAAAATTGCCTTACGACCCAATACGGGACTTCGCTCCCGTTTCACAAATGTACACACGTGGCTCCATCCTGGTGGTGCATCCGAACTTCCCTGCAAACTCCTGGTCCGAGTATCTCGCCTATGTAAAAGCCAACCCAGGCAAGGTCAATTTTGGAACCTCCGGTGCCGGAGGCGTGTATCACATCGGCGGCGCCTGGCTGCACAGCGAAATCAACGCAAAAGTGACCTTCATTCACTACAAAGGGGCGGGGCCCTTATTGACCGATCTCATGGCAGGCACGGTTGATACATTTCCCCCGTCACCATTCATGTCTCTTGGATTGATCAAGGGCGGCAAGCTTAAACCAATAGCCATGCTGAGCGCAGAGCGGTCGTCTTTTTTCCCGGATCTGCGTACGGTCGCGGAACAAAGTCTGCCAGGATTCGATTTTTTCACCTGGGGTGGAATCATCACCACTGGCGGAACGCCGCCGGCAATTGTCAATAAGTTAAGCGGCGAACTTGCCAAAGTCGCCAAATCACCTGATGTGCTGAAGATAGCGGCAAGCGATGGAACCACCATGGTTGGAAGCACTCCGGAAGCATTCCGGAATCTCATTGCCAGCGAGATTGTTCGCTGGAAAAAGGTCGTGCGGGACAACAATATCAAGGTTGAAGAATGAGTTTTCGTGCGCCATGGAATAGGTGACCCCATCCGGAGCTTTTGTCATTGCCAAAAGCACGGATGATAAAAACAGAGGAATCAGAATGTCTGACCGTACTATCGGCGGCCCTTCTGCCGCAATGGAAACCTCCGCGGCCGAAAGTCAGGGCTTCGACCCTGAAAAGCTGAGTCACGACGAACAATTCAAACTTTTGCTCGGATCAGTATGCCCGCGGCCTATTGCCTTGGTCACCACGCTCGGGCCGGCTGGCCCCAATGCCGCCCCCTTCAGTTTTTTCAACGCCTTTTCAGTGGATCCACCCATGCTCGCCTTTTCTGCGAGTGCCAACGGCGGCGTCCTGAAAGACACTATCCGCAATATCCGGGACACGGGTGAGTTCGTGGTGCACTTGATCGACGATGATCTCAAACACAAAATGAATATCTGTGCCATCGAGTTTGCCCGCGATATCAGCGAAATTGCCGAGGCCGGTTTCACACCAGTCGCCTCGCTCAAAGTACGCCCGCCCCGCCTTGCCGAATGTCCCGTGCAGATGGAATGCAAACTTTCGCAAATCCTGCCTCTCGGCCGGATTCCACATCACCTGATCATCGGCGAAGTTGTTTATTTTCACTTCCGGAACGGCTTGGTGAATGAACGCATGCACGTGGACACGGCACGCCTTAATCCGTTGGGAAGGCTGTCAGGGCAGGAGAATTACACTCGCATCACCGATCGTTTTGGCATGCCCCGATTGCCCGTGCCCGCGGGCAAGGAACGCACCGGCGATGATGTGTTGCATAGTCCGAATACCATTTGAAAATGAAGACCCAATTTACCCGTGTAGCAGAAACACCCACATCATCATTGGAGAAACAGGGAATGCGGATGGTGGGGTGAGCAAGGAGACTGCACCATCAGCAACTCGTCCACGCCAGCCGCAGCAAGCATCAGCCCCCCGCATCAACCTTGATGCCCTTTTCCTGAATGACCTTCTTCCAGCGCGCCAGTTCGGCCACCAGGCGCTGGCGGAACGCTTCAGGCGAATTGGCCACGGCCATGCTGCCCTGGGCGTCCAGTTGCTTCAGCACGTCCGGCGCGCGCACCACCCGCACCAGCTCGCCATGGATGCGGTTGAGCAGTGCCGGGGTCATGCCGGCCGGTGCAAAGACACCGAGCCAGCTGGGATATTCGACGTCATAGCCCTGCTCGATCGCCGTAGGCATGTTGGGAAGCATCTTTGCGCGCTCGGTGTTCAGGATGGAGATGACGCGCAGCTTGCCGGCTTTGACGTTGGGCATGGCGTTGAAATAGGCGCCCGCATTCATGTGGGTGCGGCCGGCGATGAGGTCCACGGCCGTTTGTGCCGCGCCCTTGTAGTGCACCGGCGTGATGGCAATGCCGGCGGCGGACGCCAGGGACTCGCAGACGATGTGGGAGATCCCACCGGCACCGCTGCCCGTCCCGCAGGTGAGTTCGCCCGGCCTTGCCCTGGCATGGGCCACCAGGTCCTTGAGGGTGTGCACATTGGGCAAGGCCACCGGACTGACCACCAGGGAAGTGACCCGATCGCTGAGTTGCGTGATCGGCATGAAGCTTTTCAGCACATCGAAGGGCAGATCCGGATGAAAGTTGGGAAACACTGCCATGCCGGAATTGTTGATCAGCAGCGTGTAGCCGTCAGGTGTCGCCCTGGCCACGTAAGCGGAGCCGACCGTGGTGCCGGCGCCCGCCCTGAAGTCGAACACCCACGGCTGGCCGGTCAGTTCCTGCAGCTTCTGGGTATAGATGCGCGCTTCCGCATCGGTGGTACCGCCGGCAGCAAACGGAATCACCAGACTGACCGGCTTGCTGGGGTAGGCCGTCACTTGGGCTTGCGCGCCGGCATTGAACGAGGTGCCGGCCAGGACGATGGCCAGTACGGTCTTGATGAGCCTCATGCGATTCCCCCCACGTATTGTGATCAACTACCCACTTCAATGACGCTCTGCCACCCCGGACCATCGAGTCAGCGCCGCGGCGGTGGTGGTCACGACATGTCGCACCAGTGACCGACGCCTGATTGCCTACGCCGCGACAGCCTTCCCATCCCTGATTTCATCAAGGAATGCGTGCATTTCCGATACGCATCGTTCGGGAATCATGAATGCAATTCCCTGGCCGTAGCCTTCGAACAAGATCAGCTTGGCATGAGGAATGCTTTTCTTCATTTGATTCATCTGATCGATGGGAGCAGTTCTGCTGTTCGCACCGGACATGACCAGGACCGGTGAGCTGATTTTGTGGAGGTGAGGGAAAAAGTTTCCACGCGCCATTTCGGCGTGCTGTGCAATCGCAATGTGGCGCGGCGTCTTGTCGTTTTCCGCGATGGACCATTCAATCCATTCGGGCGACATCTTTTCCACATCGATCCGGGTTCGCAGGGTTTTCCTGGCCCAATACCCCACACCGAACTTCGCGACTTCCTCCTCGACAAACAAGTCATTGGTCGCCTTGGGCAGTTGCACCGGGGTATTACAGAGTGTCAGTGATGCAATGCGGCTGGACTGCGCCAATGCCAGCGCCATTCCGACGATCCCTCCTGATGCTTCGGCCGCCCAATGCACCTTGTCGATACCCAGGTGGTCGATCAGACCCAGAGCATCCTTGACCATCAGGTCCAGGGTATAAGGCTCTTCGGGCGGCGGCACTGTGGTTTTGCCACAACCTCGCGAGTCCATTCGGACCACCCGGTATTTGCGTGCAAGCAAAGGAACCCAGGGGCGCCAGAATTCCACGTTCCTGGCAAAGCCATGATGGAGCAGGACCACTTCGGATTTTCTCCATGGATCCGTGAAATCCGATACGTCGTAGTGAATGTCTATGTCACCAATCCGGGCAAATGCCACAAGCGATCTCCTTTGAGGAAGCTCTGAAAATCTCGGGGAAACATCCCCGCATCCCCTATGAATGCGTGCGTCAATCGACTTTTGCGCCAGAAGCCTTGACGACCTTTGCCCAACGGGAAATTTCACTGACGACGAATGCGGCACATTGTTCAGGCGTGCTGCCGACCGGCTCGGCACCCTGAGTCATGAAGCGTTCAATCACTTCCGGCTGACGCACTATGCGTGCAATCTCGGTGCTCAGCCGGGTCACGGTGGCTCGCGGCGTGCCCGCAGGAGAGAAAACCCCATGCCAGGAACTCACATCCATTCCAGGCAATCCGGATTCGATCAGGGTAGGAATGTCGGGCAATACCTGGGATCGCTTCGCGCTGGAAATTCCAAGCACTTTCAAT
The DNA here is from genome assembly GCA_947474715.1 of Betaproteobacteria bacterium. Lineage (GTDB taxonomy): Bacteria > Pseudomonadota > Gammaproteobacteria > Burkholderiales > SG8-39 > CAIYPG01. The sequence goes on from CANJJT010000065.1 coordinate 15,604, forward strand.
TTTCCCGAGCGGATATGTGGCAGCAGGGCAGGCATGTCGAGAATGGCGAGATCGACTTCACCGGCTACCAGTGCAACGATGGCAGGCGCCGCACCCTTGAACGGGATGTGCGCAATCTGGACGCCGGCGACGGTCTTGAACAGCTCTCCCGCCAGATGGGAAGTGGCACCATTGCCAGACGAGGAAAAGTTGAGTTGTCCTGGCTTGGCTTTCGCAATGGAAATCAAGTCACTGACTGAAGTGGCTCCCAGAGCAGGGTGAATCACCAGGACGTTTGTGCCCAGCCCGACCAGCGAAACGGGAGAAAAATCCTTGATCGCGTCATAGGGCAGCTTGGGATACAAACTGGGGTTGATTCCATGGGTGCCGCCGGTGCCCCAAAGCAGGGTGTATCCATCCGGTTGAGCCCTGGCAACGTATTCACTTCCGACACCACCGCCCGCTCCGGCCCTGTTTTCGATCAATACCGGTTGAGCAAGGGAGTCCGAAAGCTTCTGGCCTAACAATCGGGACATGATGTCCGTGGGGCCACCGGGGGGATAGGGCACCACAATCCGAACGGGCTTGGCTGGATAAGTTTGTGAGGCCGCGACGGTAACCAGTCCAGACTGCAGATAAAGTACTGCAAACAATATCAGGGGCGCGCGCAGGATAGTCAGCTTCACGATGTATCTTCCTTTGCTGAAAGTTGGCCGAAGAATGTTGCCGGTCGAGTGAAACTACTAATCAGGCTCGTACTTGATCGCCTTCGTTACGCGCTGCCACTTTTGCACATCGTTGGTCAGCCAGGCCTGAAGTTGTTCTGGCTTGAGGTGCCAAGGATCCAGTCCCATCTTGGCAAGTATTGCCAGAACCTCTGAGCCGGAAAGTATGCGCTCCATCGTTTCATTCAGCCTGCCAACAACCGAGCGGGCCGTACCGGCCGGGGCAATCAGGCCATACCCTGCCGTGACTTCAAACCCTGGATAACCCTGTTCATCGATGGTTGGCACATCGGGCAGATGGGCCCATCGTTTCTGACTGGCAATCCCGATGACCCGCACTTTTCCGGCCTTTATCTGGGGAATGGCAGGAGGCGCGGCGACAAATGCCAGTTCAACGTTTCCGGCGACCACTTCCTGGAGCGCAGGAGCGGCACCCTTGTAGGGAATGTGCGTCATTTGAATATCTGCGGTGAGTTTCAGAAATTCGCCGCTCAAGTGAAGCGCCCCACCCGTGCCCGAAGAAGAGAAGTTCAAGGCACCTGGCTTGCTTTTGGCCAAAGCCACCAATTCCTTGACACTGTTGACTGCCAACCTCGGATTGACGATCAGGACGAACTCGCTCTTCGCGACGGGAGAAATGGCCGTGAAATCCTTCAGCGTGTCATAGGGCAGGAAGCGCTGGGTGCTGGGATTGATGGTATGCCCTGATGAAAAGATCTGGAGGGTATAGCCATCCGGGGCGGACTTGGCAAGATGCTCGGTGCCGATAATGCCATTGCCGCCCGTTCTGAAATCGATCACAAAAGCCTGGCCAAGCGCTTCGGTCAGTTTCTGGGAGACTGGCCGGGCAAGCAAGTCGATAGGCCCCCCGGGCGCAAAAGCAACAATCAAACGTACAGGTCTTGTGGGATACGCCTGAGCATGGCAAAGCTGGCTTAGCGATGTCATCAGGATAAGAAGAAGTGCCCATGAGAAGCGCTGCATGTTGAGATTCCTTCTTGAGAACCCGTTTCAAAATGAGCGGCTCATTGTCGTCACTGCGCCCCTCATGCTCCCCGACTTCACACCGACGTGGCCGTGCCACAGGACCCACGTACGGGTGCATCAAACACTCTTGCTGAGCGCGCGGCCAGCGGGTGAAGCACAGGCAATTCGGCCAATATTGTGATCAATTTCCGATACTAACCATCATGCCCATTACCATAACAACATGATTGTTATCAACTATCGAAGGGTGTTACGACGGCCAAATCCGCCCTGCCGCCATCCTTGCCGACCCGTCCACCCGTTTCCCGCCCTATGGGTCAAGCGCAATCACATTCTCTTCGACGATAAAGCTTTTGTTGCGGCTGTAGTCGAGAACCTTCACGCTGCTGGCCATGCGCCGCTCGCTCTGCCACGCGGGGCCGTCGAGCGAGCGCCGCAAGGAGGCCATGTCACGAAAGTGCAGTTCCACCACCCCATCGTACTGGGTGTCGTCATTGTCTTCCTTCACCACCAGGTTGATGACGTACTTATGCATTTCCGGAAGCAGGCTCTTCACCAGCGGTGCATGCACGTTCAGCCAGTAATCGATGACCTCCTTGCGGCTGGTGCCCGGAGGCCGGTAAATCAGGGAAACGTACTTGACCATGAGATGTTCCTTCCATGAAGGGCCCGTGCGGGCCAGGGTTGCCACTCACCTCTGATTCACATCGATAGCGAGAACACTTGTATCACCAGACAGGCACCGGCTTCAGTGCCGTCCGACAGGCCTGTCCTCACGCCGCCTGCCTGCACATGCGCGCCGGTGGCCACTGCCATGCCAAACCGGCCCTACTCCACATCCCTGAAATGCTCCGGCCTGCCCTCAGGCCATGACGGCCCCCAGAGCTGCGCGCCACCGTCGATGGCCAGCAACTCGCCGGTGATGAAGGCGCCCGAGGGACTGGCCAGGTAGACCACGCCCTCGGCGATCTCCCACACCGAGCCCAGCCGGCGCATTGGGTTGTTGTTGCGCATGCGCTGCTTGTTCACCGGGGTTTCATAGGTGTCGAGACCCGAGCTGTCGATGGTGCCCGGGGCGATGCAGTTGACGCGGATGTCGAGCGGTGCCCACTCGATGGCCAGGCTTTGCGTCAGCGAGATGACGCCGGCCCGCGCCGCGCCGGTGTGCGCCGAGTAGGGCCGGCCGTTCCGCAGGTTGAGCACGATGTTGACGACATTGCCCGGCTGCTTCGCATCCCGCCAATGGCGCCCCACCGCCTGGATCATGTTCCAGGTGCCGTTGAGGTTGGTGTCGATGACGGCATTCCAGCCCTTCTTCGAGAAGTCGATGGCCTCCTGGCGGAACTGCCCGCCGGCGCTGTTCACCAGGCAGTCGATCCGGCCGTATCGTTCGACGGTGTGGGCCACCAGCGCATCGACCTGCTCCGGATCGCGGATGTTGGTGGGCAGGCAGCCGACCGCTTTGCCCAGATGGCGGGCAATGGCCGCTGCCGTTTCGGCCAGCATCTCCGCGCGCCGGCCACAGATCATGACCCGGGCCCCCAGCCGCGTGGCGAGGAAAGCGGTGGCGCGGCCGATGCCGGTGCCGCCGCCGGAGATCAGGAAGACCTGGTCTTTGAGCAGGTCGCTGCGATAGACGGTCGGCTCGGTGGCCAGCCGGTGTTCGTTGAAGAGTCCGGGATCCGACATGCAGCCGCCCTGCTCAGATGACCTTGTCGCGGCGCAGGCCCTCGATGGCCGCGGCATCCATGCCCAGCCAGCCGGTGAGCACGGCTTCGGTGTGCTCGCTCAGTTTGGGCGGCGGGTTGCTGGGCTGCGGTGCATTGTTCAGCTTGATGGGGTTGCCCACCGCCTTCACCAGGCCGTACTCGGTGGGCAGGTCGACGAACATGTTGCGCGCCGCCAGTTGCGGGCAAGCCAGCACCTCGGCCGCGGTCTGCAGCGGCCCGGCCGGTATGCCGATGGCGAGCAGGCGATCGATGGCTTCGGTGCGCGTGAGTGACTGCACCCAGGGTTTGAGCACCGGGTTGAGCAGGGTCTCCAGCGCGCTGGTGCGCTTCTGCATGGAGGCCAGTCGCGGGTCATCGGCCAGCTCGGCCCGCCCCATCTCGCACGCCAGCAGCTTCCAGCCGGGATCGCTCACCACACCAATGGCGATGTAACCGTCGGACGCCTTGAACACGCCGAGCTGGTTGGTGTTCTGCAGGTCATGCTGGCTGTTGGGCGTGCGCCCCACGGCCGCCTGCAGGGCGAGGTTCTTTTCGTTCAGCACCAGGCTGACGTCGTACATGGACAGATCGACTCGCTGGCCTTTGCCGGTGCGGTCACGCTCGCGCAGCGCCAGCAGCATGCCGGTGGTGGCCATCATGCCGGGCACCAGATCGGTGACCGGAAAACCCAGCCAGGACGGGTTCTGTCCGAACGAAGGCAGCCACATCAGGCCACCCATGGCTTGGGTGATGAAGTCGAAGGCCGGACGATCCTGGAAGTGGCTGGGAAAGACATCGTCGTGGCCGAAGCCGCTGACGGACACGTACACGATGGCCGGGTTGGCCGCGAGCAGGGTGTCGTAGTCGAGGCCGAGTGACTTCATGGCGTCAGGGGCAAGGTTCTCCCACACGACGTCGGCCTTTTCCACCAGCTCGAGGAATATTTCCCGGCCCCGGGCCGACTTCATGTCCAGGGTAATGCCCTTCTTGTTGCGGTTGCGCGTGATGAAGCTCAGCGGCAGTTCCTGCCCGTCGGCCTGGCGGATGTTGACGTAGCGCCAGACATCCCCGGCGCCGGGGCGCTCGATGCGGATCACCTCCGCGCCCCAGTCGCCCAGCATCATGCTGCCCAGGGGACCGGAGACGAAATGCTCCAGCGCGAGCACGCGCAGGCCCTCGAGCGGGCCGCGCGCCTTGCCGTCTTTTCCATCTGCCTGGGCTGCGGCGGCCTTGTCCTGGTCCGACATCATGTCCCCGCTTATTGCTGCGTGGCAGCGAGGTCGCGGATCGCCGGCGTCCATTTGGCCGCCAGGTTGGCGATGAATTTCTGCGCCTGCTCCGGGGTCGAGCCGGAGAACAGTTCCATCCCCAGCTTGTCCAGATCCTTGACGTAGGACTCCGAGGCCATGATGGAACCGATGACCTGGTTCAGCCGGGTCTGGATGGGACGGGGCGTGGCGGCCGGCACCGAAATGGCATTGAAGGTCACCACCACCAGGTCGGGAAAGCCCTGCTCGGCTGCGGTGGGTATTTCCGGCGCGGACTTGATGCGGGTGTCACTGGCGACCGCCAGCACCTTGGCGCGTCCGGCGCGATAGATGTCGAGCACACCGGTCGAGGTGAGCGCGGCCAGCGGCAGGCGGCCGGCCAGCAGTTCGGCCGTCACCTCGTTGTTGCCCTTGAAGGGCACCAGGTCCAGGTTCAGGTTGCCTGCCTGCTTCTTGAACATCTCCATCATCAGGGTGTTGACCGAGAGGGTCCCGGCCGCACCATAGACATACTTGCCCGGACTGGCCTTCAGCAGGGCGATCATTTCCTTGAGCGTCCTGGCCGGGAATTCATTGCTCGCGACGACGGCGGTGGGTTGCACGCCGATGATGGCCACGGTCGCCAGGTCCTTCAACGCATCGTAGGGCGGCTCCTTGACCCCGGCAGGCGCCACGATCAGCGTGGACGAGGTGGACAGCAGGATGGTGTAACCGTCAGGCTTTGCGCGGATCACTTCCTGGGTGGCAATGATGCCGCTGGCGCCAGCCTTGGCTTCCACGACGATGGTCTGCTTGAGGAGAGGCTGCATGCGCGCGGCCAGCATGCGACCGTGCAGGTCGGTGGCGCCGCCCGCGGCAAACGGAATGAGCATGCGGATGGGCTTGTCCGGATAGGTGGACTGCGCATGCAGGGCGCCCGGCAATGCAAACAGGGGCGCGGCGATCAGGGCCATGGCGGCCAGTCGGCAATGTTTCATGACACTCTCTCCTTCAGGTTGATGGCGTGCCGGGGGTGCACTGTATTCTTCCGGCCAACCACCATCCGCCGTGGGTGCCCTGTGCCTGGCCCGAACTGGGGGACATTATACGGTCCGACCAATCAAGCGACGCACCGGAAGTGACGGCCCTGTTCGCAGAGCGGTTGACAGGGCGCGCGGCACTGGGCCACCCTGTCCGCCTGGAGCCGGAGAGCTCTCGATTCCGGCAGCAGTCCATCCAGGTCACAGAGGTCAGGCGCCATCAGAAGGGCGACCCGCCCCAACAAGAACGAAGCACAAAGGAGGCAATCCCATGATCCATCGCCCACGCTGTGGCATTCCCTGCAGTGTCACCCCTGCCCGTCACCTGCCAATCCGGTCCCGGCTGCACGCCGCCGTCTCACTGGTGGCCGGCTTGCTCGCCGCCTCGGCGTTTGCCACAAGCGCCCATGCGCAGGCCTATCCGGCCAAACCGATACGACTGGTGATTCCCTTCCCGCCGGGTGCCAGCACCGACGTCATCGGCCGCATCGTCGCCAACAAGTTCAACGAGACCCCGGGCCAATCCATCGTGGTGGATAACAAGTCCGGCGCGACGGGCGCCATCGGCCTGGACTTCGTGTCGAAGTCAGCACCGGATGGCTACACCGTTGGCATGCTGATCGTCAGCCATGCCGTGAACGAATCACTGGAAGGGGCCAAGACACCCTACAACCTGGTAAAGGACTTCACGCCAGTCATCCTCATCTCCAGCAACCCCTACCTGCTGGTGGTCAACCCGAAGATTCCCGCCCGCTCCGTGGGCGAACTGGTGGCTCTGGCAAAGTCGAAGCCGGGCACGCTGCGCTACGGGTCCTCCGGCACCGGCGGGGTCATCCACCTGGCCGGCGCGTGGCTGGGCACTGCCTCGGGCACCAGCATGATCCACGTCCCCTACAAGGGCAGCGGCCCGGCCATGAATGATGTGGTGGGCGGGCACATCGATTTCATCGTCGCCTCCATTCCCCTGGCCGGCAACCTCATCGCGCAGCAGCAGTTGCGCGTGCTGGCGACCACTGCCGGCAAACGCCTGCCGGCCATGCCGGATGTGCCCAGCATGCAGGAAACCGGCATTGCCAATTACGTGGTGGAAGGCTGGAACGGCATCTCCGGGCCACCCGGCATGCCGGCTGCCCTGGTCGACCGGCTCAACGGCGCGCTCGGGCGCGTGCTGGCCTCCCCGGACATGCGCGACAAATTCTCCATCGACGGCGCCACGCCCGAAGGCGGCACGCCGGCGCACTTCGGCAACCATGTGCGCTCGGAAGTGGAGAAGTGGCGGCGCATCATCCAGGAGGCCGGGATCAAGGGCTGAGGACTGGTGCCGAAAAAGGGCGGGATTCACTGAGATCCGTGAAACCAGGCTGCGGCGCGGTTTACCCCCTTGTCAAAGGGGGCCGACGCGACGCAGTCGCGCGGGGGGATTTTTATACCGCTATGCTTGAATTGCACCAGTCGCTATCAAATCGATGCCTTGGATGTCTTACGGTGCCCTGTCTGCAAAGCAACCATCATGTTGGGACTTGCAGCAAGGCTTGGTAAAGGCAGGCAGATCGGCCTGCCTGATGAAAATCCCCCCGCTGGCCTGCGGCCAGTCGGCCCCCTTTGACAAGGCTCTTCACCGATTTCCGGGGAGCTCATTTTTCTCCCAAGCCGACAATCGCACCTGC
>CANJJT010000066.1:0-22403 GCA_947474715.1 Betaproteobacteria bacterium
ATCCAGCCCCGCGCCCAGCACCACGTACTGCCGCACACCGCCCTCGACCGCCCGCGCCAGTTCATCCTCGGCATACCGGCTGCGCCCGACCATATAAGAGCGAAACGCCTTCGACACTGCATGTTTCGAGCGCTTGATCTCGTAATTGTGTCCGTCAAGCGCCAGCAATGGCGCCACGATCTTCACCGCCGATGCATCATCAAAGACCAGCGGACGATCAATCATCTGGTGGGCCGCGCGACGCATCGCCACACGCATCGCTGTCTTGCTCGCCTGCCCGTGCTCCATGGTGCGGCCTTACCCAATCAAAAACTGCATCTGTCGATAAGCTACTTTGCCTGCCAGCGATCAAGCCACAGATTCGCAGAGGCCTGCCAGGCAGCTTCCTCCTCTTCCGACATGGGCGGAAGACGCTGGCCTCCCCAGCGTGCTCGCGGAGCACCAAACCAGATCTCTTTCCGCTGCCGTGGTGATCGTTTCGCGGACGACAAGCAATACCGCTGCGGCACCAGCATGCATGCTTCTCTGATCGCCAATGTATATCACTGGAGCAAGATGGTGCCCGGACTAAGCGTAGTTGCAGTGGTTTCGAAGAAAAGTTTCGGCATCAAGGAAACGGGCGATCAAATGCTGTCGATAGCACGGATAGCTCAACCTACTAGAGGTTGTCAGTTACTGAAATGCGTGTGGGGCTGTGGTTTGACACAGGACTGAAGCTTGTAATGCTCCAGAAGTATGATAAATTACATCAATAGTATTATTATAGTCCATATCGGAGCCGAACCGTGGCAACTACCCGCAAAACCATCACCCTGTCCGACCAGCAGGACGCGTGGGTCAAGGGGAGAGTCGCCAGCGGCGACTACACCAACGATAGTGAGTATTTTCGCGACCTGATCCGCCGCGACCAGGAACAAAACGCCAAATTTCAGACCCTCAAGGCCGCCATCCAGGAAGGCTTGGACAGCGGCGACAGTGATCGGACAGTGCCGCAGATCATGGAGGAAGTAGAACTTCGATTGAAATCGAATGGTCGTTTATAGCCTCTCCGCGAAGGCGGCTGCCGATCTCTCTGGAATCTACGAATACACGATTCTCAATTTCGGACTGACGAAGGCGCGGGAGTATCTCACCGGTTTGCACGAGCGATTCGAGACTCTTGCGGAAAACCCGATGCAAGGTCGTGGCGCGAATGAACTCTCGCCGGGTTTGCGGCGGTTCGAATATGAATCGCACGTCGTGTTTTACGTGCCAAAGGCCAAAGGCCTTCGGGTCGTGCGCGTCTTGCACCACAACATGGACATGAAAAGGCATCTGTAGCAGGGTCAAAAACCTGCTGGCAGCGAAGCCGCGCAATGCTCGTTTTTCGACCGTATCAGATGACCGAGAACATATCTGTTCTTGGAGGAACTTATCGGAACGCTGGGTCTTTACAGTTGTTGCTGCCTGAGAACTCGACGCTAGCCAAGGGCCTTCGGCTGGACATTATCAAGATCGACAAGGACGAAATTGGTACGCGGACTCATTGACGAACCTTAACTTGAAATAGGTGCTCGAAAAGGTGACTGCAAAGTCGCTTATCACACCCCTGAACCCGCCGAATCACCTCAAGCTCAGATCACCCCATCCCGCCTCAAGCGCACCAGATCGTCAGCCCCATACCCCAAGCGCCCCAGCACTTCGACATTGTGGGCACCGAGCAGGGGTGGGGGCGTATCCAGGCGGGCCGGGGTCTTCGACAGGCGGTAGGGCGCTTTCTGCACCCTCACCGGCCGATCGAGGCCGGGCACGGATTCGAAGGTGTGGAAGTATTCACGCGCCTTGATCTGCGGATCGTCCACCGCTTCGGCGATGGTGTTGATCTTCATGGCCGGCACGCCGGCCGCGCCGAAGATGCGCACCCATTCGTCCACGGGCCTGGTGCGGGTGATGGTGGCGATGGCCTCGAACACCGCCTCGACATTGGCGCGCAGGGCATCGACGTCGCGGAACAGAGGGTCGGTTTTCCAGTGCGGCCGCTCCAGCGCATCCCAGAGCTTGTCACGCAGCGAGGCCATGTTGGCGGCGATGAAGATGCTGCGCCCGTCGCCGCAGGGAAAAACATCGCTGATCTGGCTGTTGTTGCCGGAGCGGTTGCCGATGAGGCCCGGGCGGTGACCGGCGTTCATGACGTCGCTGACATTGGCGCTCATCATGGACAGCGTGGTCTCCAGCATGGACACATCGACATGCTGGCCGACACCGGTGCGCTGACGGTGGTAGAGCGCGGTGATGATGCCCACGGTGAGGGACATGCCGGCGGTGTAATCGGAGATGGAGCAGCCGGCCTTCAAGGGCCCCGATTCAGGCGTACCGGTAATACTCATGAGGCCGCTGCCCGCCTGGATCACCGGGTCGATCACGGCTTCGCGCGCGCGCGGGCCGGTCTGGCCGTAGCCGGTCAATGAGCAGTAGACGATGGCGGGGTTGATGGCGCTGATGTCCTGGTAGCCCAGACCCAGCGCATCCATGCCGCCGGTGCGCAGGTTCTCGATCAGCACATCGGACTCGGCGGCCAGGCGGCGGAAGATCACCACGCCCTCTTTCGACTTCAAGTTGAGCGTGATCGACTTCTTCCCCGCCGCATGGGCGAGGAAGGGCGCGCTCATTCGTTTGTCGACCAGGGCCTTGCCGTGGGCGCCGCCCATGTTGCGCACGTTGTCGCCGCTGACCGGGTCTTCGACGTTGATGACCTCCGCGCCATGTAGGGCGAGCTGATAGGCGGCAAACGGGGCGGCGTAGACGCGCGTCAGCCCCAGTACCCGGATGCCGCTGAAGACCTGGTCGCTCATGAGGCAGAACTGCCGGACCACAGGTGCATGCCTACTCCCCCGCCTTGAAGCCGGAGGTGGCGATGTCGGCGGCCAGCACCTTCTCGTCCTCGGCCAGCAGCTTGTCGAACTCGGCCGGGGATTTGCTCCAGGGTTCCACACCCACCTTCAGCAGGCCGTTGCGCAGGGAATCCGACGCCATGGCCTTGGCAAAACCGGCCTGCAACACCGCCAGCACATTGGCCGGGGTCTTCACCGGTACGAAGGCGCCGTACCACAGACAGCTGGGCATGTTGGTGATGCCCTGCTCGCGGAAGGTCGGCACATCGGGGTAGACGGCCAGGCGCGTGTCACCGGTGACGGCGATGCCGCGGGCGGTGCCGGCTACCATGCCGGGACGCACGCTCACCGGCGCGGCAAAGAAGAGCTGGGTCTGCCCGGCCACCAGGGCCTGCATGGCCGGGGCACCGCCGGAGAAGTTGATCTCCTGCACCTCCAGCTTGGCGGTGCGGCGGAAGCGATCCCACACCAGGTTGGTGATATTGCCCGCGCCCACGCCGCTGACGTTGAGCTTGCCCGGGTTGCTGCGCGAATAGGCCACCAGGTCCTGGATGCTGCGAAAGGGCATCTGGCTGTTGGTGATGAGCACGCAATGGGTCACGCCCACACCGGATACCGTGGCCAGGTCCTTCATGGTGTAGCCGGCCTCCCGGTGGGCCAGGGCATTGGTCAGCACGGTGCTGGTGTTCACGAGCACGGTGTAGCCGTCCGGGCGCGACTGCGTCACCGCCTTGGTGCCGATCAGGGTGCCGGCGCCGCCACGGTTTTCCACCAGCACCTTGGTGCCCATGGCAGGCTCCGCTTCGGCGGCGATAAGGCGCCCGGCCAGATCCACCGAGCCACCGGGGGCGAAGGGCACGATGAGGCGGATGGGCTGGGACGGAAAGCGTTCCTGGGCCAGGCTGGGGGTGGCGGGCAGCGCCACCAGCAGGGACAAAACGACCGGCAGCCCCGCCAGGGCCGCCGGTATGCGATGCATGCGCTTCATGGGTACTCCTCCTGTTTAAGGATGCTCTGAAAACCCTGATTTTTCAGAGCACATTCATGGGATCACGGGGATGTTCCCCCCGGTTCTTCAGAGTTTCCCTGACTGCTTGTCGTGCACCGGATGGGCGTGCCTTGTTTGGCGGCTACTTTAGCACTGCCACTGACGCGCAAGCACCTGCCCGTAGCGCTGCGCAACGCTTCACTGCTCCCTGCGTCCCTCTTCCTACTTATCCGGCCTGCCGCCGCGTCAGAGCCATAGTCATAAACTATTACTTCGATATCGACAATTCATTTGATCAATTGACAACCCGCCCCTAGCATCGCCTCACACCCATTCAAACAGCAAGGAGTTCTGCAATGTCCCTCATCAACAGCGAGATCAAGCCCTTCACCGCCCAGGCCTTCCACAACGGCCAGTTCGTCAGCGTGAGCGACCACGACCTGCGCGGCAAATGGTCCATCGTGTTCTTCTACCCGGCCGACTTCACCTTCGTCTGCCCGACCGAGCTGGGCGACCTGGCCGACGTCTACCCGCAGTTCCAGACGCTGGGCGTGGAGGTCTATGCCGTATCCACCGACACCCACTTCACCCACAAGGCCTGGCATGACGCCTCGGACACGATCCGCAAGATCAAGTACCCAATGATCGGCGACCCTACCGGCAACATCACCCGCAATTTCGACGTGATGATCGAGGAAGAAGGCCTGGCCGACCGCGGCACCTTCGTCATCGACCCCGAAGGCCGCATCCAGATCGTCGAGATCAACGCCAGCGGTGTCGGCCGCGATGCCAGTGAGCTGCTGCGCAAGGTCAAGGCGGCGCAGTACGTGGCCAGCCACCCGGGTGAGGTGTGCCCGGCCAAGTGGCAGGAAGGCGACGCCACGCTGGCACCCTCGCTGGATCTGGTTGGCAAGATCTAAGAGCGCCTAACAGAATTGCCGTTAGGCGCCCTGACTCAGGGGAGCGCGAGGGGATGTGTCCCCTCGCATTGTCAGGCACTCTAAATCACTGATCCCTTCCCCCGGACCTTCCGGGGGAAGGGGATTCCAGCGCAAAGGGCAAAGCCTTTGCAGTGGGATCCAAATATCGAACCGAACATCATTGCAACACCAGGAGAACAGCATGCTCGGCAGCGCCATCAGCAACCAGCTCAGGACCTACCTCGAAAAGCTCCAGCGGCCCATCGAACTGCTCGCCTCCACCGACGACAGCGCCAAATCCGCGGAAATGGTCACCCTGCTGCAGGACATCGCCACGCTGTCGGACCAGGTCAGCGTGCGCCTCGACGGCAACGACCGGCGTCGCCCTTCATTCAGCATTGGCCTGCCGGGTGAGGCGCATCGCGTGCACTTCGCCGGTATCCCCATGGGCCACGAGTTCACCTCGCTGGTGCTGGCCTTGCTGCAGACCGGCGGCCATCCGCCGAAAGTTTCCCCTGAAGTGATAGCGCAGATCCGCGGGCTGCCCGCGGGGCTGAAGTTCGAAACCTTCGTGTCGCTCTCCTGCCACAACTGCCCGGATGTAGTGCAGGCGCTCAACCTGTTGTCGGTGATCAACCCCGGCATCAGCCATGTCATGATCGATGGCGCGCTGTTCCAGGGCGAAGTCGAACAACGCCAGGTCATGGCCGTGCCCACCGTCATGTTGAATGGCGTGGAGTTCGGCCAGGGCCGCATGAGCATCGAGGAAATCGTGGCGAAGCTGGACACCGGCGCCGCCGCACGCGATGTGGAAAAACTCAAGGCCCGCGCGCCCTACGATGTGCTGGTGGTCGGCGGCGGGCCGGCCGGCGCGTCGGCCGCGATCTACGCGGCGCGCAAGGGCATCCGCACCGGCGTGCTGTCCGAGCGCTTCGGCGGCCAGGTGCTGGACACCATGGGCATCGAGAACTTCATCTCGGTGAAGGCCACCGAAGGACCCAAGCTCGCCATGGCCCTGGAGCAGCACGTCGCCGAATACGGCGTCGACGTGGTCAACCTGCAGAAGGCGGCGAAACTCATCCCCGGCGAGATGCATGAAGTCGTGCTGGAGAACGGCGCCTCTCTCAAGGCGAAGACGGTGATCCTCTCCACCGGCGCGCGCTGGCGCGAGATGAACGTGCCGGGCGAGAAGGAGTACCGCGGCAAGGGCGTGGCCTACTGCCCGCACTGCGACGGCCCGCTGTTCAAGGGCAAGCGCGTGGCGGTGATCGGCGGCGGCAACTCCGGTGTCGAGGCGGCCATCGACCTGGCGGGCATCGTCACTGAAGTGACTCTGCTCGAATTCGATTCGAAGCTGCGTGCCGACGCAGTGCTGCAGCGCAAGCTGGTCAGCCTGCACAATGTGACCGTCATCACCTCGGCACTCACCACCGAAGTGAGTGGCGACGGGCAGAAGGTGAATGGCCTGGCTTACAAGGACCGCCTCTCGGGTGAGCAGCGCCAGATCCCGCTCGAAGGCATCTTCGTGCAAATCGGCCTGCTGCCCAACACCGACTGGCTGAAGGGCACGCTGGCCCTGTCAGCCCGCGGGGAAATCGAGATCGACGCGCGCGGCGAAACCTCCGTGCCGGGCGTGTACGCAGCGGGGGACTGCACGACGGTTCCCTACAAGCAGATCATCATCTCCATGGGTGCGGGTGCCACGGCGGCGCTGTCAGCCTTCGATCATCTGATACGAACCTCAGCGCCGCAGCCTGCGACACAGGCGAGGCAGGAAGCAATGGCGGCTTAGGCGGATGCCTGTGAAAAAAGGTCTTCACCGATTTGCGGGGAGACGAGACTGCAGCGCGGGTTAACCCCTTGTCAAAGGTTCTTCACCGATTTCCGGGAACGAGAGCGCGGCAGGGCTGCCGGTGTTAACCCCCTTGTCAAAGGGGGCCGACTCGTGAGCGCAGCGAACGAGCGGGGGGATTTTCACCAGGCGGGCGGAGCGGCCTTCCCTTTTCGGTCCACGCCATTCGTGGCAGTGGGCCGACGATTTCGAGTGCATCAGCCTGGTAACAACGGATGCGCTTCAGGAGCAAGCTCAGGCAGAGGCAATGAGATCAGGCCCGTTGGCCAAAATCCCCCCGCGCGACTGCGTCGCGTCGGCCCCCTTTGACAAGGGGGTAAACCACCAGGTACCCGAAACCTTCACTACTCCACCGTCGCCCCCGAGGCCCGCACCACCTGCGTCCACTTCTCGATCTCGCGGCGGTTGAAGGCAGCGAACTCCGCGGGCGTGCTGGTGGCGGGCGTCAGGGCGGAGGACTGGAACACCTTGACCGTGTCGGGCAGGGCCACCACCCGGGTGATGTCCGCCGCCAGGCGGTTGACCAGTTCAGGCGAGGTCTTCGCGGGCGCGTAGAAGCCGAACCAGGAGGTGGCTTCGTAACCGCTCACGCCGGCCTCGGACACGGTGGGCACATCAGGCAGCGCCGGGTCACGCTTTGCACTGGTGACTGCCAGCAGACGCAGCTTGCCGGCCTTCACCTGGGGCAGGGCCGCTGCGGCATTGGAGAAATACACGTCGATTCGCCCGGCCAGCAGGTCGACCAGGATCTGCGGGCTGCCCTTGTAGGGCACGTGCAGCATGTTGATGCCGGCCATCGACTTGAACAGTTCACCGGCCAGGTGGGGCGATGAGCCGCTCCCGGCCGAGCCATAACTGATCTGGCCCGTGGCTTTGGCCAGGGCCACCAGTTCCTTGACCGATTGCGCCTTCACCGCGGTGTTGGCGACCAGCAAGAGGTAGCTGGTCGCCACCAGCGTGATGGGGGCGAAATCGCGGGCCGGATCATAGGGCAATGTCTTGTAGAGCGCAGCGTTGATGGCATTGCTGGCATTGGTGCCCACCAGCAGGGTGTAGCCATCCGGTGCCGCCCTGGCGACGGCCTCGGCGCCGGGGATGCCGGCGGCGCCCGAGCGGTTGTCCACCAGCACCGCTTGTCCCCATCCTTCACCGAGACGGGCGGCAATCGGCCGGGCTATGATGTCGGTGACACTGCCAGCGGGAAACGGCGTGACGAAGCGGACAGGTTTCTCCGGATACTGCGCCATCACCGATGCAGACAGCAAGGCCATGCCGGCCACTGCCGCCATGCATCGAAAAACATTCAATCCCCGGGGCATCCATTGCAAGCTCATGTCCGACTCCTCCTGTGCAGGGCGCAGGCACGCGCGCCTATCATCCTGATTTCAAACCACGCTTCCCAAAAGGAAACCCATGAGCAAGCTGACCCTGGCGCAGGCCAATGCCATCATCGCCGCCGCATTCGAGAAAGCCCACGCATCGAAGTTTAGCCCGCTCGCGGTGGTGGTGATCGACGATGGCGGCAACATCGTGTCCGCGCAGCGGGACGACGGCGCCAGCATGTTTCGCATCGATGTCGGCCTGGGCAAGGCCTGGGCCGCCGTGGGCATGGGCATGCACAGCCGCGGCGTGTTCGAACGCGCCCAGGGCAACCCGAATTTCTTCGTGTCCCTCGCCAGCACCGGCAAGGGCAAGTTCCTGCCGCAGACCGGCGCCGTGCTGATCCGCGACGCCGACGGCAGCATCATCGGCGCAGCCGGCGCCAGCGGTGCAGCGGCCGATGAAGACGAAGCCTGCTGCATCCACGGCGTGCACCAGGCAGGCCTGCGCACAGACTGAAGCTGCAACCCGGCTTCCCCCGTTCAGCGTGCCGGACCACCCGCGCCCGCCTGGGCGCGGATGCGCTGGATGTCGGCATCCCAGAGCGCCAGGTCGGCCTTGATGAAGGCGAGGAATTCCGCGAGCGTGCCGGTCCAGGCGCTGGCGCCCACGCTGGCCATCTTCTCGCGGGAGTCCGGCGAGGCGGTGATGGCGGCGCCTTCACGGGCCAGCCGCTGCTTGATCGCGGCTGGCGTCTTCACGTTGGCCGCCACGGCAAACCAGATGCCACCCACCACGCCCGGGTAGCCGGATTCGCGGAAGGTGGGCACATCCGGCGCCGTGCTGCGCCGCTCACCGCCGGTGCTGGCGATGACGCGGATGCGACCGCCGGCATCATTGGGCGCGGCGCCCGAGACATAAGCCTGGATCACCCCGGCAGCCAGATCCTTCTGCGCTGGCACGCCACTGGCGTAGTTGACCTTGACCATGTCCAGGCCGGCAATGCTGCTGAAGCGGCTGGTGATGAGTTCCCCCGGCCCGAGGCTGCCCGAGACCCCATAGTTCACCTTGCCCGGATTCGCCTTCACATAAGTCACGAACTCGGCCAGGTTGCGGGCCGGCAGCGCCGCACTGATGGCCAGGGCAAAGCCATCGAAGGTGAGCGGCATCAGCACCTCGATTTCCTCGAAGCGGTAGCCGGCATCGGCATTGATGATGGGGGCAATGCCGGCCGTGGTGGTAGCAAACAGCAGCGTGTAGCCATCGGCGGGCGCCTGCAGTGCGGCGCGCGTGCCGATCATGGTGTCGCCGCCAGGTCGATTCTCCACCAGCACCGTCTGCTTCAGGCTGGCCGCCAGCCGTTGCGCGCCAACCCGGCCGGTCAGGTCACCCAGGCCACCGGCACCGTAGGGAACGATCAGCCGCAGTGGCTTGGACGGGTACTCCTGGGCCTGCGCCGGCTGCCCTGCGGCGCCACAGGCGGCGACGGCAAGGACCGACAGTGATGCCCTGAACCAATGATGGGCCATGCTTGCTCCTCCTGGTAAGCGGGTCAGGTCTGCGCCTGCCACAGGGTGGCATGGTACATGGCCCGCTCCGTTCGTCCGACCACCCGGCCGCCCGCGCCTCTCTGTTGTATGCTTCGCGGACACTTTCCCGAAGGAGGATCGCGATGGCCACCATACGGCTAGTCATACCGGAAGAGCTCAAATCCGGCGTCGAAGCGGCAAAGGAAGCACGCAAGCTGGACATTTCGTCCCTGCGCATCGGCCTGCTGGACAACAGCAAGGCCAATGCCGACCACCTGCTCAACATGATCGCAGACCGGGTGAAGAAGGAATTCAACGTGACCAATGTGGTGATGCAGCGCAAACCGCGCGCCTCCTCCCCCGCCATTGCCGATGTCATCGAGACCCTGACGCGCGAGACGGATTTCGTCATCAGCGCGATGGCCGATTGAGGCTCCTGCACGTCGTGGAGTGTCCACGACCTGGCAGAACTGCGTAAGCGTGGCGTGCAGGTGGCGCTGCTGTGCACCAAACCCTTTGTCGGACTCGGTACGGCGCAATCCAAGGCCTTTGGCGTGCCCGACCTGCCGCTGGTGCTCATCCCCCATCCGCTGGGCGGCATCAGTGTCAGCGACGTGGAAGGACGAGCCGACCATGCACTCCCGGAAATTGCCCGGCTCATCAAGGAGGCCGCCCAATGAGCGAGCTTGACGCTGCCTTTGCTAGACCCGATGTCACCCTGGAAGCCACCGACGACGTCGAGGCCATCAACCTGCTGTACCAGGAAAAGGGCTGGAGCGACGGCCTGCCCATCATCCCGCCGACGCCGGAACGCGTCGGGCGCATGCTGGCCTGGTGCGACCGCCCCATCGAGCAGAGCCTGGGCAATGTGCCACCGCGCTTCGCGCCGGCCACGCCCCTGCGCATCGCCGCCAACGCCGTGATGGCCGGCTGCCGCCCGGAATACTTCCCGCTGGTGCTGGCCGCGATGGATGCGCTGCTCGAATCCGAAGTCAACCTGTATGGCGTGCAGGCCACCACCCATCCCACCTCGACGCTGGTGCTGTTCAACGGCCCCATCGCGAAGGAACTGGGCGTCAACGGCGGCCACAATGCCTTCGGCCCCTGCTTCCCGGCCAATGCCAGCATCGGCCGCGCAGTACGCCTGACCATGCTCAACATCGGCGGCGCCACCCCGGGTTACCGCGACATGGCGACGCAGGGCACGCCGGCCAAGTTCACCTACTGCGCGGCGGAGAACGAGGCGCAAAGCCCGTGGGAGCCCTATCACGTGGAGATGGGCCACAGCGCCGACACCTCCACCGTGACCGTGATTGCCGCGGAAGGCCCGCACAACATCAACGACCACGAGAGCACCACCGGTGAGGGCATCCTCATCACCATCGGCGGCACCATGGCCACCACCGGGTCGAACAATGTGGCGTCAGCCTCCAACCCCTTGCTCGCGCTTGGTCCGGAGCATGCCGCGACGCTGGCCCAGAGCGGTTACGACAAGCAGAAGATCAAGGCGTATCTCTACGAGTACGGGCGCATTCCGCTGTCGCGCTTCGCCCCGGAGAACATCGAGCGCTCGATGAAGGTCCGCTATCCGGAGCGTTACCTCAATGCTTCGCCGGATGTGGGCGTGCCCATGATCCAGACTCCCGAAGACCTGATCATCATGGTCATCGGCGGGGCCGGGAAACATTCCTCATGGATCCCGACTTTCGGCGGCACGCGCGCCGTGACCCGTCCGCTGGTGCTGGCCAATGGCGCCATGGCCCGCTCCATCGGCGAGTTCCGTGGCAAGGGTGCCCGGCCGGCGCTGAAGGCGGCCTGAATCCGTCCTGCCCCACTTGTTCGTGGCTCTGCGCCGAAATCCGGGGAAGCAGAGCCGGCAGGCCGGTCGGTGTTAACCCCCTTGTCAAAGGGGGCCGACTCGTGAGCGCAGCGAACGAGCGGGGGAATTTTCAACAACCGTGCTGATCTTTCCACTCAGCCAGATCTGTATGCCAGGCAACAAGCATGATCCCGACTACCGGCAGGATCTGATCAAGGCGGACCTCCGGCTGCTTGGCCAAAATCCCCCCGCGCGACTGCGTCGCGTCGGCCCCCTTTGACAAGGGGGTAAACCTGGCTGTCCCCGGAAATTGACGAAGAACCTTTGACAAGGGGGTAAACCAGGATACGGCCTCGCCTGCCCGGAAATCGGCCAAGAGCCTACTCCGGCTCGATGCCCGCTTCCTTGATCCGCCGGCCCCAGTTCTCGTACTGGCTGGCCACCAGTTCGGCCAGTTCATCCGGTGTGCTGGACTTGAGTTCCGCGGACAACTGCACGAAGCGCTCGCGGTTCTCCTCCTTGTCGGCGATCTTGCGGATTTCATCGGCCAGCAAATTGACGATGGGCCGGGGCATGCCGGCCGGCCCGAAGATGCCCATCCATGAGGCAATGTCAAAGCCCGCCAGTCCCGGTGTCTCGGCCACTGCGGGCACACCCGGCACCAGCGGCGAGCGCGTGGTTTTGGCCACGCCCAGCACGCGCAGCTTGCCGGCCTTGATCAGCGCACTGGCCGAGGCCAGCGCCACGAAGTTCATGCCGATCTCGCCGGACAGAATGTCCGCCACGGCCAGCTCGTTGGTTTTATAGGGCACTTCCATGCCGTTGATGCCGCCGCGCCGGAACAGCGAGGCACAACCAACCTGCGCGCTGGTGTTGCCGTAGGAACAGCGCAGCTTGCCCGGATTGGCCTTGCCCCAGGCCAGCAGTTCCTGCACCGACTTCACCGGCAGCTTCGGATCCACCACCAGCACCGAGGTGAAGGTGATGAGATAGGAGATGGGCGTGAAATCCTTGATTGGATCGTAGTTGAGTTTCTTGAACAGGAAGGGATTGGCCGACATCGCGGTGTTCGATCCGACGTACAGGGTGTGGCCGTCGGGCGCTGCACGTGCGCCGAGTTCCGCACCGATGCGGCCGGACGCACCGGGCTTCGGATCGACGATAAAGGGCTGCTTGAGGGCCACGCGCAACTGGTCACCATACATGCGCGCCACGATGTCCGCGGCGCTGCCCGGACCGAAGGAGATGACGATCCTCACCGGCTTGGAGGGATAGTCCTGCGCCAGAACCAGTGGGGACACTGCCCCGGCCAGCAGGCCGGCGAGCAGCAGCGAGGCCTTGCGGATGCCATTCAACTGCGCGTGCAGATTACGGATGCCGTACATGTGATCCTCCTTGGTGGCTTGGTGGTGACTTTTTTGTGATGACCTTGTGATCTTGACTTTGTTATGTGGAACTCGCCCGCTTGATGCGGGTCTTGTGCTGATGTGTCCTGGTTGTGTGAATTCAGCCTGCCTCTGATGCCGTACCATGCCGGCGCCGGTTGTGACTCCGGACCGCCGCCTACTTCCACGCCCACACCGGTTGCTCCAGATGGGCCACCCGCGTGGCGCGCCCCTCCACTGCCACTTCCATGAACTGGTACATCACCGCGGCCGTGGGCGCATGCACATACTTGCCTTCGAGAGGATAGCGGATGACCGGGTTGTCGCTCTCGGGGATGGCGAAGAACTCCGGTTTGTCCGCGCGCAGCAGCGTCAGCGGTATGCGAAAGATGTGCGCCACTTCGTCCGGATTGGGCCGCATCGTGGCGCCGCGCGGCGCCCAGGCCACGACCGGGGTGATGAGATAGCCGGAGCGGGTCGGGTATTCATCGAGCTGCCCCAGCACCGCGTCCGCATCGAGTTCCAGGTGGATTTCCTCGCGCGCCTCACGCAAGGCCGCCTGTTGCGGCGTCTCGCCTGCCTCCATGCGCCCGCCCGGCAGCGCCCATTGGCCGGCATGTGTGTTCAGCTTCGCCGCGCGCCGGGTCAGCACCAGTGCTGCGCCGCCCTCGCCATCATCGCTGACGATGAGGCAGACTGCTGCACGCCTCAATGCTTGGCCGTGGGCATGGGCATGGGCAGCATGCGGGTCGGCCGGCTCGAAACGATCCAGGTTTGCCGCCATGGCAGCGCGCTGGGCCTGGTCATGCCGCAAGGGCTGGCCTCCGGAGCATGGAAATGCAGGATGCCAATGATAATAATAAAAGCCTGTATCGAATGATCATGGATATTAGCATCTGTAAATGATCATATTATTCCGAATGGGCAAGGTGCCGTCGTCCCTTACAGCTCGACCATCCTGAAATCAGCCTTGGTGCCCGAGCAGTCCGGGCAACCCCAGGCCTCGGGCACGTCTTCCCAGCGCGTGCCCGCGGCGATGCCCTCTTCGGGCATGCCGGCGGCTTCGTCGTAGATGAAGCCGCACAGTTCGCACAGCCAGGTGCGGGTGGCAGCCGGCTGCGCCTTCGCAGCCTTTGCGCCGATTGCCGTGGACTTCACGCCCTGCGCATCGACACGGGAAAAGCTGAGCACGATGGCCTGCAGTCCGTCCGGCCCCGCCTGCAGGCGAAACGCGCTTTCGTCGGGTGTCACCTCGGCGATGCTGAAGCCCGGATAGGACTTGCCCTCGTGGATGAGGCTGCCCTTCATCACCAGTATCCATTGGCCACCGCCAGCGGAAGGATCGGGCGCCAGCGTCTGCCCGCCCGGCTTGAGCGTGTAGGCGTGCGCAGACAGGCCGGCGTCATCCTGCATGCCCGGCAGGGGCTCGACATGCACTGCCTCGTTTGTTTCGGCGAGGTCCACCTGGTGCGACACCTGATAGGCATTGCGGGGAATGTGGCGCAGCTTGTCACGCGACTCTGGCATGAACTGCGGCGAACCGAGGGTGTCCGGCCGCGGACGGATGGTGAGCAGCTGCATGCCCTGGTCGCCCCAGACAATGGGGCCATAGGGCGTGTGGGCACGCGAGAAATGCACCACCCCGGGCCCGACGCGATGCTTGCCCATGAGGCCTTCGCCCTCGACCACGACCTGGAACTGGTCCACCTCATGGTAGTGGGCGCGCAACACGCGTTGGGGCGAGCTCTCCAGCATCCAGCCCTGGGCACGGTCCGGCCGGATCGGAGAAAAACCGATGTACTCGGTGCGCCAGGCCTTGTGGCCGCCGGGAATGTCCCTTGTCTCGCCGACCGGGGTCTGCTGATGCGAGGTGATCTGAATCATGCGGTTCTCCTAGTGTCAGACCTGCCCACCCATGACGCATGGCGTATTGAACGACCCATGGACGGGGGAGTGAAGTTTTCCGGTGTGCGCTACAAATCCTCCGGACGGGCATTGTGTTCTTTCAATACCCTGGACCAGCGTTCAGCTTCCTTTTGCAGGAAAGTGGTGAACTCTGCGGGCGTCGTGCCCAGCGGGTCGACACCGGTCGCCATCATGCGCTCACCCATCTCCGGTTGCTTCACGATGCGCACGATTTCGGCATTGATTTTCGCGACAATATCGGGCGGCGTGCCCTTGTTCACCTGCATGCCATACCAACCAAGCAGTTCGAACCCGGGCAGGGTGTCGGAAACCGGGGGCAAGCCGGGCATGAGTTTGGTGGGCTGCTGGTAAGTCACCCCGAGCAGGCGCAGCCGGCCGCCCTGCGCCAGTTTCGCCACCGACAGCGCCGCCGCGCAATAGACCTTCACGTCCCCGGCCATCAGCGCATTGGCGGCCACCGGCGAGCCCGGATGCGGCACATGCAGCATCTTGATGCCGGCCAGGGTGTTGAACGACTCCATGCACAGATGGGCCGAACCCCAGTTGCCGGTGGAGGCATAGGGCTCGCCGGGCTTGGCCTTGGCCCAGGTGATGAGCTCGGCGATATTCTTTGCCGGCACCGCGGGATTGACCGCGATGGCAAAGGGCGTCGCGCCGATCATGCTCACTGCGGCGAATTCGCTGGCCAGCATGTACTTCTGGTAGACCAGCGTGCTGATCAGCTGGGTCAGCGTCATGACAATCATGGTGTGCCCGTCGGCCGGGGACTTGTACATGGCCTCCGCAGCCAGCAGGCCGGTGGCGCCGACCCGGTTCTCGGCGATCACCGGCTGGCGCCAGGTCTCGGTGAGCTTGGGCCCGATCATGCGCGCGATGACATCGCTGGGCGCGCCGGCCTGGACTGGAACGATGATGCGTATCGGTTTCGATGGATAGGCAGCGGCCGATTGCGCCCGGGCGCCCTCCATGATCCAGGGGCAGGACAGCAGGGCCAGGCAGACGGCTGCCGTCCGCCTGTGTGCCCATCGGATGGTCGGGCTGATTCGTGACCTGAGTCGCGAACCGGGTGACGCACTGGATGGCGACCCGGCCGATGGCCGGCCGTCACCGATGACACGGCGCTGCTCTGTCATGCTGGCTCCTCCTTGGTGTCCTGCGGTCCCGGTTGTCTCCCGGGGGCTGCCACGGCTGGGGCTGGCGCCCTGCCACGGTCTTTGCCTTTACATCATACCTCTGTGACCTGAAGCGCAATGCCGGCCCGGGCCTCGTCGCTTGGCAGTCACGGCGCCAGTGCGCCCTCAGCCCGTTGCCTGAAGCGAAGTGGCGCGCGCAGACGATGCCGGCTTGATGTAGGGCATCACCTTGTTGGCGAAGGCATCGAGTGTCTTGCGCGTGGTGCTGGCCGGGGTGAGCAGCACAGACTCCACCCCGCCATCGGCCAGTTGCTGCAGCCGGTCGATGATCTCCGACGGCGAACCGATCAGCGCAGCATTGTCGGCGGCGATCTGGGCGTCATCGAGCTTGTCCGGGGCATAGCCTTCAGGCTTCTTGGCCAGTTCTCGAACATTGGTGAGGTTCTCGCGGCGGCGGGCATAGGCGGCACGCCGCTCCTCGGGGGTGTTGACGATGTTGAGCTGACGGGCCACGCCGATCCGGCCGGCATCGCGCTTCAGGCCGGCAGAAGCCTGGGCATCGGTGTAGATGCGCACCCGCTCCACCGTCTCCTCGATATTGCCGATGTGGTCGACCAGCAGGTTGTAGTTGCTGCGGCCGACGAAGGCGATGCCCTCGGGCCGGCCGGCCGCCATCCAGATCGGCGGGTGCGGCAGTTGCACCGGGCCCGGCTCGACCAGGATGTTCTCGAAATGCCAGTACTTGCCGTGATGGGAGAAGCGCTCGCGGCTGGTGAAGGACTTCAGCATCAGTTCCAGGCATTCGGTGTAGCGGTCCTGGCCTTCGTCCATGGGAATGCAGAACTGGTCGTACTCGGCCTTGCGGTAGCCGCGCCCCAGTCCCAGGTCATAGCGACCTTCAGAGAGCACATCCAGCGTCATGACCTGCTCGGCCAGCAGCACCGGGTTGTGCCAGGGCAGCACCAGCACCGCCGTGCCGAGGCGAATGCGGCTGGTGCGCGCAGCCACATAGGACAAGAGGCTGAGCGACGCAGAGAGCTGGCCCACACCGGTGAAGTGGTGCTCCACCACGAAGGCGCTTTCGAAACCCATCTGCTCCGCGTCGCAGATGTACTGGATGAAATCGCGATAGCCGTAGCTGTCACCCAGGGGATCGAGCTTGCCCACCCTGCCGCCGCCGAACAGTCCGAATTTCATGAGCGCCGCCTCCTTTGGAAAACGAATGGTTTTCTTTTCATTCTAGAGGTGGCCGCCCGCACGGAACCAGCTCATGTCATTGAATGAGCATTGCCGTTTGGTCAATAATCAGATCGATGTCGTGGAAGTGCCGGCCGGCAGCACGTAGCGGCCCCAGGAGGGCAAGGGGCTGGCCGGGCCAGGTCGCTTGACGGCACGCCGGTTGCCAGCCGGACCGGCATCAGAGTATGGACAGCCTGAACAGGCAGGCGGCCGAAACGGGCGCGGCAGCATAGCCCTCGCCCGATGCTGCAGAATGACTTACCTCTGGCGTGACTTGCGCGCGGCGTACTTGGCATCGCGCAAGGCCTTCTGCTCCTTCAGCAGGGCGGCCTCGGCTTCCAGTTTGGCAAGGCGCTCGGTTTCCTTGCGCTCGGCTTCCTCGCGGGCGGCCTGGGCCTTGCGAGCTGCCTCTAGTGCTTTTTCCGCAGCCAGGCGTTCCGCAGCCAGCTTGTTCGCAGCCTTGCGCTCGGCAATGCGCAGCTGGCGGGCTTTGTCCAGTTCGATGCGCGCGGCTTCCCGCTCGGCAACCTGGGCTGCATTGGCCTGGCTGGTGGCGCGCGTCTTTTCCAGCAGGGCTTGCTTCGCCTTGGCGGCCATCTGCGCTCGCTCGGCGTATCCGGGCTCTTTACGGGCCATTTCCTTGATCCTTTGTGAGTAAGTGATGCGGGGCGTGTTCTATAGTGTTCAGCAATGCTGCACGCGGGTTCTTTCGTGCAATCAACGATACGGGCGGCAGCTTGAAAGCCCCCCCCTTCGAGCAGGGGCTAGTCCTTCTTCTTCAAGCCCATCTGGGCGATCAGTTTGCCCATTTCGACGGTTTCGCGCTTGACGAATTCATTGAACTCGTCCGGCGACATCGGGGTGAGTTCATTGCCATCCTTTTCGATCCGCTCGCGGAATTCACGGGTGGAGCGCTGCATGGCATCGGACAGGCGCATGATCGCATCCCTCGGCGTTTTCGCCGGGGCGAACAGGGCGAACCAGACGTAATCACTGTAATTCGGCAGGCCCTGTTCGGCAATGGTCGGAATGTCCGGGAAGGCGGCCAGCCGTGCCACGGCACTGAAGCCCAGCGGCGTCAGCACACCGGAGCGGGCGTCGGCGGCGCCACCGGCGGCAAAGGTCATGGTCACCCGGTTGGCAATCACGTCGGCGCGTGCCGGGCCGTTGCCCTTGTACGGCACATGCAGGATGTTGAGCCCGGCGCGATGCAGGAAGGCCGAGCCCGCCAGATGGCTGCCGCCACCCTCGCCGCCGGAAGCATAGGACATCTCCTCCGGACGCGCCTTGGCGCGGGCGATGAATTCCGCCACCGTCTTGATGCGCTGGTTGTTACCCACCACCATCAGCCAGGGCCCGCGGATCATCGGACCGACGCCGGTGAAGTCGCGGATCGGATCGAAGCCGGCATTGCTGTCGATCGCCACGCTGGCGGTCATGGCATTGGTGGTGGTCGACAACAGCGTGTAACCATCGGCTGGCTGGCTCTTCACGAAGCGGGTGCCCACCATGGAGCCTGCGCCGTCACGGTTTTCGACGATGACCGTCTGGCCCAGCTTGTCAGCCATGCGGCCACCCACGAGGCGGCTGATCGAGTCGATCTGTCCGCCGGGGGACACCGGCACGATGATGCGCACGGGTTTGCGAGGGAAGTCATCCGCGGCCTGTACCGCGCCGGCCACCGCGAGCAACAGCCCAAGGGTGGAGGAGATGATGCCGTTCTTGCTCGATGTTCTCATGCAGAAATCCTCTGGTGTTGGACGGCCCGGTGAAGCACGCTTCGCCCGGCCATACCGGATTGTCTCAAATCGGCGGGATCTCGCCGCCTCAGGCCATTTCCTTCAGCCGGTCGTGGATCTGCCGGCTGAGCAGGATGCCCTGCTCGCGCCGGATCTCCCGCTCGCGAAAGCCGCGCTCGGACGGAATGCGGATCTCCGGGACGCCGGGCTGCCTGGGCAGACTCTTGATTTTCGTCAGCAGTTCCTCAAGCTCCGTGGTGAACTGCTCGGCCGGCATGAAGATCTCCGGATCGAAGACGATGAGCAGGTAGCCGAAATCACTGACGTCGCCGTTCCTCATGCGGGCGCCCGCCATCAGGCCGAGGGCCTGAATGGCGATCGACAGGCCGTAACCCTTGTGCCCACCGAAGGGAAATACGCCGCCCTCGACCATGTCACGCGCGGCGCGCGTGGGTTTGCCCTGCTTGTCGATGCCGACCACCTCGGGGAACTCCTCACCGAGAAAGGCCTTCATCAGCACCTCGCCCGACATCACCGCTGCCGTGCCCATGTCGAAGATGAAGGGATTGACCTTGCCCGGCATGCCGATGGCCATGGGATTGGTGCCCAGCACCTTGCGGATGGCGCCCGGTGGCACCACCGTGGGCGTGCTGCTGCAACAGTAGATGGCAGCGAAACCGGCGCGGGCGATTTTTTCCATGTAGTAGGCACTGCGCCCGCCGAACCAGCTGTTGCGCATGCCGATCACCGCGACGCCAGACTGGCGCGCCTTCTCGATGGCGATTTCCGCCGCGCGCAGGATGGCAATGTAGCCGACATGGTTGCCGCCATCCAGGAAGGCCGAGGCGGGCGTCTCCCGGATGATGGTCACGGGCGTGCACGGCTTCTTGATTTCCGGCCGCTCGGCGATCACCAGGATGCGCGGCAGGCCGGCAAACTCGTAGCCCCACAGGGACGCGTCCACCAAATGCGTGGCAATGATGGTGGCCTCATCGGGTGCGTAGCCAATGCTGCTCAGGGCCTTTTCTCCCAGGGCCTGGGCTTCGGCGACGCTCAGCCTGACGGTTTCGTCGCTATCCTTGTCCAGCAGTTCGGTGGGCATCGCCCCTCCTTGTTGGTTCCCGTGGTTCCCGTGGTTCGCTTGGTTCGCTTGGTTCGCGTCGGATTCAGGAAGCCGGTGATTTTATATCGCCCAACCACGAGGCCAAACTGCCTGGGGACAAGCGAAGCCGGACGGAGGTTCCAGCGTTGCATCGTCGATGGCGCCGGGGGTATGAGGCCAGGCAGCGTCCTTGAATGAGGACTTTAATGGAAGCCTTGATAGGGATGGCGAGAGTCCCTCCCTATGGTCGATGGTCGCCGTCGAAAGAAACAAAGAGGCATTCGACATAACAGCAGGTCCCACTGAGTTAGAGGCCCATGTCCTACAGTTTGCGCAGTCGGATGCTTAAGTCAGAAATCCAAGAATGCCTGACAATGCGAGGGGACACATCCCCTCGCACTCCCCTATCTCAGGGCGCCTAACGGCAATGCTGTTAGGGAAGTACTGAACAAGTCGGCTACGCCCCCTTGTATATCCCCCACTTCAGAGGAAACACTGTCTACTCTTCCTCAAAATGGAAGCTTGATCAGTGTTTCCTTAGGCGCTCAAAGTGAGAGCCCGTCATTCGGGCTTAATCCCGCTTTCTTTAATGACCTTGGTCCAGCGAGCCCACTCGGTCACGTAAACTTCCTGCGCCTTTTCCGGCGTCGTCGGCCACGTTTCTCCACCTACTAATTGTTTATTGACTTCAGGGAAAGCCAGGATTCTCGTAATTTCACGATTCAGGCTCCCAATCACAGCAGTAGGCGTTCCCGCGGGCGCTGCAAAGCTGTACCAGCCCGTGGCCTCATACCCAGGCAAGGCCGACTCCGATATCGTCGGTAACTCAGGCGCAACGCTTGATCGCTTCGCACTCGAGATTCCTATCGCCTTGAGTTTTCCGGCGCGGACTTGGGGGAACGTTTCTATGACTGTGCCGAACAGCATCGAAACGTGCCCTCCGATAATGTCATTCATTGCCAACGCTCCGCCTTTGTATGGAACGTGAACAATATTTACTTTGGCCATGACCTTCAACATCTCACCTGCCATGTGGTTCCCTCCGCCAGTACCTGCGGAAGCGAAAGTCACCTTCCCAGGCTGTGAGCGCGCGAGGGCAATTAGCTCGTTTACATTGTTCACGGGGAGATTGTTGGGAACAACAAGAAGATACGGGAAGGTATAGGCCATAGTAATTGGTGAGAAATCCCGCACCGGGTCATACTCTACGTTGCGAAAGAGACTTGGGTTAATTACATGCGCCGCCACGGCCATGAGCAGTGTGTAACCGTCCGCTGGCGCCTTCGCGGCGAGGACAGTACCGACGACTCCACCCGCCCCAGGACGATTCTCCGTCAATACGGGTTGGCCTAATGACCCCAGGTGCTGTGCCACGATACGAGTGGTAATGTCCGCCCCACCACCCGGAGGAAAAGGAACGATGATACGGATCGGCTTGCTTGGATAGTCAGCCGCCTGAGCGAGTGCGGACGACGCAATGAGGATAGCGGCACTTAGAGTGCCTAACAATGCGAGGGGACACATCCCCTCGCGCTCCCCTGAGTCAGGGCGCCTAACGGCAATTCTGTCAGTCGCTCTTAGAAGTTTTTTCATGCTCTTCCTTCTAATGGATCGCCGAAGGGTTTGAGGCACCGGGACATTTTCCAGCGACCAGAGAAAATGTCCCGATGCTGCTGACTGTTTGGTGGCCCTGCTGGACTCGAATAACAGCCGGAAAGGCTTGCTAATGCTTGATCTACATATTTCCGTTTATGAATCTACCCCCAAATCTACCCCCCGGTGCATCCACACTACTACCTTCAAACTCGTGTGTGCACGGCATTCTAAACCTCGACTAGCCTATTGAGTCGTGTTGAGTTGGTCTGCATGGTGATCATGCTGGTCACGATGGACTCCAACTCCTGCCGCCGTCTTGCAGTGCGCTCGTTGATGCCAGCAGAGGGAGTGCTTCTTGGTCGGAACATACTGCGGCAACCGTTGCCACAGTAGAGTGAGTTGGCTTGCCGCCCTTCACCTGACCATACCCCAAAGACTCATTAATCCGAGGTCAGCGGTTCACGCCTCCGATCCTCCACTCTCGACTATAAGAAGGTCAATGCCGTCCCTCCTATGTTCGTTTCAACTACCAACTAAGAATGGCACCGAGTAGTCCCGCACTTTATGTTTGCATTGGTCGCAGCCTAAGCTTGGGCAGAGTGGGTGAAGTTGAGCGACAATGACTGATCCACCTAGTAACGAGGTCCAGAAAGGATATCGTGACCTACAAGATCGAAATGCTGGAAAAATCGGCAGCGTTCGAAAAGGCACAGGATTGGCAGGGACTGCTCACTTTTTGCCTAGCGTGGACAGATGAAGAGCCAATGAACTTCCTTGCATGGAAAAGCGTCGGTGACGCTCTTAGAAAGCTAAATAGGTCAGCAGACGCGGTTCTTATGTACCACAAGGCACTTTCAATAGTCCGCCCTGAACAATTCCGTTTTTCATAATGCAGTGGTCTGAGCATCGCGGCTTGCGAGCATTGTTAAGTCTATGAGCGTCTGAATCTCGAACCAGATTCTGGCGCAAAGAAGCCGCAGCTTCC
>CANJJT010000067.1:0-22307 GCA_947474715.1 Betaproteobacteria bacterium
CGCCACCGCCGCCCCGGATCCACCCGAGGAACCGCCGGCGATGCGGGTCAGGTCGTGCGGATTGCAGACCGGCCCGTCATGGCTGTTTTCAGTGGTGAAGCCATAGGCGTATTCATCCATGTTGAGCGCGCCGACCAGCACGGCACCGGCGGCCTCCATGCGGCGCACCAGTTCGGCGTCGCGCTGCTTCGGGGGACTGTCCCGCTCGATCTTCGAGCCAGCGCGCGTCGCCAGGCCGGCGATGTCAAACAGGTTCTTGACGGCGAAGGGCACGCCGGACAGCGGCAGGCGAGCCTTCTCGGCAGCGCTGCAGGCATCCAGGGCGCGGGCACGCCGCAGCGCCCGCTCGACCGTGCGGTCGGTGAAGGCATTGACCCTGCCATCCGTGGCGGCCACCCGGGCCAGCGCCGCTTCTATCAGTTGTAGCGCGCTGACCTCCCCCTGCTGCACCGAGCGGGCCATTTTCCAGGCCGGAGCGCGCCACCATTGCGTGTCACCCATGCTCACTCCGCCTTCGCTGGTGACACTGGCATGAATACCGTTGCCGGCTCATCCTCCAGTCCCAGCGGAAAGGTGGCCATGCTGTCGGCCATGGCCGCAGCCATGGCGAAATAAGCCTTCACCCCGGGAAGGTGCTCCGGCGCGATGGGCAGGGCCAGGGCGACCGCTGCGGCCTTCACATAGGTTTCGATCGCCTGCTCATCCATGCTGCACTCCCTGGTTTTCCGCTGTTCACTGTTCATGCTTGATTGTCTGCCCTCCAGCCAGCACCCCGCCGGCACTCAGAAGCGCACCACCCCGGCCCCGAACTATTGCGCCGCCAGATAGGCACGCCAGCCGCCATGCTCACTGATGTCCTTTGCCTGTGCCAGCGCATGCGATTCGCACAGGAAGCCGTGCACCCAGCTGCCGTCCGCCAGTTCCACACTGCCCAGCCCAAGCGGTGCAGGAATGCTGGCGAGGAAGGCCCCGGCTTCAGCCATGGGCATGGACCAGACCTCCAGAGCGATGCATGTGCCGCCACTGGCCACGCGCACCAGCCCCGGTCGGAACGGCGGACCGCCCGGCAGCGCATACAGGCGATAGCTGGCGGAAGTCGATGTCGCCTGCAGCAACTGCGCGCCGCGCTGGATCAATTGACCATTCAGCGGCAGCCCGGAAAGATGCGCGCCCACCACGGCGACCTTCAACTGCGTCTCGACCGCCGGGGTGCGCAGCAGGTCGGTGTCCTGGAGCATGCCACTGGTGCCACACAGACCGGGCCGCCCGGGCGCCAGGCCCAGTGCCAGTTGCCAGTCGCGGGCAAAGCGCGCCAGTGCCGCGTCGTGACTGCCCGGCGCGATGAAGGTCACGCCAAACGGCAAGTTGCCTGCTGTCATCCCGGCCGGCAGGGCCAGCGCGCACCATCCCAGCAGGTTGACGAAATTGGTATAGATGCCCAGCACGCCATTGACGGCCAGAGGCTCGGCATCAACATCGGCAAAGGACGGATGCAATGGCGCCGTAGGCACCATCAGCAGATCAACCTGTGACCAGAGGGCAGCGGTCTGCTGCTGCAGGGCGCGCAAGCCGTATTGGGCGCGGAACACGTCCAGCGCGGTATGCCCTGCGGCGCGTCCGATGATGGCGCGCACCGACGGGTCCATGGCCGACAGATTGCCATCCATCAGTTCCTTCACCACGTCATAGCGCTCCACCACCCAGGGACCGTCGTAGAGCAGCGCTGCGACCTGGTGCAAAGGCGCGAAGTCCAGCGGCACCACCTCATACCCCTGTGCCGACAGCGCGGCTGCGGCGGCTTCGAAACAAGCGCCGTAATCTCCGTTGCAGGCCCTGTGCAGCGCCAGCGGTATGCCCACCCTGAGGCGGGTGCGTGGCCAGGCGGCCGGACCGGCCTGGTAGTGGCTGTAGCTGTCCGTCGCGTCCGGCCCCTCGATCACCGACAGCACGTGTCCGGCATCCTGCACCGTCAGTGCAAACACGGAGACGCAGTCCAGGGAACGGCAGGCGGGCAGCACACCCCCGGTGCCGACACGGCCCGGCGTGGGCTTGAGCCCGACGATCTGGTTGAATCCGGCTGGCACGCGCCCCGAACCGGCGGTATCGGTGCCGAGCGAGAAAGGCACCAGCCCCGCGGCCACTGCCACGGCCGACCCGGAACTGGACCCCCCGCTGACATGGTCCTGGCTAAAGACACTGGATGGCCGGCCATGGGGAGAACGCGTCCCGACCAGCCCGGTGGCGAACTGGTCGAGGTTGGTCTTGCCCATCCAGACAGCACCCGCCGCCTGCAGGCGCTCGACCGCCGTGGCCGACACGGCGGGCAGGCGCCGATAGGCCGGACAGGCAGCCGTGGTTGGGACTCCGGCGATATCGATGTTGTCCTTCACCGCGAAGGGCACGCCGAACAATGGATGGGTGCCTGCCAGCGCCGCGGCATGACCGGCCTTGGTCCACATGGCCTCGAGCCGCTCGATCTGGGCCAGCAACTGCGCATCCGTGGCCAGATGGATCCACACCGCAGGCGCACTGGACGCACGCAGGTGCTGCAGGCACCGAGTCAGCAATTCGCGGGGCTGTGCACCTGCGGCATAGGCGCGCAACCAATCTGAAATCGACACCGGTAAAGCAGGATGCACCTTGTCTGACCTTTGGCTTGTAAGCAATGGGATACGATCTTGGATACAAGATGCTAGCACGCAGTATGCCAAGCGCGTCAAACCCCGGCGCAGATGGGTCTCGGGGCCGCAAAGGAAGCGACGCGGGCGCTGCAGCTTGCCAGCAAGCACCTGCCAGCGGGTGGTCCCTGCTTCACTTTGATGCCAGGCAAGCGGTTACTGCCCAGCCTTGGTGCAGGCCGCACCAGCATGGCCGATCTTGTGCGGCGGGTTCAGGCTGGGCCAGTGACGCCGATCAGGCGTGGCGCGATGTCGGCAACGCCCACTGACTGCAGATTGCCCTGACTGACAGGCCCGGTAAAGCTGTCGGGCGCATCCATGAAGCGCAGGATGTCATTCACCCGGTCGACCACAGAGAAGAAGGCGCGCGTCTGGCAGCCGCCTCCCTGCAATGCCCGCCCTTCGCCTTCGAGCACCTGCATCATGACACTGGACACCACCCGACCGTCGATCGGATGACAAGCTCTTCGCCACAGATTTATTGTTATCATAATTCGATGAAATTACCTATTATTATTACGTCTTTCTATTGATTATTATCATCATAAGCATGCCACCTGCTCCTGCATCGTGACAGGATGAAGTGCGCGAAGCCGATGATCATGGCTCCACTGCCGTGTCGGCTCCGATCAGTGCACAACCGTCGTCAGCAATCAGATGTGCCTTGACCATGGGTTTCTGCATATTCATCGGCAAGCCCGGGAAAGTCGCCTCGCGCCGTGCACACCCGAGCCTCTCGGAAGTCGCCAGTCGGGAGGCCTCAATGGCAATGCGCCTCCCGAACAAACCGAGGCCAAAGGCGGGAAACCACGGCGGTTATCGGCGCAGTCCGTTGTTTCATGTAAGGCCCGTCCTACCTTGCTGATCCTTGCATCAGCCTGCCCGCCACAGCGCAAGACAGGACAGGGCGGAGGGCAGCATTGCAGCGGGGCCTGCAAGAGGGCACGCGCTATACTCGGAGCCGAAATCCGCAGCCTGTCAGGATGAAGCGGATGCCGGAAAATCATTCAAAGGCGGAGCACATGTCCACGATCGACTGGAGCGGCATGCGGGTGTTCGACATGCACTCGCACTGGGGCACACAACGCGGCTACCGGTTGCGCACGGAAGCCGAGCGGGCCCAGCAGCCCAACACCTGGAAATCCACGGCCAAGTACGTCACCGAGCAGGAGATGGCCGATTACTTCCGCAAGCACAAGGCACGCGTCATCCTCGACCTGGGCTTCACCAAGTCCATGCGCATCGAGGACGTGCGCGAGTTCCACGACTACGCCCTGGACTTCCAGCGCCAGCACGCCGACGTGGTCTACGGCAACTGGCTCAACATCGATCCGCGCCAGCAGAAGCCGGCCCTGGATGAGCTGAATCGCTGCATTCGCGAGAGCAAGGGCTTCATCGGCTTCATGATCTCCGGTGGCTCGCTGGGCGCCCCCGCCAGCGACCCGGTGCTGGACCCCTTCTACGAGCTGTGCCAGGAGAAAGGCATCCCGGTGCTCATCCTGGCCGGCTACACCGGCTCCGGCGCCGGGCTTCCCGGCGGCGGTGGCGTGCGCCTGCATCTGTGCCATCCCATGCACATCGATGATGTCGCGGTGCGCTACCCGGGCCTGCGCATCGTGGCCGGCCGCCCGGCCTGGCCCTGGCAGGACGACATGATCGCCGTGCTGCTGCACAAGCCCAATGTCTGGTACGAGTTGCACGGCTGGTCCCCGAAGCATTACACCGACAGCCTGAAGCGCGAAATCTCGCGACGGCTCAAGGACCGTGTCATGTTCGGCGGCGACTATCCGCTGTTCACCTACGAGCGCCTGTTCTCGGACTGGGAAAACGAAGGCTACTCGCAGGAGATACTCGAGAAGGTGATGTACAGGAACGCCGAAAAGTTCTTCTCCATTACCTGAACACCACGAGTGGCCGGGAGATGGATGGGTGTCGACCCGACACGGATACCAACACCGTCGCCAGCGCCAGCGCCGCCAACGGCTAGGAGACAATGTGGATCTGCAACTGAAGGACAAGGTCGCCATCATCGGTGGCGCCAGCCAGGGCATCGGCATGGGCATCGCACGCATGCTGGCTGCTGAAGGCGCCAAAGTGGTCATCACCGCCCGGCGCGAGCCGGCACTGCAGGAAGCCGCGACACGGATACGCGCGGAAACCGGCGCTGAAGTGCTCGCCATACCCTCGGATGTGCGCAAGTCCGAGGACTGCGAGCGCGTGGCCGACACGACACTGGCCACCTACGGCCGCATCGACATCCTGGTGAACAACGACGGCGCCCCACCCATCGGCAAGCTGGAGGATTTCGATGACATCGCCTGGCAGAAAGCCGTCGAGCAAAACCTCTACAGCGTCATCCGCATGGTGCGAAAGTGTGTCCCGCACATGCGGGCCGGCGGCTATGGCCGCATCATCAATGTCACCTCGGTGTCGACGCGCCAGCCCATCGCCGGACTTGGCCTGTCAGTGGCGACCTGGGCCGGCGTCATCGCCTATGCCAAAACCCTGTCGCTGGAACTGGGACCGGCCGGCATCACCGTGAACACCATCCTCCCCGGCCGGGTGGACACCGGCCGGCTGGAACTGGTGACCCGCAGGCGGGCGGAACAGGAAGGCCGGGATGCCGACAAGATGATCGCCGAACTGCTGCATGAAGTGCCGGTGGGCCGCCTGGGGACCCCTGAGGATGTTGCCGCCATGGTGGCCCTGCTGGTGTCTCCGCGTGGCGGCTTCATCACCGGTACCGCCATCCAGGTCGATGGCGGCCTGCAGCGGGCCACCTGAATTCAGAATGGACAGCTAGCGACACAGGTCACGCCCCTGCAAAAAAACATCCGGCATCCTTGTCCACGGACAGGCCGGAACGACAACGACAACGACACCAAACCGTGGAATACCAAGGAGGCAACATGAACAGACATCCCGTAAAACAACTGGCAGGCCTGGCTGCGCTGGCAGCAGGAACACTGCTGACAGGTCCGGTACTCGCCCAGGCCAACGCAGCCGATTATCCCAACCGCCCCATGCGCTTTGTCGTGGGTTACCCGCCCGGCGGCGCCACCGACATCATTGCGCGCATCGTCGGCCAGAAAGTCGGTGATTCGACCGGCCAGAATGTGCTGATCGACAACCGGCCCGGCGCCGGCGGCATCCTCGGCACGGAAATCGTCTCCAAAGCGACGCCTGACGGGTATTCCTTTGTGCTGGTCACGACCTCACATGGCATCAACCCCAGCCTCTACCCCAAGATGCCCTACGACTCGGTGAAGGATTTCACGCCCATCAGCCAGATCGCCACGCTGCAGCAGATCCTGGTAGTCAACCCGGCACTGGGCGCGAACAACCTGAAAGAACTCATCGCCATGGCGAAGGCTCAGCCGGGCAAGTTCAACTTTGCCTCCTCGGGTAGCGGCCAGTCCCTGCACCTTTCTGGCGAATTGCTGAAGAGCATGTCCGGCATCAACATCGTGCACATTCCCTACAAGGGCAGCGCCCCGGCGCGCACCGACCTCCTGGCCGGCCAGGTGCAGATGATGTTCGAATCGGCCATCGGCGTCCTGCCCTTCGTGCGCAGCGGCAAGCTGCGCGCCATTGCCGTCAGTGGTGCGCAGCGCTCCGAGGCAGCTCCGGACATCCCGACCATGTCGGAGGCCGGCCTGCCCGGCTTCGAGGCAAGCGCCTGGGTGGGCGTGATGGGCCCGGCAGGCATGCCCCGTCCCATCACCAACAAACTCAGCGCGGAATTTGCCAAGGCAGTGCGCCTGCCGGATGTGCGCCAGCAGTTCGCCAGCAGCGGCGCAGAGCCGGTGGGCAGCACGCCCGATGAGTTCGGCAAGTACGTCAATGCCCAGTTGATCAAGTGGGCCAAGGTGGTGAAGGAATCAGGCGCAAAGTTGGAATAAATCGCAGCTACTGCGCTCGACAAAAAAAAGGGACCGGCATGCCGGTCCCTTTTTCTTTCTGCGCCACCAGTCTGGGCGCTGGCTGCGCTCGGTCAGACCGCTGATCCGCCTAATCCACCATGGTCAGCCCGCCGCTCACGCTCAGCACCTGACCGGTCAGATAGTCGGCCCGGCTGCTGGCGAAGAACAGGATGGCATCGGCGACTTCCGAGGGCTTGGCAAAGCGACGAAAAGGAATGGCACGTTCCAGGGCTTCACGCTGCTTGTCGGGAATCGAGGCCAGCAGCGGGGTGTCGGTGGGCCCGGGGCAGACGCAGTTGATGTTGATCTTGTAACGGGCCATTTCGCGGGCCGCCGCCTTGGTGAAGGCAATCACGCCGGCCTTGGCGCCCGAGTACACCGCCTCGCCACCGCTGCCAGCGCGCCCGGCATCGCTGGCCACGTTGACGATCTTGCCCTGCGCCCGCTCCTTCATCGAAGGCAGAAAGGCATGCACCATGCGCAGCACGCCGGTGTAGTTGAGGTCTATCAGTTTCGCCCACATCTCCGGGTCGGTGTCGAGAAAGGGCTGCACCCTGCTCCAGCCGGCCACGTTAACCAGCACGTCGGCCGCGCCATGGGCATTGACGATGCGGTCGCGCGCCGCCAGCACCGAGTCCTGGCTGGTGACATTGCATTCGAGGAACACGGCCTTGCCGCCCTTCGAGACGATGGCCGCAGCGGCTTCCTCGCCTGCGGCCTTGTTGATGTCGCCGATATAGACCGTGGCGCCGGCCTCCGCCAGGGTTTTGGAGGTTGCCAGCCCTATGCCGGATGCGCCGCCGGAAACGAATGCCACCTTGCCGTCGAGTTTCATGTTCTGCCTTTCGGGTTGTTCGCAATATGTCAGGTTAGGCATGCCGGCATTACCGGCCGCCACCGCGTGGAGAATCTGTCAGGACCGGGTCTTGCTGCGCGACAGGAAGGCCTCGATCCGCGCCACTGTCTCAGGTTCCTGGTGCAGCAGGCGCGTCGCTTCGATCTCGGCCGCATAGCCCTCGGCAGTGCAGGCCAGCGAGATGCAGCGCTTGGCTTCCTGCAGGGCCCGCACGGGCTGTCCCGCCAGCTGGGTCGCGAATTCCAGGGCCCGCACTTCGGCACTGCCTGCGACAGCCTCGTGGATGAGCCCGATGGTCAGTGCCTCCTCTGCGGCAACCATCCGGCCAGTCAGCACCAGGTCCAGCGCCCTCGCCCGCCCCACCGCCCGGGTCACGCGCTGAGTGCCGCCCGCGCCAGGGATCAGGCCTAGCTTGGTCTCGGGCAAGCCAAGGGAGATGGCGGCAGAGGCGATGCGAAAATCACAGGCCAGCGCAAGCTCCAGGCCGCCCCCCAGGGTGGTGCCATCCAGCACCGCGATGGTGGGCGCCGGAAAGGCCTCGATGGCGTCACACAGTTCCTGCAGGGTCCTGGCGAACGTCGCCAGCGTGTCCGCACGCTGCGCCAGACCGCCCTCGCCCTTCATGATGGACACGTCGGCCCCGGCACAGAAGAAACGCCCTTTGGCGCGCAACAGCAGCACGCGGCAACGGCCGGCGGCTGATTTCAAGGCCGCCTGCATCGCTACGATGTCCGCCGGTGCAATGGCGTTGGCAGGCGGGCGATCCAGGGTGATGGCCAGGATTTCCGGGCCGGCAGATTCCAGTAACATGAGTGTCGTCTGAAGTGGCGGGATTGAATGGTGATTAAGAGTGCCTGACAATGCGAGGGGACACATCCCCTCGCGCTCCCCTAAGTCAGGGCGCCTAACGGCAATTCTGTTAGGCGCTCTAAGGGAATACTGATCACGGGGGCACAGCCCCCTTGAGTATCCCCCACTTAAGAGAGAAGTTTTTCAGTCATTCTCTTCCTTTGGGACTTGATCAGCGCTTCCTTAAGTAACATCGCACCCGGTCCTTGTCAAACCGCATCCACGCCGGAACAAGGCGTCTTACGCTCTGGAGAATCATGCAGCGCTCGCATCTTGAATGGCCCTTCTTCACCCCAGCCCAGCGCGCGTTGTCGCAGCAACTGGGCGACTGGACGGCGGCCCATGCCGCCTCGCTCGCCGATGAGGCCGGCCACCCTGATGAGGTCACCCGCCGTCTCGCCGGTGAACTGGGCCGTGCCGGCTGGCTGCGCACCCTGGCGCGCGAGGCCTGGGGCGGCCCCTCCGCGGAGATCGAGTCGCGCAATGTCTGCCTGATCCGCGAGGCCCTCGCCTACCACTCCGGGATTGCCGATTGCGTGGTCGCCATCCAGGGTCTGTGCAGCGTGCCGATCAGCCTGTTTGGCACGCCCGAGCAGCAACGGACTTACCTGCCGGCCATCCTGTCCGGCGACAAATGCGGTTCCTTCGCACTGTCCGAGGCGGCTGCCGGATCGGACGTGTCCGCCCTGGCCACCAGTGCCCGCGAGGAGGGCGACGGATTCGTCATCAATGGCGCCAAGACCTGGATTTCCCACGCGCCCATCGCCAACCACCACATCGTGTTTGCCCGCACTGGCCCGGCACCGGGGGCCAAGGGGCTGTCCGCCTTCGTGGTGCCGGCCGACACACCCGGGGTAAGGATCACCGAGTCGCTGGACATCATCGCACCGCACTCCATCGGCAGCATCGCCTTTGAAGACTGCCACATTCCGCTTGAATGCCTGCTCGGCAACATCGGCGACGGCTTTCGCATCGCCATGTCTACGCTGGACATCTTCCGCGCCACCGTGGGTGCCGCAGCGCTGGGCATGGCTCGGCGGGCCCTGGACGAGACCCTGGCCCATGCCCGCCAGCGTGTGGTGTTCGGCCAGCCCCTGGCCGGCATGCAGGCGACGCAGTTCCGCATTGCCGACATGAAGACAGAGGTCGACACGGCGGCGCTGCTCGTCTATCGCGCCGCCTGGGCCAAGGACTGCTGCGACCGCCGCGTCACGCTGGAGAGCGCCATGGCCAAGATGCAGGCCACCGAGTCGGCGCAGCGCGTGATCGACGCCGCGGTGCAACTGCATGGGGGCCTGGGCGTGACCGTCGGTTCCGTGGTGGAGCGCTTGTACCGGGAGATCCGGCCGCTGCGGATCTACGAAGGCACCACCGAGATCCAGAAGATCATCATCAGCAACCAGGTGCTGAACCAGGGCTAAGGAAGCACTGAACAAGTGGGCTACGCCCCCTTGCCTATCCCCCACGTCAGAGGAAACATTTTAACGGTGATCCTCGATTCGAGACTGGATCAGTGCTTCCCTAAGGATGATGTGGCGGCGGACCACCTCCCCCCCTGTGGGCCTGTGTCCGGGTACAGCTTCGCCGGCAAGTAAAATGTAGAGGCAGGCGATGACACACGCGGGTGAACTCTGGCGCCCCCCCGCTCAGCATGCGGTCGAACGCAGTCGCAATATGGTAGTTTCCCGACCACGCTGATGCCTGTTTAATTACCATTCAATTCCGGAGTTGCATACGACATGACGAGCAGTGCAAATGACGGGCGCGTCGCCCTGGTCACCGGTGCCAATCAGGGCATCGGCTGGGGCATCGCCCAGCGCCTATCCCGCGAGGGTTACACCGTCGTCGTCAACGGACAGCGTGCGGATGCCGTGGCGAAGGCCGTGGCCGATCTGCAGGCGGCCGGCGGCAAGGCGAGCGGCGCGGTGGCCAACGTGGCCGATGAGCAGTCGGTGGCCGACATGTTCCAGGCCATCCGCAGCCGCCATGGCCGGCTTGACGTGCTGGTCAACAATGCCGGCATCGCCTTGCGCAAGGACGGCGGCCGTGTGAACGTCGAGGATACGCCGCTGGATTTCTGGCAACGCACCCTGGACGTCAACCTGACCGGCACATTCCTTGTTTCTCGCTCAGCCATACCGCTCATGAAGGAACGGAGCTGGGGCCGCATCATCAACATGGCCTCGCAGGTGGGCCGCATGAATACCGGCATAGGCAGCGGCTACTACGCGGCGTCCAAGGCCGGCATCATCGGTTTCTCACGGGTCATGGCCGGCGAACTCGGCCCCCACGGGATCACCGTGAACTGCGTCTGCCCGGGACGCATCCGCACCGCCATGTCGGCAAGCTTCGCCAATGCCGATGAAATGGACAAGCGCGTTGCCGCCATCACACCGCTGCGCAAGGTCGGGCACCCCGAGGATGTGGCGGGCGCGGTGACCTACCTCGCCTCCGACGAGGCCGGCTTCATCACCGGCACCATCATCGACATCACCGGCGGCTATTTCATGCCCTGACGGCCGCCACGCACACGGACTTTTCAATCAACTTCATCCGGAGACCGCTCCATGAGCAATGCCAGCCGCTTTACCCTCGCCCCCATCGACTTCAAGACCTTCAAGCCGGTGCACTTCCTCTGGTCACTGGAAGGCAAGATCGCCACGGTCACCCTGAACCGGCCTGACCGCAAGAACCCGCTGACCTTCGAATCCTATGCTGAACTGCGCGACACCTTCTATGCCCTGCAGCATTCCGATGACGTGAAGGTGGTGGTGATCACCGGCGCCGGCGGCAACTTCTGCTCCGGCGGCGACGTGCACGAAATCATCGGACCGCTGGTGCAGATGCAGAAGAAGGACGACATGCAGGGACTGCTCGGCTTCACGCGCATGACCGGTGACCTGGTCAAGGCCATGCGCGCCTGCCCGCAGACCATCATCTCCGCGGTGGATGGCGTGTGCGCCGGCGCCGGCGCCATCGTCGCCATGGCATCGGACCTGCGTTGTGGCACTGTGCGCAGCAAGGTGGCCTTCCTGTTCGTGCGTGTGGGGCTGGCCGGTGCCGACATGGGCGCCTGCAGCATCCTGCCGCGCATCATCGGCCAGGGCCGTGCCGCCGAACTGCTTTATCTGGGCCGCACCATGGACGGTGCCGAAGCCGAGCGCTGGGGCTTCTACAACAAGCTGAGCGAACCCGATGCGCTGATGACCGACACCCTGGCCATGGCCAAGGCCGTCGCTGACGGCCCGACCTTTGCCCACGGCGTGACCAAGCGCTGCCTGCACCAGGAATGGAACATGGGCGTGGACGAAGCCATCGAGGCGGAAGCCCAGGCCCAGGCCATCTGCATGCAGACGCACGATTTCGAGCGTGCCTACAATGCCTTCGTCGCCAAGCAAAGGCCGGTATTCGAAGGCAACTGAGCCCTGCCTCCGGCGGCCCTGCTCCGCAAGAGCGGACCACCGCATTTTTGCAGTATGCTTGCATGAGACACACCAACAAGCTCTGGACCACCTCTTGGTCGAAATCTTCGGCATCGGGAGGCCAGACAGCCGCACATTGACGCAATCCGACCGGCAGGTTCCTGTGCCGAAAAAGATGATTGCGCATGCAACCAAAGGAGATGGCCGTGAAGCATTCCGTCGTTCGCAGCATTCGCGTTGCCCACCTTGTCGCGCCAGCCCTGCTCGCCCTGCTGCCAGCCGGCATGCAGACTGCATGGGCCCAGGGCACGCCAGCGGCCTACCCGACCCGACCCATCACCATGGTCGTGCCCTTCGCCCCGGGTGGCGCTGTCGACCTCGAAGCGCGCATGTACACGCCCAGGCTGACTGCGCTGCTGGGTCAGTCCGTGGTCATCGACTACAAGCCCGGTGCCGGCAACACCACCGGCACAGGCTATGTCGCCAAGTCCAGGCCCGACGGCTACAACGTGCTGGCCATCTCCACTGGCCTCACGGTGTTCCCGGCCTTCTACAAGAACCTGAATTTCGATGTGCAGAAAGATCTGGCGCCGATCACGCTGATGAGCAACCAGCAGTCGGTGATCACGGCCCGCCCGGATTTCCCGGCCCGGAACCTGGTCGAGTACCTGGCGTATGCACGTCAGAATCCTGGCAAGATCAATTACGGCACGGCCGGTGCGGGCGCCATCAGCCACCTGGCGGGTGCCTGGATGCATTCGGCCAGCAACACCCAGGTCACCTTCGTGCACCACAAGGGTACCGGCCCCCTGCTGTTGGAAGTGCAGGCAGGCCGCGTGGATGTTGGCACCGGACTGCTGGTGGCGCAACTGCCACTGATCAAGGCCGGCAGAGTGAAGCCGCTGGCGGTCATGAGCGACCCGCGCAACAGACAGTTGCCCGACCTGCCCAGCGTGTCGGAGCAGGGCGTGCCCGGCTACAACTACGCCAGCTGGATAGGCTTTCTGGCAGCAGGTGCAACGCCAGCACCCATCATCAGCAAGCTGCATGACGCATTCGTGCGGACGGTGAAATCACCCGAGATCGTCGCCGAACTGGACAGGCAGGGCAGCATCCCCGTGGGCAGCACGCCCGAGCAGTTCCGCCAGCACATCACCTCGGAACTGGCACGCTGGAAGAAAGTGGTCGAAGACGCAGGACTCAAACTCGAGGAATAGGCAGTCAACATGACAGACAAGCAGTCCACTCCGCGCGCCCTTCAGGGCATCCGCGTGCTCGACATGGGGCGGGTGCTGGCAGCCCCCTGGGCCTCACAGGTGATGGGCGACCTCGGGGCCGACGTGATCAAGGTCGAGCGGCCAGGGCCGGGTGACGAATCACGGCAATATGGCCCGGTCTACATCAAGGATGCCGAGGGGCGCAAG
The DNA here is from genome assembly GCA_947474715.1 of Betaproteobacteria bacterium. GTDB lineage: Bacteria > Pseudomonadota > Gammaproteobacteria > Burkholderiales > SG8-39 > CAIYPG01. The sequence goes on from CANJJT010000067.1 coordinate 13,153, forward strand.
ACGCCTGAATCGGCGCTGTACATCTCGGCCAACCGCAACAAGCGCTCCATCACCCTCAACATCGCCGACCCGCGCGCCCAGCAGATCATCCGCGACCTCGTGCGCACCTGCGATGTGGTGATCGAGAACTTCAAGGTCGGCGCGCTGAAGAAATACGGCCTGGACTACGAGAGCATGAAGGCGGTCAATCCGCGCCTCATCTACTGTTCCATCACCGGCTACGGCCAGAGCGGCCCCTATTCCGACCGCCCGGGCTACGATGCCGTGTTCCAGGCCGAGGGCGGATTGATGAGCGTCACCGGCGCGCGGGATGGCGAACCCGGCGCCGGGCCCACCAAGGTCGGCCCCAGCATTATCGATGTGCTCACCGGCTACAACGCCGTGATCGGCATCATGGCGGCGCTGCGCCATCGTGACGCCTCCGGCGAAGGGCAGTACATCGACCTGGCCCTGCTCGACACCGTGGTGGCGAGCATGTCCAGCCTGCCCTCCCAATACCTGATTGAAGGCTATGTGCAGCCGCGCCAGGGCGATGAGGGCAATGGCGGTGGCCCCTCGCAGCTGGTCGATTGCGAGGATGGCAAGATCTATATCTCCTGCGGCAATAACGGCCATTTCGAACGTGTCTGCAAGCTGCTCGGGCACCCGGACCTGCCCAAGGATCCGCGCTACGTCAGCACCCCCATGCGCAGCCAGAACCGCAAGGAACTGCGCAAACTGATGTTCGAGCTGTACGCCCCGTGGAAGCAGCGCAAGAAGGCCGATGTGCTGAAGGAGCTGCGCGCCATCAACGTGCCCAGCGGCGCGGTCAACAACCTGGGCGAGGTGTTTGCCGACCCGCAGATCCTGCATCGCGGCGTTGCCGTGACCATGCCCCACCCGATTGCCGGTGAAGTGAAGGTGGTGGCCAATCCGCTGCGCATGTCAGTGACACCGACCATCTACGATCGGCCGCCCCCCCTCAAGGGCCAGCACACCGACGAGGTACTCAGCGAAATGCTGGGGCTGGACGAGGCGGCGATTGCATCACTGCGCAAGGACGGGGTGATCTGAGCGCCACTCCCATCCCTCAACCGGTTTCAGCACCTAGAACCTGTTTCATAATGAGCCACGAGTACGTTGCTCATTATGAAACAGGTTCTTAAGGAGACAAGACATGAGCACCACGAACGCGGATCACAGCACGCTTGAATATTGCACCGTGCAGGACGAAGGACACCTGCGCATCGTCACCCTCAACCGGCCGTCGGTCATGAATGCGCTGACCAGCCAGGCCAGCCATGAACTGGCCGCAGTCTGGGACGAATTCGCCACGCAGGATGACCTGTGGGTGGCCATCGTCACCGGGGCCGGCGACAAGGCCTTCTGTGCCGGCAATGACCTGAAGGCGCAGGCGGCCGGCAAGCGGGGCCCCATGCCTGCCACCGGGTTTGCCGGCCTGACCCACCGCTTCGACCTGTTCAAGCCGGTGATTGCAGCCGTGAACGGCTTCGCCATGGGGGGGGGCTTCGAACTGGCCATGGCCTGCGACATCATCATCGCCGCGGACAGCGCCAGGTTCGGCTTGCCGGAGCCGCGTGTCGGCCTGATTGCCGGTGCCGGCGGGGTGCACCGGTTGCCGAGGATGATTCCGCAGAAACACGCCATGGGCATGATCCTCACCGGCCGTCAGGTGCCGGCCCAGGAGGCCTTTGCGTTGGGCATCATCAACGAAGTGGTTCCCGTAGGCCAGGCGCTGGCGGGCGCGCGACGCTGGGCGGCGCAGATCCTCGAATGCTCGCCGCTGGCCATCCGAGCCTCCAAAGAAGCTGCGCTGCGGGGACAGAATGTCGCCTCGGTGGAGCAGGCTGCCGGCGTCATCTACCCGGCGCAGTTGCGCAACATCCAGAGCCAGGATTTTCTGGAAGGTCCACGCGCCTTCTCCGAAAAGCGCAAGCCCAACTGGCAGAACCGCTGAACACCCTCGCGTCTCACCCAGACCGTCATCCAATCAAAGGAGAACTCCATGAAGCGACACCTTGTCCTGGCCCTGCCCCTGCTCCTGGTCAGCGTGCCTTCGGTGATAGCCCAAGGCGCGGCAAGCTATCCATCCAAGGCCATTCGCGTCGTGGTGCCATTTGCCGCTGCCGGCACGACGGACATCGTTGCACGCGCCGTCGGCGCCGAAATGACCAAGGCCTGGGGACAGTCGGTGCTGGTGGAGAATCGGCCCGGTGCCGGTGGCAATCTCGGCTCGGACATCGTGGCCAAGGCGGCACCCGATGGCTATACGCTGCTGGTGGGGGCGGTCAGCCCCCAGGCCATCAATGTCTCGCTCTATCCCGACATCCCCTACAACGTGATGCGCGATTTCGAGCACATCAGCCTGCTGGCCGCCGTGCCCAATGTTCTGGAGGTCCACCCCAGCGTGCCGGTGAGGACCGTAAAGGAACTCATTGATTATGCGAAGGCGCGCCCGGGACAGCTTTCCTACGCGTCCAGTGGCAGCGGCACCTCCATCCACCTGTCGGCAGAGCTGTTCAAGAGCATGACCGGTACAGAGATGGTGCATGTGCCCTACAAGGGCAGCGCACCGGCCGTCATCGACCTGCTCGCAGGCCGGGTGCAACTGATGTTCGACAACCTGCCCTCCTCGCTGTCACAGATCAAGGCCGGGAAATTGCGCGCCATTGCGGTGACCTCGGCAAGGCGCGCCGCGACGCTGCCCGACATACCCACCATCGCCGAAGCAGGACTGCCCGGCTATGAGGCCACATCGTGGTTCGGCATGCACGCGCCGGCAAAGACACCCCGGGACATCATCGGAAAGATCCACGGCACCGTATCCAGGGCGCTGAAGTCGCCCGACATGCATGAACGCCTTACCAGCCAGGGCGCAGAACCGGTGGGCAATACGCCGGAAGAGTTTTCCGCCTTTGTTCAGGCCGAGATCCAGAAATGGGCAAAAGTCGTCAAGGCTTCTGGAGCCAAGATCGACTGAGCCACGCCCGGAACCAGCGGCAGAATCGCTCGCCCTTGCGTAAAAGCGCGAGCCGATGGGCAGAACTGCTGAGTCCTTGCATGTGCAGAGTGTTGCAACCGGACGATCTGTCACACAATTGACCGCAGTCCTGCGCACCGCGAGTGCCGGTGCGCGACAGATTGCGCTACGCTCATCGTCGCCGGTTTTGTCACACCGCTTCGCCAACCCAGGGCATGCGCTTCCATCCAATTCCCCCTGCCGACTTTGTTCCCAGCCTCGCACGCCGGTGGCTCGTCGCGCTCGCCCTGCTGACCGGCGGCCTGTGGCTGCCGCCTGTGCTCGCCGCCGCCAGCGCGGAGGAGGCAGCCTTGCTTGCCGCCCTGCAAGGTCCGGGGCACGTGCTGCTGATGCGGCATGCCGATGCCCCCGGAACCGGCGACCCGGCCAATATGCGTCTGGGGGACTGCAGCACCCAGCGCAATCTGTCAGCCGGTGGACGCAGGCAGGCCGCCGCCGCCGGAGATCTGCTGCGTGCAGCCGGAATACGGCAAGCCGAGGTCCAGTCCAGCCAGTGGTGTCGCTGCCTGGACACGGCAAGGCTGCTCGGGTTGGGAGAAACACAGCCACTGCCCCTGCTGAACAGCTTCTTCTCACGCACAACTGAAGGCAAGGCGCAGACCATTGCGTTGCAGCGCTGGCTGGCGAAGCGCAAGGCGGGGTTGCCGCTGATCCTGGTCACCCATCAGGTCAACATCACCGAACTGACCGGCATCTACCCTGAAACCGGTGAACTGATCGTCCTGCAACTGCCCGATTCGGATACTGTACGGGTGCTGGGCCGGATACGGACCGGGGCGGGTTCCTGATCCCCGGGCGCCCAATGGAGCCCGACAAAGCCAGCAGACACCGGCCACGGCCGGAACATGAACCTGAACAAGCGAGAACAGATGCGGATCAAAGGCCCCTGGAATGAGCCGGCCGTGGCGGCATTTCTGGAACAGGCACGCATGCCAGTCCGCATCGGCGTGGTAACTGAGTCCGGTGCGCCCGTGGTTGTCTCACTGTGGTACCAGTATCGGGACGGTGCCCTGTGGTGTGTCTGCCATCGCGATGCGCGGCTGATCCGGTGGCTGGCGGCCAACCCGCATTGCGGCTTCGAAGTGGCAGGTGACGCCCCGCCCTATCGGGGCGTGCGGGGCCAGGGCCTGGCACAACTGCAAGAAGACGGCGGTGAAGCGCTGCTGCAATCACTGCTGGAACGCTACGGGATTCCACAAACCAGCCGCCTGGGACGCAAACTGCTGGCCCGGGCTGCCGAGGAAGTCGCCATCAGGATCAACCCCAGATGGATCACCAGCTGGGATTTCAGCGAGCGGATGGCGGATGCGGTCAGGCAGGGTGGGCCGGCGGGGAAACTGGAGGCGGGGGTCGGAATCGAACCGGCGTAGACGGCTTTGCAGGCCGCTGCATAACCACTTTGCTACCCCGCCTATGAGGGGTGGTGCCACAACATCCGATTACGGGCACCGAAACTGAAAGAGGAACAACGGGTGCTGCTGATCCGTTGTTCCTCTTGAATTTGGAGCGGGAGAAGAGTCTCGAACTCTCGACCTCAACCTTGGCAAGGTTGCGCTCTACCAACTGAGCTACTCCCGCATCGAAAGAGGCACGATTTTATGCGAGCACGACCGCAGGGTCAACTGTCTCGTACTGATCCGTTCTAACTGCCCCGAGTGTGGTCTTTTGCAATGGCCGGCATCTACCCTCCCGGATTACCGGACTACTCGTCCTTGCGCAGTGGCGCTGCCAGCTTGAGGTAATAAAACATGGAGATCAAGGTGAGCGCCGCGGCAATGTGGATCAGCCAATAGCCCAGTACCGCCGTTTCCAGCGGGCCGACCGGGCTGTGGTACAGCAGCAGTGGAATCGCGATCAACTGGAAGGTGGTCTTGACCTTGCCGATCACATTCACCGCCACGCTCTTGCCCTGGCCCAATCCTGCCATCCATTCGCGCAAGGCGGAGATGGCGATCTCCCGGCCGATGATGATGGCGGCGATCACCGCGCTGACACGCGCCAGTTCCACCAGTGTGATCAGGGCCGCGGCGACCATCAGCTTGTCGGCCACTGGATCGAGAAAGGCACCGAAGGCGGAGGTCTGGTTGAGGCGCCGGGCCAGATAACCGTCCAGCCAGTCCGTCACTGCGGCCGCGGTGAAGACGATGGTGGCCACCAGGTTGCGCTGCCCGCCGGTAAGCCATTCATCAGGGCAATAGAACACTCCCACGACCACCGGCACGGTGATGATGCGGAACCAGGTCAGCAGATTCGGAATATTAACGCGCATGCAATTCCTGATAAATGCGCTCTGCCAGCTTGCGGCTAATGCCCTGGACTTTGGCGAGATCGTCCACGCTTGCACCCATGACACCCTTGAGACCTCCGAATTGTGCCAGCAACTGGCGTCGGCGTTTGGCCCCAATGCCACTTATTCCTTCCAGGGATGAGGTGACGCGCGCCTTGCTGCGCCTTGCCCGATGCCCGGTGATGGCGAATCGGTGGGCCTCGTCGCGCACCTGCTGGATGAGATGCAGGGCCGGATGGCCAGCGCCCAGCTTCACCGAGCGCCGTCCCTGGTCCAGCCAGAGCTCCTCCATGCCGGCCTGGCGCTCGGGCCCCTTGGCCACGCCCACCAGCATGACATCGGCAAGTCCCACCTCGGCCAAGGCCTCGCAGGCCACGCCCAACTGGCCCTTGCCGCCATCGATCAGCAACAGGTCCGGCGCCACACCCTCGCCTTCGCTCACCTTGGCATAGCGGCGTGTCAGCGCCTGCCGCATGGCGGCGTAGTCGTCACCCGGCTCGATCCCGGCGATGTTGAAGCGCCGGTATTCGCCCGGCTGCATGTCCATGCGGTCATAGACCACGCAGGAGGCGACGGTGGCCTCGCCCATGGTATGGCTGACGTCGAAGCACTCGATGCGCATGGCGCCCTCCGGCAGGTCCAGCGCCTCGCGCAGCGCGGCCAGGCGCGATTGCTGCGTGCTTTGCTCGGCCAGCCGGTTCTTCAGCGCATGGCGGGCATTTCCCTCGGCCGTCTCGAGCCAGACACGCCGCTCACCCTGGGGGCGGGTCACCACATGCACACGGTGACCGCTGTGCTCGCCCAGCAGTTCTGCCAGATCCGGACCGTCCTCGATGCCAGGGCAGACGATGACTTCAGGCACCGGACGATCGTGATAGTGCTGCTGGATGAAAGCCTGCAGCACCTCGCTCGTGGCATCGGCCTGGCCTTCCAGGCTGGAGGCTCTCGGAAAGAAGCTGCGGTCGCCCAGTTGCCGTCCGCCGCGGATCATCATCAGGTTGACGCAGCCCATCCCGCCTCCCTCGACATGGGCGATGACATCGACATCGGTGTCGCTGCCGGTGTCGGCATACTGCCGCTGGGTCATGCGGCTGAGCGAATGGACCTGGTCACGGATGACCGCCGCCTCCTCATAGCGCATGTCGATGGAGGCCTGCAGCATGCGGTCCGTGAGCCTTTTCACCACGTCGTCGCTGCGGCCTTCTAGGAAGGTCACGGCATCACCAACGTCTCGGGCATAGTCAGGCGCGTCGATGAGCTTGACGCAAGGTGCCGAACAGCGCCGGATCTGGTGCAGCAGGCAGGGACGCGAGCGATTGTGGAACACTGAATCTTCGCAGGTGCGCAGGCGGAACACCCGCTGCATCAGCTGGATGCTCTCGCGCACCGCCCCGGCATGCGGAAAGGGCCCGAAATAGCGATGGGCCTTGTCGAGCGTTCCCCGATGAAAACCCAGCCTCGGGAACTCGTCTCCGCTCACCATCAGGTAGGGATAGGACTTGTCGTCCCGGAACAGGATGTTGTACCGGGGCGTGAGGGACTTGATCAGGTTGTTTTCCAGGATCAGCGCTTCCGCCTCGGAACGCGTGATGGTCACCTCCATGGCTGCCACCTGGGTCAGCATCATGGCGATGCGTGGGCCATGCCCGCTCTTCTGGAAGTAGGAGGAAACGCGCTTCTTCAGATCGCGTGCCTTGCCGACATAAAGGGCTTCGCCGCGCAGGTTCAGCATGCGATAGACACCGGGCAGGTTCGGCAGGCCGGCAAGAAAGGCCGCGCTGTCGAATGCCTGTCGGGGCGGCTCTTCAGGGACTGCCGGATCGGGGGCTTGCGTCATTGCCTTGGCTGCAGAAAGCTCCGGATGTCGGAAAACACGGCCCGGAACATGTTCGGTGTCAGTCGGCGTGTCTGGGTGTTGTAGCGGCTGCAATGATAACTGTCGTACAGCCGCAGTGTTCCGCCGGTGGCCAGCGGCAAATCATGGATGGCGTGGTGGCCGAATGAAAAGTCCTTCACCTTGAGCCCCAGCGTGCGCAGCACCGCCTGATGGGCAATGCTGCCCAGGGCCAGCACCACCCGCGGCGGATGCAAGGCCAGCTCAGCCGCCAGATAGTGATTGCACTGGCGTATTTCCGCCGGCTCGGGCTTGTTTTGTGGTGGCAGGCACTTCACCGCATTGGTGATGCGACAGTTGTGCAATTCGAGGCCATCATCGGGTTCGCTGCTGCCGGCATGGCTGCCGAAGCCGCATTCATGCAGGGTCTGGAACAGCAGGATACCGGCATGATCCCCGGTGAACGGCCGGCCGGTGCGGTTGGCCCCGTGCATACCCGGCGCAAGGCCGACAATCAGCAATTCCGCCTCCGGGTCGCCGAATGCGGGGACGGGGCGCGCGAAATAGGCAGGCTTGTCCCGGCGCACATCGGCGAGAAAGCCGGCCAGGCGCGGGCAATCGGTACAGGCCAGGTCGAAGCAGCGGGCATCGGTGGCAACGCCGGAGAGCGCCACAGGCGCGATTGCGGGCACGGGGCTATCCCCTGCCGGGGCCGATACTGACTGCTTCTTTATGATCATTTTAAAACGATAGTATCCGTGGATATTAACTAAAACTACGTATTATTATCATTTTTTCAGAGCAGACCCGTGCCGAATTTACTGTGCAGGCTGCTGATGGCCAGCCGGTAGGCAGCGCTGGTCAGCGCCCCACCGGCATCTGCACGGACCTGCATTCGTGCTGCCCGCCGGGCATCCAGCACCGGAGCATCCTTTTCCAGTGCTGCGACCAGATCACGCGCGGCCTGCGGCTGGTTGCACACCAGCACCATATCGCAGCCGGCTGCAAAGGCCGCCCGCGCCCGCGCTGCCATGTCCCCCGCCACGCTGGCCCCTTCCATGGTGAGGTCGTCGCTAAAAATCAGCCCGTCGAAGCCCAGCCGGCGGCGCAACACTTCCTGCAACCAGAATGCCGAAAAGCCGGCCGGACGCGGATCCACCTTGGGATAGATCACGTGTGCCGGCATGATGGCCGCAAGTCCCTGCGGTATGAGCATCCGATAGGGCACGAGATCGGTTTCGTCGATGGCTTCGTAGCTGCGGTCGTCCTCGGGTATCGCCACATGCGAGTCGGCGGCGGCATAGCCATGTCCCGGGAAATGCTTGCCGACGGCCGACATGCCGGCGGCAGCCAGCCCTTGCATGAGCGCGACAGCCAGCTCGCCTATGGTGCGGGGATCACGGGAAAACGCGCGATCACCAATCACTCCGGAGGCGCCGAAGTCCACATCCAGCACCGGCGTGAAACTGAAGTCGACACCGGCGTGCGCCAGTTCTGCGCCAATCACATGGCCGGCGGCGTGCGCAAGTTCCAGCGCCTGCCCCTGGTCCTTTTCCCAGAACTGCCCGAAGGCACGCATGGGCGGAATGCGCGAAAAGCCTTCGCGAAAGCGCTGCACCCGACCGCCTTCGTGGTCGACGGCAATCAACAGTCGCGGCTCACGCACGGCATGTATATCGGCCGTGAGTGCACGCAGTTGCTGCGGATCCTGGTAATTGCGGGCAAACAGGATGACTGCCCCCACCAGCGGATGACACAGGAATTCGCGCTCTTCTGCGGTCAGCGTCAGGCCTGCAACATCCACCATCACCGGCCCCAGCGGCAGGGAAATGGGCAGGTCGACATGCTGCTTGATGCTCATGCTTTCCTTCCTTCGGCGAATGCGGTCGCAACCGCCGGGCCAGAGTCGGAGTCAGGGCCAGCGTCAGGGCCAGCCTCGACGGCTTCGACGATCACATAGGCTGCTGCGAGCCCGGTTTCATCGGTCAGCGACA
>CANJJT010000068.1:0-22236 GCA_947474715.1 Betaproteobacteria bacterium
CAACCCTGGTCGGCGATGCTCTGCCACAGATTGCGGTCAAAGCCGGGTTGGGTGTCGCGCTGCTCGCGCACGCGCTTGACCGTGGTGGCCCGGGTGACGAAGGTGTTGACGGCATCGGCCAGCATGCGCTGGGCGTCTTCGCGCTCCGAGCTTTCCTGATCATCCTTCATGACTGCGCTCATGGTCTCTCTCCTTGGTTTGGCCTGTTGCAGATGGCCTATTTTGCCTCAGACGAAACGGTCACATATCCAACCGGATACCCTGCGTCGGGACCGGGTTAGTGCTGTCGCCGTTTCGTCCCGCTGTTGTCCCCAACGGGTTCTACGATTGCTTCACGATCAACGCGTCCACGGCGCGGATCTGCCCGCCCGAACAGATGAGCGGATTCACATCCAGTTCGGCGATCAAGTCCTTCTGGTCATCGGCGAATTCGGACAGGCGCACCATGATGTCGGCGAGCTTGTCCTGATCGACGGGCTCAGCGCCGCGGAACCCTGCCAGCGCCGCCTGACCCTTCAGCCTGCCCAGCATGGCGCGCGCTTCGTGCGGCGTCACCGGGGCCAGGTCGAGCGCGGTGTCCTTCAACAGTTCCACCAGGATCCCGCCCAGGCCGCAGACGATGAGCGGGCCGAACAGCGGATCGATGCGCGCGCCCACCATGACCTCGGTGCCGGCCGACACCATGGGCTGCACCAGCACGCCGTTGATGCGCGCATCGGGGGCGTGCTTCACCGCATTGGCCATCACCGCTGCCCAGGCGGTCTGCACCTCGTCGGCGGTCTTCAGATTGAGGCGGATGACACCGGCTTCGGTCTTGTGCGGCAGGTCCGGGGACTCCACCTTGATCGCCACCGGGAAGCCCAGCGCCTGCGCCGCGCTGGCGGCTTCGGCCGCGGATTGCACCAGTTGCTCGCCCACCACCGGCACGCCATACAGGGCCAGCACGGCCTTGGCTTCGCGCTCGGTGAGGGTGCGGTTGGGCGATGCCTCAATCAGCGCGGCAGCCTTGCCTTTCGCATCGCCCGGCGACAGCCGTACCAGCCGGCGCGGGCCGAGCTTCTCACGCTCGCGGCGACGATCATCCTGCTGGTGCCACAGCTTGAGTGTCTCCATGCAGTTGTCCATGGTGAAGAACCACTGCAGGCCGCGCTCCATCTCGGCGAATTCATTGCCCGGGCCGCCCACCCAGCCACCGATGAAGGGCAGGCAGATGGGTTTCCCGAGCTTCATGCCGATGCCGGCGATGCTCTGCAAACGGCCACGCGTGGTGACCTTCACGCTCAGTTGCGGGATGACGATGGCGCTGTACTGCGGCGCCGACAGCATGGTCTCCACCGCAATCGGGTAGCCGGTGGGATTGGCCGCCACCATGGCGGTGAGGTCGCAGGGATTGCGCAGGGCGCCGAACTCCGGCACGTAGGGCCGCAGTTTCGCCTCCAGTTCGAGACCCAGTTCCGGCATGGCCAGGCCGTGTGCCTCGGCGGCGTCGGTGGCGGCGATCAGCGAGCCGCCCGAGCCACCCATGGCGGCAATGCCGCGCGCGGCGGGCGGCGCCGTGACCTTGGAGAGGAAGGTGGCGGTCTCTAGCAGGCGCTCGATGCTGTGGACCATGACGATGCCGGCGCGATCGCAGGCGGCGGCATAGGCGGCCATGGAGCCGGCCAGCGAACCGGTGTGCGATAGGGCGGCCGCCGCACCGCCTTCGCCGGTGCCCAGCTTGCAGATCACCACCGGCTTGCCAGCCTGCCAGGCGATCTCCCCGGCCTGCAGCAGTTGCGAGGGATCGTTCAGGCCTTCGAGGATGCAGGCCACCGCGCCGCAGCCCGGGTCCTCGGCGAAATAGCTGATCAGGTCGGTGATGTTGACGTCGCAGGCATTGCCGCAGGCCACCACATGGCTGATGTTCATGCCGCGGCGCACCGACTGCGACAGCGAAAAGCCCATGGCGCCGGACTGCGAGACGATGGCGATGCCGGGGTAGGGCGGTGGCGCCAGTTCCATGTCGTGCGTGGCGAAGGACACCATGGCCTGCGCGCCGAAGTTGGCAAAGCCCATGCAGTTGGGGCCGATGATCTTGAGGCCGGTTTCGCGCGCGATGGCGACCAGTCGCGCCTGCGCCTGGTCGCGGCCGGGGAGGCCGGTTTCGAAGTAACCCGAAGCAAAGATCACCACGCCGCCGACACCGGCCCTGGCGCAGTCGAGCACGGCCTTCTCCACGCCTTCGCGCGGCAGCGCGATGATGGCGCAGTCAGGCACTTCGGGCAGGGCCGCCACCGAGGCATAGCAGGGGTGCTCACCCAGCTTGTCGTACTTCGGGTTGATGCGGTAGATGTTGCCGGGAAACTGGTTGCGGATCAGGTTGGTGACCGAATTCGAGCCGAAGGCCGCGGCATTGGTGGACACGCCGATCACGGCGACGCTTTTCGGATTGAACAGGCGGTCCATCTGCTGGTGACGGTAGACGCCGCGATACGCAATGGTCATTGCATTCCTCGGTTGTGCGGGTATTCAGCTTCCGTCTGGCGCGCCTGCGGTGGCGGGGCCGCGATGGGGGGGGCGGGGTGCCCGGAGGCGGACTGATTATGCCATCGCCCAGCGATGATGCGGCCTGTTGAAAGCGGTTTCTGTCGCGCGGAAATGTGGATGCGGCGAACGGTTTATATAAAAACAGAAATGATTTGATCGGCGCGCCAGCAAGCAGCGGGTGTTAACCCCCTTGTCGGTTCTTCGTCGATTTCCGGGGATGGCATTGGCAGCAAGCCTGGCAGGCCCGGTGGTGTAAACCCCCTTGTCAAAGGGGGCCGACTGGCCGCAGGCCAGCGGGGGGATTTTGGCCCGCCAGGCTGGTCTCATGGCCTTTTGCTGACATTGCATGAACCCTGCGCACGGCTGTTGCCTTGCCGATGGGAAGCACCGGAGGATACTCAGGGCTCGCATCCGGTCACGACGGGCGAACGTTGAAGGCTGTGGGAGAAAATCCCCCCGCTCGTTCGCTGCGCTCACGAGTCAGCCCCCTTTGACAAGGGGGTCAACCGCGCCGCAGCCACGTCTTCCCGGAAATCGGCGAAGAACCTTTGACAAGGGGGTAAACCGGGCTGCAGGCTCGGCTTTCCGGCTATCGTCGAAGCCGCTTCCGCAGGTCGATGAAGCCTTGGGCGTGGCCCAAGGTATCGGTTCATAATCGCGGCCAGTGTGCAGGGCCGGTTCGAACAATCCCTCCGTCACAGGAGTCCATGATGATCGACTACGCTTTCTCCCGTGCATGGGCCGCCATGCTGTTGATGACGGTGGTCGCTGCGCCCGCCTTCGCGCAAGGCAAGCCAGCCGCGGCCGGCTATCCCGTCAAGCCGGTGCGCATCGTCGTCGGGCAGTCACCCGGCGGCGGCGGGGACATCCTGGTGCGCATGACCGGGCAGCGGCTGTCCGAGCGCTTCGGCCAGCCCTTCATCATCGAGAACGTGCCGGGCGCCAGCGGCATGATCGGCATGGGCATCGTGGCGCGCGCCGAGCCCGATGGCTACACCCACTTCCAGGCCAGCAGTGCCAGCTACAACAATGCGGTGATGTCGGGCAATGCCACCTTCGATGTGCGCAAGTCCTTCACGCCGCTGGCGCAGCTCAGTTCCGCGCCGAACGTGCTGTCGGTGAATGCGTCCATGCCCATCCATTCGGTGAAGGACCTGATTGCCTACGCGCGCAGCAATCCGGCCAGCCTCAATTACTCCTCCGGCGGCATCGGGTCCTCATCGCATCTGAATGGCGAACTGCTGAAATCGCGCGGCGGCTTTGCCGCGGAACACATTCCACACAAGGGCGTGGGCGTGGCGCTGCTCGACCTGGTGGCCGGTCGCGTGCAGTTCAGCTTTGCCAGCGCCACGGCCACCGCGCCGCATGTGAAGACCGGCAAGATCAGGGCCATCGGCATCAGCAGCCTGCGGCGCTCGCCCAACCTGCCGGACCTACCCACGATTGCCGAGTCCGGTCTGCCGGGCTACGAATGGGCGGGCTGGATCGGCCTCCTGTCACCGGCCGGCACGCCGTCCGCCGTCGTCATGGCGCTGAACCGCCCCATCGCCCAGATTCTGCAAAGTCCGGAGATCCTCAAGGCGGTGGCGGCCGATGGCACCGATGTGGCGCCGGGCACGCCCGAGGAATTGCAGGTGGTGATCGACAATGCCCTGGCCGTGGCCACCCGGCTGGTGAAGGATCTGGGGCTGAAGCTGAACTAGCCGGCGGGGAATGGGGAACTCGCGGTGCAGGGCTGCTGTGCGGGGAGGGCAGGACAGTGGAAAGGACTGCCGAGGTGTTGGCCATGTGTCCATCTTGTCGCCACCGATAGTGTGTAAGCTTCGGCGCTTGTATCCCGCCCGCAACACTCAGACCTGGATCCCATGAAAATGCTCTTTTGCCTGCTCGTCCTCCTCGCGCCTGCCCTTGCCGGCGCCGCCACCCCTTCCCCCTATGCCAGCCAGGAAACGCGCCAGATCAAGGCCTTGTCGGCAGAAGAGCGGGAAAACCTGCTGACCGGCCGGGGCATGGGTTACGCCATGGCGGCGGAACTCAATGGCTATCCCGGCCCGGTGCATGTGTTGGAACTGAGTCGCGAACTGGGCCTGAATGCCGACCAGCGCTCCAAGTCGGACACGCTGTTCAAGTCCATGGAGCGCCGCGCCAAGAATTTCGGGCGCCAGCTCGTGGATGCCGAGCAGGCGCTCGACGTGCTGTTCGCCTCGAAGCGGATCACACCGTTGCTGCTGACCGAAGCGCTCACGCGGATTGGTGAGCTGCAGGCGCGCGTGCGGACCGCCCATCTGGAGGCGCATCTGGAGCAGACCCGCATCCTTACCCCCGAGCAGGTCGCCTTGTACATCAAGTTGCGTGGATATGGGCAAAGTGTGACATCGGGCGGTCCTGGCCACGCGCATAAGTAGATATGGGATATCCTGCTCAGCCTGGTGCCTCCGGGGCGGTCGCCTCAATGCTCGGGGATGCGACGAGAGGGCTTTGAAATGAGGGTGCCCCTATTTGCGACTACCTCCCTCATGCTCCCCCGGGATGGCAAGGATTCTCATGGGCGACGCCCTGTCGTTTCATACTGGGCGCCAGCGGTATCCTGCGCCACTTGATCGCGCACACCGGCCCATCAGGAGTCATGGGCGTCATTCGCATGACCGAAAACAGGAGAATGATGTGAGTCTTTGCCATGCCTTGTTTCGCCGCTTGATCAGTTGCAAGCTTCACGGCCGTGTCGTGCTGTCTGGAGTCCTTGCGTTGACGGCAATTTGTGCGGCTCCTGCAATAGCGCAGGAGTGGCCAACCCGGCCGGTGCGTGTCATCCTGCCCTTTGCCCCGGGCGGCTCCTCGGAGTTCCTTACGCGAGTTGTTACCGATGAGCTGACCAAGCGTTTCAAGCAGACCTTTCTCATCGACAGCCGACCCGGCGCGGGTGGGGTGATCGGCATGGAGTTTGCGGCCCGGGCTGCACCCGATGGCTACACCCTGGGTATCACCGGCATTGCACCGCTCATCATTGCGCCAGCCATGAACCCGGCCACCTTCGATCCCATGAAGAGCTTTGCCCACATTGCTCTTTTCGGCGGAGCTCCCGAGATGATCGTGCTGCACCCCAGTGTGCCGGTGCGCAACATCAAGGAACTGCTGGTTTATGCCAAGGCACAACCGCGCGGCTTCAGCTATGCCACGGCCGGCGTGGGCACCAAGGGCCACTTGCTGGGCGTCTTGTTTGCCGAGTTGTCGGGTGCCAATATCGTGCATATCCCCTACAAGGGTGGTGGGCCGGTCATCACCGACCTGGTTGCCAATCAGGTGCCTTCAGCCATCAGCACTGTGGTGTCAGTGGCGCCCCTCCTCAAGGCGGGCAAGATACGCGCGCTTGGTGTCTCCAGTCCCAAGCGCATGGCGGACTTTCCGGATGTACCCACCTTTGGCGAGGAGGGCTATCCGGACCTGCTGGGCACGAGCTGGTTTGCCGTGTCCGGGCCTGCGGGCCTTGCACCTGCCATCGTCAACCGGCTCAATGCCGAGGTGCGGCGCGTGCTTGCATCGCCCGAGGTGCGGCAGAAGCTTGACCCGCAGGGCATAGAAGCCAACGATCTTGACCCGGCGCAATTCACCGAGTATGTGCGCACCGAGCTCAAGCGCTGGGGTACGGTGGCGGCACGCGTCAAGTAGCAAGGTTCCCGTGATCGCCCGCAAGGAGAATGCGTCGGCGTCCAGTCTGGGTGTGTTTGCCCGCTGGTGCACGGGACTGCGCTTCGGTGATCTGCCGGAAGAGGCGGTGACCGCGGTGCGCAACGATATCCGCGATGCCCTGGGCTGCGCGCTCTACGGGTCGCGCCTCCCCTGGTCGCGTACCATGCTGGAGACCTTCCTCTGGGATGCGGCCGGTGCGGGCAGGGCGGGCGTCTGGGGCACGAATGCCAGGCTGCCGGGCACGCTCGCATCGCTGGTGAACGCCTCCTTCGTGCAGTCCTTCGAACTGGATTCCATGCACCAGCTGGCATCGTTGCATGCCGGATCCACCATGCTGCCCGCGGTACTGGCCCTGGCCGAGCAGGGTGTGCCAGTGGTTGGACAAGCGGATGGAAAGGCGGGGGGGCATGGCGCAGTGAGCGGTGAGCGCCTGTTCATCGCCATGGCTGTTGGCTGGGAACTGGGTACGCGCGTTGCCCTGTGCGGCGGTCCTTCGCTGACCAAGGGGTGGCATACGCCCACCATCAACGGCACATTTTCCGCAGCAGCAGCGGCGGGCGTGGCTCTGGGGTTGGATGCAACCCGGATGACGCACTGCCTGGGCCTTGCAGCCCTGCAGGCCAGCGGCATTCTTGCCGTGCAGTACGGAGGTGACGCCAAGCGCCTGTACGCTGGCAAGGCCTCGCAGGCCGGACTGCAGGCGGCGTTACTCGCCGCGCGCGGTTACAGCGCGCCGCCCGATGTCATGGAATGCGCGCCAGGCGGTTTGCTGCCCACCTTTGCAGGGAGCGACGGCAGTTTCGATGCGTCGAAGCTTACCGAGGGTCTTGGGAAATCCTGGGCTGCCAGCGGCATCGGCTTCAAGCTCTACGCCACCTGCGCTCCCAACCTAAGCTCAGTGGACCTCGTCCGGGGGTTTCAGAAGACGCACGGCTTGCGCGTGCAGGACGTCGAATCCATCTCCGCGCATGTCGGTGCGGATTCCTTCCATCACGTCGGCTGGACTTACACGCCGGGCGATGTCACCGCAGCGCAGTTCAGCCTGCAGTACGCCATCGCCGTGGCGCTGATCGAGGGGGATGCCTTTGTTGAGCAGTACCGGCCCGAACTCATGGCCGACCTGCGCATCCTCGACATGGTGAAGCGCATCAGCATCGTCGAGGATCCCACTATCACCAGGCAGGGTCGCATCGCGCGCAACAGCGCGCGCCTGCGCGTTGTGCTCAAGTCCGGTGAAGTGCTGCAGAACGAAGTGATGATTCCGCGCGGAAACGCCACCAATCCCGCGAGCGAAGCAGAATTGCACAGCAAGTTCGAACGTCTGGCCAGGACCGCGCTGAGCCCGTCCCGGATCGAGGACATCAGCTGGGAACTGGCACGGCTGGAGAGCGTGGAGTCGGTGGCGGGTCTGGCGGGGATGCTGGCTGTCGGTTGAGTCGCAGTGTCCCGGCGGGATTTCGTACTATCGACGCACCGGGGGCCAGCCAGTCTGTCGGGAAGCGCGCGCCGCCAGCCGCGATGAACTGAAGGGCCTGCTCGACAAGAGCATCGCGTGCCTGCTCAAAATAGAAATCGGTGCGTCTGGGCATGGCCTGCGGACCAGCGATGCCGAGCAGTGTTTCCAGTGTCATCTGCTGCAGTTCCGATCCTTTCATCTCAATCCGATGATGGTACTCGCCGAAGGCAAGGGCGTGAGGGCGGTCGATGCACTGCTCGTGCTCAAGGCGTAATCTGCCACCCGATCAGAAACGGGCAGTTCAGGCACAATCCAGCAGGAAGAATTGAAGCAGGCAGGAAGAACCGGAGCAAGGCAGCACATATCAAAGACAGTGACATGTCCAAAAGTTCTCAGGAGGGGACTGCAATGCATATTCTGGAAACGTTGGGCCGGCTGATGCTGGCAGCAAGTCTTGCAGCATGGAGCAGCCTGATTGCAGCACAGACCTGGCCGGTGAAACCGGTGAAGCTGATCATTCCCTTCGCGCCGGGAGGGCCTCAGGAGATTCCGCTGCGGCCGGTTTCCGTGAAGCTCACCGAAGTGCTGGGCCAACCCGTCATCATCGACTTCAAGCCCGGTGCTGCTGCCATCATCGGCACTGACTTCGTCGCCAAGTCTGCGCCGGACGGCTATACCCTGCTCATCATCACCGCCAGCCACACCATCAATCCCAGCACCCAGCGAACCCTGCCTTTTGACGCCATCAGGGACTTCGCGGCGGTGAGTCCGGTCTCCATGGGCGACATTGTGCTGGTCACGCACCCGAAACATCCACCTGCCACGGTGAAGGAACTGATTGCCTATGCGCGTTCGCAGCCGGGCAAGCTCAATTATGCCTCCAATGGCATAGGCGCTTCGCTGCATCTTGCCGGCGAACTGTTCAAGATGGTGACCAGTACAGACATCGTGCACATTCCCTACAAGGGGGCTGGGCCTGCGGTGCTGGGCGTGGTGGCCGGTGAAGCCGACATGATGTTCGTAGCCGTGCCGCCGGCGCTGCCGCAGATCACTGCCGGAAAGTTGCGCCTGCTGGGCGTGGCGAGTCTGAAGCGGGCGTCTTCCTTGCCCAATACGCCGACCCTGGCGGAGGCGGGATTGGCGAAATTCGAGGCGAGCTCCATGGTGGGGATACTTGGCCCGGTGGCAACGCCGCGAGCGGCGATCAATCGATTCAACGGCGCCATGGAAAAGATACTGGCCATGCCGGATATCCGCGAGGTATTCAATACCAATGGCGTAGAGCCCTGGCACAGCAGCCCCGAGCAGTTCATGGCGTGGATACGAGACGACCAGGCCAAATGGGCGGCGGTGACGAAGGCGATCAAGTTCCAGCCGGAGTGATGTGGGCTGGCTGAGGCGGGTTTGCAGCGGATGCGGATCGGTTCGATTCTGTCGAAATGCAACCAGAGCCGCTGGGCCTGATGAAGGAGCTGGAAGTGAAATACGGCGCGCGCAATGCCATCGTGGGCAAGTTGAAGAAGATCAACAAGGGATCGGTCATGTGCCAGGTGGAAGTGGATGTCATGGATCCATCACTGCTCAGCTGACCCGCGCCTTATTTTCCCCTGAATTTCGGCGCTCGCTTTTCTGCAAACGCGCGCTGCCCTTCCCTGAAATCTTCGCTCGTGCTGGCGAGCTGAATGGCGGCCTGCACGGCTGCGGCCTGGGCCGCGTCGGGCTGCGGGGCTACGGCGCGCAGGGAGAGTTTGGCGGCTGCGATGCTGAGTGGGGCGCCGGCGGCCAGGTCGGCGAGGTATTGCGCGGCTTCGCGCTGGAAGGTTTCGGTGGGGTATACACGGTTGATGAGGCCCAGGGCCAGTGCTTCTGCGGCCGGGTAACGCCGCGCGGTGAAGAGGATTTCTCGTGCAGCGGGCGTGCCCACGGCTTCGGCCAGCGTCTGTACGCCGAAGAGCGAGTAGCCCAGGCCCATGCGTGCGGCTGGCACTGAAAAGCTCGCATCCGCCGAGGCGATGCGCAGGTCGCACAGCACCGAGATCGACACCCCCGCACCGAAGCAGAAGCCGCGGATCAGCGCCACGGTCGGTTTCCTTGCCAGTTGCAGGTGCCCCAGCGCGGAGCTTGCGCCGCCTTCGAAGTGGGTGTGTATGGCCTGCAGTCGACCCTTGTCGGCGAGGCCGCCGATGTCCAGCCCAGAGGAGAAGGCATCGTCGCCTTCGCCGGCCAGGGCGATCACACGCACCGTGTCATCCGCCTCGTAATCACTCAGCACGGCATCGAGATCGGCCAGCATGCCGGCACTGATGGCATTGCGCTTGCCGGGATTGGAGAAGGCGATGTGGCCGACGCCGTTTTCGATGCGGGTCAGCAGGGTTCCACCCTTGTTTGCCATGTCGGTTCCTGATGTCGTGGAGGCCTGTCCGGAGGGTATGCCCGGACTGTCCGACACCCCGGCAGGCGCCGGCAAAGTAACACAGCCCGCGCTGGACGATGGGGTAAGATCGTGCCGCGCCGGAGAGGATCCCCGTCAGAGCAGATCCCCCTGGCTGGACAGTTCAGCAGCCCACACAGGGCGAGCAGTGGCCCACAGGGCAGGGGGGAGGCTCCACATGCATGGTTGGTTGCAGGATCACATTCCACGGTGCACTGCGTGGCGCTTGCGCACGGCCCCGGGCCTGCCGGGTGAGACGGCATGATTCCCCAGGCGCTGATCCGCTCGGTGTCGGCCGCGCTGTACGAGCGTTCGCTGAAGAAGATTCCCGACGACACCCATGCTGCGCTGAAAAAGGCGCAGGGCAGCGAGCGCGATGCCACCGGCCGGCGCACCATCTCCATCATGCTCGACAGCGCCGATGCCGCCGCGCAGCGTGGCGAGCTGGTCTGCACGGACGTCGGCATCCCGGTGTATTCGGTGAAGATCGGCACGCAGGTGCGCTTCGAGGGTGCGGTGCGCCAGGCCATCGTCGATGGCTTTGCCGACCTGGTGCAAAACATCCAGCCGCCCATCCTGAAGATGATCACCAACCCGCTGACGCATGAGCGCAGCTATGCCGGCAAGGACATGCCGCTGGTGACCTTCGATGTCATCGACGGCGCCGATTACATCGAGATGATCTGCGCCCCCAAGGCCATGGGCAGCGGGCGCTGGGAGGAGCTGAAGACCTTTGTCTTCCCCAGCCTGGAGACCATCGAGGACTACGTGCTGGAAGTCGTGATGCGCGCCGGCTCGCAGCCGTGCCCGCCCATCGTCGTCGGCGTGGGCATCGGCGGCAGCTTCGATTACGCGGCACGCCTGGCCAAGCAGCAGGTGCTGCGCCCGGTGGGCGAGGTCAATCCTGATCCCATGCTGGCGGCCATGGAAGCGCGCCTCTTGAAAGCCATCAACGCCATGGGCTACGGCCCCATGGGCACCGGCGGCGACAGCACCGCCATGGGCGTGCACATCGACTACGCCGCTTCGCACGGCTTCATGCCGGTGGCGGTGGCGCTCAACTGCTGGATCAACCGGCGTATGGGCGCGCGCATCGGCAACGATGGCAGCGTGGCGTGGTTCGAATGAGCATGCACACCCACGTGCTGCAACTGCCGCTCACAGCCGAAGCCCTGCGCAGCATCGCGGTGGGCGACGAAGTGCGCCTGAGCGGCGACATCACCATCAGCATCGGCCTGCCCACCCACAAGCGCATGCTGGAGGATGTGCAGGCCGGGCGTGAGCTGCCGGTGGACCTGAAGGGCGGCGCCTTTTTTCACCTCAGTGCCTACCTGGAAGATCAGCCCGGTGGTGGGTTACCGCGTGCGCTGTACATGAACCCGAGCACCAGCACGCGCTACAACCCCTACATGCCCGGTTTGATCAGCGGTCTGGGCCTGCGCCTGGTGGGCGGCAAGGGTGGCCTGGATGCGGCCAGCGTGGCGGCCATGCAGGCCACGGGCTGCATCTACCTGTCCTTCCTCGGTGGCGGCTGCCCGCTGTTGTCCGATGCCATCGAGGGCGTGGTATCCAGCCACTGGAATGAATACATCTCGCAGTTCCGCCTCACCACGCTGCGGGTGCGTGACCTGCCCGCCACCGTGGCCATCGATGCCCAGGGACACAGCCTGTACGACAGCCTGCAGCAGCGCGCCGCAAACCGATTGCCGCAAATCCGCGAAGCGCTGAAGCGCGAGCGCGAGCAGGCGTTGAACGCATCGCCATTGAACAGACTCGAAAAATAATCAAGGAGGAATGCCATGAACCCATCCATCAACCAGTCCCGACTGCCCGCCGCCTTGCTGGCCGGCCTGTGCCTGTCGGCATTCATGGGGTTTGTATCGACGCAAGCCCAGGCGCAGGCCTGGCCCGCCCGGCCGGTGCGCATGGTGGTGCCGTTTCCACCGGGTGGCAGCTCCGACATCGTGGCGCGCCAGCTGGCGCTCAACCTGTCGAAGACACTGGGCCAGTCCTTCAACGTCGACAACCGCGGCGGTGCCGGCGGCAACATCGGCACCGATGCCGTGGCCAAGGCCGCGCCCGATGGCTACACCATCGGCCTGTCCACCTCCGGACCGCTGGCCAACAACAAGGCCCTGTACAAGGACATGCCCTATGACTCGGACAAGGACCTGGCCCCCATCGCGCTGGTGGGCGAGATTCCGCTGGTGATCGCCTCCCATCCCGGGGTGAAGGCGGCCGACCTGAAGGCCTTCGTCGCACTGGCGAAATCACCCTCGGCAAAACTCTCCGTCGGCCATCCGGGCAACGGTACCATCGGCCACCTGGCCCTCGAATACTTCAAGAGCGTGGCGGCGATCAACCCGCAGGGCATTCCTTACAAAGGCGATGGTCCCGTCTTGACCGATCTGCTCGGCGGACAGATCCAGGCCGTGTCGGCCCCGGTGAGCGCCTTCATCGCCGCCATCCAGAGCGGCAAGCTGGTCGGCCTGGCAGTGACCTCGAAGAAGCGCTTCCCCGGCCTGCCCAATGTGGGCACCGCCATCGAGCAGGGCATCGACCTGGAAGCCACCGTGTGGTTCGCCGTCATCGGCCCGGCCGGCCTGCAGATGCCGGTGGTGACGCGCCTCAACCAGGAGATCAACAAGTACACCAACTCCGCCGAAGGCCGCGCCAAGCTGGCCGAGTTCGGCATGGTCGAAGCCAACGGCGGCCCGGAACTGCTGGGCACGCTGATGCGCTCGGAAGCCGCCAAGTGGAAGAAGCTGGTCGAGGCGGCGAAGATCACGATCGAATGAGCGAAATCGCGGTGGTGGTGTAAACCCCCTTGTCAAAGGGGGCCGACGCGACGCAGTCGCGCGGGGGGATTTTGACCAGCCGGGCGGATCTGCCTGTTCATAAGCGATGGCCGTGCATTCTGATGTCATCGACTAGTCCATCGACATCCACCGCGACTTCAGGAACTCCGCTAACTGATGGCAGCAAGAGCGTAGATACAACGTGGTCTACCACCGGGCGACCTAAACCAACCAGAGCGCAGAGGGTCTTGCCAAATAGGCCGCACCTGGGCTTGCCTGCGAGAGCCCCGTCGCGCTCCTCGGTCCGGCCCACGCTTGCGCCAAGCGGCCGGAGTGCCCTGGTGTGAGTCGATTCGGGCCGACGCAGGGTCTGGAGAAGCCCCGCACGAGGGTGAGTTTTCAATAAACATCGCGCGATTGACCGCTTGTCGGGCCGGCGGGAGGGCCGCGCATGAAAAAAAGGGGGGTGAATTTCCTGTACGCCCGCCCAAACAGGCCTGGCCTGGCAGCAAAGAATAGGCGGCGACAGCCCTCTTCCGGCCCTGCCGCAGCGAGAGACTTGGTGCGACAATGCTGCCCAGCCTCGCAAGCCGGCCTGGCGCCTGCACACACAGGTTTTGCAAGCGTAATCAGGCCTGTGTGCCAGCCGCCCAGAGACAATTGCTAGATGCCTGATGTGGGGTACCAAACCTGCCACCCGCCAGCCCATCGATGCACAAGGCTTAGCGTATTTTTTAAAACCAGGCGGCACCGGTATGGCCGGTGCTGCGTATTGCTGAACATGACCTTCTTTTTGGCTCAGACCGATTCCACTGCAGGCATCCGCTTGAGCGATGTGCACCTCCGCCGGGGTGCGCAGGCGGTGTTTCAGGGTCTGAGCCTGCATTTGACGCAACGGCGCATTGGGCTGATCGGTGACAACGGCGCGGGCAAGACCAGCCTGTTTCGGCTGCTGTGTGGCCTGGAGCATGCGCACCAGGGCAGCGTGCAGGTAGCTGGATGCGATGTGCAGCGCCAGCGCGAACAACTGCCCGGCGTCGTGGGCCTGATGTTTCAGAACCCCGATGATCAGATCATTTTCCCCACCGTGGAGGAAGAGCTGGGCCTGAGCCTGCAGTACCGCGGCATCGCACGCAAGGCCGCCATCGTGCAGGCCCAGCAGTTTCTGGCCGCACGGGGCCTGGCCGACTGGGCGCCGCGCGCGGTCAGTGGCCTGAGCCAAGGCCAGCGTCAGCAAGTCTGTTTTTTGGCGATGCTGATGGCCGCGCCCCAGGTGATGCTGCTCGACGAGCCCTTTGCCAGCCTGGACCTGCCGGGCCAGGCGCGACTGGCTCGCGAGTTGGTTGTTGCCCCCGCCCAGGTCATCATCTCCACCCATGTGCTCGACCATGTGCGCCACTTTGAGCGCGTGCTGTGGCTGGACCAGGGGCAGGTCCGTAGCGATGGCCCGGGCGCTACCGTTTGCGCAGCTTACGAGGCCGATGTGCAGGACCGCATTGCCCAGCAGCTGGACGCCGTGCCAACTTCCAGCACTACCGCAGGGGCGCAGTGATGGGAACGCTCTACAGCGAAATTCCCAGCTGGATGCACCGGCTGCCGGCTGGCCTCAAGCTATTGCTGCTGGCCTTGAGCAGCATGGCCCTGTTGGTGCTCAGCGACCTGCGGATACAAGCGCTGGCCTTTGCCGCCATTGCGCTGTTGTACGCCAGCCTGGGAGCGGCTTCGCGCCCGACACGCCGGCTGGTCGTAGTGGCGCTGATCGCCTCTGCACTGGTGGGCGGCCTGCATGCGGCCACGGGCCAGCCCTGGCTGGGCCTGGCCAGCGGCTTGCGCCTGGTCAGCACCACCATGCTGGGCGCGATGCTGACGGCCACCACCCGTTTTGGCGATCTGCTGGGCGTGGCCGAATGGCTGCTGTCCCCGCTCGCTCGCCTGGGCCTGCCGGTCGAGCGCCTGGCCTTGCAACTGGGGCTGATGCTGCGCTTTGCCGAACAGTTTTTTGTACAGTGGCAGCGCCTGGCCGATGCCTACCGGGTGCGCACCGGCCGCTCGGGCGGCTGGCGCTTGCTGGCGCCCCTCACCATTCATATGCTCATTACCGCCCGCAACGTGGCCGATGCGCTGGCCATTCGCCTCAAGCTGTAATCAGCAAGGCGCCTTTGCTTTATCAGTCACTGGAAACCAACGGACATGAACATGACCACCGAGCACCGCACCGAAACCCGCGCCCAGCGCATCGCCATGGTGGCGCTTTTTGCCGCGCTGCTGGCTGCTTTTGGCATGATTCCCAAGATTGACCTGCCGCTGGGCGTGCCCATTACCGCGCAGACCTTGGGCGTGATGCTGGCCGGCTGCATGCTGGGCGCGCGCATGGGCTTTCAGGCCATGGTGCTGTTTTTGGCGGCCGTGGCGCTGGGCCTGCCGCTGCTGTCCGGGGGCCGTGGCGGCATGGGTGTGTTCTTTCTGCCGTCGGCGGGCTATCTGGTTTCTTACCCCGTAGCGGCTGCCGTGGCGGGCCTGGTCATGCGCGCTTTGACCGGCGGCGGCCCCTCATCCCCCGCGCGGCTGGCGGGCTGTGCTTTTGCCGCCTCGGTGGTGGGCGGTATAGTCGTCGTCCATGCTTTTGGCGTGGTGGGACTGATGCTGCTGGCCAAGCTGAGCTTTGTGCAGGCCGCCGTGGGCACCCTGGTGTTTGTGCCGGGTGACCTGGTCAAGTGCGTGCTGGTGGCGCTGATTGTGCATACCGTGGCCCGTGGCCTGCCCGACTGGCGCTTTGGCGGGCGCCACCTGTGAGCGGCTCGCCCCATCCCTTGAGCAGGCTGGCACCCTGGCAGCGCCTGGTGCATGGCCCGTTGGCCCACTGGGCGCAGCAGCGGCCCGATGCGATTGCCATCGATGACGGCGAGCAACGCATCCGCTTTGCTGATCTGCATGCCACCGTGCAGCAGCAAGCCGATGCGCTGCAGGCCCGGAACGCGCCGCACACGCGCCTGCTGGACGCCAGGCAATCACCGACAGCGCTGATCACCGATTTTTTGGCCACCAATGCCAGTGGCCGCTGCGCCGCCTTGGGCGACATCGCCTGGTCTGCCGCGCAGCAGGCCCAGGCCCAGCGCTGGATGGATGCGCTGGCCGCCACGCCCCGCGAGAACAGCAGCGCAGATGAGGCGCTGCAGCCCTTCTACATCGGCTTTACCTCCGGCAGTACCGGCCTGCCCAAAGGCTTTCGGCGCCACCACCAGTCCTGGAGCGAGAGCTTTCGCGTCTGCGTGGACAGCTTTGGCCAGGCGGCCAATGGCTGCGTGATGGCACCGGGCAGCCTGTCGCATTCGCTGTTTCTGTTTGGCGCGCTGCAGGGCATCTGGACGGGCGGCGGCATGCAACTACAGCCACGCTTTTCTGCCAGCCAGTGCCTGGCTACCCTGCGGCAGCAGGCCACGCCCTGCCTGGTAGCAGTGCCCAGCCAGTTGCTGGTGATGCTGCGACTGGCCGAGCGCCGTGCGCTGGCGCCCATTGAGTCACTCCAGCTCTTGATGATCAGCGGCGCGCGCTGGATGCGCCAGCACACGCCCGCGCTGCAAGTGCTGTTTCCGAATGCCCGGATTGTGGAGTTCTACGGTGCGTCGGAAGCCAGCTTTATCGCCTGGATGGATGCCAGCGCGGACACCCCTGTGCAAGTGGTGGGCCGGGCCTTCAACACTGTGCAGCTGCAAATCAGAGATGCCGACATGCAGCCTCTGCCCAGGGGCGAAGTGGGCACCATCTGGCTGCGCAGCCCCATGCTGTTTATCGACTATGTGGGCGCGCAGGCCGATGCCACCGCAGCGCTGCGCGACGGCGACTGGCTCAGTGTGCGCGACATGGGCAGCCTCGACGAGCAAGGCATGCTGACCCTGGTGGGGCGCGAGAAGCGCATGATCGTCACCCAAGGCAAAAACCTCTTCCCCGAAGAGGTGGAGGCCGTGCTCTGCGAGCACCCGCGCGTGGCCGCTGCATCGGTGCATGGCGTGGATGATGCCCTGCGGGGCAAACAGGTCTGGGTCGCACTGCAATTGCGCGATGCAGCCGCCCCGCCTTCAGCCCCTGCCCAGCAGCCAGCTTTGCAGCCACTTGCCGATGCCGCGCTGGCACGCGAGCTGGGCGACTGGTGCCGCAGGCGACTGGAAGCCCACAAATGCCCGCGCCGCTGGTTCAGCACGGCACCCTGGCCCCAAACGGCCAGCGGCAAGACGGACCACCCGACGCTTGCTACATGGCTGGCTGCGCAGCTGCCCACCGCCAAGGAAACACTGATCAAGTCTCGAATCGAGGATAGTCGTTCAACTGTTTCCTCTGAAGCGGGGGATAGGCAAGGGGGCGTAGCCCACTTGTTCAGTCCTTCCCCAACAACGGCGGACAACCGCTGAAATTCAGGCTTGATTGCCCCCCCCCCCGCCATGCCCACACCGCCCGTCTTTATCGCCAGCTATGCCCGCAGTGCCGTGGTGCCGGTGGGCGGCGCCTTCAAGAATCTGCAGGCGCATGAGATTGCAGCGCCCGTGCTGCAGGCCCTGCTGCAACGCGCGGGGCTGCCCGCCGATGCGGTCGATGCAGTGGTGCTGGGCAATGCCCTGGGCGCTGGGGGCAACCCCGCGCGCATGCTGGCTCTGGCCGGCCAGCTGCCGCTGCAATGCGCCGCCTACACGGTCGACACCCAGTGCTGCGCTGGCCTGGATGCGGTAGCGCTGGGCGCCAGCCTGGTCGCCAGTGGCCAGGCCGATGTGGTGGTGGCCGGTGGCGCCGAGGCCTGGAGCCGCGCCCCCATCCGCGCAACCCGCCCGCTGCATGCGGGTGATAGCGCAGTGCCCTATGAGCGCCCGTCCTTCGCGCCGCCACCGCATGACGACCCCGATCTGCTGGTGGCCGCCGCCCGCTATGCCGCCACCGCGGGCGATAGCCGCGCGGCGCAGGACCGCTATGCCGCCGCCAGCCATGCGCGCGCGCTGGCGAGCGCCGATGTGCTGGCGCGCGAGATCATCGCTGTGGCGGGCGTGGTGCGGGATGCCTTTCCTCGCGCCTTGAGCCAGCGCCAGCTGGACCGCCTGCCGGTGGTGGCGCAAACCGATGCCGACCTGGCTCAGGAGGCGCGCCGCGAACATGCAGTCAGCACCGTCTCCATCTCGCCCAAGGCCGATGCAGCGGCGATGGTGCTGCTGGTCAGCGAGCGCGCCTGCCGGCGCTGGGGCCTGCAGCCCTGTGCGCAATGGCTGGGCCACCAGTCGCTGGGGGGCTCGCCTGCTATGCCACTGGTACTGGCGGCCGATGCCGCCCAGGCCTTGCTGCAACGCCAGGGTGTGGCCTGGTCGCAGCTGGCTGCCATGGAGTTGCATGACGCCTTTGCCGTGCAAGGCCTGCAGTGGCAAGCGCTGCTGCAGCGTCAAGGCGCGGATGCCCGCCTGCTCAATCGCCACGGCGGCGGCATTGCGCGCGGCCACCCGATTGGCGCATCGGCTGCTGTGGCGCTGGTACGGGTGCTGGCCGATCTGCAGCAGCTAACGCCCGCCGCACCAGGCGATGCAGGGGTGTCAGGGGCGATAGGCCTGGTCGCTGTGGCAGGCGCAGGTGGCCTGGGCAGCGCAGCGCTGGTTCGCCAGGCGGCGCTGCGATATTGAGCGGATGCGTTCCACGCTTGCTTTGCCAACGACCGCTCCCTGCGCCAACTGCTGGTGCCGCTGGGCCAGATCACCGTCATCACCGGGCCTAATGGCAGCGCTGGTAGACGCAGCCGCCAAGCTGTGGACTACCAGGCCATGCACCTGGAAAAGAACCTGGACGAGACCCCTATCGCCAACATCCGCGCCAGTGGGCTGCCGCGCTGGCAACGGCAGGAGCGCTAGGCACTTCAACCCAGCCGTTTGAAATACGCGTCGATGTCTGCGCGTGCGGTCACGGTCTGGTTCACCGCTGCAACCGTATCCTCATAGCCCAGCGCCATGCCGCAGACCACCGTCTGCGAGGCCTGCAGCGCCAGCGCATCGCGGATCAGACCCGGGTACGAAGCCATGGCCCCGATGGCGCAGGTGGCAAGGCCGCGTGACTGGGCGGCCAGCATCAGGCCGTAGATGGCCATGCCCAGGTCCATATAGCCGCCCGGCCCAAAGCCGCTGTCGATGGTGATGATGAGAGCCACGGGCGCATCAAAAAAGCGAAAGTTGCGCCCAAATTGCGCACTCCGCCCCGCGGCATCGCCGCGCTCCACCCCCAAGGCGCCGTACAAGGCCTGGGCCGCTGCGACCTGGCGCTTGCGCAGCGACAGCGGCAGCGGCTTGGGGAAATAGCCATAGTCCTCCGCCTCTTGCTCCCCCGCCTCATAGGCCTGCTGCAGGCGGGCAGAGAGCTGGCTGCGCCGCACGCCACACACCTGCCAGAAATGGCCCGGCTGCAGATTGGCGCCGCTGGGCGCGCGCCGCGCCTCCTGCAGGCAGTCCAGCAGCAGCGCATCTGCCACCGGCTGCGGTGTAAAGCCGCGTACCGAGCAGCGCAACTGCGCGCTGCTGGCCGCTTCAGCGGCGGGCTTGGTCACAGAGGGAGAGAGGGGCTTGTTCATGGCAGTGGCCGCCATTGTAGTGAAGACTTCAGGCCGAGTGCTACGCAGCGGTTTTTCGGCCAGGGCCCGTGTGCCGCTGGCGGAAACATAGGATACTTGCGACATGAAAATAGCAACTTGGAACGTCAACTCCCTCTCCGTCCGTCTGCCCCAGGTGCTGGACTGGCTGGCCGCCAACCCGGTCGATGTGCTGGGCCTGCAGGAGCTCAAGCTCACGGACGACAAGTTTCCGCATGAAGCGCTGGCGCAAGCCGGTTACCAAGCGGTGAGCTTTGGCCAGAAGACTTACAACGGCGTGGCCCTGCTCGCCAAGAGCGAGCTCAAGGACGTCGTGCGCGCCAATCCGCAGTTTGCCGATGAGCAGTCGCGCATCATTGCGGGCACGGTGGCGAGCCCGGCTGGCGATATCCGGGTGATCAACTGCTACTTCGTCAACGGCCAGGAGCCGGGCTCGGACAAGTTTGCCTACAAGTTGCGCTGGCTGGCGGGGCTGGATGCCTATGTGAAGGCCGAGATGGCCTTGCACCCGCGCCTGGTGCTGGTGGGCGACTTCAATGTGGCGCCCGAAGACCGCGACAGCTACGACCCCGACGGCCTGCGCGAGACCATCCACCACACCAGCGAAGAGCGCCATGCCTTCCAAGCCTTGCTGGACCTGGGCCTGAGCGATGCCTACCGCATGTTCGAGCAGCCAGAAAAAAGCTACAGCTGGTGGGACTACCGCATGCTGGGCTTCCAGAAAAACCGGGGCTTGCGCATTGACCACATTCTTGTGAGTGAATCGCTTAAGGGCACGGTGAGTGCCTGCACGATTGACCGCACGCCGCGCAAGAACAAACAGCCCAGCGACCACGCGCCGGTGGTGGTGACCTTGGGCTGAGTTGCGCGAAGGCCTGGTGTCCTCAATGAAAAAAACGGGCATCAAGCCCGTTTTTTATGGTCCACGCCGCAGCATCAACGATCAAGCCTGGCCTTAAGGGGCTAGGCTCATTTATCCCCCTCACCAGTCAGTCTCGACTAGCCACCGCTCCCTCGGCAATCGCCCATAGATCCTGATCTGGCGCAGCGTTTCGGGCACTCGTTTCCGCCGTTTGCTGCGTCGTGCGTTGCTCTGGGTGTTCATTCTTCGATATTCCCGTCCCATGCCCCGACGATCCCGCATCTACATCGACGGCGTGCCGCTGCACATCGTGCAGCGCGGGCACAACCGCGAGCCGTGCTTCTTTTCGGATGACGACTGCCACGCCTATCTGCACTGGCTGGATGAGGCGCTCGCGGCGTGCCGCTGCACGCTGCATGGCTATGTGCGGATGACCAACCATGTGCACCTGCTGCTCACGCCCGCCGAGGCGCGGCTGGTGCCGCGGTTGCTGATTTCCCTGGGCAGGCGTTACGTGCAGTACATCAACCGCAGCGATCGCCGCACCGGCACGCTGTGGGACAGCCGCTACAAGTCGTCTCTGGTACAGGAGGATGCCTACCTGCTCGCCTGCCAGCGCTACATCGAGCTCAACCCGGTGCGTGCGCGCATGGTGAGCGACCCGGCGCAGCATCGCTTGTCGAGCTATCGCGCCAACGCGCTGGGTCACGCCGAGGCGCGGGTGTCGCCGCTGCCGGTCTACCGGGCGCTGGGCGCCAGCGACGAGGCACGCAGGGCGGCCTATCGCAAATTGTTCGACGCGCACATCGATCAGCCCGCCATCACCGATATCCGTCTGGCACTCAGCCAGAATCAGCCGCTGGGCAGCGCGGCGTTCTACGCAAGGATCGAGCAGCTGACGGGGTGGCGGCCGCGGGCGGATGGCGTGACGGTTCCAGCATGAGATGGGGTAGTCCATGACTTTAATGAGCCTGGCCCCTTTTTGCCCCGTTGCGGGAATTGGTGATTTCCCGTGGTCGCACCGGGTATGTGGCACTCTTCAGTTTCGAGGAGGCGCACGACGCCGTGCTGATTCTTGCGATCCGGCATCAGCGAGAGGCGGGCTATTGGGTGCAGGGCGAGGAGTAACAAAAGGATCCCTTTTTGCGCCCCAGCGGGCACACTGTCCCGATAAACGGGTTGGCAACATTCCCGTTTGGCGCAAGAGTCTTCTCTGTCCTGTTGCCGCGGACAGTCGCATACACACCATGCCCCGCCGCCCAAGACTCGATCTCTCCGGCTTGCCGCTGCATGTGATCCAGCGGGGCAACAATCGCAGCGCCTGTTTCTTTGCCGAGGCGGACTATCGCTTCTATTTGCACTGGCTGGGCATCGGGGCGAAGAAGTACGGCTGGGCCATTGGCTGCCGCTGGGCAACAAGCGGTTCTCTGCAGAAGTCGAGGCGACACTGGGCCGGAAGGTCTTGCCGGTGGCAAAGGGCAGGCCGAGGAACGGGCGCGGCGGAATCGACGGGGAGCAGACGGGGTTCGGGTTTTGGGGTGCGAATTGATGTTGACTCCGACCCCTGGGGTTACCTGGGGTTAAGATCACGATCGAGTGAGGTTGGCGCCGCGGTGGCGGTATAAACCCCCTTGTCAAAAGGGGGCCGACGCGACGCAGTCGCGCGGGGGGATTTTCTACCGCTGCGCTTGCAGTGCACCACGAGTGCCTGTTTGATGTCGAGGATGTCATCCGTCGCCTGCCAGCAAGACAACAACGCTGCCTGGAATTCAGGATGGGCTTTTACGAAAGCAGGCAGATCCGCCCTGCTGTCCAAAATCCCCCCGCTCGTTCGCTGCGCTCACGAGTCGGCCCCCTTTGACCAGGGGGTTA
>CANJJT010000069.1:0-21855 GCA_947474715.1 Betaproteobacteria bacterium
ATCGATGGCTTTCGTCAAAACCCATGGCTGCCTTGTGCAAGGCAAGGAAAAAGCGCATTCAGGGGGGCAAGGCAGGTGCGATTGTCGGCTTGGGAGAAAAAATGAGCTCCCCGAAAATCGGCGAAGAGCCTTTTCAAAGGGGGCCGACTCGTGAGCGCAGCGAACGAGCGGGGGGATTTTCTCCCGCGACCCATTTTTAGTTCGCCAGTCATGACCGGATGCGGACTCTGCGCACGGGTGTTGCCTTGCAGATGGGAGGGGCGCGGGAAGCAGCATCTGGCAGTCACTCGTGCACGGCAACCCCAACGGTAGAAAATCCCCCGCGCGACCGGGTCACCTCGACTCACTCCGGGGCGCTCGAAAACAGTCAGAACGTGCCCATCGACAGGAAACCATCGACCGGGTCGAAGTCATTGACGAGCTTCTTGCCCACCAAGTCCTTGAGGGCCTCGGTGGCACCGCCGCCCAGCGTGCCATAGCGCACGCCACGGTAGATGCGCGACACGGCGGCATCATCGGTGAAGCCCAGGCCGCCATGCATCTGCAGCGCCTCGTTGGCGACGCGGATGGCCATCTCGTTGACAAACATCTTGGCGATGGCGGCTTCATGGGGGTTGGGGAAGGGGTCGGCGCTCAGGCAGGCGCGATACAGCAGGCTGCGTCCGGCCTCGATGTCCCGGTACATCTCGGCCAGCTTCCACTGGATGCCCTGGAAGGCAGCAATCGCCTGGCCGCGGATCTGGCGTTCACGCACGAAGCGGATGGCCTCCTCGAAAGCACCTTCGGCCAGGCCCAGGGAAATGCTCGGATTGAGGCAGCGCTGGGTGTTGAAGGCGGTCAGCAGTTTCTTGAAGCCGCCCTCCTTCAGCAGCACGTTCTCGGCGGGCACTTCGAGGTTGTTGAACTGGATCTCGGCCAGGTTCTCGCCCCCCAGGGTGTGGTAGCGCGCAGTGACTTCGAAACCGGGGGTATTGCGGTTGACCAGCACGCAGCCGATGCCTTCGCGCCCGGGCGTGCCGTTGATGCGGGTGAAGACGACGAACCATTCGGCTTCGTTGGCCTTGCTGATCAGTGTCTTCACGCCATTGACCACCGCCTTGTCGCCCTTGATGACGGTGTTGGTGCGGTAGTTGGGGACGTCGGTCCCGGATTGCGGCTCGGTCATGCACACGGCAAGGTAGACATCCCCGGAGCAGACCTTGGGCAGAATCTCGCGGCGCATGCGCTCAGGGGCATAGGTGGCAATGACGCGCGCCTGCACACCCAGCTGGCTCATCACGCCCATGGCCGTGGGATAACAGTTTTTGGCGATCTCCTCCAGCACCAGCGCCGTCTCGAACACGCGCAGGTTGGAACCACCGTATTCCTCGGGGATGGCCATGCCCAGCACACCGATCCTGGCGAGCGCCTTGAGGTTCTCCTCGGGATAGGTGCCATCGAGGTACTTGATGGAATTGCGGCGGAAATCCATGCTGCGGGCGAGTTCACGGACGGCGCCGATCAATGCGCGCTGCTCTTCGGTGAGCATGAGTCTCTGGCTGGTCATGCGGTCATTCCTTTGCGGGTGGTTGCGATGGCAGGCAAATCAGCTTACTCCGGCTTCAGGCCGGCCTTCTTCGACAGGTCCTGGTAGAACCTGAAACGCTCGGCCGAAGCGCGCGAGATGGCCTCCTGATGTTGGCATTGGGTTTCAGCAAGGTCTTATTCATTTTTTTCGACTGGATCGGCACTTCCCGAGAGAAATTGACGGGCCCGCCCGGAGCCCCTATTCTTCGCCGCAAACAAGAAACAGTCACACAACCCTGGCGCTTCCCGGGCGGGTCCCGGAAGCGACAGGTCTGCAACGCACCGGCATCTTGCGGCGCAATATCGGAGGTTTACAACATGAATCGCAACACCCAGAAACGCGCCACCGGCTTTGCAGTTTGCGGTGCGCTCGCCGTCCTCTCCACAGGCCTGCTGTCCGCGCCGGTGGCGGCACAGGAAAAGTTCCCCTCCCGCCCGATCCGCATGGTCATTCCCTTCCCGCCCGGGGGCAGCAATGACATCCTCGGACGCTTCCTCGCGCAGAAGATGACCGACCGCCTGGGCCAGCAGGTGCTGGCAGACAATCGCGCGGGCGCCGACGGCATCATCGGCGCGGAGCTGGCCTCGCGCTCCACGCCGGATGGCCATACCATCCTGATCATCTCCACCAGCTACACGCAGAACCCGGCCATCCACAAGATGCCCTTCGATGCGGCGAAGGCGCTCATCGCGATCTCCCAGATCGCCACCGGCGCCATCTCCTTCTACGTCGCGCCCAATTCGCCGATCACCAACATCAAGGAACTTGTCGCCCTGGCCAGATCCAAGCCGGAGGCGGTCCGCTACGCCACCTCGGGGGCGGGCGGCGTGAATCACTTCGCCGGCGAGCTGTTCAACAGCATGGCCGGTGTCAAGATGGGCCATGTACCCTACAAGGGTGGCGGCCCCTCCATGCTGGATGTGATGAGCGGCAGGGTGGAAGTCGGCCTGGGCACGGTGATCCAGGCGCTGCCGCTGATCCGCTCCGGCAAGCTGCGGGTGATCGCGGTGACCACCGCAAAGCGCTCAATCGCCCTGTCCGACGTGCCGACCATCGCCGAAAGCGGCGTGGCCGGCTACGACGCCGGGGTGTACTGGGGCGTACTCGGACCGGCAGGCATTCCGCGGCCCATCGTCAACCAGCTGAACAGGGAGATCGGCACGATCCTGCAGGACCCCGAGACGATCAAGCGCCTGCAGAACGAAGCCGCCGAACCCGTGGTCAGCACGCCCGAGGCTTTCCAGAAACTGATCCTCGATGACATGCAGAAGTGGATCAGGGTCGCCAAGGAAACCAACATCAAGATCGAGTAAGCGATGGCGGCCGGCCCCGCTGATGCCGGGGCCCTGCCGGCACGAGTCCAGGCCATGATGGCACCGCCTTCATGGCCTGTTTGTTTCCAAGCGGATTTTCGAAGGGTGAACTGAACAATTGGGCTAGGCCCCGAATGGCTCTTACTTTAGCACTCGTCATTCCCGCGAAAGCGGGAATCCAGCGACTTTGGCAATTAGACCACTAAGACACTGGATCCCCGCTTTCGCGGGGATGACGGCTATATGAGGGAGAAAGAGCTTAAGTAAGTACCATTCGGCTACGCCCCCTTGCCTATCCCCCACGTCAGAGGAAACAGTTGAACGAATATCCTCGATTCAAGACTTGATCAATTTCCCTATTCAACCAAGGACACGGACCCATCATGGCAGGACACAGTGGCAGCACCACAGCAAAGGGCGAACCCGTCATCGACGCCTTCATCAACCTGTCGCAATCGCTGCAGTGGAAGAGCGTGGCAGCCACCACGCGCCACAACGTCAAGCGCGAACTGCTCGACTGGACCGGCGCCGCGATCGCCGGCCGCCATGCCCGCGGCATCCCCGGCTGGCTGCAGGTGCTGATCGACATGGGCGGGCGCCCCGACGCGCGCGTGCTGGGCGGTCCCATGGTGCCGGCCCCGACGGCCGCCCTGTGCAACGGCTACTACGGCCATGTGCTGGAGTTCGATGACACCCATGATGAAGCGGTGCTGCATGCGGGCTCTGCAGCCATCCCCGCCGCTTTTGCCGCCGCCGGCCTGCGCGGTTCGGTGTCCGGGGCGGAGTTCTGCGAATCCATCCTGCTCGGCATCGAACTCACCTGCCGCCTCGGCATGGGCACGCGGCTCAACCTGGTGGAAAGCGGCTGGATCTACACCGCAATCTTCGGCCACTTCGGCGCCACGCTCTCCGCGGCGCGCCTGATCGATCCGCGCGCCGAGGTGCTGCGCAACGCTTTCGGCATCGTCTATTGCCTGGCCAGCGGCAATCACGAGTCCACCCGCGAGGGGAAGGCGACCAAGCATGTGCAACCGGGCTTTGCCGCGGCCAATGCCATCACCGCCAGCCTGATGGCCTGTCGCGACCTGGACGGCATCAAGCAGCCCATCAGCGGCGAGGACGGCCTGGCGCGCGTCTACCTGCACGGCGAGTTCGATGCGGCGCGCGCCACCGACCGCCTCGGTAGCTTCTACGAATTCGACCGCCTTTCCATCAAACCCTACCCCACCTGCCGACTGACGCATCCGGCCATCAGCGCGGCGCTGGAGATGTACCAGCTGCTCGGCGAGGATGCAAAGAAGATCGAGCGCGTGGAGCTCATCATCGGGCCGCAGGCGCACGATGTGGTCGGACGCGATGCGCCGGAACGCCGTTCACCGGTAAAGCCGGTGAATGCGCAGTTCAGCATCTACTGGTGCGTGGCGGTGGCCCTCACCTACGGCGAGCTGACGCCGATACAACTTGACAGCGAAATCCCGCCGACGCCGAAGATTGCAGCGGCCATCGCCAGGGTGAGCTGCCGCGCCGACCAGAATGCCTCGCGCGACATCGGTGGCTGCACCCTGCGCGTGCACGGACCCTTCGGCATGAAGGAAATCACCCACAGCAACGCCAAGGGGCATCCCGACTTTCCGCTTGACGACGCCGAGTTGCTGGAGAAATTCCACGCCAACCTGCGGTACGCCAAGGTCGACCCGAAGCGCGCCGAGGACATCGCCCAGGGGCTGCTCAACCTGGATGCGCTACCCGATGTGCGGCAACTGGCAGACACCATTGCCGGGGCAATCCAGAACTAGGCAGGTCCATCAGAGCGGGCTGGAGCGATCAAACTCCGGCCAGCCTTTCACACCCTACACACCGGAGCACTCATGACCGAGGCCGCACGCATCCCCTCCCGCATTCCCTCGTTCACCCACGCCACCCCGGCGGTGCGCATCCACAGTGGTGCAGACTGCCTGGCGCAGTTGCCCGGTGAACTGGACCGGCTGAAGGCCAAGCGCGCCGTGATTTTCTGTGGCGCCAGCATCGGCGCCAGTCTGGAACTGAAGCCGGTGATTGCGGCGCTCGGTGAACGCCACGCCGGCACCTTTGCCGGGGTGAAGGCCCACAGTCCGCTGCCGGCAGTGTTGCAGGGCATGCGCGCACTGCGCGAGTTCGAGGCCGACGCCGTGATCGCCATCGGCGGCGGCTCGGCCGTGGTCACGGCACGCGCCTCGTCCATCCTGCTGGCCGAGGGCGAGAACATCCACGAGTTGTGCACCCAGTACCCGGCGGGCCGCACCCCGGTCAGCCCCAAGCTGAACCGCCCCAAGCTGCCGCAGATCGTGCTGCCCACCACGCCCAGCACCGCCTACGGCAAGGCCGGCTCCGCGGTGCGCGACCCGGAGGCGGGCCGCCGCCTGACGCTGTTCGATCCCAAGACGCGTGCCGGGGTGCTGCTGTTCCATCCGGGTCTGGCCACGACCGCACCGGCGCCGCTGTTCGTCGACGCCGGTTTCCAGGCACTGGCCACGGCGGCGTCGGGCATGGAGTCACGCCGCCACGAGTCGCTGGCCGATGCGCTGCTGATGCATGCGCTGCGCCTGTTTATCGAACACCTGCCCCGCGTGAGCGGACCGGACTCGGCAGCCTCGCGCCTCGAACTGCTGATGGCCGGCTTCATGGCCGGTCAGGGCACGGACTACTCCCCGGTGGGCATGGCGGCCTCCATCACCCATGCCATCGGCGCCACCTTCGGCGTGCCCAATGGCGCCTGCAATGCGCTGGTGCTGCCGGCCACGCTGCGCTACAACCTGCCGGTCACCGGTGCCCGCATCCGGCTGCTGGCCGAGGCGCTGGGCGCCGGGCGCTTCAATGAGGATGAGGCTGCGCTTGCCGCAGCCAGCGCAGCCATTGTCGATCTGCTGAAGGTGACCGGTGCACCGGTACGGCTGCGGGACATCGGCATCACGCGTGAAGCACTGGCCGACCTGGCCGCGCATTCAATGGAAGACTGGTTCCTGCACCTCAACCCGCGCAAGGTGGCATCGACCGAAGAGCTGGTGTCGGTGCTGGAGGCGGCCTGGTAACAGGGAAAACCCCGTCTATTATGATCAAATTACGGATGTAATATCCGTGCATATTAAGTAATTCAGATAATTATTATCAGTGCATTCCGGACAGTTCACCCCTGCACCGATTGCTTCCATCCGGAAGGGGCTGCCCTCGATGCAGCCGGCGAAGCGATCAAGGATTTGCTGAAGGGAACAGACATACAGCGGTTCCGTAATGCATTCCCGTCATGACGCTGTGCACTGCGACCCGGAGATAAAGGGGAAACTCCGGGCCGCAGATTCCGAACCGCAGTCAGATTGCGATTCGGCTGTGCTCGAGCTGACTGATCAGAACCCGGGGCCGTTCGTTGCCGCCCTCGTCGCCGAGCCACCTTTGCTCGACTGCACCACCACCGAGGTCGGCTTGATTCGATCGGCATCTCCAGGCAAGCGGGTTACCGGCA
The DNA here is from genome assembly GCA_947474715.1 of Betaproteobacteria bacterium. Lineage (GTDB taxonomy): Bacteria > Pseudomonadota > Gammaproteobacteria > Burkholderiales > SG8-39 > CAIYPG01. The sequence continues at coordinate 6,377 of CANJJT010000069.1, forward strand.
ACTGCCAGCAAGGACTGACCTGGCTACACTGCACTGTGCCTATCACCACCGGACGGTCACCTGCGCCATTGGCTTCCTGCAGCAGGTTGATGGGCGCGGTCACACGCGTCATTGCGGTTTGCGGTAGTAACGTATTGACGCTGTTGAACGCTGACACAAACAGTGTCGGAACCGGTCCGGCAGGGCTTGAGGTCTTGGCCACCACCATCAGCCCGCGACGGCCACCCAACTGCGTCCATGTCACACCCTCGATGGTCACGGTGTCGGCAGTGACCACCGGCGTCACCACCGGCGGCGGGGGCGGTGCAATCACCGGCGTCACCACCGGCACCACCGGCGGATTGCGCGGCGCGGGCGGCGGTGCCAGCAGTTCTGCCGGCATGCAGGCGCCATTGCGCAACACCAGCGGCGCGGCGCACACGGGCGGCGCCACCGTCGTCGTGCAACTGCCAGTGCTGGACGCGCAGAAGGTTTCAGCCGGTGTCACCGCCACCGCGAAGGTCGGCGGATCTTTCGGGGGCCAGGCCAATACGCTGGCATTGCCGTTGAAATCAACCTTGTCACCCACTGGTGTCACGTAGGACAGTATCCGGTTGCGAGCGTCGGTCAGCGGCGCTGCGGTGAAACGCGGGTCGTTGTACGGGCCGGTCGGCAAGGTGCGTGCCTGCAGGCGCGGATCGACACCTTCGAAGGGATAGGGATCGAGCGGCTGCGGCGTGGACTCGCAGATCCCGTCCTTGCACCCACCGGGGCTGAGGCGGCGATCCAGCGTCCATGGCAAGCCGGTGAACTGGAAGGGCCAGGCCATCTTGGTCAGGTCGAACTCAGCCCATTCGGGGTAACCAACACCGCCGAGATTGGCACCCAGCGGCACCAGATATTCGCCATTGGTCGCCGCTGCGCCCTTGATGTCCACCGTGGTCGGCGTGATGCCGGCAGCCAGCGCGGCCAGCCGGTGGCCGGTGCGCGCAATGATCTCCCGCGGCATCGGGCTGACGATCGCCAGTTGCTCGGCAATCGATCCTGCCGGCGTGCTCTGGTTGACCGGACAGAATTGGGCGGGATTACCGAAACGCGGCTCGGCACGCAGATTGCTGCAGGGGTTATCCGTAACCTCTTTTGCCCCCACAGCGAAATCAACGTTGTATTTAATCTTCCAGATATGGCTGCCGACGCCGGGGACCAGGCCGTTGTTGCTACAGTCGCCGGCACCGCCGATCAGGTCACAGGCAAGTACCGAAGCCCAGGGCTTCTCGACGCGGCTGTTGGTCACCGGATCATAGTGCAGGGTCCACAGCAGCACATCGGGGCGCAGCGTCGAGAAACCGATCAGCAACGTACGCGCCCGCAGGTTTTCGTAGCCAGGCGCGTCCTGCTCCACCTCATCGGGTGCGAGATAGTCCGGCTGGCTGAGATTGCGCCGCGTCTCCAGCGCGATCTCCGTGACCGAACTGTGGAAGGACAGGAAGCGCACACCGTTGACGGTCTCGAAATTGCCTTCGAGCTTGATATCATCGCCAACGAGGATCGGCGCCATGCGCCGGGAGTCCGCGACCGGTGTATTGGGTGTCGTCGGACGATTGGTCTGCGGACACAGCGGATCACCGTTGGCGTTGTTGCCCGCATTGGAGCGGGCCGTGCCGCCAGCCACCGCCGGAGAGGCATCCACGCCGGTCCCCTGCTCCGGCAGGCCGGCCCAGGTACGCGCCACCCGGCTGGGGAGGCACATCGGATAGCCGGTCACCGCAGTATTGGTGTAGTTGTCCGGGTCGTTGGTAAAGCGCGGGTCAGCGCTGCAATTGGGACTGCCGGTGGCGCAGCCAAGGCCCTGCTGCACGGTGTGGCGCTGGGTCGGGTCATTCATCCGCGCCATCATGCCGGTCCCCGGATCCACCGTTGGCGTCAGTGGGTTGGCCGGCGTGCCGTTGATGCGCATATAGCCGTCAACGTGGTTGATGTAGGTCACTGCGCCGGAGACAACCTCCTGCCCCTTGTCGATCAGCATGTCGCCGGCAATGATGTTGCCGCCATTGGTGCGGTTGGCGGCAATGCTGGCGTAGGCGCCGGTGCCCGAGGTGTTGCAGCGATCGGTGCTGGCCAGCCCGGTCTCGCCGAGCGCCTTGCACGCCGCCGGTGCCTGATCGAAGAACTGCCACAGCGTCAGCCGGTTCGCCGCCAGATCAATCAGCAGGTTGCGCGGGATGGTCACGTACTGACCGCTGATCACCATGGTGCCGGCAGACCAGTAGTCCCCCGGGGTGGTCAGGATGATGCGCGAAATCTCGCCGCTGATCGTCACGGAGGTCGCGGCCTGCGCTGTCATCGGAGCCAGGGCAAACCCGGTCGCGAACATGAGGCTGAGGGCGGCAGCGGCGCGTCGCGCAACGCTCGCTTGCCGGGTTGACTTGGAAGTCATGGCGGATCCTTGCTCGTTATTGGTTTTGGGAGAAACAGTCAGGTCATATGTCATGGCGGCCTCCCGATCAGAACGATTGATTGTTGGTGGGCAGCTGCGTCGCGGTGCCACCCTTGCTTGACTGCACCACCACCGAGCTTGGCTTCACGTCACGCGGCAGCCGGGTCAGCGGCAGTTGCCAGCAGGGATCTGTGGCCGAGCACTGCACTGCACCGACATCCGTGGCGATGGGCGTCACCGAGCGGGTCATTGCGGTCTGGGGCAACAGCACGTTGGCGCCATTGAAGGCCGTGACCAGCAGATTGGGAACCGGGCCGGCCGGCTGGGAGGACTTGGCGATGACCCGGAGGCCGCGCTGACCGCCGATCGGCACCCACACCACACGGCTGATGGTCACGGTATCGACGGCCGGCGGCGTGACAGGTGGCGTGACGGGTGGCGTGACAGGCGGAGTCACCGCCGTGTTAAAGCTTGGCGGTGCTGGCGGTTCATCGGCCTCGACCGTAATCAGCGCCTGCACGCAGGACCCGTTCTGCAGCACCAGCGGCGGCGTGCAAACGGGCGGTGCCACCGGCTGCATGCAGCTGGTATTACCGGTGGCAGCACCCTTGGCGCAATAAACGATCTGCGGAGTGACATGGATGGGCAAGGCAACCGGATCGGCCGGTGGCCAGGCCAGTACGCTGGCATCACCGTTGAAGTCATACACCGCGGGCTCGGCGGTGCCGATGCGGGTCATATGGGACAGTACGCGGTTGCGCACATCGCTCAGCGGTGCCGCGGTGAATTTCGGATCGTTATAGGTGCCAACCGGAATGTTGCGGGCCTGGGTACGCGGATCGAGGCCTTCGAACGGGTAAGGGTCGAGCGGCTGCGGCGTGGTTTCACAGCCATCCTTGCAACCACCGGGGCTCAAGCGACGGTCGAGGGTCCACGGCATCGACGTGAAGAAAAACGGCATCGCGGTCTTGGTCAGGTCGACCTCGACCATTTCGGGCATCCCGATACCACCGAGGCCACCCATGCCGAGAATGCCGTTGGCAATGGGGAACAGGTATTCGCCGTTGGTCGCCTGGTTGCCACGGATGTCCACGGTCACTGGCTCGTAGCCGGCGGCGCGCGCAGCAAGCAGATGGCCGGTACGCATGATGATTTCGCGCGGCAGCGGGCTCAGCACGCCGAAAATGTCATTCAGCGACGCCGCCACAGCGCTCTGGTTGTTCGGGCAGAAGCCATTACCGAGACGCGGATCGGCACGCAGATGGATGCAGGGATTTCCGCGTTCCCGCGCGCCCTCGAGGAAGTCGAGGTTGTATTTCAGTTTCCAGATGTTGTTGCCAACGCCTGCGACAAGACCATTGTTCAGGCCGCAGTCGTTGCCTTCACGTGTCACCGTGTCGCAGCCCTTGGTCGTGCCCAGCGGTTTCTCATGGGGCTGGTTCTGCTCCGGATCGTAATGCACGGTCCAGAACAGCACATCGGGCGGCAATGTCGAGTAGCCGATGAACAGACCGCGGATGCGCAGGTTGTTGTAGCCGGGCGCATCAAGCTCGACTTCATCCGGAAACAGATAATCGGGCTGGGTCAGTGCGGTCTTGGTGGCGATGGCTACCGAGGTGGTCGAGGTGTGGAAGGACAGGAAACGTACGCCGTTGACCACCTCATAATTGCCTTCAAGACTGATGTGATCGCCAACCTTGATCGGCGCCATGCGCCGCGAGTCGGCTGCCGGGGTATTTGCATTGGCCGGGCGGTTGCCCTGCGGACACAACTCGTCCCCGTTGCCCGGAATCGTGTTGCTGGAGCGTACGGTGCCGTTCAACACGACCACTGCCGGAGAAGCATCGGCACCCGTACCCTGCGCCGGCAGGCCGGCCCAGGTCCGTGCCACGCGGCTGGGGATGCACATCGGATAGCCGGTGATTGAAGCGTTGGTATAGTTGTCCGGATCATTGCCGAAGCGCGGATCGGGGCTGCAGTTTTCGGATCCGGTCGCGCAGCCGAGACCTGCCTGTATGGTGTGGCGCGAACTCGGATCGTTCATCCGCGCCAGCAGGCCGGTACCCGGGTCCACCGTCGATGTGGCCGGAATGACCGGTGTGCCGTTGATGCGCAGATAGCCATCATTATGGTTAATGTAGGTCACTACCCCAGACACAGCCTCGCGCCCCTTTTCCAGGAACAGGTCGCCGGCGATGATGTTGCCGTTGCGGGTGCGGTTGGCGGCAACGAAAGCAAAGCCGCCCTTGCCGCTGGTGTTGCAGGTATCGGACTTGGCCAGGCCGGTCTGCCCCAGCGCCTTGCAAGCCGCCGGCGCCTGGTCGACCAGTTGCCACAGCGTCAGACGGTTTGCCGGCAGATCGGCCAGCAGATTGCGCGGGATGATGATCGACTGGCCGCCGACGACGATGGTGCCGCCCGACCAGTAGTCACCGGGGGTGGTCAGCGACAGGTGCTGGATTTCGCCGGAAATCGGGGCAGCAGTGGGTACCACGGCATGGGCCGTACCGAGCATCAGGCCGGCACCCAGGGCCAATGTCATGGCGAACTGCCTGGGCAATTTAGATAGGCCTGACCCAAGGACCGCTTGGTCACCCGGGCTTGCTTTACCAGTTACTTTCCGTAGGCTAGGAAGCCGCCCCAAGAACCTGTTCATCTGTGTCTCCTGACGTTGACTTTCAAACTGCAAATGAATCGAGAAAGATTTCATCGGTTTCACAAATGCGATTTGCATGCCACCCCTGGAAATTCTCTATTAATCCCAATAAAACAGCATGTTAATAAAAAATGTCCTATCAAAAGCCACCTTACATCGTCGAAAAAATGACATGTCTTGGCGGTGATATGACATAAATGAAATATAAAAGTAATAAATAAAACCGATATGGAATAAATGATTGATGCGTCATGTGCCATGCCCTTGCGGGGTAAAATTCCGGCTTCACTCGGTGGAAAACTGCCTGCCAGTGCTGGGGACATCAAAACTTGCGATGAGCATCCCTTCTCGGCCAATACAAATGTGCAGTCATCCCATCACTCGCGGGAAAAGACGATTGGATCCAAGTCCATGGAGCGACATATCCGCCATCGCTTGCTAGTCATTGAGGACGATGCCGTCCTTGCCGATGGCATCAGCGCCATCCTCCGGGGCAAGGGCTACTCGGTGCATTGCCTCAGTGACGGCATTCATGCCCATGATGTGCTGATAGCCGAGCACTATGACCTTGTCATACTCGACCTGGGCTTGCCCCGCATGGATGGACTGGAGTTGCTCAAACGCTTGCGCGCACGGCAGGACCGCATTCCCGTGCTGATCATTTCAGCCAGAAATGCTGTTGAAGAGCGCGTCAAGGGTTTGCAGGCAGGTGCGGATGGCTACCTGATCAAGCCCTTTGACCTGACCGAGTTTGAAGCCCATGTTGAATCGCTGCTCAGGCGTCACGCAGCAGAAAAAACCCTCGGGTCTGCCGCGGGCGGGCCGTCGACCGGTTCATCCGTCCCCGTTGTCATGGCAAACGACAAGCGCATCGATTTCACACCGCGAGAACACGATATTCTGGGGGTGCTGTTTGCCAGTGGCGGGAAGGTCGTCAGCAAGGCCAGCCTCAACAAACTTGTTGCAGCCGAGGGAGAAGATCTCTCCGACAATGTCTTTCAGGTCAGCATTACACGGCTTCGCAAAAAGCTGGAGGGTTCCGACCTGAGCATCCGGACCATCCGCGGCTTTGGCTACCTGCTGCAGATCCGTCGTGATGCCGAGTCACACGACTAGCACGCGCAGCCAAGCCCATGAATCAGGCGAAACAAGAATTGCCTTCCCATGCCTGCAGCCATCTTTTTCAATGAGTGACAAGCCCGAACAAGGCGCTGAATCCGCGCAAGCCCACGATGGCAGGGCAGGGCTGCCATTCGTCAATGACAATTCCACAGGACTTTTCTTTTTTCTTTTTGCACTCAACATCCTGAGCCTGCTGATGATTGCCAGGGTCAATCAGTTGCTCCAGGAGGAGTACGTCGAACTGGCCGCTTCGCATGCCCTCTGGGACAGCGCCAGCCAGCGTGGCGCCGCGCTATCAAAAGCTGCGCAGGACGCCACCGCGCCCGCGAACGACATATTCGACAACCTTCATTACGATACCGAACGTGCCCGACTGCTTGCTGCATCAGCCGATTTTCACAAGCTGGTTGATGCAGAGAGGAAGCTGCTTGCGGATCTGCCTGTTCGCGCCCAGCGGGATCGACTGATCGCCAACCTTGACGACGCGGAAAAGCAATTTCGCCGGATGATTGAAGCTTCGGAGAAGGTTTTTGCTTCGTTTGCGAATGGGAAGAAACTGGAAGCAGGTGGCCATATGGCAGTGGCCGACCAACTGCACCGGGCATTCTCCGACAGCATGGCCATCAGGGCATCCTTGATCAGCGGCATTCAATCCGATTTGTTTTTGCAAGGCGAGCAGTATCGCAAGGGCCTGGGAAGACTGGCATTGTCTGGTGCACTGATGATTGCGGCACTCGCTGGCTTTCTGGCGATCTATGGCGGACAACTATCCCGGAAAATGCGCCAGACAGTGGCCAGCGTGCGCCTCGGCGAGGATAGGCTCAGGCATTCCGAGGCGGAATTGCGCAAAAGCAACAGTCATCTGGAAAGAATGCTGACAAGTCAGAGCCGGTTTGTCGGAGCCGCTGCGCACCAATTACGCACGCCGATTGCCGGCATCAGGCTACAAGTGGAACGAGCCCTGAAGGCCACAGATCCGGCCGATAAGCATGCCGCCCTTGAACAAGTGGGTATAGCCACCAAGCGCCTCGTCAATTTATCCAATCAATTACTGACCTTGGCCAGTGTGGATCAGGAATCTCCGGGAAATATCCGGTTCGAGAAGATCAATCTGGTGGAGTTAGTCAGGGAGGTTGGATTTCGATGGGTTGACGTTGCATTGGAAAAAGACATCGACATCGAATTCATCGAGGGTGAAGCCGTTGTTGAAGTGACTGCCAACCCCCTCCTTCTCGAAGAGCTGGTGTCCAACCTGATCGATAACGCCATCCGGTACAGCCCGAAAGCAACGCGGACTGCAATCACCGTTTTGCCCGGCCCCGGACCACAAATCCTGGTCGAGGACGAGGGCCAGGGAATACCCGTGGACAGTCGCGAAAAGGTTTTCGAGCGTTTCTACCGACTGTCCGAGGCCGGGACGGAGGGCTCAGGGCTAGGCCTGGCCATTGTCCGGGATATTGCTCGCCTCCATCAGGCCGAGGTGACGATAGAGTCGAGGGAGAGTGGCCTGGGTACGCGGGTACGCGTCAGCTTTCCACCTAAGACAACGTAAAGGCACCAATGAACCTGACAGCCTGTGTGGCGGTCAGGTCATCACTGCGGATTCGCTATGGCCTTCTCAAACCCAATCGACCTGTCATTTCTTCCGATTGGGATGTGCCCTGTAAATAAGCGTTTGCACTTACTCGCAAGTCGGCAGGACAATGAAGTTCATTACTCCGCCGGTATCCATCATGTCATTACCCTCTGAACCAGGCCTCGTCCCAGGCCAGCAGGAAAAGCGCAAGCTGCCTACAAGCTGTTCATCCGGACGGAAACAGGGCAGCGCCATGCCGTGAGTGGCATCAATGATATTTCAGCGTCTGGCATCAACATCTTGCTCAGTCACCAGCTAGCACCGGGAGCAAAGATCATTGTCGAATACCTTGATCCGTCCGTTGGGCTGCAGGTCTACGGCATGGTGATGTGGTGCACGCCTTCAGCGACATCGCTGCCGGCGTCCCAGGCTGAAGCCCTTTACCTCGCGGGCCTGGAACTGCACAGTTCCTCTCTGTTGACCACATTCCTGCCCGAGGTGTGACCGCTTGAAGGACGCTCAGTCAGTGGGCGAATGGCGACCCGGCATTTGCCAGCCAGTCGCGCAGGGCATCGCCCACGCGGTAGAAAGACAGCACGGTGAACACCACCACCACACCGGGCGCAATGCCGGCGCCAGGGTTGACCAGGATGTAACGGAAGCTTTCCGCCAGTGACTGGCCCCAGCTGGGGTTGGGTGGCTGGATGCCGATGCCGAGGAAGCTCAGGCCGGTCTGCGCCAGCATGGCACTGCCGCAAAGGAAGGTCACCTTCACCAGCGCCGGGCCGGCGGCATTGGGCAGCACGTGGCGCCACATGCGATACATGGCGCTGGCGCCATACAGCCGCGTGATGATGACGAACTCGCGGTCACGCACCACCAGCACACCCGAGCGCACCACGCGCGCCAGCGAGGGCGCGTAGACCATGCCCAGGGCCAGCATGCTGTTGAACAGGCTCACCCCCAGCACCGTGGTCAGCACCAGGCACAGGATGATGCCGGGGAACACCAGCAGCGCATCGACGATGCGCATCAGCACCTGGTCGATGCGGCCGCCGAGGTAGCCCGCGGCGAGGCCCCAGGGGATGCCCACCACACAGGCGGTGAAGATGCAGATCAGCACGCCCAGCAGCGCCGGGCGGGCGCCCATCATCAGGCGGCTGGCGACATCACGGCCGATCTCGTCGGTGCCCAGCCAGTGCGCCATGGAGAAGGGTGCATGACGGTTGGGAATATTCTGCGTGATCGGGTCATAGGGAGCCAGTGCCGTGCCGAAGATAGCAATGACCATGAGAAAGAGCAGGTAGCCGCCGGCCAGCCACAAGCCAGGGGAGGCCTTGCGGACGCGTCCCCAGAGCGATCGCGACGGCATCGCCGGCGCACCTTCGTCCAGGCGGGCCTGCGGCACCTTGGGATCCATGATGGCTGCATCGCTCATGTCCAGCTCCTAACCGGATGTTGAATAAGGGGAGTCGATTTTCAACAGCCTGCTAACGCCTTGTGCGCGGGTCCAGCATGGCGCAGCCGATGTCCACCACCAGGCTGATCATGACAAACACCACGGTGAGCACCAGTGCCACGCTCTGCACGGTGGGGTAATCCTTCTGCAGGACGGCGGTCACCAGCATCGACCCCAGTCCGGGAATGACGAACACCGACTCCACCAGCACCGCGCCACCGAACAGGCTGGCAGCAATGATGCCGATCACGGTAACCAGCGGAATCAGCGCGTTCTTCAGCGCAAAGCGGAAGAAGATCTGCATCGGCGACAAGCCCAGTGCCCAGGCGGTGCGGATGTAGCTCGAGTCGAGCGCCTCCAGCATGCCGCTGCGGGTGAAGCGCACGATGGCCGCAGCCGCCCCCGAGGCCAGCGTCAGCGAGGGCAGCACCAGCGCCTGCACATGCTCGCGCCAGCCGAAGTCCACCGGCGGCACACCGGTGGCGGGAAACCAGTTGAGCTTGAGCGCAAAGAAATTCACCGCCAGCATGGCCAGCCAGAATTCCGGCATGGCCAGCCCCAGGCCCGACACGCTGGTGACGGCCGAGTCGATGCGGTTGTGGCGGTTGATGGCCGAGAGCACGCCCAGCGGAATGCCGATCAGCAGTGACAGCAGCAACGCAATCACGCTCAGTTCGATGGTGAGGGGCAGCCGCTCGACGATGGCCTGGGAGATGTTGCGATGGTCGGTGAGCGAACGCCCCAGGTCGCCCTTGGCGGCGCTGGAGAGCCAGTCGTAGTACTGCACGTGCAAGGGCCGGTCCAGGCCCATCTTGGCGCGCATCACCGCAACGGCTTCGGCCGAGGTCTCAGCGCCCAGCACTTCCTCGGCGGCACCGCCAGGGATGATCTGCACCAGCCCGAAGATGAGGAGGGTGCCGAACAGGACCGTGGGGATCACTGCAGCCACGCGCTGCAGGATCACCAGCCACATCGGGGTCACGCCGGATTGCACCGCGCTTGCCGCCATGTCCTGTTCCCTCTCCTCGCCCGCTGTCGTAGGACTACTTGCTGCCGATGAAATACCAGGTGACCGGATTGATCTTGCCCATCAGGTTGGGCTGCTCGCCGGCGAGTTCCTTCACATAGATGGCATAGTTGGGCGCGTAGAACAGCGACACCTTGGGCACATGCTCGATCCACAGGCGGTTGAGTTCGTCGTAGAGCGGCTTTTGCGCCTTGCGGTCGTAGGTCTTCGACAGTTTTTCGATGACTTCGTCGACGCCGGCAAACTTGGTCTTGCCGGTGTTGAACAGCCCGGTGGAGCTGAAATTGCCCTCAAAGGTAAGGAAGGGATCGGGCCGCCCGGAGAAGCCCACCTGATAGGACATCAGGCTCTTCTCGACGTTGAAGGCGCGGTTGCAGGCACTGCCCTGGCGGAACTCCACTTCCAGGGTGACGCCGGCCGCCTTCATCTGTTCCTTCTCGATGTCGGTGATATCCGAGCCATAGCCGAGCACGCTGTTGGTGGCGCACAGCTTGAGCGTCACGCCCGTGGGAAAGCCCGCCTCGGCGAGCAGCCTGCGCGCGCGCACCGGGTCGTACTTCACCGCGCCCTCGAGCTTCTTGGTATAGGCCCAGCTCTCCGGTGGCAGCGGCATCAGCGCCGGACCGCCGCTATTGCCCGGCCCGAGGATGGCATCGGCCAGCACCTGGCGGTCCACCGACATGTTGATGGCCTGGCGCACCTTCTGGTTGTCCAGCGGCGGCGTGCTGGTGTTCCAGGAGATCTGGTAATAGCGCGTGGTCGGCTCCTTGGCCACCCGCAGGCGCGGATTGTCGCGCACCACGCCCAGGTTCTTCGGGTCGATCTGGTAGGCGAAGTCCAGTTGACCGGACAGGATGGCGCTCGCCAGCGAGGTGGCATTGGGCACGAAGCGGAACTGGATGCCCGCGAGGCGGGTGGCCTTGGCATTCCAGTAGCCCGGATCACGGTCGAGGATGAGGCCCTGGCCGGAGATCCAGTTCTTCACCTTGAAGGGGCCGGCGCCGACCGGGCTGCGGGCGAAGTCCTTGCCCAGCTTCTGCACGGCCGTGGGCGAGACCATCATGCCGGCGCGGTCGGCCAGCAGGATGGGCATGGAGGAATTCTCCGCCTTCATGCGCAGCACCACGGTCTGCTCGTCGACGATGTCGACGCGCTCGATCTCATCCAGGTCGTTGAGGATCTTGGCCTCTTTCAGGCGCTGGATGTTGAAGCGCACCGCCTCGGCATTGAAGGGCGTGCCGTCATGGAACTTCACGCCCTGGCGCAGCTTCAGCTCGAAACCACGCTTGTCCGCGCCGACGAAACGCCATTGCGTGGCGAGGCCGGGCTGCGGCTCCAGAGTCTTCGGATTGAAGTGGATCAGGCGGTCGAAGATGCTGTAGAGCATGGGATAGTCGAAGCCCGAGGTGCCCACATGCGGGTCGAGCGTGTAGGGCTCGGAGAGCACGCCCAGGTTGACCACGTTGGACTTGGCATCGGCGCGCGCGTCGGGCGCCCCGGCGACCAACGACACGGATACGGCCAGTGACAGGGCCAGTGACAGCGCGCCGCCGAGGCGGCGTTGCCGCCTGGCAGTCGGGTTGGGGCTTGCTGACTTCATGAACATGGACGGCTCCTCCGGTTGGGTCTGCAATGCGTGGGAATGCATCCGGGCCTGAGGTGACTAGACACCGGTTGCGGGTGCTGCCTGGGGGACGACGGAAATTTCCTCGGCGCGGTGGCAGGCCAGCCTGGCGCCGCGGAATTCACGCAGCTGCGGCTCTTCATGGCGGCAGCGTTCGATGACAAAGGGGCAACGCGGATGGAAGCGGCAGCCCGTGGGCGGGTGTGCCGGATCACCAATCTCGCCGGCCAGCTGCACGCGCTCCACCCGCGAGGCGGCCTGCAGTGAAGGGACGGCCTCGATGAGGGCGCGGCAGTACGGATGCGAAGGCTGGCCGATCACGCGGGGCGCCGGCCCCAGCTCCGCCAGCTTGCCCAGATAGAGCACCGCCACCGACGTGGCCAGTTGCGACACGGCGCCCATGTCATGCGAGATGAGCAGGTAGGTGAGCTGCTCGGAGACCTTGAGCTGGTCCAGCAGCACCAGCACTTCGTTCCTGACCGAGACATCCAGCGCCGAGACCGCTTCATCCAGGATGATCAGCCGCGGCCGCGCCACCAGGGCGCGCGCGATGGTGACGCGCTGGCGCTGTCCCCCGGACAGTTGCTGTGGCAGCCGGTCCATGAGCCGGGCATGCAGGCCGACCCGTCCCAGGTAGTCGGCGGCGATGTCGCGCTGGGTGTTGCGGTCCAGGCGCTCGCGCAAGCGCGGCTCGACGATGCTGCGCCACACCGGCCAGCGCGGGTTGAGCGCCGAGGTCGGGTCCTGAAAGACGATCTGCACACCGCAGGCGCCGGCGGTGGCAGCCCGATCAGCGCCGGCCGTGAGTTCCACGCCATCGAGCCGGATGGACCCGGATTCGACCGGCCCGAGGCCGGCAATGGCACGGGCAATGGTGGACTTGCCCGAACCGGATTCGCCGATCAGGGCGAGCGTGCTGCCCCGCGCGATGGTGAAGGAGACGCCGGCCACGGCCTGCACCGGGGTACGGGTCAGGCCGCGATAGACGACGCTCAAGTTCTCCACCTGGAGGATGATTTCACCCGCCGGTGAATCAGTCGAGGCAGGCGGTTGGACAGGCCGCAGCAGCGCGCTCATGCCGCCTTCTCCACAAAGGCATGCACGCCGGCTCCGGCGGCACGCCAGCAGCGGAAGGCTTCCCCCTGGCTGCCATCCAGGAAAGTTTGCGCACGCTCACAACCATCTGCTGCAGCCGGGCAGCGCGGCTGGAAGCGACAGCCCACCGGCCAGTTTCCTGGCATCGGCGGGGTGCCCTGGATGCCCCCGCGCAGCACGCCGATCTGGGACAGGTCGGGCACGCAGCGCACCAGCCCCTGGGTGTAGGGATGGTGGGGCGAGCGCAGCAGCGCCTGGGCCTGCCCCAGTTCCACCAGTTCGCCGGCATAGGCCACGGCGATACGCTGGCACAGGCGCGCCACCAGCCCGAGATCGTGGCTGATGAACAGCACCGAGATGCCATGCTCGCGGCTCAGCTTTTCCAGCAGGCGCACGATTTCGTCCTGGGTGGTGACATCCAGCGAGGTGGTGGGCTCGTCCGCCAGCAACAGGCGGGCACCGCCGGCCAGCGCCATGGCGATCATGACGCGCTGACACATGCCCCCGGAGAACTGATGCGGAAAGAAGCCCAGGCGCGAAGCCGGCTCGGGTATGCCCACCATGTCGAGCAGCTCGATGGCACGGGTGCGCGCGGCGCCACGCGACAGCGATTGATGCGCGCGCACCGCCGCCATCATCTGGGTGCCGATGCTGAAGGTCGGATTGAGGGCAGCCACCGGTTCCTGGAACACCATGCCGATGCGATTGCCGCGCAGGCGACGCATGGCTGGCTCCGACAGGGCCAGCAGGTCCGTGCCCTCGAACAGGATGCGACCGCTCGCCTGGATGTTGCTCGGCAACAACCGCATCGCCGCCAGCGCCGTCAGCGTCTTGCCACTGCCGCTTTCGCCCACCAGCCCGAAGATCTCGCCCTGGGCAATCTCCAGTGATACGCCCGAAAGCAGCGGCACGCTGCCCTGGTCATTGACCAGTTGCAGGCCGAGATTCTCGATTTGCAGCGCCGGGACACTCATGCAGACGGGCGCCTCTGCTGGCCTACCGTCAGGATGCAGGCGCACCACAGCAACCGGGCTGGCGTGGCCGAAGACAGACGGATGACAGCGGTTCGGCGAACCATGATAGTGCGCACTCCTCCTTGTGGTCCCGCCAGGAATGGGTGGCTCGATCGAGTCGGGCTCTGTGCCTGTCGGGAGAGCTAGTCTAGACGAAGTGTGATGCCACCAGTGCGCGTTCCTAAAGCCGAACGCGGCGGTGTGCCCGGATCTTTCCGGCCCCGGGCCTGGTACAGGCATCCAGGCGCGGACCCGCCAAAACATTGCGTGCGGCGCCGGGAACCCATTCGGGGAACCCGGGTCCAAATGGAGGCCGGCCATGAGCCAGCACCGTGGCAGTGCCGGGACGTCACCCCGAAGGTACTTGCATGCGGGAGGGCGAGCCCCCTACACTACCGGCGCACTGCAGGCATCAGCCTGATATCTTTGATGAGAAATTGAACTGGAGACGTCAATGAGCCTTCTCAATAACACCCCGGCCAGGACCTACGCCGAGATGGATGCTACCGGCAACGTTGCTTCGGTACTGGATACCAACAAGGTCATCCGCAACACCTACATCCTGCTGTCCATGACGCTGGCCTTTGCCGCGGTCAGCGCCGGCACGGCCATGGCGCTCAACCTGCCCCATCCGGGACTGATCATCACCCTGGTGGGTTACTTCGGGCTGTTGTTCGCGACCATGAAACTGCGCAACAGCGGCTGGGCGCTGGTGTCCATTTTCGCCCTCACCGGCTTCATGGGCTACACCCTCGGCCCCATCATCAGCCATTACCTCGCCATGCCCAACGGCGGGCAGACGGTCATGACGGCCATGGGCGGCACGGCGGCCATCTTCCTGGGTCTGTCCACCTATGCCCTCACCACCCGCAAGGACTTCAGCTTCATGGGCGGCTTCCTGATGGTGGGCGTGCTGGTGGCCTTCCTGGCAGGCCTGGCGGCGATCTTCTTCGAGATCCCGGCACTGTCGCTGGCCGTGTCCGGCGCCTTCGTGCTGATCTCCTCCGGCCTCATCCTGTGGGAGACCAGCAACATCATCCACGGTGGCGAAACCAACTACGTCATGGCGACGGTAAGCCTGTTCGTGTCCATCTTCAACCTGTTCACCAGCCTGCTGCACCTGCTGGGATTCTCCACCAGCGACTAGGCCGGCCGTCGACAAGCTCGGCAACAGAAAGAACAGGGCCGCTGCCGGCTACCGGCAGCGGCCCTTTTTCATGGCTCTTCGTCGATTTCCGGGGAAAAGTCTGGCACCTGCCAAATCTGTTTTTAGTACCTGGATAACAATCGACTCATATCTGCAAGCAGGGATAATTCACTACTGTCATCCCCGCGCAGGCGAGGATCCATTTTCTTGGAGGCAGTCAACATGGATTCCCGCCTGCGCGGGAATGACGCCGGAGATCGATGGCTTTCGTCAAAACCCATGGCTGCCTTGTGCAAGGCAAGGAAAAAGCGCATTCAGGGGGGCAAGGCAGGTGCGATTGTCGG
>CANJJT010000070.1:0-21800 GCA_947474715.1 Betaproteobacteria bacterium
AATCGATGCTGCGCCGGATGCTATCCCGGAACTCAGCGATCCGCGACGGAATGCAGGCGATTCCGCGATCCCCTTTGCTCCAGTCTCCGGCATGAAGATTGAACAGCGCCACTTCGACACCTGCCTGGCGCACCCGGTCGACCAGCATTTTCCTGTCAAGAGCGTAAGGAAAATGGAATTCAACCGACCGGAACCCTTCGGCGGCAGCCCGATCGAAGCGGTCCGGAAATTCCGCGTCGGTGAACATGAAACTCAGGTTGGCGCAAAACTTCGGCATATAGTCATCCTTTGCAGATTGGGCAAGTATCCGAAAACCCCACACCATCGCAGGCCATGTTGCACAGCGCCAAAACCCGCCCACCAGGCACTTGTGGAAACGCGGGTGCGATTCGGATAAAGTTAAGCATTCAACCATTATGCTTTTATGGCAGCAAGCAGCATCAGAAGACTCCGGGCGAGCCGGGAATCTGCCGAGAATCACATTGGAATCATTAGAGCGGAACTGCATCCGCCATAAACAAAGAATCAGGAAGACTCTGAAAAATGCCTGTTTTTCATGGCGCAATCACAGGGGCATGGGGATGCCTCCCGGTTTTCGAAAGTTTCCCCGGGGCAGTGACGACACTTGGACTCATCAACGGAGGAGAGGCGGGATGAACACAAATCCATCATGTGACAATGCCACCACGATGTCAGGCCATCTGCGGGCATGCGGCCTTGCGCTGATGCTGTCTGCCAGCAGCATTGCCGGCGCTGCCGACTACCCAGTCAAGCCCATGCGTTACGTTGTGGGTTTTGCCGCCGGTGGCGGTGCCGATATCAGTTGCCGTTACTGGGGCCAGAAGCTGACCGCCATCACGGGACAGCCGGTGACCGTTGATAACCGTCCGGGGGCGGCGAGCGAGTTGGCGGTGAAGCATGTCATGGCTGCGCCGGCCGATGGCTACACGCTCCTTTGCACTACGGCCAGCGCCGGCATCCTCTCTGGAAAATTAAGGCCGCCCTTTGACTTGCGCACCGACCTGGCCCCGGTGATCCAGATGACGCGCTTCACCTTCGCGTTCTACGCCAGCCCGAACCTGCCGGTGAAGTCCATACAGGAGCTGATCGCATACGCCAAGAGCCAGCCCGGCAAGCTGAACTACAGCTCTGTGGGCCTGGGCTCCACACCACACCTGGCTATGGAATTGTTCAAATCCGCAACGGGCATAGATGTGGTGCATGTTCCCTTCAAGGGCACTGCCCAGGCAGTGACCGCCGTTCTGACCGGCGAAATACAGGTCGGGCTGGATGCAGCCGCTGCGCTGCGCGGCCAGTTTGCTTCGGGCAAGCTGCGACCGCTGGCGGTCATTTCAGCGCGCCGCTCACCCGCACTGCCGGACGTGATGGGCATGGAGGAAGCGGGCGTAAAGGGAGTGGACGTGATCGCGTGGACTGGTCTGACGGCCCCCGTAAAGACACCGCGAGACATCATCGGCACACTCAACCGGCACTACAACGCCATCCTGCTGGAGCCCGAAGTGAAGAAGAACTTCTTCGATCAGGGCTACGAGACCGGCGGCGGCACTCCGGAAGATCTTGGTCGACTGATCGCCAAGGAAGTATCCGAATGGAGCAAGGTGATCCGGGATGGAAACATCGATTTCAATTGACAGTTCATCGATTGGCTCGCCGGGCGATGCAAGGATGCGGTGATACCTGCACGCAGCGCTATACTCAGACCGGCAAGGTTGAAACAGGCTCCGTGCATGGCCACTACGCAAAAGAAGTACCGCATCACCGATTCGGCGCTCTACAGAATCCACAAGCTGGCGCGCTCGCTTACCAAGGGCACCACGAAGTATTTCATGGCGCACTTCGACCTGAGCGTCCCCGAGATTCGGGTCCTGTCGGTGATCAGTAGCTATTCGCCCCTGTCTTCGAGCGTGGTCGTGGACATCGCCGCAATGGACAAGGCGCTGGTAAGCCGGGCGTTGGACAAGCTGCTCAAGCGCGGCCTGGTCGCGGTGAGCGCAGATCCGACAGACCAGCGCAAGTACATCTGGAGCCTCACCGCAGTTGGGAAGGACGTTACAGACCGCATCCATGCGGCCCGGGTGCGGCGCCAGGCCAGGCTGTTTGCTTGCATCAGTGCGGACGAGCATGCCGCCCTGCAGAGCATACTCGATCGCCTGTTTCAGTCTTCCGAAGCCGCCAACAAAGCGGATGCGGCTTCCTTGGCTGCGCAGCGCGGCAAGCGCGCGACGAAACTACGCCAGGGTGTCATGGGCGCCGCACAACAGATCGCAAAGAGCCGGAAGTAGGTGCACCTGACTGGCCGGACCCGAAATCGGAATCCATTTCGCGGCCACGGCCGCGCCGCGCGATGGCGCGATTGCTTACATAGGAGGCTCCAGCATGATGATCAGAACAAGGCAGGCTGCCGGCGTTATCCGGCGCGCAACCCTGTGCGCAGCATTGCTGGCCAGCTCGCTGCCGGCAGCTGCAGTCGCGGCGGATTTCCCGATCAAACCCATGCGCTACGTGCTGGGCTTTGCCGCTGGCGGGGCGGCTGATCTGGTCTGCCGTGCCTGGGGGGCCAAACTCACCGCCGCCACCGGGCAGCAGGTGGTGGTGGAAAACCGCCCCGGGGCGGCGAGCGAACTGGCCATCAAGCATGTCATGGCGGCCCCTGCTGATGGCTACACTCTGCTGTGCACCACGGCTAGTGCCGGGATTCTCTCGGCCAAGCTGAAGGCGTCATTCGACCTGCGCACCGATCTTGCACCGGTGATCCAGATGACAAGTTCCACCTTCGTGTTCTATATAAGTCCGTCGCTGCCGGTAAAGTCCATTCAGGAGCTCATCGCCTATTCGAAGGCCCGCCCGGGCAAGATCAATTACGGATCAGTGGGTGTGGGTTCCACCACTCACCTGGCATTCGAGGTGTTCAAACAGTCAACGGGCCTCGATATCGTGCACATTCCCTTCAAAGGCACAGCGCAGACTTCAGTGGCCGTGATGTCCGGCGAAATCCAGGTCGGACTGGATGCCGCCACCGTACTCAAGCCGCATTTCGATTCCGGAAAGCTACGACCGCTAGCGGTGATTTCAGCGCGACGCACTCCCACGCTGCCGGAAGTGGTCGGAATGCAGGAGGCCGGCATTGCCAATGTCGACGTTGTCGCCTGGAACGGCCTGACCGCGCCGCTTAAGACGCCCCGCGAGGTCATCGATGTGCTGAATCGTCACTACAACGAGTTTCTCAAAGACCCGGAGTTCCGCGCCTTTCACTTCAAGCAGGGTTTCGAGGCCGAGGGAGGATCACCCGAAGTGCTGGCCAGGCGCATCGCCTCTGAAGTGGAGGCCTGGAGCCGGGTGATCAGAGCTCTGAAAATCGAGTTTGACTAGCGCCGTGTCTCAAGCGGGGCGATAGGGGCTGAGCAGCGGCTTGCCTTGAAAATGCAGTCGCAGGTTCCCGGCCATGACATCGAACATGTCCTGGCGGGTCTGCACAGTCGATGCGCCCAGGTGAGGGAGAATGATCACATTGTCCAGGGCAAGCAGGGCCGGGTCGGGATTGGGTTCATTCTGGCAGACATCGAGTCCCGCACCGGCGATGTGCTTCAGCGCCAATGCCCGGATCAGTGCAGGCTCATCGACGATGGACCCGCGCGCGACGTTCACCAGGAAGCCTTCCGGCCCCAGCGCCTGCAGCACTTGTGCATTGACTAGGTTGCGTGTGGCCGGGGTGGCCGGGCAGCACACCAGCAATAGGTCGCTGTCGGCAGCCATGTCGTGCAGGTCGGCGTAGTAGCGGTATGGAACGTCTTGAGGCTTGCGTCCGAAATAGGCGATGGACATCCCGCACGCTGCCAACCGACGCGCCACGGCCTTGCCGATGCGCCCCAGGCCGATGATGCCGGCGGTATGCCCCCCCGCCAGTGTGGCCAGCGGCATGTTGCCTTCCCTGGGCCAGCGGCCTGAGCGCACATAGCGATCCCCGGCGGTGACACCACGCATGATGTCCAGGGAAAGCGCCAGCGCAATATCAGCCACCGGCTCGGCCAGCACGTCAGGCGCATGCGCAACAACGATGCCTCGCGCTGCAGCGGCCTCCGTATCAATGCTGTCCAGGCCGCTGGAGTAGGAGGAAATGATCTCCAGGCCGGGCAACTGGTCGAAGAGCGCGTGGCTGAGCATCCCACAGCCGGTCTTGGTACCTCCCGTTGCGATGCCGCGAATGTCCCCAGAACGAATGCCTGCCAAGTCGGACATTCGCGCGCTGGCCGGCAGTACGTGGACGGTGAATTCCTTTCGCAGCTGGCTGACAGCCGCGGCAGGCAGGGCGGGCATGGCCAGCACACAGGACATCGCTTCTCCTCAGCCGATGATCAACAGGCCATCGACTGCGGCCACGCTGTCGACGCCCAGTTTGAGTGGATTGACTTCGAAGGTGAATTGCTCCCAGGGCGCGGTGGCAACCAACGCGGAAAAGCTGGCAATGAAATCAGCCGCCTGCCGTTGCTGCGATTCGGTGACAAGATGTGGAAGGCGCCGCAGAGTGCGCAGCCGGGAGAGCAGGTCAAACGCGCCTTGGGCTTCCAGTGGGGCACGGGCCAAAGCAACATCGTCGATCACCTCGGTCAAGCCACCGCCCATGCCGCAGCCCACCATGACGCCGAATTCCCGGTCCCGAAAGGCGGTCACCAACAGTTCCTGGGCTCCAGCAAACATATGCTGCACCCAGGTGCCCTCCAGGGTGACGCCCAACTTTGCGGCGCGCTCGCGAAATAACGTGTCGGCGCGCATCACGGCCTCGGCTGAATCCAGGTTGAGGACCACCAGCCCGGCCGCGGCGCGATGGGTGATCGCTGGAGAGATGCCTTTAAGCACCACGGGAAACCCTATCTCGGTAGCGATGCGCACGGCATCGGCGGTGGTTGTGGCAAGCTGCCCGCGAGCGACCGGCAGCCGTGCAGCTTGGAGAATGCCGGCCACGGTGTGTTCGGAGATGACGCCTTCACCGGCGCTGACGAAGCGGTCCCAGTAAAACGGCTCCGGAACCTGTTCGCTGCGGTGAATCTGATGGCGCAAGTCCTCCGCGTGGCGCGTGATGTAGCCCAGCGTGCGCACAGCGCGCGCCTGCTCCGTGAAGGTGTAGATGCCGCGCCTTGCCAGGTTTTCCCGGGTGCCTTCGGGCATGGCCTGCCAGGTGAGACAGAGAGTTTTGGCGGTGTCCTGGCGCAGGTCGTCGAACATTTCCACCAGCTGGGGTGCGAGGCTGCCGAAGCCGGAGGAGAGAAATATCCAGCTGTCTATCCCGGGCGCCGCGGATAGCGTACGAAAGGCCTCGGGCATGTTGGCGCGGTACTTCGGCGTGGTCATGATGCCCGGAGTCATGTCCACCGGATTAAGTGCCGAACTGATGGGTGTCAGCAGTGGTGCCACAGCCTTCATTGTATGCTCGTCCAGTTGCGGGACCTGCAGGCCTTCACGGTCGCACTGGTCAGTGCAGATCACACCACTGCCCCCGCCGAACGTGGACACGAGCACTCGCCGGCCGGCGGGCAGTTGCCCGGGCTTCATGGACGAGAGCTGCAGGCATACATCCAGCAATTCCTCGGTGGAGTGAACGCGGATCACGCCAAATTCTCGAAACACAGCCTCGTAGGTGCGATCCATGCCGGCAAGGCGTCCGGTATGGGCAAGCGCGGCACGGCCGCTGGCCTCGGTCGCGCCGCCCTTGAGCATGACCACCGGTTTGCCGCTGCGCCTTGCCGCTGCCAGCGCCTCGACAAAGCGCGCCGCATCGGACAGTCCTTCGGTATAAACGGCGATGACGCGGGTACCCGTATCATGCGTCAGCGCATGCATAAAATCCGGGATCCCGAGCGAAGCCTCGTTACCGCAACTGATGGTGAGGCGAAACCCCAACCCCAGTTCCTGCGCGCGCGCGTGCGCCATGACGCTCAGTCCCCCGCTCTGGCTCACCATGGAAACGGCACCCGGAGTGAGCCGGTCGTGTTCGTACATCATGGAGCTGAAGGAGGCGGTCAGCCCGATGGAGGTATTGATGATTCCAATGCAGTTGGGCCCGCACAGCTTGATGCCGCTGTCACCGCATATCGCTTCCAGCTCACGCTGGCGGGCACGGCCTTCCTCGCCGGCTTCGGCAAATCCCCCGGCCCAGACAATGGCCGCGGGCACGCCGACTTCGGCGCATTCCCTCAGTACCGGGGCGACCGATTCGGAGGGAACCGAGAGGATTGCTAGGTCCGGTATCCCGGGCAACTCGCGCAGGCTTGCATAGCAAGGCAGCCCGGCAACATGGCTCCGGCCGCTATTCACCGGCCAGATCGGCCCATGGAACTTGAACTTGCTGAGAAAGCCGACGGCCACGCCGCCCAGGTTGCCTTCGCGGTCAGACGCACCGATGACGGCGACTGAGCGCGGGGCCAGCAGCGGCGTCAGCTCGCCAAACGGTGGCGTACTGACCAGGGAAGGGGCCTGCATGTCAGGATGACCTTCCGATCTTGGGCAAGACTAGCGTCCCTTCCAGACCGGACGGCGCTTTTCCTTGAAGGCACGTGGTCCTTCGGCACCGTCTTCGTTCTCGGCGATTTCCTGGTCAAGATGGCGGGCGTAGGACACCAATGCCGGATCATAGGCTCCGGCCAGGCGGTACAGGCGCACGGCGGCCTGCACCGCAGTCGGCGAACTGAGGCTGATCATTTCCGCAAGCTCCTCGGCACTGGCCATAAGTTTCTCCTTCGGCACCACCCTGTTGACGATCGCAAACTGCAGGCATTCCTGTGCCGACAAGCGGCCGTTGCAAAGCGTCAGGTATGCAGCTACCGTGCGCGGCAGGTTGCAGTAAAGATTGTGTGCGGAGCCCAGGCGCCCCACTTTGGTATGGGTGTCTCCTATCCAGGTGTGATCAGCCATCACACGCAACTGGCATTGCAGCGCCAGACTCAATCCAACCCCAACGGAAAAGCCGTTCATGGCCGCGATTAGCGGCTTTTCCAGGTTGGCGTCGCTTGGCTGGCCGCCACCTCCCCACCAGAACAGCGGATTGTTCGGATCCTCATGCGGCGTACGTATACCCTTGGCCTGGTACTCGGCGAGAAACTTCACGTCGCGACCGCCGCAAAAGGCCTCGTCGCCGGCCCCCGTCACTATGCCGCAGTAGATATTGGGATCCAGACCGATGTCACGCCAGCACGAGCGCATCTCGGCATAGGCATAGGAATGCAGGGAATTGCGCACATGGGGTCGATTGATCGTGACATAGGCCACATGCCCCTTCTTCTCATAGATGAGGTGCTCCAGGTTCTTGGGTGCGGAGTCAGGGTTATAGGGCGATTCGTACCTTGGCATGTTCACTCTCCTTTGGATTTCACGTTCAAAAAGACAGACAACTCATGGCTCATGGCGGGGATTGACTGCACGCATCAGATCGCGAAGGGCATTGCCGATGACCAGCGGCGTGGAAAAACCGAGGAAGCTGAATCCGCTCGCAAGGGTACCGGCAACCTCCGAGGCTACGCGCCCGGTGGTGCCTAGGCCCACTCCATCGACTTCCAGCACAGCATCGCGGATGGCAGCAATCGCTGCGACGACCTCGGGGTGTCCTGGCTGACCAGGGTGTCCGAGCGAGGAAGACAGATCCGAGGGCCCGACAAACAGACCGTCTATACCAGGCAAGCGGGCAATCGCCGGCACATGCGGAATGGCCTTGACGTCCTCAATAATGACCACCACCGCCGTTGCATCGTTGCGCCCGGCCAGAAATTCCGCAGAGGGCGTAAAGCCGTGGTGGGCCGCCCGCGACAGGGTCGTGACCCCGCGATTGCCGAGAGGCGGAAAAAAGGAGGCGTCTATGATCGCCGCGGCTTCGGCCTCCGTGGAGACATGCGGCACCACAATGCCATCGGCGCCAAGGTCGAGAATCTGCGTGATGGGCAGGGCATTGGGCAGCCGAACCAGCGCAGCCATGCCGCAGCCCTGGGCCGCCCGCACCATGTGCTCTGCGGTCTCCACGCCGATCGGACCATGCTCACTGTCGATGATGACAAAATCAAATCCGGCATAGGCGATCATTTCGACGATCGCAGGCGAAGGAAGGCTGATGAAAAAGCCGAGCAGAGCATCCCGGCGGCGCAGGCGCTGCTTGAACGAAAGCCTGGCGGACATGGTGCGCCCCCTCTGGAAGATTCTGGCATCGGAGTAGATCCAGCGTAGATGCCAGACTAGCAATTAGCCATTGACACGTCAACCAATCACCCCAATGCAGGTACATCGCGGCACGACACGCCCCCAGCCCCCTCCTACAAAACGAATCAGCCAGTCCATCGGTTGCCGGCGATGGATCAGCATCCTTTCACAGGACCCAACCTCGATTCTCTATCGAGGATCGCCAGATCACTCCGGCACGATCCCCGCCGTCTGGATCACCTTGCGCCACTTGGCAATCTCGTCCCGCACCTTGGTGGCCAGCACTTCCGGACGGCTCATCAAGAGGATGGTGCCGAAGCTGTCGAACTTGGCCTTCACCTCGGGGTTGTTCACCTGCGGCACCAGTTCGGCGCTCAGCTTGGCGATGATGTCCTTGCTGGTGGCAGCCGGCGCGAACAGGCCATACCAGATGGTGGATTCGTAACCGGGCACCGTCTCGGCGATGGTGGGCAGGTCGGGCAGCGCCGGTGAACGCTGGGCGTTGGTCACGGCCAGTCCCTTGACCTGTCCGGACTTGATGCGCGGGGCCAGTTCGACCGAACTGGCAAAGATGAGGTCGGTCTGTCCGCCCACCATGCTGGTGAGGGCCGCCGCGGCGCCGCCGAAAGGCACGTGCAGGATGTCGATGCCGGCCACCGACTTGAGCAGCTCACCGGACAGGTGGTTGGTGGTGCCCACGCCACTGGAGCCGAAGGTGATCTTGCCCGGGTTGGCCTTGGCCATCTTGATCAGGTCGGCCACGCTGTTGCCGGGAAACTTGTTGCCCGCGCCCAGCACCGTGGCGCTGAGGCAGACCAGGCTGATGGGCGCCAGGTCCTTCTCCACGTTGTAGGGCAGGCTCTTGTAGTAGCTGGGCGAGATGGTGATGGCCGTGGTGGTAAACAGCAGCGTGTAGCCATCTGCCGGTGACTTGGCCACCTGGTCGGTGCCGATGTTGCCACCGGCGCCGGGCTTGTTGTCGATGAGGAAGATCTGCCCGAACTTCTTCGTCATCGGCTCGGTAAAGGCGCGCGTCAGCGAATCCAGCGGACCGCCGGCGGTGAAGGGGATGACGATGCGCACGGGCTTGGCCGGCCAGTTGGCAGCCGGGCTTTGCGCCAGCGCAGGTCCGCCCGCGACGAGCGAAGCGGAGAGGGCCAGCAAGGGCAATATGGGTTTCATGAAGACTCCTCTTGGGACTGTATTTTTATGGAAAGTGAATGTGGGATGGCCACGGGACCAGGCGCTAACGCGGCTTGACGAAGCGCAACACGAACTCGTCATTGGGCTGCAGCGGCTTGAACACGATGCGGTCACGCAGGTCGGCCGGGTTGCGCAGGAAATCGGCCGAGCCCTCGAGGCGGAAACCGGCCGCCTCGACTTCGCGGCGCAGCGCTGCCTCCTCCACGCGGTGCAGGGTATTCCATTCGGAGAACGCAGTGCCGGGGCGCCCGGAATGGTCGGCGATCACGTAGGCGCCGCCGGGCTTGAGCGCGTCGAACACGGCGCGGTTCATGCTCGCCCGGTCCACCGCCGGATTGCCCTGGTCGTGATAGACGAAGAAGAAGGTGGCCAGATCGAGCGTGCCCGCGGCGATCTCCGCCGGGACGGGCGTGCTGAACGAAAGCTCGTGGAGCGTGGTGTTGCCCAGCGATGCTGCCTTCAGTCTGGCGGCAAATCGTTCCTTGGCTGCCGGCTGCATGGGACCGTTCTGCGCCCACACCTGCCCTGATGGCCCCACGGCGCGCGCCAGCAGTTCAGTGCTGTAGCCGCCGCCAGCCCCCAGGTCCAGCACGCGCATGCCCAGGCCAACACCGGTGAAGGCCAGCATCTGCTGCGGCTTGCGGCGCAGGTCATTGGTGCGATCCGCCTCGCTGCGATCAGGACTGGCGAGTAGCCGGACAATGCCCTCGTCGGAGAGGCGAGGTGCATTGGCAGCACAACCGACAAGCAGCACGGCTGCAACAAGAATAGCCGTGCCACGCATGGCATTGTCGGCAAAGGACTTCAGGGCCTGCATACAGGAATCAGGGTTCATAGTGTGGCCAGCAGTACATTTTCGGGTTGTGATGGCGTGGGGCCTGAAGCAGCCGCGGCATTATGGCGAATCACCGGGCAAAAAGACAAAAAAAAGCCGGCCTCCGGGAGGAGGCCGGCTTTCACCATGGCATTGGAAAGCGTTGAAAGCGGTTCTGGATCAGAACTCGATGATTTCGAAGTCGGCCTTCTTGGCCTCGCAATCGGGGCACTCGAAGGAATCCGGCACATCGGCCCAGCGCGTGCCGGGCGGGATGCCCGCATCGGCATGTCCGGTGGCTTCGTCATAGATGAAGGCACACAGGATGCACTGGTAGGTCTTGAAATCGCCCTTGCCATCGGCCGCAGGGGGCTTGTACTGGTCGGGCATGCCGCCGCCGGGAACCGGGAAGTTCAGGACCAGCGCGGTACAGCCTTCTTCACCAGCGACCAGCTGGAACGGCCCTTCGCTCTTGCCCACCCAGATGACAGTCAGTTCCTTCTTGGTCTTGCCTTCGTGGACGATGCTGCCCTTGAGCACGAGGATGTACTGGCCATCACCCTTGGCCGGATCGGGCGCATAGCACTTGGCGCTCGCCTTCATCACCACGGAGAACCCGCCCAGGCCGCGGTCATCGCGCATGTCTTCCATGGCCTTCATGGCCACGCCGCTCTCACCCGGGGTGAGATCGAAGTCGGGCATGGCGGTGATCTGCCAGGGCTTGCGGTTCTGCACCGCGTCCAGTTCGGCGCGGGCGTCCGGCATGTACTGGGCGCCCGGGTCACGATGCGCGCGCAGCGTGATGAAACCCAGGCCCTGGTCGCCGTAGCTGATCGGGCCGTAGGGCGTGTAGGCGCGCGAGAAGTGCACGCCACCGAATCCCACCGGATGCTTGCCCATCTTGCCGTCGCCCTTGGCGATCACCTGGAACTGGTCAACGATGTGGAAATGCGAGCGCAGCGTGCGGTTGGCCGAACCCTCGGCCAGGAAAGCCATCGGGGTATCGACGGTCTTGTCTTCGGGGCGCTTGATGAAATCGGTGCGCCAGGCAAAGTGGCCATTGGCCAGGTTGCGCTGAATGCGGGGATTGGGCACTTCCTCATAGGCAGTCACGAGTGGCATGGATTCTCCTTTTGGATCTGGCGTTATTTCTCGTTGGCTCGTTGTCTCGTCGTGGCACGGCTTGCAGTTCACGATCCGGCAGGCGCTGCGTCGGCGAGTCGCAAGGATACTTCTAAACCGGCGCCTTGGGGATGGTGACAAAAGCCGATAACCCACTAGGTATTATGGGTATTATCCCGGTGGCGCATCCGGACACACCCTCTAAATCCATAAATTACCGTTTTAATACAGCATCTTGCAACAATATCCGATTAACCGGGACGCTGCGCGGCAATGCGTGGGGTCCCGGTCTCCACGTCGGCACACTGGGCCCGGTGGCGCAGCGCGTGGTCCATCAGGACGCAGGCCAGCATGGATTCGCAGATGGGCGCGGCGCGCAAACCAACGCAGGGATCGTGGCGTCCTTTGGTTTCCACGGTCACCGGCTCGCCCTGCTTGTTGACGGAGCGACGCGGCAGGCGGATCGACGAAGTGGGCTTGAGGGCAATGCTGACCAGCACATCCTGGCCGGTCGAGATGCCGCCCAGCACACCGCCCGAGTTGTTGGTGACGAAGCCTTCGGGCGTCATTTCATCGCCATGCTGGCTGCCGCGTTGTTCCACCGCGGCAAAACCAGCGCCGACCTCCACGCCCTTCACGGCGTTGATGCCCATCATGCCAAACGCGATATCGGCATCCAGCCGGCCATAGACAGGCTCACCCCAACCCACCGGCACGCCACTGGCCACCACGTTGATGCGCGCGCCGACCGAGTCACCGTCGCGGCGCAACTGGTCCATGAAGGCTTCCAGCGTGTCCACCGAATCGGGATCAGGGCTGAAGAACAGGTTCTCACGCACCGCATCCCAGGACTTGAAGGCCAGCTTGTGCGGGCCGATCTGGGCCACATAGCCACGGATGAGAATGCCGTAGCGCTCGGCCAGCCATTTCTTCGCGACGGCACCGGCCACCACCCGTATGGCCGTTTCGCGCGCCGAGGAACGCCCGCCGCCCTTGTAGTCGCGGATGCCGTACTTCTGCCAGTAGGTGTAATCGGCATGGCCGGGGCGGAAGGTTTCGGCGATGGCCGAGTAGTCCTTGCTGCGCGCATCCTCGTTGCGGATGACAAAGCCGATCGAGGTGCCGGTGGTGCGCCCATCAAAGACGCCGGACAGGATCTCGACGCGATCGGGCTCCTGGCGCTGCGTCACATGGCGGGACGTGCCGGGCTTGCGGCGGTCCAGTTCCACCTGGATGTCAGCCTCGCTCAACGCGATGCCGGGCGGACAGCCGTCGATGACACCACCGATGGCCGGACCATGGGACTCACCAAAGGAAGTGACACAGTAAAGCGTGCCGAAACTGTTGCCTGACATTGAATTTTCCCTTTGAAATCAAACGAAATTTTAGCACAGCGACTCCCCCGCCGAATGGACGGGAACCCCCTGGCGAAAGGCTTGCGGCCCCCGACGATGTGGACCAGGCGGCTGACGCTAAGCCTGCGCATCCAATCAATGCTGCGCTGAGCGCATCGCTATCGTCCGGGGGGGCTACCCTGCCAGCACGGCTGCCAGGGCGTCAGTGGATCTGCGCTGTGCCCTGACACTGGCGGCAAGGCGACTCCTTGCCCCTGGGCTGCCGAAATGCGACTGCAGCCTGATGCAGCAGCAATGGGAACGTGAACTGCAGCGCTGCACCCGACTGATTACAGCTTGCCTTCTTCCTTGTCCTGTTCGGGCCAGTCGCGGATGTAGGCCTTGAGCAGCTTGTTCTCCAGGCTGCGCTCCTCGAGCACGGCACGGGCGACGTCGTGGAAGGAGATCACCCCGAGCAACATCTCACCTTCCATCACCGGCACATAACGCGTGTGCGACTCGAGCATGACACGGCGCAGCTCGTCCACTTCCATGTCGAGATCGGCCGTGAGCGGCTTGGAAAACAGCGCTTCGCCCACGGTGATCTTCGAGAACGTGGGCGTGGGGCCGGTTCGACCTTCGCGCTGGCGCTGCGCCAGCACCTCGATCACCTCCCGGAACGTGAGCATGCCCACCAGCTTGCCGGACTTCAGCACCACCAGCGACCCGATGTCCTGGTCGGCCATGGTCACCACAGCGTCGGACAAGGGCATGTCCGGCGTGGCCGTGTACAGGGTGTTGCCCTTGACCTTGAGAACCTCTTTGACTTTCATCGCGTGTCCTTGGAGCGGAGCTGGCTGGATGACAATTATGTCGGAAGACCGGGATGGATGTGCGGCGCGATGGGCCACCCGAGTTTCGACGGGACTTCAGCGGCGTCAACACCGGTCCGCGCAATCCCCTGCTGCTCACCATAAAATCACGGCATGTCTTCACTCCGTGTCGTGCTGGCCACCTTCGGGTCACTGGGCGACCTGCATCCCTACATCGCCCTCGGCCAGGTGCTGCAGCAACTCGGCCACGACCCGGTGCTGGCCACCATGGACCGCTACCGGGACGCAGTGGCGGCCGCCGGCCTGCGCTTTGCCGCGGTCAGTCCGCCGGAAAGCGCCTTTCCGCCCATGGACGAACTCATGCCGCGCCTGTTCGATCCCTACCGTGGCCCGGAATACCTGCTGCGCCGACTGGTCATGCCCTACGTGCGTGACACGCATGCCGACCTGTCGCGCCTCTGCAGTGCGTCGGATGTGCTGGTCACCCATCCCCTGGCCGTGACCGGGCCGTTGATTGCCGAGCAAACCGGCATGCCTTGGGCGTCCACCATCCTCTCGCCCATGAGCCTGTTGTCCGCGCATGACCCGCCGGTGTTCCCGCCGCTGCCCTGGCTGCACGCGCTGCGGCGATTCGGCGTCGCCCCCTATCGCCGGGTGTTTGCCCTGTTCCGGCTGCTGTGCCGCCCCTGGGAGGCGCCACTACGCGCGCTGCGCGCCGATCTGGGCCTGCCGGCCAGCAAGCAGCTGGCCACCTTCGAAGGCCAGTTCTCCCCCGCCCTCAATCTCGCCCTGTTTCCCGAGCTGCTGGCCGCGCGCCAGCCGGACTGGCCTGCCAATACCCATGCCTGCGGCTTTGCGCGCTACGACGGCCAGGTGCCGGACCCGGCGGTGACCGCCCGGCTGCAGCGCTTCCTCGACGCCGGCGGCCCCCAGAATGCGCCACTGGTGTTCGCGCTGGGCTCTTCGGCGGTGAGGATTGCGGGCGACTTCTGGCAGCACGCCATCGCCGCGGCACGCCAGCTGGGCCGGCGCGCCATCCTGATCACTGCGCAGGCGGACCGGGACATCGACGCTCGCATCGCGGAATTCGCCTACCTGCCCTACTCGCTGGTGTTCCCGCAGGCAGCTGCCATCATCCATCAGGCCGGCATCGGCACGCTGTCGCAGGCACTGGTGGCCGGACGACCGCAACTCATCGTGCCGGTGGCCTTCGACCAGCCCGACAATGCCCTGCGCACGGCCCGCCTGGGCGTGTCGCGCACGCTGCCGTTCAAGCAGGTCACGGGTGAAAGGCTGGTACGGGCACTGCTGCCACTGCTGGAAAACCCTGAATACCTTGTGCAGGCAACCCGCATCGCACCCGGGGTCAGCCTCCAAGACGGCGCCGCAGGGGCCGCGCGCCTGATCGTGGCACTGGCCGCAGGTCATGCCCCAAAGGTTCGGCAGGCGTAACTGCACCGACGGTCCTGATCGCGGACCGCAGCCGGATCAGACGCCGATTTCCTCGCCGATTGGCCGCGCATCGGCATGGAAGCGGATCGGGCCATCGGGCAGGGCATTGAGGAACTGCTTGAGGTAAGGATCCTCGGAGGCCAGCACCGCATGCGGCGTGCCTTCTCCGGCCAGCTTGCCGTTGGCGATCACGTAGACATAGTCGACCAGCTTGAGCGATTCACTCACGTCATAGGTCACCACGATGGAAGTGGTGCCCAGCGAATCATTCAGCTGGCGGATCAGGATGGCCACCTGGTTGAGCGATATCGGGTCGAGACCGGCGAAGGGCTCGTCATACATGGCGAGCATCGGGTCGTGGACGATGGCACGCGCCAGCGCCACGCGCCGCGACATGCCGCCGGACAGCGAGCTCGGCATCAGGTCGCGCGCCCCGCGCAGGCCCACCGCCTGCAGCTTCATCAGCACCATCATGCGCAGGATGCTCTCGGGGAGCTGGTAGTTTTCGCGCAGGGGAAAGGCAATGTTTTCGAAGGTGCTGATGTCGGTGAACAGGCCGCCTGCCTGGAACATCATGCCCATCTTCTTGCGCAGCTCGAACAGTTCCTTGGTGTTGAGCTTGCTCACCACCTTGCCGTCGACGCGCACCTCGCCCTGGTCCGGGCGGCGCTGGCCACCGAGCATCTGCAGCAGCGTGGTCTTGCCGCTGCCGCTGGCACCGAGGATGGCCACCACCTTGCCACGCGGAATCTTCAGCGACAGGCCACTGAACACCGGGCGGTCAGGATAGGAAAAATGCAGGTCCGAGACTTCAACCAGGCATTCATCGGCGGTCATGGGTTTCATGGAGGGGGGCTGCCACCGCAGGGGCGCAGCGCGGAAATTTCACAAGAGGCTGATTTTATCCGGGATTCAACGCGATCTACGGGGTGATTTGGCGGCCGGTTTGCGCCGCGCTTCGCCAGCCGCAGACGGAGCGGCCGCCGCCGGCACCGCCACCCTGGCAGCATCGCAGGACCAGTCCCCGGCGCCGGCAAAGTATTCGGCAAGGAAATCGACAAAGGCGCGCACCTTGGCCGAGAGATGGCGCCGACTGGGATAGACCGCCCAGATGTCGGCGCGCAGGCCCTGCCATCCGGGCAGCAGGCGCACCAGCCGGCCGGCGCGCACATCGGGACCGACGATGAAATCCGGTTCATTGACGATGCCGGCGCCGTCCACGGCCATGGCGCACAGCATGTCACCGTTGTTCGCATGCACATTGCCGGCGATGCTGACCGTCTGCTCGCGCCCGGCCTCATCAACGAAGCGCCAGACACCAGGCTGCGACACGTTGGCATAGGTAAAGCAGTTGTGCCGCGCCAGGTCGGCCGGCGCCTGCGGCGTGCCATGCCGCGCCAGGTAGGCGGGCGAGGCGCACAGCACCGCGCGCATCTCGCCCAGCCGGCGCGCTACCAGGTTGGTCGAACCAAGCTGCCCGATGCGCACGGCGAGGTCGTAGCCGTCCTCGACCAGATCAACAATGCGGTCGGCCACCGAGACATCGAACTTCACCTGCACGTGGCGCGACAGGAACTCGGCCATCGCCGGCGCCAGATGGCGCACGCCGAAATTGAGCGAGCAGGTCAGCCGGATGGTGCCGCGCGGCAAACTGGTCGATTGCGCCGCGAGTTGCTCCGCCTCCTCCAGGTCCGCCAGCAGTTGCAGCGTGCGTTCGTGATAGGCCTGGCCGCTTTCGGTGAGGCTCAGCCGGCGCGTGGTGCGGTTGAGCAGGCGCGAACCTAGATGCGCCTCCAGCTCCGAGACATGCCGGGAGCAGGCCGAGGTGGACAGGTCCAGCCGTTCTGCGGCACGGGCAAAGCTGCCTGATTCGACCACCTGCGCAAACACCGTCATCGCGGTGAACCGGTCCATGGCCGCCTCCTATTATCCCGAAAATCGCAACAATCCATTGCAGATTACCCCATTTATCCCTGCTGCAACAACAGCAAGAATGCCTCCGTGCTGCAGCAACGCGCAGCCCCCGAATCACCGCAGGACCAGGCGCAGCATCCAACTCATCCCATTCCAACAGGAGACAGACATGAATGAATCCAGCCACGCCAACATCGACACCCGCACCGCCCCCTACGCAGCCTTCGTGCTGCGCCTCGCCCTGGGCAGCATGTTCATCGCCCACGGCCTGCTCAAGCTCATGGTGTTCACACCGGCGGGGACAGTGAAGTTCTTCGAATCGATCGGCCTGCCCGGCCCGCTCGCCTACGCCGTGATCGCAGCCGAACTGCTGGGCGGCGCCGCCATCCTGCTGGGCCTGCATGCCCGCTGGGTGGCCGCCGGGCTGGTGCCGGTCCTGCTGGGTGCCATCTACCCGCACGCCGCCAATGGCTGGCTGTTCACCGCCAGCGGTGGTGGCTGGGAATACCCCGCTTTTCTCGCGGCAGCAGCCCTTGCGCAGGCGCTGCTGGGTGACGGCAAGTTCGCCCTGGCCAATGCCAGAGTCGGCGCCCGCGCCAATCCGGCGCTGCAGGCCGTGTGAGCGGCGAGATCACAGGTACATCCCAACGACCACGTCCCGATCAAACATCCACGCAAGGGGAATCACATGAACGACAGCGTCGTCATCCACCACAGCGGCGATGGCCACACCCGCAAGCAGGCCGAAGCGATCACCACCGGGGCCGCCGCCCATCCGGGCACCCAGGTGCAGCCAATCACCATCGACGCCGAAGGCAATATCAGCGAGGCGGACTGGACGGCACTGGCACAGGCCGATGCCATCATCTTCGGCTCACCGACTTATAGGGGCGGCCCCTCGTGGCCGCTCAAGAAGTTCGCCGATGCCAGCGCCAAACCCTGGTTCGGCCAGGCATGGAAGGACACGGTGGCCGCAGGTTTCACCCATTCGGCCAGCATCGATGGCGATGAGCTTTCTACACTGCACGACCAGTTCACCCTGGCCATGCAGCACGGCATGGTCTGGCTGGGCACCGGCATGCTGCCCGCCAACAGCAAGGCAGCACAGCGCAATGACCTCAAAGGGATGGGCGCCTTTGCCGGCGCCATGGCGCAGTCGCCCTCGGATGCCAGCGCCGAGGAAGGCCCGCTGCCGAGTGACCTGGAAACCGCCCGGCAGTTCGGCGCGCGCATTGCCGCGGCCACGGCGCGCTGGAAGCATGGTCAGGTGGAACTGGCCAAGGCCGCCTGATCGACCTGGGCATGCGTTAAAGTTCTCCCCCACCGCCGCAGCAGCTCACCGGGCATCCGGCGATGCGGCGGCGGCCTCCGGTGCACAGGCCATCGTGCACAAGCGGCCATACCGACACGAACACAACAAACACCACAAGGAAAACACCCATGAAACTGTATTACTCCCCAGGCGCCTGCTCACTCTCGCCCCACATCGCGCTGCGTGAAGCCGGCCTGACATTCGACCTGGAAAAGACCGACCTCAAGGCCAAGAAGACGGCCTCGGGCACGGACTTCCTCACCATCAATCCCAAGGGCTATGTGCCAGCGCTGCAACTGGACAACGGCAAGGTGCTGACCGAAGGCCCGGCCATCGTGCAATACATCGCCGACCAGAAACCCGAGTCCGGTCTGGCCCCCCAAGCGGGCAGCTTCGAGCGCTACGAACTGCAGGAGTGGCTGAACTTCATCACCAGTGAAGTGCACAAGCCCGTGGGCTCGCTGTTCAATCCGGCGATGACCGCCGACTACAAGCCGGTGGTGCTGGCGCTCATCGACAAGCGCCTCACCTGGATAGACGGGCAGCTGCAGGGCAAGCAGTACCTGATGGGCGACACCTTCACCGTGGCCGACGCCTACCTCTTCACGGTGCTGCGCTGGACCGGCTTCTTCAACATCGATCTGGGCAAGTATCCCGCGATCAAGAGCTACTTCGCTCGCGTGGCCGAGCGCCCCGCCGTCAAGGAAGCACTGGCGGCCGAAGGCCAGAAGTAAGGACAAGCCGCACTGCATCGGGGGCGGTGGCCATCCCCATGGCCACCGCCCCCGATCAAGGCATCACCATGAACACCCCTGCCGCGTCCGATCTGCCGCCCGCGCGCCTGCCAGTCCTCTTCGTCTCCCATGGCTCCCCCATGCATGCGCTGCAGCCGGGCGCTGTGGCGGTGGCCTGGAAAGGCTTCGCCGACAGCCTGCCACGCCCGCGCGCCATCCTGATCGCCTCGGCGCACTGGGAAACCGGCGTGCCCATGCTTACCGGGTCGGACCGCCCCGACACCATCCATGACTTTTACGGCTTCCCCGAGGCCCTCGACCACCTGCGCTACCCTGCGCCCGGCTCGGCGGACCTGGCCCGTGAAGCGCGCGACCTGCTCAAGGCTGCGGGCATCTGTGCCGGCATCGATGGCACCCACGGCCTGGACCACGGCAGCTGGTCACCGCTGCTGCACCTGTTTCCGGAGGCCGACATCCCGGTGGTGCAGTTGTCCGTGCAGCCCTCGCTGGGCACGCTGCCGCACCTGGCACTCGGCCGCGGCCTGCGCACGCTGCGCGACCAGGGCGTGCTGATAATTGGCTCGGGCCACATGACGCACAACCTGCGTGAAGGCATCGGCGCGATGCGCAGCGGGCGGACAGATCTGCCCGCGCTGCCGTACGTCGCCGAATTTGTCGACTGGGTGGGCCAGCGCATCGAGAAGCGCGAACCGGACCTGCTGGCCAATTACCGCCAGCTCGCGCCGCATGCCGCGCGCGCACACCCGGGCGAAGAGCACTTCCTGCCGCTGTTCATCGCGCTGGGTGCCGCCGGCGAGGACTACCGGCCGCAACGGATCTATCACGCCACTGAACTGCAGTCGCTGGCCATGGATGCCTGGGCCTTCCATTGATCGCGCCCCGGTACCCGACAGGAAAGTATATTATGATCAATTCTGAACAGTGACTATTTTCATCATTGAATCTCGGCATTGATTGATATCATCGATTTCGGAGATTGGCGCGCCCTCCCCCGTCTCCGTTCAGCTATCTGAACATCCCCGGCTGGCGCCGTTTCCCGCCACAATGACCTTCCCGCATGCCGCCTGGGCACACCCAGGCCTGGCCACTGCCAAAGAGAAAAAGGAGGTTCTCATGCGTCAACGCCACAGCCATTCAGCCAGCATCCCGGCCCCGCGCCGCACGACCGCCAGGCGCATGCTGGCCGCCCTGCTCCTGGTGACGGCACCCGCCATGGCCCAGCAGAAACCCGCAGGACTGCCCGGCGCTTATCCGGCCAAGCCGGTGCGCGTGATCATCAGCTCGGTGCCGGGTGGTGGCGCGGATTTTCTCGGCCGGCTGGTCTTCAGCAAGCTGGGGCCATTGTGGGGCGCCACCTTCAACGCGGAGAACCTCGCCACCGGTGTCGGCGGCATCCTCGCCATGGAGACCACACTGAAGGCGCCCGCCGACGGCTACACCCTGCTGGTCACCTCCAGCAGCAGCTACATCAATGCCGCCTTCGTCGCACCGGTGTCCTGGGATGTGCGCAAGGTCTTCGCACCCATCAGCCCCATGACCCTGTCCACGCTGCTGATGGGAGTTGCCGCCAACACGCCCTACCACAACCTGAAGGAGATGATTGCCTACGCCAAGGCGCATCCGGGCGAAATCACCTTCGGCGTGCCGGGCATCGGCTCCTCACCGCACCTGACCGGCGAACTGATGCAGCACATGGCCGGCTTCAAGATGACGGTGGTCCCCTACAAGGGCACCGGCCAGGCGGTGATCGACACGCTGGCCGGACGGGTACCGGCCATCATCGGTAGCGTCACCGCGCTGACGCCCCACGTGCGCGCCGGCAAGATCAAGCTGATCGGTGTGACCTCGGCCACCCGCGTGCCCTCGGCGCCCGAATTCATCACTCTGAACGAGGCCGGGCTCACCGGCTATGACTACTCGGGCTGGTTCGGCATCGTCGGCCATGGCAACCTGCCGCCGCAGCTGGTCAATGCGCTCAACCAAGGCATCACCCAGGTCATCAACCAGCCGGACACGCAAGCCGCCATGCTCAAGAACGGCGCCGATCCCATGACCGGCACGCCCGAGCAGTTCCGCGCCACCATCCTCAATGCACTGGTGCGGACCGAGGCGGTGCTCAAGGCCACCGGGCTGAAACTGGAGTAATCAGCGCGAGCCGGCGGCAGGCGGTCCGCCACCGCGGCGGCGCACCCAGGGGCGCTGCCCGGACCAGGTGGCCAGCAGCACCCCGGCCAGAATGGCGGCAAAGCCCGCCACATGAAAGAGACGCGGCTGCTCACCCAGGAACAGAATGGCCAGCAGCGTGCCGAACAAGGGCAGCAGATGCACGGTGAAGCCGGCAATGTTGGCCCCCACCGCTGCCACGCCCGCATTCCAGCAGACGAAGGCCGCCACCGAAGCGAACACGCCGATGTAGGCTACACCGGCCAGCGCCTCCCAGGAGGGCACCACGGGCGGCACCCAGTACAGCATCTCCAGCACATAGGCCGGGGCCAGCACCAGCACGCCAATCGCGGAAAAGATCGCCACCAGCGGCAGCCCGGACAGCTCCGCGGGCTTGCGTTTCAGCAGTACCGAATAGAAGGCCCAGATCGGCACAGCCACCAGGATCCACAGATCGCCCTCGTGGAAGCCCAGGTCGGCCAGCCGCTGCCATTCACCACGCGTGACGATGGCGAGGATGCCCAGAAAGGACAGCGCCATGCCGAACAGCTGGCGCCGCGAGGCACGCTGCCCGTCCATCAGCCAGGCCGCCAGCAGGATGAACAGCGGAATGCAGGAGTTGAGCAGCACCGCATTGATGGCCTGGGTGGTGCGCAGGCCGACGTAGACGAAGGTGTTGAAGAACACCACGCTGGAGAG
>CANJJT010000071.1:0-21401 GCA_947474715.1 Betaproteobacteria bacterium
CCAGCGTCATTCCCGCGCAGGCGGGAATCCATTTTGACTGCCTCCGAGGAAATGGATCCCCGCCTGCGCGGAGATGACAGTAGTGAGTTATCCCTGCTTCCCAATATGAGGTCATTGTTTCGGTAGGCACTGCAGACAGATTCGCAGATACCAGACCTTTCCCCCGCAAATCGGTGAAGAACCATTCCCTATGGCCTAAGGAGAGACTGAACAATTGGGGTACGCCTCTTGTATATCCCCCACTTCAGAGGAAGCACTGTTTCCCCTTTCTGCAAAAATGGGAACTTATTCAGTGTTTCCCTAACCGTCAGCCGGCTGCGTCAGCCCCAGGGCACCGGCCAGGCGCAATGCCTCGATATCCGGCTCCGGCAACCCGCTGGCCCGTAGCACTTCGAGGGTGTGTTCGCCGGGGACGCACGGCGCAGCCGGTATGGCGCAGCGCGTGCGCGAGAACCGGGCCGCCGGTGCGGGCTGGACGACACCTTCCAGATTCAGGAAGGTACCGCGCGCCTTGAGATGCGGATGCTGCGGCGCTTCATCCAGCGACAATACCGGTGCGAAACAGACGTCACTGCCTTCCATGGACTCACACCACTCGGCGCGGGTCTTCGCGGCGAACCGGGAAGCCAGCAATTGTTGCTGGCGGGGCCACTGCTGCTGGTCATGTTGGCTGCCGAATTCTGCGGGGTCAATCGCGAGCTTTTGCAGCAGCAAGGCGAAGAACTGGGGCTCCAATGAACCCACGGATATCCAGCCATCCTTGCAGCGGTAGGTCCGGTAGTAGGGGGTCGCACCATCCAGCATGTTGGAGCCTCGCTCGCTGCTCCAGCGTCCGGCTGCCTTGACACCGTAGATTGGTGCCATCAGGGACGCGGCGCCATCCACCATGGCCAGGTCGATGACCTGCCCCTCGCCCGTGGATCGGGCATGCAGCAAGGCGCAGGCGATGGCGTATGCCAGCATCAGGCCTCCGCCTCCGTAGTCTCCAGCCAGATTGAGCGGCGGGACTGGATCGGATTCACGGGGGCCTATGGAGTAAAGGGCGCCCACAAGCGATATGTAGTTGATGTCATGGCCTGCTGCCTGGGCGAGCGGGCCGTCCTGTCCCCAGCCGGTCATGCGGCCGTACACCAATCTCGGTTGCACTGCCAGGCAGGGCTCCGGGCCCAAACCCAGGCGTTCCATGACGCCCGGCCGAAAGCCTTCGATGAGCACGTCGGCAGACCCGATCAGTTTGAGAATGGCACGCGATGCACCAGGGTGCTTGAGATCGATGGCCACGGAGCGTGCGCCGCGCGCCACGACGCGGCTCATTGCCTGCTTTCGAGACATGCCTGCCAGCGCCGGACGCTCGATGCGGGTCACGCTGGCGCCCATGTCGGCCAGTTGCATCGCGCAAAAAGGTCCGGGACCGATGCCGGCCATCTCGATGACGGAAACCCCGGTCAGTGGCCCTGACATTACGCTTCCTTCCCGCTTGTGTTGTGGTCCCAAATGCGCACCACGCCACGATTGATCATGCCATCGATGGTCGGGCGATCAGCCCCCCATTCCTGCAGTATCTCTGCTGAATGCTGACCGATGTGCGGCGCCTGGATGCTTGCCGGCAGGTCGTTCTGTGGTACCCCGGGGATACTGGGAAACGGCAGGGGCTGGCCGATGCCGTCTTGCTGCACCCATGTGACGGCCTCGGTGTGCCTGACCTGCGGATGCTGGAGCATTTCCGGATACTTCTGGACCAGGGAATGCAACACTCCAGCCTCGGTCAGTCGCTCCGACAGCTCGGCAGTCGTGAACTGCCGAAATGCAGTACGCACCATCTCAACCACTACGGTTTCGCGCTCAATGCGCTTGATGCGGGTGTCGTACAGTGGGTTGCTGCCCCAATCTTCCTTGCCCAATGCCTGGCACAGTGACACGAAGTGATGATCGTGCATTACCGAGATGGCCACACAACCATCCTTGGTGTGGAATGCTCCCAGCGGTACGTACATGGCTTGCGCCCCACCCTCGAACAGGTTCTCGACGATCTTGCAGGCCTGGAACGAGATGGCCGACTTCATGAGGCTGCAATCGATATGCTTTCCCGTCCTGCTTCCGCCCATCCGTTCGAGCAGGCTCGTGGTGATGGCCTGGAATGCGTACAACCCGGTGACGGCGTCGATCAGGATCATATTGACCCGCTGGGGCTCGCCTCGCTTGTCCTGGTTGAGATACATGAAGCCGGAAAAGGCTTGCATAACCCCATCCGTCGCAGGCATCTGGCTCATCGGTCCGGTCTGGCCAAATCCGGTCACCGATACATAGATGAGGCCGGGGTTGCGACCACACAGGGTTTCGTAGTCCAGGCCAAAACGTTGCATCACACCTGGCCTGAACGCCTCGATGATGATATCGGCGCTTTCGGCCATGGATGCCACGATACGTCGGGCCTCTGGATCCTTCAGGTCAATGGAGAGGGATCGTTTGCCGCGGTTGTAAATGGCCGAGTAGGCATTCAGATCCCCATACTGGCGGCCGAGCAAGCGCCCCCAATCTCCCTCTATCCCCTCAATCTTGATGACATCGGCTCCATGTTGGGCGCAAAGTAGCCCGGCATGCGGACCGGCTACCCCCATGGAGAAATCCAGCACCCTAATTCCGTTCAACGCGCCCGGCATAGTGTCCTCCGCCCCGTCGTCCCGTTTCAATTGAAGCAGGCGCGGTTTATTGATCCTTATCAGCACGCCGAAGTCGCGGCGCCGCTGTCCCAAATGCATCCGGTTCAGCCCGCAAGCTGTCGGCGAATTGCCTGATTTCAAATGTAGTGGAGTAAGCAGCCGTCAACCAATGACGATTCATCGGCGTGCGCATGACTGCTTTTCGTGGACCAATAGGGTTACGAGATCACGATCTGGTTATGGGGAGTTTTACCTTCCAAGATCGGTTTTTGGGTGCAAGAAGTCATGTACTCCCCCGCTTGCACGGTAGACCCCGCCCGAAGCTGATGATCTATAGAATGAAAACACAAGAATCAGGAGGAGTCGGCAGATGAAAAGATACATGCCACCACTGAATCACCTTCGTGCCTTTGAGGCGGCCGTGCGACACGAAAGTTTCACCAAGGCGGCCCACGAACTGAATGTTACCCAAGGCGCCATCAGCCGCCACATCCGGGACCTCGAGGACTATCTGGGGTTCAAACTGTTCCAGCGCATCAACAACACCTTGCAGGTGCCACGAGAAAGCAGGCAGTTTGCTGATGCCCTGACCAAGTCTTTCGACCAGATCCATCGCGCCAGCCAGGAACTCAAGCTGAGCAAGCGACGCACCATCCTGACGGTCAGGGGTTACACCAATTTCATCGTACGCTGGCTGATCCCGAGATTGCCGGAGTTTCAGGCACGACATCCCAAGGTCGAGATACGCATCTCAGCGGGTCGCGAGGAGGCGGATTTCAGCACTGACGATATCGACCTGGCCATCCGCTTTGGCCGGGGCAATTGGCCGGGGCTGCATTCGGATTTTCTGTTCTCCATGGATATGGTGCCCGTCTGCAGTCCCGCGCTGATGCAAAGGCTGGAGCTGAAGCGGCCAGAAGACGTCCTGCGAACCACGGTCTATAACTCTCACTTGCGCAGAGACGAGTGGCTGCAATGGTTCAAGCTGGTAAGTGACTTGCCGTTCAAGCCAGTTAGCGAAGTTCTGACCGAAGATCTTGCCGTCGCCCATCAGTGCGTGATTTCCGGCATGGGTATGGGCCTTACCCAGCGTCACTACGTTATCGAGGATATTGCCGCTGGAAGACTCGTCATTCCCTTCGATGTCCCGCTACGCAACGAATCAGGGTTCTATGTCGTGTGCCCGGTGGAGCAGATAACACAACCCAAAAATGCCGCCTTCCGGGAGTGGTTGCTGAGCGTGGCGCGGAGCCAGATGATTGATTCGCCGGAACGTGCCGCTGGTCATACAGCTCGGATAGTTTCGTTGTCGCCCCGATCAAGCAAGGCTCGGAGTCGTGCACCGGAAACATGAGCGGCTACCGCCGGTCCTCCCCGCGGCTGATTATTACGCATGGGAAGTGAGAAAAATCGTAGGTGGCCCCTC
The DNA here is from genome assembly GCA_947474715.1 of Betaproteobacteria bacterium. Taxonomy (GTDB): domain Bacteria; phylum Pseudomonadota; class Gammaproteobacteria; order Burkholderiales; family SG8-39; genus CAIYPG01. The sequence goes on from CANJJT010000071.1 coordinate 4,087, forward strand.
CCGGTCAACGCGCGTCTAATGCTCGTACTTAATTCCTCGGGGGGGCCGGTAGCGTCTATGCAAGGCTGCTACCTGGTGCGCGATTTATGTATTTGGGAGACCACGCCCGCAATTCGCCGGACAAGCCGGCTCTCGTCAGCGTCGCCACGGGGGAAGTCCTTACCTATCGGCAATTGAATGATCGCTCCATTCAGCTTGCCAGGCACCTGTATTCCCGTGGACTCAGGCGTGGCGACCATGTTGCCCTGATGTGCGAAAACCGCATGTGCTATCCGGAAATCGTCTGGGCCGCCCTGCGTTCAGGTCTTTATTTCACGCCCATCAACCGTTATTTCACTGCTGACGAGGCCGCTTATATCATCAACAACTCCGGTGCTCGAGCGGTACTGGTCTCCGACAAATACCGTGAGATTGCACAGAACCTGTCACGGCAGATTCCGGTTTCAACCGAAAGGATTCTCATCGGCAGGGGATTGGCAGATTGGACCAGCTATGAAGAGGCTCTTGCACAACAGGATGCCGAGCCCATGCCCGAGCAATGGATGGGCGAAACCATGCTTTACAGCTCGGGTACTACTGGCCGCCCCAGCGGCATCAAGCGGCGCCTGCAGGATGCCACCATCGAAAACGCCGGATTCGCGCTTGGCGAGCGCATGAGCTGGTTCGGTTTTTCCGAGAACACCGTCTATCTCTCCACCGCGCCGCTCTATCATGCGGCTCCCTTGAGCTACTCAATAGGTACCCAGCATTTGGGGGGCACCGTCGTGATGATGGGGCGATTTGATGCCGAGATTGCACTCGCAACCATTGAAAAGCATCAGGTTACCCACAGCCAGTGGGTGCCAACCATGTTCGTACGCTTGCTGAAGCTGCCCGAGAGTACTCGCAGAAAATATGATCTTTCATCCTTGTCGGTGGCTATCCACGCTGCGGCTCCGTGTCCAGTCGATGTGAAGCGAGGCATGATCGAATGGTGGGGGCAACGTGTCCACGAGTACTACGGTGCCACCGAGCGAATCGGTACCACCTACATCAGCGCCAGCGAATGGCTCGACAAGCCGGGCTCCGTGGGAAAGCCCCGCATCGGGGTGCCACACATCTGCGACGAGGAAGGCTACGAAGTGACGGCGGGCACCATCGGCCAGATCTACTTCGAACTTCAGGGCGACGGCTTTGAGTATCACAACAATCCGGAGAAGTCGTCCCGGGCAAGGCATCCGCGGAATGCCAATTGGGTGACGGTTGGCGATGTAGGCTATCTGGACGCGGACGGGTATCTGTTCCTCACGGATCGCAAGGCGTTCACCATTATTTCCGGCGGGGTGAACATCTATCCGCAGGCAATCGAAGATGCCTTGGCATTGCACCCTTTGGTCAGCGATGTGGCTGTGTTCGGTATTCCGAACGAGGAGTTCGGCGAAGAAGTGAAGGCGGTCATCGAATTGATGCCTGGGACCGTTCCCTCAGATGCGGCACGTGAAGCGCTGCTGGCTTTCCTGCGGGAACGGATTGCCGCGTACATGGTACCGCGCAGCATCGACTTCATCGATCGGCTTCCGCGCTTGCCCACTGGCAAGTTCTACAAGCAGAAGCTGAAAGACACTTACTGGTCCTGAGCGCTGAATTGGCTGGTGAAGGCCCTCGGTGAATGGGTAATCAGTGTGGATGGATTGCTGCGGTGCAAAAGGGGCGCTTCAATGATCCAGTGTGATCGAGTCCCCCAAGTTTTGTCCTTTTCCGCCTGCGGGAATATGGAGGAAAGTGCCAGCATCAGGAAAGGCATGCCCCTTCCTTGAAACCGGAGGAGAACCCAGATGCGTGCATTGGTACTGGCGTTATGCAGCGGATTGATTGTGGCTGGTCTGACAGTGGCGTTGCCAGTAAATGCCCAGTCCATCGATAACTATCCAACCAAGCCCATCAGGATCGTGCTGCCCTTTGGCGCTCCGGGTGGTGCGTCCGACATTGTTGCCCGCCTGATCAGCACTCGGCTGGCCGAAGTCTACGGTCAACAGGTGCTGTTTGACCCGCGCAATGGTGCTGGCGGCATCCTGGGCACCGAGATCGTGGCCAGGGCCGCCCCGGACGGATACACCTTCCTGATAACCGGGCCCGCCCATGCTATTAATTTGGCCCTTCATAACAAGCTGCCCTACGACACGCTGGCCGACTTCACGCCAGTCTCCCTCGTTTATGAAGTGGCCAACATCCTGGTGGTGCATCCTTCGGTACCAGCCCGGACGGTGAAGGAACTGATTGCTCACGCCCGTGCCAATCCGGGCGCACTGACCTACGGATCAGCCGGTAATGGCACCTCGCAGCATTTAGGGGGAGAGTTGTTCTCCAAGATGGTCAACGTTAAGATGATCCATGTGCCCTACAAGAGCGGCGCAGCCTCGGCCACGGATCTGCTTGGCGGACGAATCCATCTCACGTTTGGCTCCAACACCTCGCTTCCCCACGTACGATCCGGCAAGCTCTTCGCGCTTGGAGTCACCTCGTCACGCCGGTTGGCGGCGCTGCCCGATCTGCCTACCATCGCCGAGTCGGGTGTGGCCGACTACGAGAGTACCGCCTGGTACGCAATGTTGGCGCCGGCGCGTACCCCGCGTCCGATGATTGACAAGATGCAGACGGAGTTCGGCCGGGCCTTGACCACTGCAGACGTCAGGGAAAAGCTTGCTGCCCAGATGATCGAACCCATCGGTTCAAGGCCTGCTGAACTTGATGCCTTCATCAAGCGTGAAATCGCAAAATGGAGCGTGATTGTCAAGGAATCAGGCGCCAAGGCCGAATGACGGTGTACTCGATGAGCCCGCATTGCGTAGGGGAGGGGCAGGCCTACCCACGTGATGCCAAGGCTGTCCCATATATTCTGCTGGAGCGAGCATGAACTTTGAGTTTTCTGCCAGTGCCATGGAAATTGGCACCGAGGCACGCAAGGTGCTGGAGGGCCGTAAGGCACTCGCCGGCGCAAGGCAGGTACTCAACGGCGCAGCAGCCTACGACAGCGAACTCTGGTCGCTGGTGGCTGGCCTGGGCTGGCAAGGCGCGGCCCTGCCGGAATCTGACGGTGGTTGGGGCGGAAATCACGAAGCGCTTTGCCTGATCGCCCAGGAAATTGGCCGCTCCGGTGCCGCCTTGCCCTTTTCCTCCTCGGTCTATTGCGCGATCCCGGCTATCCAGCATTACGGCAACGAGGCCCAGAAAAAGAAGTATCTACCCGATCTGGCTTCTGGCAAGACAATCGGGACTTTTTGCCTGTCAGAGGGCCGTGGCGATCCACAGCATGCGCAGGTCGAGGCCATTGTCGTCAACGGCTTGTTGTCCGGTACAAAGTGGCCGGTTCCCGATGGCACCATCGCAGACCTCGGTATTGTCGTCGCCAAGGACAAGAACCACGGAGGTCTGGGCCTTTATCTGGTCCGGCTGGATGGTCAGAGCGTTGCCCGAAAGCGTCTGGATTGCATCGACCCGACGCGCGAAATTGCACATGTAGAGTTCAATGAAACGCCTGCCGAGCGGCTCGGGGACGCTTCGTCCGCAGCGCCAGCCATGAATGATCTGCTCGATCGGGTCGCAGTCATGCTTGCATTCGAGCAGATTGGTGGTGCGCAGGCCTGTCTCGATATGGCCGTGGAATATGCTCGCAATCGCTATGCATTCGGTCGCCCGATCGGCTCGCTTCAGGCCATTAAACACAAGCTCGCGGACATCTACGTCGCGATCGAACTCGCGCGCTCCAACGCCTATTTTGCCGCCTGGGCCCTGTCCAACGACGCGCCTGAGCTGGCCATTGCGGCAGCCACTGCCCGCGTGTCGGCCACAGATGCATTCCATCTGGCCGCCAAGGAAAACATTCAGACTCACGGCGGCTTTGGCGTCACCTGGGACGCCGATTGCCACCTGTATCTAAGACGTTCCGAATGGCTCGCTCTCGTGGTGGGTAGCCGGAGGTCATGGAAGGCGCGAATCATGAGCGAATTGACAAAACATCCCGAATACGTGGCGGACTAGCTGATCATGGATTTTGACGACTCACCAGCCGAGGCCAAATTCAGGAAAGAGGTGCGTGCTTTCCTGGAAGCGAATGCGATTCCCAAGAGTCAGGTGCAGAGCCGTTACACGCGCGCCTATCCCAGTGATGACATGGTGCAGCGTGCGTGCGATTGGCAGAAAGCGAAGGCCGACAACGGTTTTGCCGCCATTCTCTGGCCACGTCGCTGGGGTGGACGTGAGGGCAAGCCCATTGAGCAGGTGATCTACAACCAGGAGGAGAGTCGCTACGACGTGCCTCGCGGGGTATTCGAGATCACCTTGGGCATGTGTATGCCCACCATGCTGGCCTATGCATCCGAAAAAGATCTGCTGCAGCATGTACCCTCGGCTCTGCAGGGACGGGAGATCTGGTGCCAGCTTTTTTCTGAGCCTTCAGCCGGTTCGGACCTCGCCGGGTTGCGCACACGCGCGCGCCGCGAAGGGGATCGCTGGATCATCAACGGTCAAAAGATCTGGACCTCGCGGGCCAACATCGCGGACTTCGGCTTGCTGCTCACCCGCACCGACAGTACCGTTCCCAAGCATGCCGGCCTGACCGCATTCTTTCTGGACATGAAGTCCCCCGGTGTCGAAGTACGACCGATCAAGCAGGTTTCCGGAGACTACAACTTCAACGAGGTTTTCTTCACTGAGGTCAGCATTCCGGACTCACAGCGGCTGGGCGAGGTAGGCAAAGGTTGGCAGGTTGCCATGACCACCCTCTCACACGAACGGTTAACCGTAGGCGAGATCGTGGGGCCCAATTTCGCTGATTTCTTTCAACTTTGCACAATTCCCGATAACAACGGCAAGCGTCCTGTCGATGATCCTGCCATTCGGGAGAAGCTGGCAGAGCTTCACGTCTTGACCTCTGGTATTCGCTATACCCGCTATCGGGTGATGACGGCGTTATCCCGTGGTGGCAATCCCGGTCCTGAAGCATCGATCGCCAAGGTGGTGAATGCCTGCAAGCTCCAAGAAATTGCTGCGCTGGCGTTGGACCTGTACGGTCCTGCGGGCATGGTGATGAACCCTGAACTCACACCCATGTCGGGCTGGTTTCAGCAGGCCTACCTGTATGCACCTGGCAAGCGCATTGGAGGAGGGACGGACGAGATCATGCGAAATGTCATAGCGGAGCGTGTCCTCGGATTGCCCGCCGATCATCGTGCCGACAAGGGGGTGTCCTTCGACAAGATCCCTGTGGCGCCGCCAAGATAGTCGGCGTAATTGCCCTAAACCCGGGCGGGGTACTTTTCATTTCAACAGATTGAAGCGCTTGGAGGCGATGTAAGGCCGGCTTTTCGCCAGACCCTACGGCTATTCCTTGATGCCGGCGATTTCGATGATCTGCTTCACCTGCCGGTATTCCGAGACGATGTGCTTCTGCAAGTCTGCCGGTGAGCTGGACACGGCCTCCACACCGGCTGCCATGAAGCGTTCCCTGATCGACTGGACCTTGAGTGCCTTCTCGATGGAGGCGCCCAGCCGCTCGGTGGCCCGCGGCGGCATGCCGGCCGGCCCGAAGATGCCGCCCCAGGAACTGTAGGTGAAGGCAGGCAGTCCCGCTTCGGCTGACGTGGGGACGCCGGGTACGAACACCGAGCGTGTCGGGGCGCCGACGGCCAGCCCGCTCAGTCGGTCGCTGGCACTGGTGAGTCCGGCGACCGTGCCATAGACCACGTCCAGTGTCTTGGCCATCAGGTCGTTCATGGCCGGGGCGATACCCTTGTAGGGCACGTGGGTCAGATTGACATCCGCCAGCGTATTGAACAGTTCCCCGGCCAGGTGGTTGAAATTGCCCACGCCGCCTGATCCGTAGTTCAGCTTGCCGGGGCGGCGCTTTGCCTCGGCGATGAGGTCCTTCAGTGTCTTGTAGGGGCCGTCCTTGTTCACCATCACCACCACCGGTTGCGACCACAGGAAGCTGATGGCCTGGAGATCCTTCAGCGGGTCATAGCCGATCTTCGGATTGAGGTTGGGATTGTTGATGATGGTGCTGGGTGTGCCCATGAACAGCGTGTAACCGTCGGCGGGTGACTTGACGGCCTGCAGCGCGCCGATGGTGCCACCAGCGCCGCCCACATTGACCACGAGGAAGGGCTGGCCGAGATCCTTGCTGAGCAATTCGGCAACCAGCCGGCCCAATATGTCGGTGGATCCGCTGGGCGGGAAGGGGACGATCAGTCTGACCGCCCTGGAGGGGTAGTTCGGATCGGCCTGCGACGCGGCAGTCAGGGGAAGGGCGGCTGCCATCAGCAGGCAGAGCAGACGCAACAATACCTGCTTGAAACCCATGGGGCTTTCTCCTTTGGTGTAGGTCATCTGTGTGGCCTGTCATGTGGGTGAACCGAGACAGAGCTTATAGGTGGCCTGCATCCGCATGTCAAACCGGCACCGCACATTCGCTTGTGATGGCCACGGGCCAAATTGACATCATCGGACAGGGGGTGCTACGTTAGGGAAGTACTGATCAAGGGGGCACAGCCCCCTTGAGAATCCCCGACTTTGGAGGGATGTTTTTCAGTCATTCTCTTCCTTTGGGAACTTGATCAGCGCTTCCTTGGATCACGCTGTGAAGTGAGCACAGCCGGCATTCATAACAATAATCATTGACCCCGATCTTCATGGGTCATTGCGCCGATTAAGCGCACGAGGAGGAGTCTTCATGGCGCTGACCTGATCGATTGCCGCAGGGGGGGCGCGGCGCAAGCCACACCCTGCAGATGCGCAAAGCACGTTCTTTTTTAGACAGACTCGAGGTGGCTGCAATGAAGGTTTACGAATGCGATGTCGCGGTGATCGGCGCCGGCATATCCGGCATGATTGCCGCGTTGCGCTGCGCGCAGGGCGGAATGAAATCGCTGGTTTTCGAGAAAACACCGGACCAGCGTTACATCTGCAATTCCAGGCTGACCGGCGGGATCTGGCACTGCGCCCAGACCGACATCCTGACCGATCCGGCGAAGCTGCAGCAGATCATCATGACGGTCACCGGCGGCAATGCGCGCCCGGATCTGGCCAAGGCGGTGGCCACCGACGGCATTCGGGTGGTGCGCTGGATGCAGCAGATGGGCATCCGCTTCATGAAGGGGCCTTTTGATTACCAGTCCCACATGCTGGCGCCACCCACCCTGACCCTTGAAGGGCGCCAATGGGAGGGGCGCGGTGGCGATGTCATGCTGCGCACCTTTGAAAGCAAGCTGGCTGAATCGGGTGGCAACCTGCAGCGCGGGCACCGCGCCGTTCGCCTGATCACGCAGGGCGGGGCGGTGACCGGGTTTGCCGGCGAGACAGCCGATGGTGCTGCATTCGAGGTTCGTGCCGGGCATACGGTGCTTGCCGATGGCGGCTTCCAGACGAATGCCGAAATGACCCGCGGGCCCATCACGCCTGATCCGGAGCGCGTGTTCCAGCGCAATGCCAAGACCGGTCTGGGTGACGGATTGAAGATGGCCTTGGAGGCCGGTGCGGCAGCGACCGACCTGCGCGGCTTCTACGGGCATGTCCTGTCGCGCGATACCTTCAGCAACGACAGGCTGTGGCCCTACGCCTGGCTCGATTTCGTGATTGCGGCCGGGATGGGCGTGCGCAGCAATGGCCGGCGCTTCGATGATGAGGGCAAGGGCGGCGTGCACATGGCCAATGCCATTGCCGCGCTGGAGGATCCGCTCGACACCTTTGTCATCGCCGACCAGCGCATCTGGGATGAGCGTGGCACCTACAATTTTGTGGCGCCCAATCCCCGCTTGCCCGACTGGGGCGGCACCATGCACAAGGCGGACTCGCTGGCCGAACTGGCTGCCAAGGCCGGCATCGAGCCTGTCGGCTTGATGGCCGAAGTGGAGGCCTACAACCGTGCAGTGGCTGCCTGTGCAACGGACAAGCTGCAACCGGCCCGCTCGACGGCCAAGTTCACGCCTTATGCGATCGAGAAGGCGCCCTTCTATGCCTTCCCGGCCTGCGCCGGGATCACCTACACCATGGGCGGCATCAGTATCGATGACCACTGCCGCGTCCTGGCGGCCAGCGGCCAGCCGGTGGCGGGCCTGCTGGCAGTGGGTTGCACCACCGGCGGGCTCGAAGGCGGCGACGTCAAGGGATATGTGGGCGGACTGGTCAAATCCAGCGTGACCGGTCTGCGGGCCGCGGAACATGTCCTGGGTGTGCTGGTCGAATGATGGCGGCGCGGACCTGCAGCGAGCCACGGGGGACGATGGCGTGAAGCGTCCATTACTGCAGGAGCTTGCCGAGTACGCGGTCAGCATCCGCTGGTCGGCCTTGCCGCAGGTGGTTCAGGACGAGGCGCGCCTGAACGTGCTCGATACCATCGGTTGCATGGCCTCGGGGGCGCGCCTGGATGAAACACGGCGCCTGCTGGCGGCGGAACGTGTGCTGGGCGAGCAGGGCAGATCCAGCGTGCTCGGCGCCAGGGGCGGTTTCTCCGCGCAGTCGGCAGCCCGCATCAATGCCTACATGGGCGATGTGTTCGAGCTGAACGATCTCATCGGTGGCCATGCCAGCATCGGCACGGTCACGCCTGCGCTGGCGCTGGCCGAGCAGCTCGGGGCCGGTGGCGAGCCATTGCTCGAGGCCGTGGTCACCGGTGTCGAGATCGTGTGCCGGGTGCATGGCGGTTTCTATGCCCACCAGAAGCCCTTTACCCAGGCGGGGCTGGCTCAGGTGGGCATTCCGAACACCATCGGTGCTGCGGCTGCGGCATCCCGATTGATGGGGTTCGACGCAGGGCAGACCGCCCATGCGATGGCCATCGGTGCGGCGCTGGCCGGCTGGTGTCCGGCCGAGGTGATTTTCGGCGAGGGCAGTGAGGTCAAGCCGCTGCTGTTCGGGGCATGGCCCGGCTCGGTCGGATTGCTGGCAGCCGCCTATGCCGCAGCCGGCATGACCGGTAACCAGAACCTGCTCGAAAGCAGCATGGGCTATTACGCTACGGTGGCAAACGATATCGCCTGGGACGTGGCGCGGGATTTTTCCGCCTGGAGGCTGGCCCAGCCGCGCCGCAAGCTGCATGCGTGTTGCGGCTACATGCATTCGGCAATCGATTCGGTGGCGGCGCTGCGCCGGGAGGGCGTGCCGCTACAGAACGCATCGCGCATCAGGGTCAGCATTCCGGCCTATATCGAGCCGGCCGTGTCCAAGCCTCAAGCGCCCGCAACCGGCAACGAGGCGCGCTTCAACCTGCAGTATTGCCTGGCGCATGCCGCGATCGATTCGGATGTGATCGTGCCCGAGCACAGCCTTGCGTGTGAAGCCCACGGGCGGCGCCCGGAAATCGAGGCGATGCGCCGCAGATTCGAAGTGGTGGTGGATCAGGCTTTTTCACATTACCGCTTCAGCCGTGTCGAGGTATTCGATGCCGCCGGCGTCATGACGCATGCGAGGGAGAACGACGCGCCGCGCGGCACCGAGTGGAATCCGATGAGCCAGGACGAGGTCACCGGAAAATTCCGGCGGCTTGCCGGGCCACTGCTTTCCGGTTCCCGCATGGACGACTATCTGGCGCGCGTCTCGCGCCTGGAAACGGCGCAGGATTGCGGCTGGCTGCTCGCGGCCTTCGACACGGCGTGAGGGGATGCCCGACAGCAGCCCCCGGCCTGCACCTGATCCGGGTTGGAGGCCTTACTCCAAGGCTGCAGGAATGGCGGGTACTCTGATCATAATTGCTTTATACAGCCTTTAATGAAAAAGAGTGGTGCACGGATTTGATCATAATATTGCCACCAGGATCTGAGAAGCTGGTGGCGTTCATCGATAAGCGGCGCGGGTCTTTTTCTTCAACGCCAGAGACGCTCTGATCAACCCTACTTCTGCACGGGGGAGCGCTTCACCACGTCTGTCCAGGTGGCCAGTTCCTTCGCAATCAGTTTCTGGAAACCCTCGGGGGTGTCGATCAGCGGATACATGCCCTGCTTAGTCAGCACGGCCTGGTACACCGGACGCTTCAGTCCTTCGTTGATGACGTCGTTCAGCCGGTTTGCGATCTGGGGAGACAACGAAGCCGGCCCGACCATTCCGTTCCAGGGTTGCACCACATAGCCCGGCACACCCGACTCGATGGCAGTGGGAAGGCCTTCGGCGAGGGGTGTCCTCTCGGCACTGGTCACCGCGAGGCCCTTGATCTTTCCGGATGTCACCTGTGGCATGCCCGATCCGGGCGAGGCCAGCGTGATGTCGATGCGGCCTGCCACCAGTTCGGCCAGTGCGCCGCTGCCGCCCTTGAAGGGCACATGCTGGGCATCCAGCCCGGTCAGCGCCTTCAGCCATTCGATACCCAGGTGATTGACCGAATAATTTCCGGCCGATCCGAAGAAGAGCTTGCCGGGATTGGCCTTGGAGTAGGCCACCAGCCCCTTGATGTCGTTGGCCGGAAAGTCGCTGCGTGCCCCGAGCACGTAGGGAAAGGCGCCCACCAGCGCGACGGGCCTGAAGCTGGTGAGCGGGTTGTAGGGGAGGTCCTTTTCAGCCACCGGGCTGATGGTGAGCGCCCCGGCCGTGGCCAGCAGCAGTGTGTAGCCATCGCCGGCGGCACGGGTCACCGCCTGTATGGCCACCAGGCCATTGGCGCCGGACTGGTTGTCCACGATCACGCTTTGTTTGTATCGATCCGTCAGCATCTGCGCCACCAGGCGGCCAGCCGCATCCGAGGTGCTGCCCGGCAGGAAGCCGACCAGGATCCGGACGGGTTTCGAGGGGTAGTCCTGCTGGGCATGGGAAGGCAAGGCACAGGCTGCAGCCAACACACAGCCTGAAAGAAGCTTCCCTGACATTTCGGTCCATGCATTCATCATTTGCCTCCTTTGTTATTCAATAATTGATATTGGTGATTAATCCGGTCTCAGTGCCGTGATCAGGGGATCCATCCCCTGTGCATGCTCAAGGTCGCCGATCAGGGCAATGCCGGTCTCCACAGACCGTTCCGGCAGCACCCCGTCACAGCAATCGCGGTACTTTGCCGCAATGTCCTCCCAGGAGGCCGGCATTTCCGGCCAGCCTTTGGCCGTGCTTCTTGCGTCGGAAAACTGCCTGCCATCCTTCAGTGTCACGCCCAGCCTCATCAGTCCCCAGTTGACCGTGTCCGTCCATGCCCCATGCAGATGCCGGAAGTCTTCCGGCACCACCACTGAAACCCGGGACATGAGTGCCTGCACGTCCTCCCTGCATACCCGCTCGTCGGTGTACTGCGCCACGCCCGCCTTGCGGTCGATGAGCGCCACAGCCATGCTGTAGGGCAGGCAGAAGCGCGCCTTGTGTCCGTCACTGGCTTCCTTGTAGGAGCCGATTTTGGCCACCTGTGCCGTGCATTCCAGCACGATGGCCTCCACCTGGTCGGCCGCGATGTCATGTTCGCGCGACAGGTCGATCATGGCGTCTAGGGCCGAAGCCAGTGCGGTGACACCCGGATGCATGCGCACCACAGTCGTGTTCTGCCCCAATTCCCAGAGACTGCCCAGCCCTTGCTCCATCAGGGCCAGATCGTAATTGCCGGGACCATTGAAGGTCTCCGCCAGCCCGAAGCGGGCGTGACCCGACACGCCGTCATCGACCCCTTCCAGGGCGTCGGGGTCCACCGTGAACCCTCTGGAGGCAAGCATCACGGCAAACAGGCCACAGCGCACCCCGTGGCCGACATGGAAGGCCTTGCCCATGGAGCCGACATTCTTGCGTATGCCCGAGGCCTCCGATGCAACGATGCCGAAGGCCATCCGTGTGGCCATCTCGTCCAGCCCCATCATTCTGGAACCTGCCGCCGCCACGCCGAAGGCCCCCAGCATGCACGGCGAATGCCAGCCGCGGTCGAACAGGGCGGCGCCCAGGCCCCGGGCGATCTGTGAGGACACCTGGAAGCCGACTGCAAAGCACTCGAGCGTCAGCTTGCCGGATGCCTGCAGATGCTCGGCCAGGGCCAGCGTCCCCGGGACCATGGCTGCGCTCAGATGGGTGACCAGGCGCGTGTAGTCATCGCACTCCAGTGCATGGGCGGCAACCCCGTTGACGAATCCTCCCAGGTCGAGGGCGACACGGTCCCGGTGGCCGATGAGGGACACCTGCTGCGCCCCGCCCAGCGCCTGGGCCGTGGCCCTTGCCGCCAGCGTGCTCGGATGCGTGGCACCACCCACCATCACGCCCACGGTGTCCAGGATCCTCAGCTTCGCCTGCTCCAGCACCTGCGCCGGAATGGCCTGCGGCGCGGTGCCGATAGTGAACTGAGCCAGCTTTTGGGTGACACCCATTGATCTTCTTCCTCTCATGCATTCGGTCCGACAGGCAGACCGGACAACCACATTGGACAATCACACTGGACAAGCAGGCTGGACTTTGGCGCCCCGTATGCCTGCCGGACATCCAGCAGGCAATCAGCCCCATCGCTCTATCCGAGCATGGCATCTCCGCCATTGAGATGCAGCACCTGGCCCGTCATGAAGGAACCGGGCCCTGCAAGATACAGGCAGGCCTGGGCGATATCCTCGGGCGTCCCCAGTCGGCGCACCGGCAGGCTTGCCGTGGCCCTGGCCCACTCATCCTTGAATCTGGCGGCATCCTCTTGGCTCCTGACGGTGTCCAGCTTGCCCGGCGCCACGGTATTGACCGTGATGCCCGACGGACCGAATTCCACCGCCAGTGCCTTGGTGAAGGCATGCAGGCCGCCCTTGGCCGCGACATTGTGTGCGCGTCCCGGCCCTGGCAGGAACGCATCCTTGCCGGAAATGTGGATGATCCTGCCCCAGGCAAGGCGCTGCATGTGGGGAATGACCGACCTGGCCAGATAGAACGCAGCGCCCAGATTGGTGTTGATCACACGCTGCCAGTCTTCGATCGAGATATCGAGAAACGCCTGATGCGGCCGCACCGCCACATTCGATACCGATATGTCGATACGGCCGAAGCGCTGCAGCACCTGGTCCGTCATGGCCTGCACCTGCAGCGGATCCGAGACATCGGCCAGCACATCGAGGGACTCGACGCCGCAGGCGGAGATTTCGCGTGCCACATCCCTGAGAGCGGCCTGATCTCTGTGGCCGTTCACAACGACGGATGCACCGGCCCGGGCAAACGCGAGGGCAATGGCCCGCCCGACATTCCGGCCCGCCCCGGTGACCAGTGCCACGCGTCCGCGCAAATCATCCACTGCATGCTGCATAAGCGATCCCCCGATCTGTGTTCATGTCCGGAACAATCTGCCCGGGGCCGATATCCCCATGGTCATGGTCATGAGCAGTGCGAGAGGCCCGCAACAGGAAAGCAGACGCCCTGTTTCATCGTCCCGGCGAGAGGGTGACATGGGGGACCCATTCTAGTGGAGCAGGTTCGCTTGTCAATTTTGCGGACGACCTATTGTGGTCGACCTGTTGTGGCCGACCTATCGTTTTTTACATGGCGTGGGTGACATGCCGGGTAGGGCACACAAAGCCGCACACAAAGCCGCACACAAAGCCGCACACAAAGCCGCACGCAGTGCCGCACGCAGCCTTGTTGCGGCTTGCCCATGCAGCGCGGTGATATGCTCGAATGATCCGACATCAGCGTCACATCAGCGGGAGCAGCCATGCGATTTTCCGAACTGGCACCGGAGCACATGACCCAGGAGCAGGCTTTGGCGCATGCGGCCTTCTTGCAGGGCAGCGGCGGCAATGTCGGCCCCGCGGCCCATGTTCTGATTCGTTCGCCGGGACTGTCCGGCCGGATGCTGCACGTGGGCGATCATGCCCATTCGCAGACATCGCTTACGCCAGCGTGCCAGGCGCTGGCGATACTGGCATGCGCCCGGGCATGGCGTTCGCGCTGGCTTTGGGAGCAGCACCTCCCCCGGGCCGTCCAGGCCGGTATGGATGAGGCCGGGTTGCAGCAGATGGTGAAAGGCGGGCCTGCCCGAGCGTTGATATCGGAACTTGCGCCTGCATGCGCGCCGGACCTCGCGGCGAAACTCGCAGCAGTGCTGGACTTTTGCACGCAACTCCACGGGTATCACCAGGTCAGCGACGAGTGCTATGCCAACACCATTGAGCTGCTGGGTGAGGCAGGCCTTGTGGACCTGATCGGCCTGTCGGGCTACTACACCTTCATCGCCATGAGCCTGAATGCCAATGAGGGTGCCTCACTGCCGGCAGGGAGCCCGCCCGGTGCCGGCGGCGCCCCGGGCATGGAAAACCGTCCGCCCATGCGTGATCTGTCCCCCGAGGAGATGTCGGAGCAGCAACTGTCCTTCTACCGGGAACTGACGCCGAACGGCAAATCCTTCTCGGTACCCATGCGTGTCCTGATACGCGTGCCGGAACTGGCACGTCGGGCCCAGGCGGTGAGCGAATACCTGAGATTCCACGCGACGCTGTCGCGGCAGATGGCCGAATTCTGCATCTGCATCACCGCCGTGCACTGGAATACCGCGACCATGTGGAAATCCCACTCGGCCGAATTGCTGAAGCTGGGCCTGACGGCGGAGACGCTTGAAGATCTGAAAAACTGCAGGCGGCCTGCAGCTGTGACACCGGATCTCCTGGCTGCCTGGGATTTTTGCACTCAGCTTCATCAGGAGAAGCAGGTGAGTGATGCTGTCTTCGAGGCTGCGCAGACGCAGCTCGGAGCATCGATGCTGGCCGAACTCATCGGGGTCTGCGGCTACTACGCCCTGTCAGCCATGGTCCTCAATGTCGGCAGGAAATTGCCGGCCTGACACCACATGTCACCGGAAAACGGGTGATCAGATCGCCTGCCCGGCGGCTGACCTGCCCGCCACCCGCCCGAATATGGCCGCCTTGCCCAGGGCCGTGCCGCTCATGTAGCCCATGCCATGGAATCCGCCGACGATCTCGCCGGCGGCATGGAGGCGCCGGATGGGTTCGCCATGGACATCCAGCACCCTCATCTGCGTGTCCACCCGGAATCCGCAGTAGGTGGCCAGGATGGCGGTGGTACAGCGAAAGCCGTAGAAAGGTGGTGTTGCCAGGGGGGCAATCCTGCCGAAAGTCTTGCTGAGCGAGGTGCGCCCGTAGCAGCGGTCACGACCGGCGATGGCATCCTCGTTGTAGTCCGCAACCGTCTTCTCCAGTGCATCGGCATCGATCTCCAGCGCCTGTGCCAGCGACCGGATCGTGTCTGCCTGCTTCACCAGCCCCTTGTCCCAGGCGCCCCGGAGGTCGTGCGACGTCGGGGCGGGCTCGGATTCCGCCATGATGCGCGCGTCGAATATCTGGAAGCCCGTCGCATCGGGCTGCGCAAGGCACTTTTCGCCGATGGTCTTGTAGGAGATGGACTCATCGGTGAAACGTTTTCCTTCGAGGTTGACGACGATCGCCCCCTTGTAGATCGCCAGACGCAAATAGGCTTCCTCGGCAGCCGGGTCGCCTTCGCGCCAGTGTTCGTTGCGTATCATCCCGAAGGTGCCGTTCACGAAGGGCAGGTCGAGCAGGTCCGCCCCGAGCGACCAGCCCATCAGCAGCCCGTCCCCGAGATTGCCGTGGGCCCCGGCGGGCAGTCCGCGGGACATGTGCGGTGCAAACTTCGCAATCAGGTGACGGTTCCTGGAAAATCCACCGGATGCCAGGACCACGGCGCTCGCTTCTATGTGTGCACCGGTATCGGCCATGATCGCAGTAAAGCCTTCCGCTCCCCGCCCCGCCGGCACCAGCCTGGACACTGCCGCATTGGCGGCATAGGTAATCAGCGGTTGCTTCAGCACCGCGGCATGCATGGCATCCATGAGTTGTTGCGGATCGGTGGGATGCGTGCGCGGCACCGACATGTTGGAGCTCAGCGCGATCTTGTGGAATTTGACACCGCAAGCCTTCAGCCAGTCGAAGGTGTCGGACTGGCGGGCCACATAGAGGTCGACCAGCCGGCGGTCGGCCAGGCCGCCGGATGCGCTGATGATGTCTTCTGCGAGACCATCGCCCGAGTCCTCGATGCCGGACTCTCTCTGCAGCCCGGTGCCGGCAAAGGCAAATGACCCGGAACTGAGCCGCGAGCTTCCGCCATGTTCGGCGCCCTTTTCAAGCAGCAGCACCCGGCAGCCGGCCTCGGCCGCACTCAGTGCCGCACTATGCCCGGCGAGTCCGCCACCAATGACCAGCACCGGTGTGGACTGCGGGAGAGGGATTTCCGGCATCACTCAACGCTTCTTCGACAACAGCCCTTCTTCCACGGCCTTGACCTGCAGCGCCACGACCCGTGAATACTGCCGGCTGGCTGCCAGGCCGCTGCCCACTATCCACAGGCCTTCCTGCGCGGTGCGTTTCCACATGTTGTTCATTTCGCCATCCGGGCCAAAGCCCCACACGCGCCCGATCTTGTCCGCGATCTTGTCACCGAGCAGATCCCGCACCAGTGTTTCCAGCGGCTGGAAGCCGGTCCCCAGCACGAGGAGGTCGGCGGGCTTGACCGTGCCATCCTTGAGGAGTGCGCCTTCAGCCACGAGTTTCTCGATCTGGTCGTACTGCAACAGGCCGATTTCCCCCTTGATGATCAGCTCCGAGCAGCCGATGTTCAGGTAGTAGCCGCCGGAACGCTTGCGGATCTTCATCTGGTGGCCGGTGTTGTCTTCGCCCATGTCCCATTTGAATCCGCAGGCAATCAGGTCCTCGATGAGTTTCTTGTCCAGCTCCATCATGCGGGCCGAGATCGTCTGCAGGTTCAGCTTCATCACCGGGTAGGTGTTGGTGGTGGCGATCAGGTCTGCATCCTCCAGCGGTGTGCCGTCCAGGGCGCTCGCATGGATGAGTTTTGCGCTGGGATTGACACTCACCACCGTGGTCGAGCCGCGCTGGACAATCGTGGTGTCGACGTCGTGGCTGTGCAGATCCTGGGCCACGTCGTGGGCGCTGTTGCCCGTGCCGAAGACCAGTGCCTTCTTTCCGCGCCAATTCACACCGGTGTCGAACTCGCCACTGTGCATCACCGCGCCCTTGAAGTCCGCGAGGCCGGGTATCGATGGCACGCTCGGCTTGCCATTCAGGCCGCCAGCCAGGATCAGGTGGCGGGGATGGAGGGTGCGCTCGGTTCCATCGCCGCGGCGAACCACCGCGTTCCAGGTTCCGGTGGCGTCGTCGTAGCTCCCCCGGACGAACTCCGCGCTGGTCCAGTAGTTGAGTTCCATGGCCCAGACATAGTTCTCGAACCAGTCGGCAATCATGTCCTTGGGCAGATACGCCGGCCATGTGGACGGAAAGGGCATGTAGGGCAGGTGGTTGAAGTCGGTGTAGTTGTGCAGCGCCAGCGAGTGATAGCGTTTGCGCCAGCAATCACCTGCGCGCTCATGCTTGTCC
>CANJJT010000072.1:0-21045 GCA_947474715.1 Betaproteobacteria bacterium
ACTCAGGGGAGCGCGAGGGGATGTATCCCCTCGCATTGTCCGGAACTCTAAGAGCGCCTGACAGAATTGCCGTCAGGCGCCCCAACTCAGGGGAGCGGGAGGGGATGTATCCCCTCGCATTGTCAGGAACTCTGAGGCGGTCCCGTCGCCTCAGTCCCTGGCGAGGCGCCTGCTGCGTTGCTGCACGGCCTCCAGCATGGCCTTGTGCTGCAGCCGGGTGCGCGCCTTCAGGGCGGACTTGATATGGACGCCCGCGGCCTTGCGAGCTGCCTCCTCGTTGCGCCGGGCGATCGCCATGACGAGGGCGCGGTGTTCGCGGACCACCGACTGGCGCCGGCTGGCCTGCACCAGGGTGGAGATGCTGCGGTGCGCGGAAATGGCATCGGAGATGGCGTTGAGGAACTTCAGCATGTAGCGGTTATGCGCGGCGCGGTAGATCAGATGGTGGAACACCAGGTTGTGCTCGTACATGCGCTTGGGGTCTTCGGCAATGCGCGCCTCGGCATCCACCAGATGCTTGAGTGTCTCGATTTCCGATTCCGTGGCGCGCCGCGCCGCCAGGCCCGCGGCTTCGCGCTCCAGCACCTCGCGCGCGGCATACAGTTCCTGCAGCGCATCGTCATCGAGCAGCGCCACGATCAGGCCGCGCCGGGCATGGCGCGCCAGCAGGCCTTCACTTTCCAGCCGGCGCAGGCCCTCGCGCGCCGGGGTGCGGCTGATCTTCAGCCACTGCGCCACCCTGTATTCGGACACGCGTTCGCCCGGCTTCAGGCTGCCCTTTTCCATGGCTTCGCGGATCGCCTCGTAGGCGACCTGACCCAACAAAATACTGGTTGCGGGAGCACGTTTCATGTCAAATCCGATTCTCGCACAGGCATCTGCCGTGGCCTGTGTGCGTGATCGGGAACAGCTCGTCGGGAACAGCTCGTCGTTTGTTCTCCCGTCTGAGGGGAGCGCAAGGGATGTATTCCCTCGTATGTCGCTTTCGTCATTTTTCATTCGTAATTGGTAATCCGCAATTTGTGGTGTTGGACCTTTCTACAAAAATAATGACCGACCCAAGGAGAGAGCGCATGAAGGCAACCGGAATATCCTCGCGAACCGCAGGCGCCGTGAGCACGGCTGCCGGAAGGCCCGGCCTGTCAGGCGGCTTGGTGGTCATGGCCATGTCGGGCCTGTGCCTGGCTTCGGGCGCGCTGGCCCAGGCTGGCAGCCCGGCAGCCGCCTATCCGACCCGGCCGGTGACCATGATTGCGCCCTACGCGCCCGGTGCCGCCACTGACACCGAAGGCCGTTTGTTCGCCAGCAAGCTGAGTGAATTCCTCGGCCAGCAGTTCCTGGTCGACTTCAAGCCCGGCGGCGGCACCACCATAGGCCAGATCCTGGCCGCGCGCGCCGCCCCTGACGGTTACACCCTGCTCTTGATGTCGGCCGCCTACCCGCTGGTGCCGCAGACCTATACCAACCTGTCGGTGGACCTGATGAAGTCGCTGGCGCCGATCTCGCTCATGAGCAAGCGCAGTGCGCTTTTGCTGATCCACCCGTCGGTGCCGGCAAAGAACATGGCTGAGTTCGTCGCCTATGCCCGGGCCAATCCGGAGAAGCTCAACTTCGCCACTGCCGGACCCGGCGGCCTGCAGCATCTGACCGGCCTGTGGCTGGCCAGTGCCATCAACGCGAAGTTCACCTACATCCATTACAAGGGCACCGGCTCGCTCATGCCGGACATGCTGGCCGGGCGCTCGCACGTCACCCCGACCACCTTCTCCACCGGCCTGAATCTGGTGAAGTCGGGCAAACTGCGGCCCATGGGCGTGGCCAGCCTGGAGCGCAATGGGCAGATGCCCGACATGCCCACGGTGGCCGAGCAGGGCTACCCCGGCTGGGAGTACACCACCTGGCTGGGCGTGCTGGCGCCGGAGAAGACGTCTCCGGCTATCATCAGCAAGTTGAGCGCCGAACTGGCCCGTGTGACCAAGGCGCCGGACATCCAGCAGCGCCTCGGGGCGGATACCAGACTGATCGGCAGTACGCCCGAGGAGTTCCGCAAGCACATCGCGCTGGAATACGATCGCTGGAAGAAACTGATCCAGGACAACAACCTGAAATTCGACCTGCAGGACTAGGTCGCGAACCAACCGGCCGGACCGTTACGGTCCAGCTTCCACCAGACTAGGAGAAATGCATGCGTACCACCATCAAGGCAGCAACCACCCTGGCGATCCTGTTCATGTCGGGCGGCGTGCTGGCCCAGGGCGCCGACAACTATCCGGCACGGCCGGTCAACATCGTGGTGCCTTTTTCCCCGGGTGCGGCCACCGACATCGAAGGCCGGTTGTACGCCAATGAGCTCAGCAAGAACCTCGGCCAGCAGTTCATCATGGACTTCAAGCCGGGCGCGGTGATGAAGCTCGGGATGACCTACGCGGTGAAGCAGAAACCTGACGGCCACACCCTGGTCTGGGTGTCCTCCACTTATTCGCTCTTGCCCCTGCTGCAGAAGGATTACGACCCGTACAAGGACTTCGACCAGATCGCGCTGATGAGCAAGCGCAGCGCCATCCTCGCGGTGTCAAACAACCTGCCCATCCGCAACATCAAGGAATACATCGCCTACGCCAAGGCCAATCCGGGGGCGATCAATTTCGCCACCGGCGGCAATGGTGGCATCCAGCATCTGACCGGTCTGTGGCTGACCAGCGCCACCGATACCAAGGTGACCTTCGTGCACTACAAGTCCATCAGCCAGGCCTACCCCGATCTCATGGCCGGGCGCACCAACATGATCCCGGGCACCTACTCGGCGGCCTCAACCATGGTGAAGTCAGGCAAGATCCGCGGCATCGCCATCGCCAGCCTGCAGCGCAACGCGGGCATGCCTGACCTGCCCACCGCCACCGAGCAGGGCGTCCCTGGATTCGAGTACTCCAGCTGGCTGGGACTGATCTCGCCCGCCGGCACGCCGCGCCCCATCATCAACAAGCTGCACGCAGAATTGGTGAAGATCATCAAGATTCCCGAAATCAAGGAAAAGCTGGGTGACGAGACCACGCTGCTGGCCCTGGGGCCGGCGGAGTTCCGCAAGATCGCGCTCACCGAGACCGAGCGTTGGAAGAAGCTGGTCTCGGACAACGGCATCAGCCTCGAGGAGAAGTGATGGCGGCGGGCCGGCGCATGACACCACCGATCTGCCCGTGCCGCCTGCCCCTCCGGGCAGCACTGGCATCGGCGCTGTTCGCAGCAGGCCTGCCAGGCCATGTCCTGGCGCAGGGGGCAGCGGATTACCCGAACCGGCCGGTCACCATGGTCGTGCCCTTCTCCCCGGGCGCGGCCACCGAGATCGAAGGCCGCATCTACGCCAACAAGCTCACCGAGGCCTGGGGCCAGTCCTTCGTGCTGGACTTCAAGCCCGGCGCCAACATGACCATCGGCATGAATGCCGTGGTCAAGGCCAAACCGGACGGTTACACACTGCTGTACGTGTCGGCGAGCTATGCGCTGCTGCCGATGCAGGTAAAGAACCTTCCTTATGACCCGATCAGCAACTTCGAACAGGTGTCGCTGCTGTCCAAGCGCAGCGCCATCATCGCCATCGCGCCCGACCTGCCGGTGAAGAACGTGCAGGAATTCATTGCGTATGCCAAAGGGCGGCCAGGAGAGATCAACTTCGCCACCGCCGGCAATGGCAGCATCCAGCATCTGACCGGCTTGTGGCTGGCCAGTGCCACGGGGCTCAAGTTCACCTTCGTGCACTTCAAGGCGGCCGGCTCCGGTTATCCGGACCTGATGGCCGGCCGCGTGCATGCCACGCCCATGACCTTCCAGACCAGCCTGCCCCTGCTGAAATCGGGCAAGCTCAAGGCCATCGGTGTGGCGAGCCTGCAGCGCAATGACCTGCTGCCTGATTTGCCGACCTTCACCGAGCAGGGCGTGCCCGGCTTCGAATACGCCAGCTGGCTCGGGCTGATCGCCCCGGAGAAGACCCCGGCCGCCATCATCAACAAGCTGCAGCAGGAGCTGACCAAGGTCATCAAGCACCCCGATGTCGCCAACAAGCTGGGTGCGGAAACGGCCCTGTATGCCACCACACCGGCGGAGTTCAAGCGTTATGCCCAGAACGAAACGGCGCGCTGGAAGAAGCTGGTCAGCGACAACAACATCCGGTTCGACGATTAGAGCCGGCATCCACGGAGACTGTTTCATGCCCAAGCCGGTATTGCCGGCCGCCCTTGCTGCGGCCCTGTTGTCCTTCACGGGCCTTGCCGCCCTGTCACCGGCCACCAGCCTGGCCCAGGCTGACTATCCCGCCAAAACGGTGCAGGTGGTGATTCCCTATGCGCCAGGCGGCACCACCGATGTGGAGGCACGCCTCTACGCGCAGAAGCTGGGCGATGCATTCGGCAAGTCCTTCGTGCTCGATTTCAAGCCGGGTGCCGGCTCGGTGTTCGGCAGCAACCTGGTGGCCAAGGCCGCCCCGGATGGCTACAGCATCCTCATGACCACGGCCTCCATCGCGGTGTCGCCGGCCCTGGTGAAGGACCTGCCCTATGACCCGGCGAAGGACTTTGCGCCGGTGTCCCTGATGAGCAAGCGCGCCACACTGCTGCTCATGCATCCGTCCAATCCGTTCAAGACTTTCCCGGAATACCTGGCCTATGCGAAAGCCAATCCCGGCAAGATCAATTTCGGCACTTCGGGTGCGGGTGGCATCATCCACCTCTCGGGGGCCTGGCTCTCCAGCCTCACCAACACCCAGGTCACCTTCGTGCACTACAAGGGTTCGGGGCAGATGTACACCGACCTGCTGGCCGGGCGGGTGCACGTCACCCCGGTCACCTTCACCACCGGGCTGCCCTATATCAAATCGGGCAAGCTGGTGCCGCTGGTGGTGACCTCGGCCGAGCGCTCGAAACTGCTGGACATGCCCACGGTGGCCGAGCAGGGCGTGCCTGGCTACGAATACCCCAGCTGGTTCGGTGTGCTCGCCCCGGCCGGCACCCCGGCGCCCATCGTCAACAGGTTGAGCGTGGAGCTGGCGAAGATCGCGAAGTCACCCGAGGTGGTGAAAAAGCTCGCAGAAGCCGATGGCAGTTTCATGGTGGGCAGCACACCTGAGCAGTTCCGCCAGATGATCGTCACGGAAACGGCACGCTGGAAGAAGCTGGTGCAGGACACCGGGATCAGGCTGGAGGAATGACCGCCAGGGAAGTGCTGATCGAGTCTCAGGATAAGGGAATGACTGAAAAGCTTCCCTCCGAAGTGGGCGATTCTCGAGGGGGGGGGCTGTGCCCCCAATTGAGTATTTCCTTCGCAGGACCACACCCGATAAGGAGGTTCAGCATGTCGCAATCCGCAATCCGGAAATATGCAGTGGCGTTCCCGTTGGTGGCGCTGGGCTGTCTGCCCGGCGCAGTGTGCGCCCAGGCGACCGACTACCCTTCCCGACAGGTGACCATCATCGTCCCGACCGGGCCGGGCGCTTCCACCGATGTCGAGGCGCGCCTCTATGCGCACAAGCTGGCCGAGCGCACCGGCCGTTCCTTTGTCGTCGATTTCAAGCCGGGCGCAGGCCAGACACTGGGTGCCGCTTACGTGGCGCGCTCCACGCCTGACGGCTACACCCTGCTGACCATCACCGGCAGTTTCACCGCGACGCCTGCCCTGATGAACCTGCCCTACGAGACGGCGCGTGACTTTGCCCCCATCGCGCTGATGAGCAACCGCAGCACCGTGATCCTGGCGCATCCCTCGGTGTCCTACAAGACCGTCCCTGAATACGTGGCCTTTGCGAAGGCCCGTCCGGGTGAAGTCAATGTCGCGACCAACGGCTCGGGCGGCTCGCCGCACCTCAATGCCGCGTGGTTCCACAACCTCACCGGGACCAAGGTCACCTTCGTGCATTACAAGGCGGCCGCGGCGGCGCAAACCGATCTGATGGCCGGTCGGGTGTCGGTAACCTTCACCACCTTGCTCTCCGGCTTGCCGCATCTGCGCTCAGGCAAACTCCGGGCATTGGGCATTGCGAGCAGCGAGCGCACTGCCATGCTGGCCGGCATGCCGACCGCGGCCGAGCAGGGCGTGCCCGGCTACAACTACGCGAGCTGGTTGGGGATTGTTGCGCCGGCCGCGACGCCGGCTGCCATCGTCGACAAGCTCAATGGCGAGCTGGTGCGGATTTCCAGGCTGCCGGATGTGATGGCCAAGCTGGAAGCCGACGGCGGCAGCATGGTGGGCAGCACGCCCCAGGAATTGCGGCAGGTGATCCTCTCGGAGATCGCCCGCTACCGGAAAATTGTCGGCGACAATGGGATCAAGCTCGAGGAATGAGCCTGCTGCCTGCGGTGTCGCGCGGGCGGGCGATCCAACACCAGAAGGAAGCAGATGAAGATTGCAGCCCTGATTGCCGCCGGCATGGCCGGCGCCACCCTGATGTTCCCCGCGTCTGCGGTCCTGGCCCAGGCCCCCGCTGCCTGGCCCAACCGCCCGGTCACCATTGTCGTTCCCTTTGGTCCCGGCGCATCCACGGACATTGAAACGCGCCTCTACGCACAGAAGCTGACCGAAATCGTCGGGCAGTCCTTCGTCACCGACTACAAGCCGGGCGCCGGCACCACCGTGGGTTCAGGCTACGTGGCCAAGGCCGTGCCGGATGGCTACACCATCCTTGCGATCACCGGCAGCTTCACGGCCTCACCGGCCTTGTATCCGAAGCTGACTTTCGACCCGATCAAGGACTTTGCGCCGATTTCGTTGATGAGCCGGCGTACCACGGTGATCGTGGCCCATCCCGCCACGCCTTATCGCAACCTCCAGGAATACATCGCCTTTGCGCGCACCAATTCCGGCAGGGTCAATGTCGGCACCACCGGCTCCGGCGGCTCGCCCCATCTGAATGCGGCCTGGTTCCACGGGCTGACCAACAGCCCGGTCACCTTCATCCACTACAAGGCGGCTGCCGCCGGCCAGTCCGACCTCATGGCCGGGCGTGTCGATGTCACCTTCACCACGGCGCTGAGCGCCATCCCGCACCTGAAGTCGGGCAAGCTCAAGCTGCTGGCCATTGGCAACAAGGAGCGCAGTCCCCTGCTGCCCGATGCGCAGACGGCGGTGGAGCAGGGCGTCGCCGGTTATGACTACTCCAGCATCTTCGGCATCATTGCGCCGGCTGCCGTGCCCCAGGCCGTGATCAACCGCCTGTCTGCGGAACTGGGCAAGGTCGCCAGGTCGCCCGACATCATCAAGAAGCTCGAAGCCGATGGCGGCATTGTGGTGGGCAGCACGCCCGCGCAGTTCCGCGAGGTCATCACCTCGGAAATCGCCCGCTACCGGAAGATCGTCGGCGACACCGGCATCAAACTCGAGGAATGAGCGCGGCCGGCCATTCGCATAAACAACACAGACACCACAGATACGACATGAAGGAAGTTGCGCCATGACCACCGCTGCCCAGACCCTTGCGGGATTCGCCACCGGACTGTCCCTATCCAAAGTACCTGCCGCCGTTATCGAGCGCGCCAAGGATTGCATCATCGACACCGTCGGCGTGGCCAGCTTCGGCGCGCGCTTTCCCTGGAGCCACATGCTGGTCGAGCATGCGAAGCTGTATGGCGCGGGCGGCCCGTGCACCATTTTTGGCGTTCCCGGGCTGAAACTCTCGGCACCGTTTGCGGCGCTGGCCAATGGCGGCCTGACGCATGCCTATGAGCAGGACAGCCTGCGCCAGCCCGGCTCGGGCGTGCATGCCGGCGCGACCATCGTGCCGGCCCTGCTGGCTGCCGCCGAGGAAACCGGCGCCAGCGGCGAGAAGACCCTGGCCGCCTTCATCGCCGCCACCGAGGTGATGTTTCGCATCGGCCTGTCTTCGCATCACAGCAGCGAGAAGCTGGGCTTTCATGCCCCCGGCCTGACCGGGCCCTATGGCGCCACCGTGGCTGCCGGCCTCATCTATGGGCTGAGCGCGGAGCAACTGGTGAACGCCATGGGCATCGCCGGTTCGCTGTCCTGCGGCGTGCTGGCCTTTACGAAGTCGCAGCAGGGCGCCATGGTGAAGCGCCTGCACATGGGACGGGCCTGCGAGTCGGGCATCCTCGCCGCGCGCCTGGCGCAGCAGGGCTACACCGGGCCAGAGACCATCCTCGAGGGCAAGTTCGGCTTCCTCGACGTGTTCTGCAAGGACGGTGATGCGGCGCTGCTGACCAAGGGGCTGGGCGAGGACTGGGAGGTGCTGCGCATCTGCCTGAAGCGCTATGCCTGCCATGCCACTTCGCATCCGCCGGTGCAGGCCCTGCGTGAACTGATGGCGCGCGAGAATTTCGGTGGCGACGACGTGGAAGCCTTTGCCGTGGAATCCAGCGATAAGGTGATGAGCCACCACATCATCCCCGAGCCCAACGACATCATGCAGGGCCAGTACAGCCTGCCCTTCAACCTGGCGCTGGCGCTATACCGCGATCCGGACGATGCCGCGTCCTTTGACGACAGCGCCGTGCAGGACGCGCGCATCCGCGCCTTGTCGCGGCGCATCAGCTTCACCCTGGACAAGAACGCCAAGACCGCCTGGAGCAGCCGTCTGAAGCTCACGCTCAGGGATGGGCGCGCGCTGGTCACCGAGGGCGATACCTTCAAGGGCATGCCCAAGGACCCGCTCAACCGCGACGAATTGCGGCACAAGTTCTCGCTGCTGATGAAGGGGCAGGCGGGGGCGGATCGAGTGTTTGACCATCTGGCTGCGCTGGAGAATCAGGTGCGCGCCCTGCCTGCCTGAATCCGGTTCCGGTCCAGGGTCCGCTAGAGACTCCGGGCGCACGCTTTCGGTGCGCAATGTCCTGATTGGTGCGTCATGAAATTGCTGCAACAGTCTTCTCTGCCTGAGGATGTGCCGCTGGCGGAAAGAAGGGCGAGCTGTAGCGCGGCGTTGCCCACACCTCGCTGCCACTGCAGCAGGGACGGCGAGTGCCAGCGGCCGGGGCTTGGCCACGCTCACCCTGGAAGTCCCGTCTGATCCTGCCAGGCTGCACCGAGGCATTCCCCGTCCACCATGCAGATACCGGATTCGCCTCGGCGGCCGGTGCGCACCATACCGGTACAGTGGGCAAGCCACCGGCAGGCCCGGGTCAATCCGGGCGACGGCTGGTAATGCCTTTCAACGCCTTCATTAAAAAGAATTTTGTGCGCCGATGCGGCGATGTCATGACGATGGCACGCTTCGTGCAAACCCGTTTGGCAACGGTGCCCGTTGCGTTCTCCTCCTCCTTTTGCGCGATCGGGTGTCGTCCTCATCACCAATCAGGGAGTGCATCGGAATGTCACAACGCAGAATTTTCATCGGGCGCATGACTGCGCTGGCAGGCGCGCTGGCACTGTCGGGCTCGTTTGGCCTGTCTTCGGTCGCCATGGCGCAGAACACCATCAAGGTGGGTGTGCTGCATTCACTCTCGGGAACCATGGCCATCAGCGAAACGGTGCTGAAGGACGTGACCCTGATGGCCATTGAGGAAATCAATGCCAAGGGCGGCGTGCTGGGCAAGAAACTCGAGCCGGTGGTGGTCGATCCGGCTTCCAACTGGCCGCTGTTTGCCGAGAAGGCCCGCCAGTTGCTCTCCCAGGACAAGGTTGCCGTGACCTTCGGTTGCTGGACTTCGGTGTCGCGCAAGTCCGTGCTGCCGGTCTTTGAAGAACTGAACGGACTGTTGTTTTACCCCGTGCAGTATGAAGGCGAGGAACTCTCCAAGAACGTGTTCTACACCGGCGCCGCGCCCAACCAGCAGGCGATCCCGGCCGTCGAGTACCTGATGAGCAAGGACGGCGGCAGCGCCAAGCGCTTCGTGCTCCTCGGAACCGACTACGTGTACCCGCGTACCACCAACAAGATCCTGCGCGCCTTTCTGAAGTCCAAGGGCATCCCCGATGTGGACATCATGGAAGAGTACACACCCTTCGGTCACAGCGATTACCAGACCATCATTGGCAAGATCAAGAAGTTCGCCAGCGAAGGCAAGAAGACTGCCGTGGTCTCCACCATCAATGGCGATTCCAACGTGCCCTTCTACAAGGAACTGGGTAACCAGGGCCTGAAGGCGACCGATGTGCCGGTGGTGGCCTTCTCCGTGGGTGAAGAGGAACTGCGTGGTGTTGATACCAAGCCGCTGGTGGGCCATCTGGCCGCCTGGAACTACTTCATGTCCATCAAGTCCCCGGCCAATGAAGAGTTCAAGAAGAAGTGGGCTGCCTACGCCAAGAAGATGAAGCTGCCGAATGCGGACAAGCCGCTGACGAACGACCCCATGGAAGCGGCCTACATCGGCATCAACATGTGGAAGATGGCCGTCGAGAAGGCCAAGACCACGGATGTGGACAAGGTCATCGCCGCCATGGGCGGCCTGAAGTTCACCGCGCCCTCAGGCATCACCTCCACCATGGACCCGAAGAACCACCACCTGCACAAGTCGGTGTTCATCGGTGAAATCAAGGCCGATGGCCAGTTCAACGTGGTGTGGAAGACCAAGGGACCGGTCAAGGCCATGCCGTGGAGCCCCTTCATCCCCGAGAACAAGGGCAAGAAGGACGAGCCGGACGGCAAGACCAAGATCTAACCAGCGTCTAAGCTGCATCTGATCAGTGCTTGACCCGCGGACCGGATGTGTTGTCCCGCATTCCGGGCCGCGGCAGTAGCAAGTCAGGGACCTAATCAACCCCTGGCCACGGATGGCCCGGGGTGGCAAAGGCCCTGGTTGCAGCAAGCGTAAACGGGAAGCGGCGGTGCCAGGCGCGTGCCGCCATCCCATACAAGTCCGACAGAACAAGACCATGACCTCCATACGGCGCCTGTTATCCCGATTCTTCCTGTCCGCCTGCCTGGCCTGGCTGTGCGGTCCCGCCCCTGTGCTGGCGGCACTGCCCGCCGCACTGATCGAGAAGCTGGCGCTGGGCGAGAACGAGGACAAGGTAACCGGCGTAGCCGAGGTGGTGGCCGCCGCCGATCCGGACGGACTCATATTCCTGCAGGCCATGATGGCGGGGGAAGTGCAGACCCTCGCCGAGAAAAATCTGGTGCTCATCGTGCGTGACGGCAAGGCCGTGGACGCCGTCACCGGTGCCGAAGTATCCCCCGTGCCCGATGGGCTGGAGGAGATGGTGCTGCCCAACCGGGTGCGCCGCGAGATCGAATCGGCCATCTCCGCGCTCAAACTGGTGTCGCCGGACCGCAAGACCCGCTTCAGCGCCGCCAAGGGGCTGGAAGGCAATGCCGACGAAGGCATGCTGACCATCCTGGCCAAGGCGCTGGAGAAGGAAACCGATGCCGACATCAAGGCCATTCTGGTGCTGGTGCAGGCTGAGGCGCAGCTGAAGAGCAGTGATGTCGCGCTGCGGCTGGCCGCGGTGAAGTCGCTGGGCTCCAGTCGCAGCCCGAGCACGCGAACGCTGTTGTTGCGTGTGCTGGAGAAGCAGGGCGACGAGTGGGCCGAGCCCGATGCCAATGTGCGTGCCCAGGCGCAGCTTTCCCTGGGCGAAGTGCAGTCGCGCCTGGCCTGGAGCGACCGCGTCGGACAGGTGTTCAGCGGGGCGAGTCTGGGTTCCATCTTGTTGCTTGCGGCACTCGGCCTCGCCATCACCTACGGGCTGATGGGCGTCATCAACATGGCGCACGGCGAGATGATCATGATCGGTGCCTATGCCACCTATGTGGTGCAGAACCTGTTCCGTGTCCACATGCCCGACTGGTTCAACTGGTATCCGCTGGCCGCCGTGCCGGCCGCTTTCATCGCCTCGGCTATCGTTGGCATGCTGCTGGAGCGCAGCGTCATCCGTTTCCTCTATGGCCGACCGCTGGAAACCCTGCTGGCAACGTGGGGCATCAGCCTGGTGCTGATCCAGACAGTGCGCACCCTCTTCGGCGCACAGAACGTGCAGGTGGAGAACCCGGTGTGGATGTCCGGCGGCATGGAGATTTTGTCCGGAGTGGTGCTGCCCTGGAGCCGCATCGTCATCATCGGCTTTGCCGGCGCGGTGCTGTTGATGGTGTGGCTGGCCCTGACGCGGACGCGCCTGGGCCTCTTCGTTCGTGGCGTGACGCAGAACCGATCGATTGCCAGCTGCATGGGCGTGCACACCGCGCGTGTGGACACCTGGTGCTTTGGCCTGGGTTCGGGCATCGCCGGCCTGGCCGGCTGCGCCCTGTCGCAGATCGGCAACGTCGGCCCTGACCTGGGTCAGGGCTACATCGTCGACTCCTTCATGGTGGTGGTGCTGGGCGGGGTCGGGCAACTGGCAGGCACTGTCTATGCCGCGCTGGGACTGGGCGTGTTCAACAAATTCCTCGAAGGCTGGGCTGGCGCCGTTATTGCCAAGATCGTTGTCCTCGTCTTCATCATCATCTTCATCCAGAAGCGGCCGCAGGGCTTGTTCGCGCTCAAGGGGAGGTTTGCCGATGCGTAGGGCAAAGCGCCATGGGTTGCAGCGGGTTCCGGCATGCTCGGTGCATTCGGAACTGCGCAGGCTCTGCAGAAGGTCCCCTCTCCTGCGAAGCGGGGGAGGGACAGGGTGGGGGGCAATCCCGCACGAACATGGACGCCTCCTGAAAGCCAGTCATCATGCCTAGCCAGTCGCTCTTCACACCCCGCGGCTGGACCGGCATCGCCGCCGCGCTGATCATCGTCGCCATCATCGCCCCGCTGCTCAACCTGGTGGTGCCCGAAGGCAGTGTGTTCCATCTGTCCGACTATGCGGTGTCACTGCTCGGCAAGATGATGTGCTATGCCATGCTGGCGCTGGCCATGGACCTCATCTGGGGCTACACCGGCATCCTGTCGCTGGGCCACGGCCTGTTCTTCGCCCTGGGCGGCTACGCCTTCGGCATGTACCTGATGCGCCAGATCGGCCTGGACGGCGTGTACAAGAGCCCGCTGCCCGACTTCATGGTCTTCCTCGACTGGAAGGCCTATCCCTGGTACTGGACCTTCACCGACCAGTTCTGGTATTCGCTGCTGCTGGTGGTGCTGGTGCCAGGGCTGCTCGCCTTCGTGTTCGGCTACTTCGCCTTCCGCTCGCGTATCAAGGGCGTGTATTTCTCCATCATTACCCAGGCGCTGACCTTCGCCTTCATGCTGCTGTTCTTCCGCAACGACACCGGTTTCGGCGGTAACAACGGCTTCACCGATTTCAAGCGCATCCTGGGCGTGGCGATCCAGACCCCGGAGATGCGCATGACGCTGTTCATCATCACCGGCATCGTGCTCACCGGCACCTTTGTGCTGGCCCGCTGGCTGGTGCAGTCCAAGTTCGGCCGCGTGCTCACCGCCATACGCGATGCCGAGTCGCGCGTCATGTTCTCCGGCTACGACCCGCTCTGGTACAAGCTGGCCATCTGGACCTTGTCGGCGGTGATCGCCGGCATTGCCGGTGCGCTGTATGTGCCCCAGGTGGGCATCATCAACCCGAGCGAGATGTCCCCGGCCATGTCCATCGAGATCGCCATCTGGGTGGCGGTGGGCGGGCGCGGCACCCTGATCGGGGCCATCCTGGGCGCCTTCATCGTCAACGGCGCCAAGAGCTGGTTCACCGTCGAGTTTCCCGAGTACTGGCTGTTCTTCCTTGGCGCCATGTTCATCGCCGTGACCCTGTTCCTGCCGCGGGGCGTTGTCGGTGCCTGGTCGCAATGGCGGTCCCGCGCAAAACGCAGTACCACGGTGGAGGCGGCAGCATGAATGCGGCTGACCCGACCCTTGCTGCACCGGCCGGGCCGGCCGATGAGAACCAGCCTGGTGGTGGCGATGCGCCCGCGTATGGACGCGTGGTCGACCAGGAGGGCGGGCCGGACGTCACGCACGGCCCCATCCTCTACCTGGACGACATCACCGTTTCCTTCGACGGCTTTCGCGCGCTCAACAAGCTCACGCTGACTGTGGAGGCGGGTGAACTGCGCTGCATCATCGGCCCCAACGGCGCGGGCAAGACCACCATGATGGACGTGATCACCGGCAAGACGCGGCCCGATGCCGGTACCGCCTTCTTCGGCCAGTCCATCGACTTGCGTCGCCTGACCGAGCCGCAGATCGCCCATGCCGGCATCGGCCGCAAGTTCCAGAAGCCCACGGTGTTCGAGAACCACACCGTCTTCGAGAACCTCGAGCTGGCCATGAAGGTCGACAAGCGCGTCAAGGCCAGCCTGTTTGCGAAACTCGATTCGGCCGCGCTCGACCGCATTGCCGACACCCTCACCCTGATCCGCCTGACCGATCAGGCGGGGCGTCCCGCGGGCCTGCTGTCGCACGGCCAGAAGCAGTGGCTGGAGATCGGCATGCTGCTGATGCAGGAGCCGCGCCTGCTGCTGCTGGATGAACCGGTGGCCGGCATGACCGATGCCGAGACCGAGCGCACCGCGGAACTGTTCAATTCCCTCGCCGGCAAGCATTCGCTGGTGGTGGTCGAGCACGACATGGATTTCGTCGCGCAGATCGCGCGCACGGTGACCGTGCTGCACGAGGGCAGCGTGCTGGCCGAAGGCGCCATGGACGTGGTGCAGAACGACGAGCGCGTCATTGAAGTGTATCTGGGGCGATAGGAGGACCATGCCATGCTGACGATCTCCGGTCTCAACCAGTACTACGGCGGCAGCGCCGTCAGGAACGGGGGGAAGCTGATGCCGCTACCCCCCGTTACCCCCCATGGCGGGAAAGGTACGTCATGCTGACGATCTCAAATCTCAACCAGTACTACGGCGGCAGCCATATCCTCAGGGATGTGAGCTTCGAGGTTCCCAAGGGCGCCTGCACCACGGTGCTGGGGCGCAATGGTGTGGGCAAGACCACGCTGCTGAAATGCCTGGTGGGGCTCTTGCCCGTCCGTGGGGGCACGCTGACCTTCGATGGCAAGCCGATTACCGGGTTGCCGCCCTATGAGCGCGCACGTCTGGGGATCGGCTATGTGCCGCAGGGGCGGGAGATCTTCCCGCGCCTCACCGTGGAAGAAAACCTGTTGATGGGCCTGGCCTCGAAATCCGGGCGTGGCGGCGTGCCTTCGCGCATCTATGAAATGTTCCCGGTGTTGAAAGACATGCTGCACCGGCGCGGTGGGGATCTTTCCGGCGGGCAGCAGCAGCAACTGGCCATCGGCCGCGCCCTGGCGGCCGACCCGAGGATCCTCATCCTCGACGAACCCACCGAGGGCATACAGCCGTCCATCATCAAGGACATCGGCCGGGTGATTTCATCGCTCACGAAAAGCGGTGAAATGGCGGTCCTGCTGGTGGAGCAGTACTACGATTTCGCGCGCGAACTGGCTGACCAGTACGTGGTGATGGCACGAGGCGAGGTGATCAAGAGCGGTCCCGGCAGCGAGATGGACAGCGAGAACGTGAAGGCCATGCTGGCCATCTAGTGCTTCGTAATTAATAGAGCCAAACGAAATTCGCCGTGTCCAACAGCTATCAGACATGTTGGGAGATGGCGATGCGAGTGGCAAGTACGATCGAACTGGACGACGCGCAGCGGGAGAAGTTGCTGAAGCTGGCGCATTCGAACACGACTGAAGTGCGTTTGGCGCGTCGCGTGAGCATCGTGCTGCTGGCGGCCGATGGGCTGGACAGTCGCAAGATCGCCGAGTTGGTCGGCGTGGGCCGCATTCAAGTGGGCCGTTGGCGCGAGCGTTACGTGGCGGGCGGATTGAACGGCATCGAGCAAGATTTGCCGCGCGGCGGGCGCAAGCCCAAGGTAGATCCCGCGGCGATTGTGCGCTTGACCACGCAGACCAAGCCAGAAGGCGCGACCCAGTGGAGTACCCGCACGCTGGCGACGTTGGCCGGAGTAAGCGACACCACGGTGCAGCGTATTGGGAAGGCACGCGGGTTGAAGCCGCACCGGGTAAAGCGTTTCAAGGTGTCGCGCGATCCCAAGGTTGTCGAAAATCTCGAAGATATCGTCGGTCTGTATAGGTCCCCGCCTGAGCACGCGCTGGTGCTTTGTTGCGACGAGAAGCGCCAGGTGCAGGCCCTTGATCGCACCCAACCCGGCCTGTCGATGAAGCCCGGCCGTGCCGCCACCATGCCCCATGACTACAAACGCAACGGAACCACCCCCCTGTTTGCTGCGATGAGCACTCTGGACGGCACGGTCATTTAGCGCTGCGAGCAACGCCATTGCCATATTGAGCGGCGCACCTTTCTGCGTCAGATCAAGCGCGAAACGCCCAAGGACAAATCGCTTCATCTGACCTGCGACCACTACGCCACCCACAAGCATCCGAAGGTCAAGGAGTGGCTGGCCTCGCATCCGCAGATCCATGTGCATTTCACCCCGACCTCCGCGTTTTGGCTCAACATGGTCGAGCGATTCTTCGGCGATATCACGATCGAGCGCCTGCGCAACGGCGTGTTTCGCAGCGTCCCCGAACTGACCACTGCAATCAAGGAGTACATCAATTCGCACAATAAAAATCCCAAGCCTTTCGTCTGGCCTGCCAAGGCCAATGACATCCTTGCCAAGCTTATCCGCGCCAACAGCCGATTCTGTTCCAAACAGAACGAAGCACTACACTAGTCGGCCATCGTCCAAATTGGCGGCATCACGTTTGCTTTCATCTTAGGGAGGCACTGAACAAGTGGGCTACGCCCCCTTGTCTGTCCCCCACGTCAGAGGAAACAGTTGAACGGTGATCCTCGATTCGAGGCTTGATCAGTGTTTCCTTGGCAATGCGTTCAGGCGAACAAGTGCATTACATTGACCCCTGCAAGCGGGGGGGGCACCCAGGCCGCGCTGGCAGAGGCAGCCGATTTAACAGGAGCAATGACTGTGAGTGAACCGATTGAAGTGCTGGAAAGCGCCCCTGGCAGGCCGGAAGAGGGCCTGGTCGCCTGGACCCATGTCATCTACGCGCTGCACGCGTTGGCGGTACTGATTGGGGCCACCTCTGCGGCCACCATCGTCGGCGCGTTTGTCTTCAGCGTGCCATCGATCATCGCCGTCATTCTGACTTATGTGAAGCGCAGCGATGCCAAAGGCACCTTCCTGGAGTCCCATTTCACCTGGTCCCTGCGGACCTTCTGGTTTGCGGTGATCTGGGGCATCGGCGCCACGGTGCTGACGCTCATTCTCATCGCCACCATCGTCGGCATCCTGGTGGCCTGGCTGCCGATACTAGTGCTGGGCGTCTGGGTGGCTTATCGTGTCATCCGCGGCTGGCTGGCCCTCAAGGACGGCAAGGCCCTGCCTTTGTCTGGCTGATTGCAGTGGTTCAGCAGCCGCCCCTGGGGTGGCAGTCCTGACGCGTGCCACCGGAGGCGTAGACCCAGCGTAGCAGCGCATCCTGGGCCTCCTGGGCGGCCGGAGCATTGGCATGATTGACAATAAACACCACCACATGGTGGCGGCCGCTGCGGTCCAGCATGTAGCCGGCGATGGCACGCACGTCGAACAGGGTGCCGGTCTTGATGTGCGCCTGGCCAGCCACCGCCGATGAATTGAGCCGGCGTTTCATGGTGCCGTCGTAGGCGACCAGCGGCAGGGAGGCCATCAGTTCCGGCATCACCGGGCTGCGGAAGGCTACCTGCAGCAATTCGGCCATGCTGGCGGCGCTGATGCGCTCCACGCGCGACAGTCCCGAACCATTGTCCACCACCAGTTCAGGCACTTGCAGGGCCCGCTGGGTCAGCCAGGAGCGTAGCACCTGGGCCGAGGCCGGGGGATTGCCGGGTGTCTTGAGGCTTTCGCTGGAGAGCGTGAGATAGAGTTGCCGCGCCATCACGTTGTTGCTGTACTTGTTGATGTCCCGCACGATTTCGGCGAGCGAGGGCGACTCGTGGGTGTACAGCACGCGGGCATCGGGCGGGGCGGCGCCGTCACGCCAGCCACCGCTCAGGCTGCCGCCGGACTCCTCCCAGATCTGCCGGAACACGCCGTGGATGTAATGGGGGTGGGAGAGCAGTGCGACATTCCAGGTCTTCTCGCCGCATTCGGCCGGGTAGCTGCCGGCAAAGCTGACGAGCGCCTGCGCCGAGCCGCCCTGGAAATCCGCTTTCAGCTGGGCGCGCCAGTCATTGCAGGGGCCGCTGGCAAGCCGCACGGATTGGGTGAGTTCCAGTTGGGCCGGCTTCGGTTCGGCCAGTACCTGCACACGATTGCGCAGGGCATCGGGCAGGAAGGTGAAGCGCACCGCCTTGAAGTTGAACATCAGCGCATCGGGGCCGACGTTGTAGGGGCGCAGGGGTTCGGCATCGAAGCGCGAGGGATCGTGATCGCCGCCATTGAAGTAACTGCGGTCCAGCACCAGGTCGCCGCGGATGTGACGCAGGCCGCGCGCGCGCAGCGAGCGCGTCATCAGCCACAGGTTCTCCAGGGTCAGCTTGGGGTCGCCCCCGCCCTTGAGGATCAGGTCCCCTTCGAGCGTGTCCCCATTGAGCGTGCCGGTGGTCAGGACCTGGGTTTTCCAGGTGAAGTTGGGGCCCAGCAGGTCCAGTGCCGCGAAGGTGGTCACCAGCTTCATGGTGGAGGCCGGGTTGAGTGCGCGCTCCGCATTCAGGCTGAGCAGGGGGCGGCTTTCCCCCAGCGGCAGCACCACGATGGCGGCCGCCGAGGGCGGGATGGCGGCCGACTTCAGGGCGGCGGCGACTTCCGCAGGAATGCGCTCCTGAGCCAGTATTGCAGGGGCCGCCTGAAGCGCGCACAAGCCCAGCAGTGTGGCCCAGCCATGGACCAGCGCCTGTCGCAGGGGCCGGCGTGAGCGGGCAGGGTGTGCTGGTGGAAGCGGTGTGGCCACTCATGAACCTCCAGGACTGGAAGCCGGGAGTATGCCCCAGCGGCAGCGTGCTGCATCAGGCCGTGTGGCGGGTGCCTGCCGGGAGGGCCGGTGGCCGGATGGCCACCCGCTACTGCCGCCAGATCAGTGCAGCGTTCAGCGCAGTAACTGGCACTCCAGTTCGCGCATCCTTCGTTCCATTTCATCCATGCGCTCGATCAGGCCGAGCACCAGCGACGTGGCCTGGGTGTCCAGTTCGAACTCCATGTGCAGCCCGTAGGCGCGGCGTGCGATCAGTGCGGTGCGGGCGGGAAAGGTCCAGGCGTCGGCCTGCAGTCCTTCCGGCTCGAGCGCGCCGGACTCCACCAGCGCCTGCAATTCATCCCGGCTGAAGCCGGTGAGCTGCAGCATCTCGGCCAGGTGCAGGCGCGTGCTGTCGTCGAGGAATTGCAGGGTGTCGATGATGGGATCGTTCATGCCAGGTGCTCCCTGGGATTGAAGCCGGAGATCTGGCCCAACTGCTCGTACAGCGTCTTTTCCTGCTCTCCCGGGTGCGCGGGCACGACGATGGTGAGCACGCAATACAGGTCCCCGGCGCTGCCACCCGGACGGGCGAGGCCCCTGCCTGTCACGCGCAGCTTCTGCCCGGCTTTGGCGCCGGGCCGGATATTCAGCGCCACGCGTCCTTCCAGCGTGGGGACTTCCACGCTGGTGCCCAGCACCGCTTCCGAGGGCGTGATGGGCAGCTCCAGGTAGAGGTCGTGCCCGGCTACCTTGAACAGCCGGTGCGGTTTGAGCTTGATGTTGAGGAAGAGGTCGCCTGCCGGGCCGCCGTTGTGGCCTGGCCCGCCTTTGCCGGGGACGCGCAGGCGCTGGCCGTCCGTCGCGCCCTTGGGCACGCGCACGC
Source organism: Betaproteobacteria bacterium (assembly GCA_947474715.1). Taxonomy (GTDB): domain Bacteria; phylum Pseudomonadota; class Gammaproteobacteria; order Burkholderiales; family SG8-39; genus CAIYPG01. The sequence continues at coordinate 19,634 of CANJJT010000072.1, forward strand.
GCATCGTCTTCTGGCTGTGCACCACGCGTCCGCCGGCCAGGCGCTCGGGCACCGCCAGATCGAGGCTGAGCTCCATGCCGCGTGCGGCGTCTTCCAGCGACAGTTCGGTGTTGGCCTCGAAGTTCTGCCCAGGGGTGGCGAAGTTGCCGCCGCGGCCGAAACCGTTGCCCCGGCGCGCGCCACCGCCACCGAACATCTCGAACAGGTCGCCCAGGTCGACGCCTTCAGCTCCGCCGTGGCTGTAGCGGGTTTCCCAACCGGGCGGCGGGCGAAAGTCCTCGCCAGGCCGGTGCCGGCCCAACTGGTCGTAGGCCGCGCGCTTGTCCTTGTCCGAGAGGGTCTGGTAGGCCTCGGCGACCTCCTTGAACTTCTCCTCGGCATTTTTTTCCTTGGAGACATCCGGGTGGTATTTGCGGGCGAGTTTGCGATAGGCCTTCTTGATGTCTTCATCAGAGGCCGTCCGTTCCACGCCGAGTGCAGCGTAATAGTCTTTGTATTTCATATGGGTACCAGATGGATGTGGGTGGAGGGATTTCAAGGGGCAGGGGCCCCGGAGGCCACGGAAACGACAGCAATTCCGGACCGGTGAGCGTCCGCCTGAACGAGGAGGTAGTCCGAAAGACATCCCGTCCCCCATCAATACCACTTGAATTCCAAGCCGACCACCCGTATTATTAGCACTCACTGAAGGCGAGTGCTAATAGCCTCGGTCAGCTTATCTGCGCCATTCGGCGTTGAAGCAAAAGTCAGTGGTCACTAACTACTGTAATTGACAGGAGAGAATCAATGAAAATTCGTCCTTTGCACGATCGCGTTGTGGTCAAGCGTATTGAAGGAGAAAGCAAGACCGCCAGCGGCATCGTCATTCCCGATAACGCAGCCGAGAAGCCCGACCAGGGCGAAGTGATTGCCGTGGGCAACGGCAAGATCCTGGAAGACGGCAAGGTCCGCCCGCTCGACGTCAAGGTCGGCGATCGCATCTTGTTCGGCAAGTATTCCGGCACCACGGTCAAGCTCGACAACATCGAATATCTCGTGATGCGTGAAGACGACATCATGGGCATCGTGGCCTGAGCGCCAGCGATCAACAGTCAACGTTCACACAGAACAGGAGTCTGAAAAATGGCAGCTAAAGAAGTACGTTTCCACGAGGACGCCCGGCATCGCATGCTGGAAGGCGTCAACATTCTCGCCAACGCCGTCAAGGCAACCCTGGGACCCAAGGGCCGTAACGTCGTGCTCGAGCGCTCCTTCGGCGCCCCGACCGTGACCAAGGACGGTGTTTCGGTCGCCAAGGAAATCGAACTGAAGGACAAGTTCGCCAATATGGGCGCACAGATGGTCAAGGAAGTTGCTTCCAAGACCTCCGACGTCGCCGGTGACGGCACCACCACGGCAACCGTGCTGGCCCA
>CANJJT010000073.1:0-20803 GCA_947474715.1 Betaproteobacteria bacterium
ACTGCCCGATACGCGGGCATACCGCCTCGCGCCAGCGTCGGCCGCTGAAAATACCGTAATGTCCCGCTCCGGGCACTTCGTAGTGTGCCTGCATGCCCGCCGGAATGCCCATACATAGCGCATGCGCTGCCTCGGTCTGGCCGTTGCCGGAAATGTCGTCCAGTTCGCCTTCGATGGTGAGCAAGGCAGTGGCCCGGATGTCCTGGGGTTGCACCAGTTGGTCCCTCACCATCAGGCGCCCCTGCGGCAACTGGAACTCCTGGAACACCCGCTTGATGGTATCCAGATAATACTCAGCGGGCATGTCCAGCACCGCGTTGTACTCATCATAGAACTGGCGGTGCGATTCAGCCGACTCCTGGTCCCCCTCAAGCAGGTGATTGTAGAAATCCCAGTGGGCATCGGCATGCCGGGACGGATTCATCGCCACAAAGCCCATATGCTGCAGAAAACCGGGGTAGACGCTGCGCATGGCCCCCGGATACATGGGCGGGACTTTCTGGATCAGCGTGCGCTCAAACCAGGAATAGGGCTTTTGCAGCGCAAGATTGTTGACGGCAGTGGGACTCCTGCGGGCATCGATCGGCCCCCCCATCATGATCATGGTTTTCGGCTTCACGGGGGCATCCGCCGTTGCCATCAGGGACACCGCCGCCAGCACCGGCACCGTTGGCTGGCAGACGGAAATCACGTGCATGTTCGGCCCCAGCAGGGTGATGAACTCACGGACGTAGTCGACGTAATCGTCGAAATGAAAAGGCCCTGCCGAAAGCGGCACCAGGCGTGCATTGACCCAATCGGTGACGTAGACATCATGATCAGGAAGCAACGCTCCCACGGTTTCACGCAGCAGCGTTGCATGGTGGCCGGACAGGGGGGCCACCAGCAGGACCTTGGGATCAGGCTTGTGATCTGCTGGCAGTTCACGCTGGAAATGCAACAGTGTGCAGAATGGCTTGACGAGGGCTGGCTCCTCGAAAACCGGGACAGTCCTTCCATCAACCTGCGTCTGATCCAGTCCGAAGGCCGGCTTTTCGTAGCGTTGGGTAAGCCGATAAAACAGCTCCGCGCCCGCGGCCATGCGACGGCTGGCAGGCAGGTGCGCAAACAGGTTCATCGGACTGGTCAGCATGTCCATGCTGTGCTTGGCAAACACATTCCAGGGACGCAGCATGGCATGCTGAAATTCGTGCAATTGATAGAGCAAGCAAAGTCTCCAGCTCAGGCAAGGCAGACAGGATATACCAAAGCGACACCTTGATTGTGCAATGCAATACAGGCAGTCAGCTTTCACACCCTCAGCCCGCCGCCGCCTGCAACACCCCAGGCTAAGCCATGGACTCCGAATGACTTAGCCAAGACAGATGAGTTCGGGTAGGCTATCCGGACCATGAGTGGCAGACCCGCGGGCGCACCGGCCGCACAAATCCTGATAGTCGATGATGACATCATGTTGCTGGACCTACTCCAGCTGCAGCTGTCAGGTCGGGCCGTACAGGTACGTGTCGCCGAAGATGCCGTCATTGCACTGCGCAGCATCATCGAAAGCCCGCCGGACCTCATATTGCTCGATCTGGGACTGCCTTACCTGGATGGGGTTGAGGTGCTCAAGGCCCTCAAGGGTGACCCCTCGACACAGCACATACCCGTGATAGTCATTACCGGCAATGACGACGAGTTGGAACACACCCGGGTGAGGATGCTGGGAGCCCAAGCCGTGCTTCGCAAGCCGGTCAACTCCGAAGACCTGATCAACGAAATCTTCTCCCGACTGACCCGCAGCGTCGCCAGCCGCGGGCTGGCTGCGCGCTAGCGGGCCTGCTGCATTCCGGCAAGTCCCTTAGCGACCGGAAGCCGTACCTAGCCCGCAGGGACAGAAGTGACCAGGTCGTCACGCAAGGCGCGGCGCAGTATCTTCCCCACATTGCTCTTGGGCAATTCCAGGCGGAACTCGATGTGGCGTGGCCGCTTGTAGCCGGTGAGATTGTCATGGCAGTACCTGCGCACATCCTCTTCGGTAAGCGTCGGGTCTTTCCTCACCACGAACAACTTGAGCGCCTCGCCTGAATGCTCGTCGGGAACGCCAATGGCGGCGCACTCCAGCACACCGGGCAGCGAAGCGACTACCGCCTCCACCTCATTGGGATACACATTGAAGCCTGACACCTTGATCATGTCTTTCTTGCGATCAACGATGCGCACATAACCCCGCTCATCCATGGTGCCAAGGTCACCGGTCATGAAATATCCGTCCGGGGTCATCACCGCCGCAGTGCTTTCAGGCTGCTGCCAGTAGCCAGACATGACCTGCGGCCCGCGTATGCATATCTCCCCCGGTTGTCCAAGCGGGACTTCCCTGCCGTCATCGCTCCGAATCGAAATCTCCGTCGAAGGAATCGGCAGCCCGATGCAGCCGTTGAAATCCCGCAAGTCCATGGGATTGATGATGGCGGCCGGCGAGGTTTCCGAAAGCCCGTAAGCCTCGACCAGCGTGCAACCGGTGACGTTCTTCCAGCGTTCGGCCACCGTTTTCTGCACCGCCATGCCGCCTCCCAGGGTCACGCGCAACGCGGAGAAATCCACCTTAGCAATGTCGGCCTGATTGAGCAGGCCGTTGAACAAGGTGTTGACACCGGTGAACATGGTAAATCGATGTCGCTGCAATTCCTTGATGAACCCGGGCATGTCGCGCGGATTGGTGATGAGCACATTCAGACCGCCAAGCTTGAGCATGAGCAGGCAATTCGCAGTGAGCGAAAAGATGTGATACAGCGGCAACGCGGTGATGATGATCTGCGGCACATCGCTGGCCACGAAGGGATTCACCCATGCGGCCGCCTGTTCGAGATTGGCCAGGATGTTGCGATGGAGCAGGGTCGCGCCCTTGGCCACGCCGGTGGTACCACCGGTGTACTGGAGAAAAGCCACATCATCCTGCTGAACCAGTGGCGGCTCGAACGGCAGGGAAGCAGCCGCCTGCATCACATCATTGAAACGGCGCGCCCCGGAAATGTCCCAGTCCGGCACCATGCGCTTCACATGTCGAATCACCAGGTTCACCACCAGTCCTTTCAACCCCAGCAAGTCCCCCAGAGAAGCCACCACCACATGTTTCACTGCCGTCTCGGGCAGCACCTGTTGCAGCACATGGGCAAAATTCTCGAGAATGATGATGACCTCGGCCCCTGAATCCCTGAGCTGGTGCCCCAGTTCACGCGGGGTGTACAGCGGATTCACATTGACCACGGTACAGCCAGCCCGCAAGACGCCGAAAAGACAGACGGGAATCTGCAGGCAGTTGGGCATCATGATGGCCACACGCGTGCCTTGCGCCAGCCCCAGCGATTGCAACCAAGCGGCGAAATGGCGCGATGACTGGCTCAGATCACCAAAGCTGATGGTCCGGCCCATGTTGAAGAATGCCGGGCGTGCGGCGTACTCGGCACACTTGGCTTCGAACAGCTCACCGATGGAGCGACATTCGCTCCAGTCGATCTCGGCTGGCACGCCGGGTGGATAGCTCTTCAGCCAGATTTTCTCCATTCCGATCTCCTCACCACGCCCGGGCCTTCAGGCGGCCTCATTATCTACGAAAATCCCGGCCTGTCAGCCGTCTGAAAGGCGTTGTGATGCACCGGGGTACCCGCGCTCAGGCAACCGGCCGAATGCGGCGTGCCAACCACAATGCCACCAGGCCGAGCGCCACCGAAATCATTCCGACGTAGCCATACCCGGTGAGCTCCCCCTCCGGCCCCCGGCCAACGATGGCACTGGCCGAGAAGGACGCCAGACCCAGCGCCAGTTGCTGCAGGGCCGCATTGATGCTCAGCACGCCGCCACGCACTTGAGGCGCAATGGCGGTGGTGACGATGGCCATGGCCGGCACCTGGCGCGCACCGAAGAAGGAGTAAAGGAACATCAGCAGCAGCACTACAGCCCACAGTGGCGCGGGTGGAAAATTCGTTGCGAGGATTGCACCGCAGCAAGAAGCCAGCATCATGATCGCAAAAACACGCTGTCGTCCGATTCGGTCTATGAAGCGGCCTGCGACCTGCGCCGAAACCAGCGCCGCCGCGCCGCCGAACACATAGCACAGCGCAAGGTCCGCCTCGCGCACGCCGACGTTCTCCACCAGGTATGTGGCAATGAAGCTCATCACGATGAATCCGGAATAAACCATGATGAACTGGAAGCCCAGCGCCTTGATGTGATTGATGTCGTTGAATATGCCCCGCAGCTGCCCCTGCAAGCCGCGCTCCCGCCCTGCGGCCACATGGCCTTTCACGGAAGGCAGCAACAAGACGCAGGCTGGCAGCGTCACGGCACAGATGACGGCCAGCGCAGCATACGGGGCGCGCCAGCCCCAATAGCTGGCCAGCGTAATACTGAAAGGCAGGCCGAGAATCAGAACCATGGAGAAAGCCGACAGCAGCGTACCCAGCGCCCGTCCCCGCCGAGCCGGTGGGAATATGTCGGCCACGATAGCCATCACCGTGCCCCCGAGAATCCCGCCAAAGGCACCTGCCAGAACGCGCGTCATGAGCAACATGCCGTACCCGGGGGACATCGTCGCCAGCAGGGCAGTCAGCCCGAATCCGGCATAGAGCAGGAGCAGCGTGCGGCGCCGGTCAAAGCGGTCCACGACCATCGCGGCCACAAAAGCGGCAACGGCTGCGCTCATGGCATACACCGCCATCAGCAGGCCAAACTGGCCCGGTGTGATCGCCAACTCGCGCATCAACTGCGAGCCCAATGGCACGGCGATCATGAAATCCACCATCTGGCAGATCTGCACGACCACCAGCAGGCCGAGCACCATCTTTTCGCGACGTGGTGTCAGACTCATGCCAAACCCGGCATGCTGATCACATGGGCGGCGCTCATCCAGGCGATCAGCGCCGCGGCAGACCAGACCTTCACGTGCTCAATCAAGGGACAGGCCGGGAAGCGGCGTGCCGGGAAGCACGCGCAAGATACCGCCCGGACATGCGATCAGCGATGTTTGAACACTGGCTTGCGCTTCTCGACAAAGGCCTTCATGCCCTCTTTCTGATCCTCGGTGCTGAACAAGGAATGGAACAGCTGCCGCTCCATTGCCAGGCCCTCGGAAAGCGGAGACTCGTAGGCGCGATTCACCGCCTGCTTGGCCATCATCACCGCGGGCAGCGAATACAGGCAGATGGCCGCTGCTGCGTCCACCGCTTCATCGACCAGCCGGTCGGCGGCAACCACCCTGGACACCAGCCCGGCACGCTCTGCCTCCTGAGCATCCATCATGCGTCCGGTCAGCACCAGATCCATGGCCTTGGCCTTGCCGATGGCACGCGGCAGGCGCTGCGTGCCGCCGGCACCGGGAATGACGCCGATCTTGATCTCGGGCTGGCCGAAGCGGGCCGTGTCAGCGGCAATGACCATATCGCATGCCATCGCCAGCTCGCAGCCGCCGCCCAGCGCAAACCCGGCCACCGCCGCAATCACCGGTTTGCGCACTTCGCGTATACGATCCCAGCGCACCAGGTAATTGGACTTGTACATGTCCATGTAGGTGCGATCCTTCATCGCCCCGATGTCGGCCCCCGCCGCAAATGCCTTGGCGCTGCCGGTCAGAACCATCGCGCCGATGGCCTCATCGGCATCGAAGGCGAGCAGTGCATCGCCGATCTCGTCGACCAGCTGGTCGTTCAGGGCATTCAGGACATCAGGGCGATTGAGTGTCACCAGCCCAACGCGGCCACGTGTTTCGGTCAGTACCAGTTTCTGGCTCATGTCTACCCCTGTAATTGATGCGTGCAGACGATTCTACTGCAGCGATTCATGCCCTCCGTGATCTTGCCTCCCGCAAAAAACAAACGGCCGGCTGCGCTTCATGCGCAGCCGGCCGTGGCGGGAAAACCGGAATCAGGAGTCCGGCTTTGCGCCCGAAGACCTGACCACCTTGGCCCAGGTCTCGATGTCCTTCTTCACGAATTCGCCGAACGGTCCCGGTGCCATCCACAACGGAGCCATGCCGTAGGCATCAAGCTTCTCCTTGAGGTCCGGCATCTGTGCTATCCGGCTCATGTCCGTGCTGACCTTCTGGACCAGTGCTCCTGCAGCACCCGCGGGCATGGCAATGCCATGCCAGTTGGTCTGCTCATACCCCGGCAGGCCTGCCTCCGAAATGGTCGGGACCTCCGGCGTGGCAGGCCAGCGCTGGGCGGAAGTCACCGCCAGCGGCCGCAACTTGCCTGACCTCACCAGGGGCAGCACCGCGGCGATGGTCGACATGGTGATATGGATCGTGCCTGCCATCATGTCCGCGGTGACGCCTGCCGCGCCCTTGTAGGGCACATGCAGGATGTCGACACCTGCCATCGTCTTGAGCAGCTCCATGGAGAGATGGCTGGGAGAGCCGTTGCCCGACGAACCGAAAGACAGGGTGCCCGGCTTGGCCTTGGCCAGCGTAATGAGCTCCTGCAACGACTTCACCGGCAGGGACGGACTGACCACCAGCAGGGCCGGACCCGCCGCCATGGGTGTCACCGGCGTGAAATCCTTGATGGGGTCGAATGGCAGCTTGGGATACAGCGATGCATTGATGGTGAAAGACGTGTTCGTGTACAGCAGCGTGTAACCATCCGGAACAGAACGCGCCACGAACTCGCTGCCGACAATGCCATTGGCCCCGGCGCGATTCTCCACCACCACCTGCTGCTTCCAGGCATCGGTGAACTTGGCGGCCACCAGCCGCGACACGATGTCTGCCGGGCCGCCTGCCAGAAACGTCACCACAAATCGTACCGGCTTGGCCGGATAGGACTGGGCCATGGCGGGTGTTGCGGCGAAGCCCAGCGCAGCCATCGATACACCCGCTGCCAGACCACGCCATGACGGCTTTCCTGCACCCACCTCCAACGAATGCTGATTCAGCATGTATGACTCCTTGTTGCCGGACTGCGATGAAAAACGGCACAGGCCCGAAACAGACCTTTCTGCCCCGGACCGCGATTTTCTGCTCTGCTCACGAGAGACTCACTCAAACCCCGCTTCTGGTCTTTGCCTTGGACTTCGCCTGAGTCTTTACCTGAGTCTTTACCTGAGTCTTTACCTGAGTCTTTACCTGAGTCTTTACCTGAGTCTTGGTCCGGGCCTTTGTCTTTGTATCAGCCCCCCGCCTTGCCCTGGCGCTGGCCGACCCGGCCTTTCCCGACGCCTTGCGCGTACCCCGTGCAAGTGCTGCCACATCAGCATGGGGCGCAGCCAGGACGCCTGACTTCTCAAGGCTGTCGATCTCGGCCTTGCCCAGCCCGAACAGCTTCATGACTTCGCGGTTGTGCTCGCCCAGCAGCGGCGCACGGGTCGGCTCTACCGCCGGCGTGTCGGAAAAATCCACACCACTGCCCACGGTTCTCTGCTTCTTCCCCCACGGGTCGACGACAGTCTTGAGCATGCCCAGACTCTTGACGATGGGATCACCGAACACTTCGGCCAGCTCATAGATCGGCGAACAGGCCACCTCGCGCTTGGCCAGGCGCTTTACCCATTCGGCGCGGGTGCCTCGCGCACGGACGTGTTCGACAATGAGGTGATGCAGCACCGAGTAATTCGCCGCGCGGGTCGCCTTGTTGTGGAAACGCTCGTCCTGGATGAGCCAGGACATGCCCAATGTCTCGGCGAAGGTGTTGAAGTTGCGTTCCGGCGACGGCGGCACGTGCACGGCAAAGGGCAGATTGTCCGAGCCACGCAGCAGATAGCCCGCGGGCCGCACATTGGAAAACTCATGCCCGGCTGCCTGGGCGGCAAACAAGGTGTGGAAATTGAAGATCTCGAAGGCGAGCGAGGCTTGCAGCAGCGAGGTGCGGACTTCCTGGCCCCTGCCGGTCAGGTGGCGCGCGTTCAGCGCCGCGAGGACACCATTGCAGGCAAACACGCCGGCCAGCACATCCGACAAAAATGCGCGGATGGTCACCTCCCGATCGACACTCCCCAGCACCAGCGCCAGCAGCCCGGACATGGCCTGTGCAGTGGTGTCGAATGCAGGCACGTCACGCGCCGCGTCGGTCTCGCCATAGCCGGTCACCGAGCAATAGATGAGCCGCGGGTTGACCTTCTTCAGACTGGCGTAGTCCAGGCCCAGCGAGGCGCGGCTGCGCGGCCGTATGCTCAGCATGAGCACATCGCTCTGCTTCACCATGCGATGCAGCAGCGGCCGTGCCTCCTTCTGCTTGAGGTCGAGCAGCACACTGCGCTTGTTCCGGTTGACCCCGGAAAAGGTGCTGCTGTAACCGGGCAGGTCCTGACGATCACGGGCGGGATCACCGACCGGCGGCGCCTCCACCTTGATGATGTCGGCGCCCAGGTCCGCGAGCAGCATCCCGGCATAGGGTCCGCCAAGGAAACTGGTGAGATCCAGCACCCGCACACCGCTGAGCGGCGCGGGCTTCTTCCTGGGTGCGCTCATGCGGGCCGCCCTGCGACTGTAAACACCGGCAGCTTCTGCCCGTTTTCCAGCACCCTGAACTCCAGTGTGACCGGATCGTCAATGGCCGGCTCGCTCCCCTGCGGCGTGACGATGAATCGCGTGAAGAGATAGACCTCTTCCTCCAGTTGGACGATGCCCACGCAATAGGGCACCGAAGGCGCCATCATCGCATTCGGCGCGCGGGTGATGGTGCTGAAGCTGTACACCTGCCCCTTGCCCGAGGCCTGGACCCACTCAAGCTTGCCCCGCGGGCAATCCGGGCAGCCCATGCGCCGCGGATGCAGAAAAGTGCGACAGGACAGGCAACGCTTGATGCGCAACTCGTCAATCGCCACGCCCTCCCAGTACTCGCGCGTCTCCGGCGACGCTTCGGACAGCCCCATGTTGATGTGCCCGGCCGTGACCTCCAGGCCGTCGTTCCAGTTGATCTGGGGGACCGCATCCCTGTTCGCATCCATGCTCGGCTCATTGCTCAACTCATTGCTCAATTTGGGCTGCTCCCGACGATGACGACCGAATGCGCGGCCAGCGGACCGCCGTGCCCGTGAACCAGCGCGCGACTGGCATTGGGCACCTGCTTGCCCTTGGCCACGCCGCGTATCTGCTCGATGCATTCCTGCAACAGGTACAGGCCCTGGCCATTCTGGCCGTAGGACAGGTAACCACCACAGGTGTTGAAGGGAAATCCGCCCTCGAAATCGATGCCGCCCTCTTCGATGAAGCGTCCGCCCTGCCCCTGCGGACACAGGCCGAACTCCTCCAGCATCATCGGGATGATGAAGGAGAAGGGTGCGCTGGTCTGGGCCAGGTCGATGTCCTTCGGCGTGAGGCCTGACATGGCATAGGCGCTGCGCGCCGCCACCAGGGCGCCGGTGCGGGTGATGTTGGGGCCGTTCTCTGCCGGAATCACTCCCTTCAGCCCCATGCGATCGGTGATCCACTCATGCGTGCTGCAGGCACCGAAGCCCAGCATGTAGATGGGGTCCTTGCGCCGTTTCTCGGCCAAATCTGCCCGCGTGATGATCATCGAGGTGATGTTGCCACCGGGATACCACGGTGCGCAGTCCAGCAGATGCAGGGGCGAGGCGATCATGCGCGAATTGAGCACGTCCTCCACCGTGATCTCGCCGCGGTTACCCATGATGGCATCCGGATGGCGGATGGCCCACTTGCGGTTCTCCACGGCCGCCCTGGCGAACTGCTCCGAGGTGGCCCCGGTCTCGTGCATGTAGCGCCGGGCGATCTGCGCGTACAGGGAAGGCGTGCTCGGGCCATACAGGGCCTCGAACTGCGGATCGGCTTCCGAGTTGGAATTCACCTTGACCGAGTCGATCCACAGGTCATCGCAATTGCCGCAGGTGCACAGCACATAGTCGACGACCCCGGTGGCCACCATCATGGAGGCCAGCTCCAGCGTGCCCAGGGCGCCCCCGCCATGCGCCGTGACTTCCGTGGTAAACGCCGGCGCCACCTTCAATTCGTTGAGCACGCGCATATTCAACTGGCGCACATCGTAGGACCGCGGCGCCCGCCCGGTGAGCACGCCACCGACCTGGTCCCGGGTGATGCCGGCGTCTTCCATGGCGAGGCGTGCCGCCTCCACCTGCAACTCAAGCGGAGTGCGCCGCCGCGGATCGCTGCGTCTGGCGATCACGCTGGCGCTGCCGACGATCGCGGTCGCGCCCTTCATTTTTCTGGCCCGGCTGATGTCCATCTGGTGACGCTCCTCCTGATGCCGCCTTCGGTCATGCCCACAGAAAAATGTGCAGATCGAGAGGTGGCGGTATGGTTTTAGAACAACGTGCCATTTTTGGCAGGCTCGTCGTATCGTGTCAAGCAACGACCGGGACTACAGGCCCGGCCCACAGGGAATCAATCCGGATTGCGTGCCGAACGCCCTGCATCGACCGTCACGATGGTGCCGCTGATGAAGGAGGCGCGATCGGACGCAAGAAAGGCCACCACATCGGCGATCTCCTGGGGACGTCCGAGCCGGCCCAGCGGCGGATTCTTCACGAACTCCATCCAGCGCCCGGCGTCACCCAGCATTTTCGCGGCACGCTGCTCCAGTGCGCTGCGCAGGCGCTCAGTCTCGATCTGCCCGGGGTTCACGCCCACCACGCGCACACCACTGTCCACGCTTTCACCCCCCAGTGCACGGGTGAAGGCCATCAGGGCGGCATTGCCGGTCGATCCGGCGATGTAGTCCGCCTTCATGCGCTCGCCGGCCAGGCCGATGACGTTGATGATCACCCCGCTCCGGCGCTGGCGCATGCCGGCATAGACGGCACGCGACAGGTCGATGTATCCGAACACCTTGAGATCCCAGGCCTTGCGCCATTTCGCCGCATCGATACCCAGCAGGCGCCCGGCAGGGATGGCTCCGGCGTTATTGACCAGGATGTCCACGTCCCCGCAGCATCGAGCCAATTCTTCCACCGAGGTGGTTTCGGACAAGTCGAGCGCATGACAGGTCACCTCGACCTTCGCCTCGGCAAGAATGCGTGCCTTCGCCTCCTCCAAGTCGGCTGCAGACCTGGAGACCAAATGCAGGTTGCAGCCCTCGCCGGCCAGGCCCTGCGCGATCGCCAGGCCGATGCCTTTGGAAGCCCCCGTCACCAGCGCGGTGCGTCCCTTGAGATGCAAATCCATGTGATACCTCAGTCCAGCCCGCGCGCGGCCCGGAAGGCCCGCACATTTTCCTCGAAGGCCTCCTCGCTGAGCGGCGTGCCATCGGGATTCATCCGGGTGCGCCCCGGCTCAACCTCGACAAGCGCCACGGCTTCCTTCATCGCAACCAGGGAGCGCGTGGCCAGCCGCTGGTAACCCAGGTTGGCACGCACGCGGTTGGCGATCTCCTGCTCGCTCAGTTCGCGCACGATCTTCGCCGGGTTGCCCGCCACCAGGGAGCGCTCTGGCACCTGCATGGCGATCTTGACGAAACTGTTGGCCGCCACGATGGAGGAAGCGCCGATGTCGGCGCCATCCATCACCACCGAGTTCATGCCGATGAGCACGCCTTTGCGGATGCGGCAGCCATGGATGACGGCGCAGTGCCCGATATGGCCGTTCTCCTCGATCACGGTATCGGTCTTGGAACCGCCGTGCATGACGCAGCCGTCCTGCAGGTTAGAACCGGCCATCACCACCAGCCGGCCGAAATCACCCCGCAGCGAAGCGCAGGGACCGATATAGCAGCGCGGCCCGATGTGCACATCCCCGATCAGCACCGCGCTGGGGTGGACAAAGGCCTCCGGGTGCACCACCGGAACCAGGCCGTTGAATGAATAGACTTTCAGCATGGGCCGCTTGCATCCTAAAGGGGGTCGGATTATGTCGGTGAATGGCACCGATCAAGGCTCGAAGGATTCTAACCCAGTGCCCCTCGACGCCATGACGGAATGCACCATCCGGCGCAGCGGGTTGCTACGGTAAAATGATCGCTTCGATTCGCGATCCGCGCGGCCACCCAGACTATGTCCAAGAATCCCGCTCCGCCCGCCCGGCCCGCTGCCTCCCCGGCAGCTCCAGCAAGCAATTTCATCCGCAACCTCATCGATGAAGACCTCGCGAAGCAGCGCTACGCCGCCCGCACCTGGGCGGGCCGGCCCGGCGCTGCCGCCACGCATGCCGGCAAGGCCCTGGACCCGGCGCGCCTACGCACCCGTTTCCCCCCGGAACCCAACGGCTACCTGCACTTCGGCCACGCCAAGTCGATCTGCCTCAATTTCGGCCTGGCCCGCGATTACGGCGGCGTCTGCCACATGCGCTTTGACGACACCAATCCGGAAAAGGAAGAGCAGGAGTACGTCGACGCCATCCTGGAAGCGGTGCGCTGGCTGGGCTTCGACTGGCATGCCTTCGGCCATGACCACCAGTATTTCGCCAGCGATTACTTCGACTTCATGTACGAAGCCGCCGAGTACCTCATCACCACCGGCAACGCCTATGTTGAAAGCCTGACGGCCGAGCAGATGCGCGCGCTGCGCGGCACGCTCACCGAGCCCGGCCGCAACAGCCCCTACCGCGACCGCCGCATCGAGGAGAATCTGGCGCTGTTCCGCGGCATGCGCGAGGGCAGCTACCGTGATGGCGAACATGTGCTGCGTGCCAGGATCGACATGGCCTCGCCCAATATCAACCTGCGCGATCCGGCCATCTACCGCATCAAGCATGCCGAGCACCATCGCACCGGTGACAAGTGGTGCATCTATCCCATGTACACCTTCGCGCACCCGATCGAGGATGCGCTGGAGAATGTCACCCACAGCATCTGCACCCTCGAATTCGAGGACCAGCGCCCCTTCTACGACTGGCTGCTGCGCACCCTGATACCGCTGCTGCATCCGCAAGGCTACGACAAGTACCTGGGGGAACTGGCGCGCTGGCTGATGCACGATTTCGACGAACGCCTGCCGGCCTTCACGCGGGAAGCCGACAAGCTCGGGCTGGAAGGCATCAACGCGCCGCTGCATGAAGCTTCAGGCGGCAGCCATGACGAGGCCATCGGCGCCGTGGCCGAAGCCATGAGCCGCCTGCGCCAGTTGCCGGCCTACGCCTACCAGTTGGGCCTCCAGTTGCTCCAAGCAGGCGATGCCGGCTTTCGCTACACCCCGGACTACATCGGGCTGCCCCGGCAGATCGAGTTCGCCCGCCTCAACCTCACCTATGTGGTGCTGTCCAAACGCAAGCTGATCCAGCTGGTGGCAGAAAAGCACGTCGATGGCTGGGACGACCCGCGCATGCCCACCCTGGTGGGCGCGCGCCGGCGCGGCTACACCCCCGAGGGCTTCCGTCTGTTTGCCGAGCGCCTGGGCGCCTCCAAGTCCCATTCCTGGATCGACTACTCGATCCTGGAGGACTGCATGCGCGAGGACCTGAACGAGCGCGCGCCGCGGCGCATTGCCGTGCTCGATCCGGTGAAACTCATCATCGACAACTACCCTGCCGGCCAGGAAGAGCTGTGCCAGTTGCCCAACCACCCGCAGAAGGCCGACTGGGGCAAGCGCGAGGTGCCCTTCGCGGGCGAACTCTGGATAGAGCGCGAGGATTTTGCCGAGGTGCCGCCGCCGAAGTACTTCCGCCTGTTCCCCGGCAACAAGGTGCGCCTGCGTTACGGCTTTGTCATCGAGTGCACCGGCTGCGACAAGGACGACCAGGGCCATGTCACCGCGGTGCATTGCAATTACTTCGCCGACAGCAAGTCCGGCACGCCGGGCTCGGACACTTACAAGGTCAAGGGCAACATCCACTGGGTGAGCGCAAGGCATGCCTACGCCGCCGAGGTGCGCCTCTATGACCGTCTGTTCAAGGCCCCCAATCCGGGTGCCG
Organism: Betaproteobacteria bacterium; assembly: GCA_947474715.1. Classification (GTDB taxonomy): domain Bacteria; phylum Pseudomonadota; class Gammaproteobacteria; order Burkholderiales; family SG8-39; genus CAIYPG01. The sequence goes on from CANJJT010000073.1 coordinate 13,793, forward strand.
GCGATCGCGATTTCCTCGACGACATCAACCCGGACTCGGTGACAACGGTGCAGGCCCAGCTCGAGCCGGCCCTGCGTGAGGCGCGCCAGGGCGAGCACTTCCAGTTCGAGCGCCATGGCTATTTCGTGCCGGACCGTATCGACCCGATCAGCGGGGCGCCCGAGTTCAACCGGGCCGTGACGCTGCGGGACAACTGGCAGAAATGAGGGACGTGCCGGCTGCAGGACACCGGCACGACGCGCGCGAGCAGGCCGCCACAGGGTCCGCCTGAAGCGGGCATGCACGGCAGCTTCGGCCCGCCACAGCCGGACAGACTGACCTGGACAACACTGGAGGAAACCCATGGCCAAATCGAAACTGATGCAGGACTGGCTGGACAAGGTGATCGAGGCGCCGATAGACCCGGCCTACCCCATCATCGATCCGCACCATCACCTGTGGCTGAGCAGCCACCGGCGCGAATTCGGCTACCCCATCGATGACCTGGCCCGGGACACGCGCCTCGGGCACAACATCCTCGCGACGGTATTCATCCAGTGCACCACCATGTACCGCGAGTCGGGCCCGGAGCACCTCAAGCCGGTGGGCGAGACGGAGTGGATAGAAGCCATTTCCGAAGACTTCGACCGCAGCAATCCGCAGGGGCCGAAGCTGTGCACCGGCATCGTCGGGCACGTCGATTTCCGTCTGGCCGACCACGTCGATGAGGCACTGGCCGCGCACAAGGCGGTAACGCCGCGCTTTCGCGGCATCCGCCAGGGTGCCTCCTGGTCAGACGACCCGGAGATCGTGCAGAACCGCGTGATCCCGCAACGACACCTGTACATGGACCCGAACTTCCGCAAGGGCTTTGCTCGCCTGGCGAAGCACGACCTCAGCTTCGACGCCTGGCTGTTCCACAACCAGCTGGACGAACTGATCGACCTCGCCCGCGCCTTTCCCGACACACAGATGGTGCTCGACCACATCGGCGCACCCCTCGGCCAGGGCCAATGGGGCAGCCAGCGCGAGCAGGTGTTTGCCGACTGGAAGCGGTCCATCACCGAACTGGCCCGGCTGCCCAACATGCACATCAAGCTGGGCGGCACCGTGATGCCGATGTTCGGCTTTCAATGGGAGTCACGCCCGCTGCCGCCCAGTTCGGATGATCTGGTGAAGGCCGTCGGTCATTTCTTCGATGCCGCCATCGAGGCCTTCACGCCGGCGCGCTGCATGTTCGAAAGCAACTTCCCCGTGGACAAGATCGCCTGCGCCTACGTGCCGCTGTGGAACAGTTTCAAGAAAGTGGCCGCGCCTTACAGCGCTGCGGAAAAGGCCGCCCTGTTCCATGGCACGGCGAAGCGCTTCTACCGGCTGGACGGGCTTGCCATCCCCGATGCCACACCAGCCTTTTGATAATAAATACACGTTTTATCCAATAATGACGGATATCACTGTCTGTAATTGATCATATTAACTGAAGGCAACATGACCACCATCGGCACCCCGCTCGCCCCTTCGGCCACCCGCGTCATGCTGCTCGGCTCGGGGGAACTGGGCAAGGAAGTGGTGATCGAGCTGCAGCGTTACGGCTGCGAGACGATCGCCGTGGATCGCTATCCCGGCGCGCCGGCCATGCAGGTGGCGCATCGCTCGCACGTCATCAGCATGCTCGATGGCGACGCCCTGCGCCGGCTGGTGGAGGCCGAGAAGCCGCACCTCATCGTGCCGGAGATCGAGGCCATCGCCACACCCACGCTGATCGAACTGGAGCAGGAAGGCTGGACGGTGATTCCGACGGCGCGCGCGGCCCGCCTCACCATGGACCGCGAAGGCATCCGCCGCCTGGCCGCCGAGGAACTGGGCCTGGCCACCTCGCCCTACCGCTTCGCCGGCAGCGAGGCGGAATACCGCGCCGCCATCGCTGCGCTCGGCATGCCCTGCGTGGTGAAGCCGGTGATGAGTTCCTCCGGCAAGGGCCAGAGCGTGGTGAAGGCCGCTGCCGACATCGCCCCCGCGTGGGCCTACGCCCAGGCCGGCGGACGCGCCGGTGCCGGCCACGTCATCGTCGAAGGCTTCATCGACTTCGACTATGAAATCACCCTGCTGACGGTACGCCACCAGGGCAAGACCAGTTTCTGCGATCCGGTCGGCCACCTGCAGATCGACGGCGACTACCGCGAATCCTGGCAGCCGCAGCCGATGGGCGCCGGCGCCCTGGCCGAGTCGCAGCGCATCGCCGCCGCCGTCACCGGCAGCCTGGGTGGCAGCGGCCTCTTCGGCGTCGAACTGTTCGTCAAGGGCGACCAGGTCTGGTTCAGCGAAGTCTCGCCACGTCCCCATGACACCGGCCTGGTAACGCTGATCTCGCAGGACCTGTCGGAGTTCGCCCTGCATGCGCGCGCCATCCTGGGGCTGCCCATACCGGTCATCCGCCAGCAGGGCCCGTCGGCCTCCTGCGCCATTCTGGTGGAAGGCGACTCCACCGACATCCGCTTCGAAGGCATCGAGCGGGCGCTGGAACAGCCCGACACGGCCTTGCGCCTGTTTGGCAAGCCCGAAGTGCGTGGCCAGCGCCGCATGGGCGTGGCCCTGGCCCGCGGCAGCAACCTGGACGAGGCTCGCGCCAAGGCCCGGGAGCTTGCGCGCCTGGTGCTGGAAGGAGTCCGGCTGGGCTGACCCGCTGTTGTCCCCGTGACACAGACGGAATTGAATCACGGGATTGAATCCACTCCCGCTATCCCCGAGAATACCGGGCCCGCCGGCATTGAACGGAAGGCGCAACGGACACCGGCCAAAATGGACGCCGGCGCAGAAGCCGGCAGACACATGAACACGGAGAAAGCATGGAATTCAACAGGGAATTCGACGCCTCGGGCATGAGTTGCCCAGGCCCGGTCATGCGGGTGCAGGAACTGCTCGGCGGCATGCAGTCCGGCGAAGTGCTGCGGGTCATCACCACCGATCCGGGCTCCATCGATGACATGGCCACGCTGGCCGAAGCCAGCGGCCACGCCCTGCTCAAACACGCCAGCGAGAACAGCAAGTTCGTGTTCTACCTGCGCCGGGCATGAACGCCACGGGCTGGCTTCCCGGACAGGGCCCAAGCACCCACCGGCTGAACCCATGACAGACATGGCCCATCCTGCGGCCCTGGTCACCTGGGGAGGCTTCGTCCTCGCCCTGGTCTTCGGTGCGGTCGCCAACAAAAGCAATTTCTGCATCATGGGCGCCATCTCCGACGTGGTAAACATGGGCCATTGGGGACGCGTGCGCATGTGGATGCTGGCCGTCGCCGTGGCCATCATCGGCGCGAGCCTGTTGCAGCTGTCCGGGCTGGTCGATCTGTCTCGCTCGCTCTACCCGCGCCCCACCCTGCCCTGGCTGTCGCTCATCGTCGGTGGCCTCTGCTTCGGCTTCGGCATGACCCTCGCCGGGGGCTGCGCCAACAAGAACCTGATCCGCCTGGGCGGCGGCAGCCTGCGCTCACTGGTGGTACTGGTGTTCGTCGGCATCTCCGGCTACATGACCCTCAAGGGGCTGTTCGGGCAGTGGCGCGCCACCCTCCTCGATCCGGTGTCCATCGACCTCGCCGCCTTCGGGCTGGCCAGCGCCAGCCTGCCCGTGCTGCTGGCCCGGCTCACCGGCCTGCCGGCCAGCACTGCGCTGATGGTGACAGCAGCCACCATCAGCCTGGCGCTGCTGGCCTTCGTGTTCCGGGATGCACGCTTTCGCAGAAACCGCCTGCAGGTGGCCAGCTCAGTCATCCTGGGACTGGTGATCGTCGGCGGCTGGTATCTGACGGGTCACCTGGGTTACGGGGAGAACCGCGAGACGCTGGAAACCGTCTACTTCGCCACCAATTCGCGCACCCTGGAATCGCTGAGTTTCGTGGCGCCGACAGCCTACAGCCTGGAATTGCTGATGCTGTGGACCGACAAGTCCCTGCGCGTGACTTTCGGCATCACCAGCGCAGCCGGCGTGGTGCTCGGCTCGCTGGCGGCAGCAGTGGCGACGCGACGATTCCGCTGGGAAGGCTTCGCGTCGCTGGAGGACCTGTGCAACCAGCTGGTCGGCGCCATGCTGATGGGCTTTGGCGGGGTGACCGCAGTCGGCTGCACCATCGGCCAGGGCCTGTCCGGCCTGTCGACGCTGGCATTGGGATCGCTGCTCGCCGTTACCGGTATCATTGTTGGCTCGTGGATAGCGATGCAGTGGCTGAAGCGACGCTTATAACGGCAGGTTGTAACCATAGTGCCAGGTGGCCCTTGCGCTTTTCCCGTGCGCAAAGGAAACTGCCCGCCCCAATCAAGATTCACCGACCACGACTCACAAACCACAATTCGCACACAGATTTCCGACTTACGGGAGGAGCCCGACATGACCCGAACCATCGCCATCGCCGTGCTGGCTGCAGCCACGGCACTGCCTGCGTGGGCGCAAGGCCGCGACCCCAACCTCGCGCGCAACCTCGCCAGCAACTGCGCCAACTGTCACGGCACCAACGGCCAGGCCATCGCGCCCATGCCGATGCTGGCCGGACAGAGCAAAGACTTCATCGTGAAAAACATGCGCGACTTCCGCGAAGGCAAGCGCCCGGCCACCATCATGCACCAGCTGGCCAAGGGCTACAGTGACGAGGACATCGACCTTATTGCCGGCTACTTTGCCGCGCAGAAAGCACGCTAGTCATGAGCCTATTCAATCGTCGCGACTTCCTCAAGCTCTCCGCTGCCGGTGCCAGCCTCGGCAGCCTTACCCTGGCCGGATGCGCCAGCACACCCCAGGCCCCCAAGACCATCGGCCGCGTCGTGGTCATCGGTGGCGGATTCGGTGGCGCCACCGCCGCCAAGTACCTGCGCATGTGGTCCGGCGGCACCATCGAGGTGGTGCTGATCGACCGCAACACCCAGTTCGTCTCCTGCCCGATTTCCAATCTGGTGCTGGGCGGCAGCCGCCGCATGGAAGACATCACCCATGGCTACCAGGGCCTGCGCGAGCATGGCGTGCAGGTGCTGCATGACGACGTTGCCGCCATCGACAGCGACAAAAAGGTGGTGAAATTCCGCACCAAATTTCCCGACATGTCCTACGACCGGCTGATCGTGTCCCCCGGCGTGGATTTCATGTTCGACCAGGTGCAGGGGCTGGATGCCGAGGCGCAGAAGAGCGTGCTGCACGCCTGGAAAGCCGGTCCCGAGACGCTGGCCCTGCGGCGCCAGCTCGAGGCCATGCGCGACGGCGGGGTCTACCTCCTGTCCATCCCGCGTGCGCCCTATCGCTGCCCGCCCGGCCCTTATGAGCGCATGAGCCAGATCGCCCATTACTTCAAGCAGGCCAAGCCGCGCTCCAAGGTCATCGTGCTCGACGCCAACGAAGACGTCACCTCCAAGGGCCCGCTGTTCAAGGCGGCCTGGAAGGACCTCTACAGCGGCATCATCGAGTACCGTCCGAATGCCGAAGTGAAGTCCGTGGACGCCAAGGGCAAGACCTTCAAGACCGATTTCGACACCGTCAAGGGTGACGTGCTCAACATCGTCCCGCCGATGCGTGCCGGAGACATCGCGCGCTCGGCCGGCCTGATCAACGCCAACAACCGCTGGTGCGGCGTCGACTGGACCAGCATGGAATCGACAGCGAAGAAGAACATCCATGTGCTGGGCGATGCCACGCTGTCCGCGCCCGGCATGCCCAAGTCCGGCCACATGGCCAACCAGCACGGCAAGGTGGCGGCCGCCGCCATCATCGAACTGATGAACGGGCGCGCCCCCAACCCCACACCGATGATGGCCAACACCTGCTACAGCTTCGTGTCCGACAAGGAGGTCATCCACGTCGCCTCGGTGCACCGCTACGATGCCGCACAGAAGACCATGGCCGTGGTGGCCGGCTCCGCCGGTGTGTCTGCCAGCCGCAGCGAACTGGAGGGCCAGTACGCCGCCGCCTGGGCGCAGAACATCTGGCGCGACATGCTGGGCTGATGATGAACCAGCCACCGGACAGGCGCAGGGTGTTGCAGGCCGGCGGCAGCCTGGGGCTGCTGGGCGCGCTGGCGGCCGCGGGCTTCCTGCCCTGGTCGCAAGCGCTGGCGCAGCAACCACCATGGAATGCTCCCGCCTTCGCGGCGAAGTCGGTGGCCGCCATCGCCAAGGCCCTGGGCTGGTCGCAACCGGTGGAGAACAAGGCGATCCAGATTACCGCAGCGGACATCGCGGAGAACGGCCCGCTGGTGCCGGTCGCCGTGACCAGCACCCTGCCGAAAACCGAGGCCATTGCCATCCTCATCGAGAAGAACCCCAACACCCTGTCGGCGGTCTTCAGCATCCCGGCCGGGACCGATGCCTACATCAGCACCCGGGTGAAAATGGCGGAGACGTCCGACGTCTACGCGCTGGTGCGCGCCGACGGCCGGGTGTTTTTCGCGAAGAAGGAAATCAAGGTCACGCTGGGCGGCTGCGCCGTCTGAGCGCGATGTCCGGCATGACAGATTCCAGGCAATAAGGCAGATCGCCATGGCCGAACCCACCCGACTGCGCGCCACCGTCAAGGACGGCAAGGTGGACGTGCGCATGCTCATGAACCACGAGATGGAAACCGGCCAGCGCAAGGATGCCAAAGGCGCCATCGTGCCGGCCTGGTTCATCCAGAATGTGGTGGTCACGCATGCCGGCCGGGTGGTGATGTCGGCGCAATGGGGTCCTTCGATCTCGAAGAATCCCTTCGTCAATTTCCGCTTTTCAGGCGGCAAGGTGGGCGAAAAGCTGAACGTCACCTGGACCGACAACCGCGGCGACAAGCGCAGCGACGAAACCACGATCGTCGCGGACTAGCCCCAGGGCAGCCGGCGGCAAACCGCTGACGAAAGGTTCTTCACCGATTCACGGGAAGCGACATGGTTTACCCCCTTGTCAAAGGAGGCCGACTCGTGAGCGCAGCGAACGAGCGGGGAAATTTTCTCCCGCTGTTCTTACTGTTCGCCAGTCATTGCCAGATGGAGGCTCTGGTTGTCGTCCGGCGCCTTCTTGCCTGCAA
>CANJJT010000074.1:0-20395 GCA_947474715.1 Betaproteobacteria bacterium
CTTTAACGAAGCTGCCCGCATATGCGGGCAGCTTCCAGCTAAAACCCCAAACAGGAGCGCCACCTATGCACAATCCATAGTCCTTTATTAAAAGGTCTTCGAACCGTTACACTCTCAATTACATTGGTATAGAAAGCTCGGGCTGGTCAGCAGGGACATCGTCGGTGGCGCTGGGCAGCCTCGGGCTGGATGCGCAGGTGCTCGAGTCGCTGCAACGGATGATCATCCGCCCGCAGGGGCTGTTCCTGGTCTGCGGCCCGACCGGATCGGGCAAGACCACCACGCTGCATTCGGTGCTGGCCGAACTGGACAACAGCGAGCGCAAGATATGGACGGCTGAAGACCCGATCGAGATCACCCAGCCCGGCCTGCGCCAGGTGCAGGTGAATGCGCGCATCGGCTGGACCTTTGCCGCCGCCCTGCGCAGCTTCCTGCGTGCCGATCCCGACGTGGTGATGGTCGGGGAGATGCGCGACTTCGAGACGGCCAAGATCGGCATCGAGGCTTCCCTGACCGGCCACATGGTGTTCTCCACCCTGCACACCAACAGTGCCGCGGACAGCATCGCGCGGCTGCTCGATCTCGGCCTGGATCCGTTCAACTTCTCCGATGCGCTGACCGGGATCCTGTCGCAGCGTCTGGTACGGCGCCTGTGCCCGCGCTGCCGTACCGCCGAGGTGGCGTCGGTGGGGGAAGTGGAGGAACTGCTGGCCGAGTACTGCGCCGACAGCGCCACCGACCCGTGTACCACCCTGGCGCGCTGGCGCCGTACGCATGGGCAGGGCCAGGGCGGCATCCACCTGTGGCGGGCGCGGGGTTGTCCGGCCTGCGCCGAGCGCGGCTACCAGGGGCGCTTGGGTATTTACGAGCTGATGAGCGCCGACCCCGGCATCAAGCAATTGATACTGCGCCGCGCCTCGATGGCCGAGGTGAAAACGGCGGCCATGCAGGCCGGCATGCGCACGCTCAAGCAGGACGGCATCGAAAAGGTGCTGCAGGGATTGACCGACATCCATCAGATCCGGGCTGCGTGTGGCTAGGGTCTGTTGACATTCAGCACGCGAGTGCGCCGGAGGTCCTGACTTCAGGGCTAGGCGCGAGGAGCGCCGCAGGCCGGGTGCCTGCAAGCGACGAGCAACGACGCCATGGGGTCAGGACCCCGGCCCGGGCGCGGGATGAAAGCAGCCCGCCGGTGTCGTGGCGATTTTGTCCGATGAGTCGCTCTGAATTCTGGTGGTGGCACCCGTGTTTCAAAAGGGTGAACGACTGCCGCCTAAAAATAATAAAAGCGCCATAACTGAGCATTAATATGGTAAAAATGCTAACTCAAGCGATTGATTGATCTTCCTCTCACCCCATCATTTGTGTGGCCATGGCATGACGCGATCCCATCCTGAAACACGCTCACCCTTCGCTCTCGGGCTCGGCCTGCGCGATCCCCTGCGCCAATTCGAGCCGGATCAACTCAAATACCTGCGCATGCACGGTGATGAGAAAAGCCTCATCGCCGGCCAGCGACTGTGGGAGCCCAGGCCTGACCCGGTGTACTCGCTGGGCCTGATCGAGGAAGGTCGCGCCTCGATCCGCCTGATCAGCCGCCCGGATCGGGAAGTGCTGGCCATCCAGGCGGGCGAGTTCTACGGCGAACATGCTTTCCTGCGTGCTGCAAGCGGTGGGTTCGATATCGTGGCGGAGGAGCCCAGTCGCGTTCTGGTGCTGCCGGAGCAGGCCGCCTGGAACATGCTGGACCGCTGGCCGGTCCTCGCGGCCCGGCTGGCCAGGCTGCATGTATCGCGCACCCAGATGCTGCGCCAGCCCATGCAGGAGGCCGTGGTAGCGCAGTTCCGGCCGTTTGCGATGTCCCGTATCGATCCGCTGACCGGGGCGTTCAACCTGCAGCGGGCCGGAGAAGCCTTCCGCCGTCAGATCGAGCGTCACAGGCGTCTGGGCGAGCCTTCATCGATCGGCGTGTTCCGCATTGCCAACCTGGCGCATATCCGCGAGCACATTGGCGCGACGGCCGCCGATGACGCCCTGGTCGCGCTGATGCAGGTCATCGAACAGGAGTGTCGCCCGGGGGATCTGAAAAGCCGCAGCAGCGAGGTGTCGGTGTCGGTGTTGTTTGCCGGGGCCGACCCGGACCAGGCCGCCATGGCGATCGGGCGTGTGCGCAAGGCTTTTGACGCCGCCACCGTCATCGGCAGCAACGGGCTGCCCCTGCCGATGATCCTGAAATCGGAAATAGTGCCGGTGAAGGCGGATGAAATCGTAGTGGAAACCGTCACATGACATTGAGTTCCGGCCGGTATTCACCGGCAACGCCGATGCCGCCCTTATCCACCTGTTCACGCGCAATGCGGCAGCCGCAGCAGTCACCTCCAGTGATGCACGCAGCGTCGAGGCCCGCAGCACGCAGGGCAGCAAGCTGTTATGGCGCTCGAGTCCCCTGGCAGCGTTGAATTGAGCTGACCTCGTGTTATAACTTTGCCAAGTTGGGCATTGCCCAAGGCGGCGCCACAGCCTGTCTCTCGTCTGGATGCAGCCTCAAATGACAAATTCAAGCAAGAAAATTCTCGTCGTTGACGACCAGAAGGACATCCGCAAGCTGATCAAGCTCGCCCTGGGGCCGGCCTACATTCTCCTCGAAGCCGCCGACGGCACCACTGCGCTGGAGCTTGCGCGCGAGGAAATCCCCGACCTGGTCGTTCTCGACATCATGATGCCCGGCGAGATGGATGGCCTGGGCGTGCTCGATTCGATCCGGCTCGACCCCCGTCTCAAGCACATCAAGGTGGTGCTGGTGTCGGCCCGCGGCCAGGCACGCGATTACGCCCTTGGCATGCGCCACGGCGCTGAAGCCTACTTCATCAAGCCGTTCAGTCCGATCGAGCTGGTCGATTGCATATCCGGGCTGCTGAAATGAACCTGCGGGCAAGCAGAGTGCGCGGTGCCGGTCTGCACCCGGAGGGCCTTAAATTTAGCCGGCAGATCTCGTTGACGGCCTTGCTGTTCCTGGTCCTGATCTGGGGATTTTCCATTGCCGAGGTGTATCGCAGCCGCAACGAGTCCTTGCGCGAGGCCTCGTTGCGGACACTGGTCCAGTCACAGGTTTTTGCCGAATATTCCCGTTCGACCGTCAAGCGCCTGAATCAGGTCATCCTGGACTTGCGTGTCAAGTGGAACGGGGACTGGGCCGCGTTTTCCGATTCAGTCAGGATTGCCCAGCAGAACATCGATGACCTCAGCTTCCAGACTGCGCTGATGGATCGCAACGGCATCATGGTCTACTCCAACCTGGCCAAGCCGACCGATCCCCGGGTTGACCTGAGCGAGTGTGAGCACTTCCAGGTCCACCGCACTGCCGGCAATGCCGACCAGCTTTTCATCAGCCGACCGGTCAAGGGCAAGGTGTCGGGCAAATGGTCCATCCAGGTGACTCGCCCCGTTCTGCGCAAGGGCGAGTTCGATGGTGTCTTCGTCATTTCCATGGACCCGGCCAAGTTTGCCGGCTTCGGACAGAGCCTGCGACTGACCGACAACTCGGTGATGACGGTGGTACGCAGCACCGGCGAGATCATGGCCCGCTACCCGGACGTGGGAGGGGCTCTTGGTCTCAAGCTTGCCGGAAGGCCCTTCCAGGAGGCCGGGGCACCCACCCTCGGCAATTACCAGACGATCGCCACCACCGATGGGGTGGAGCGCATCTGGGGTTATCACACCCTGTCCGAATACGGGCTGACCTTCGTCATCGGCGAATCGGTCGAAGAGGTGATGGCGAGCCACGAGACCTACCGGAATACCATCTTCGCCATTGCGCTGGGGCTGAGCGCTTTGCTGATGGCGCTCTTCTACCTGCTGGACCGCTCGCGGCGCACACTGGACGACATCGGCGCCCGGCTCAATGTGATCTTGAGCCTCAGTCCCGATGGAATCGTGTCTTTCGGCGCTGGCTATCGGATGCAGTACGTCAGCCCGGCCTTCGAGAGGATGACCGGGCTGAAGCGCGAGCAGCTCCTGAGCCTCAGCAGCCCGGAGTTTTTCGAGCTGCTGCAGGCCCGTAGCGCGCCCGGGACATCCTTCGCGTCCTTAAACCGGGATCTGGAAAAAGAAGGCAGTGATGCAGCCCCGCACCAGGTGTTCGAGTATGTCAATCCCGAGAGGCGTGTCATACAGCTCAGCATGAGGAAGGCCCGTGCCGCCACCGTGTCGGGCATTCTTTACTTCCGGGATATCACGCGTGAATCCGAGCTTGACCAGATGAAAAGCGAATTTCTATCGACCGCGGCCCATGAGCTGCGCACGCCCATGGCCAGTATCTATGGGTTTGTCGAAATCCTGTCCACCCGGGAGTTCCCCCCCAGCGAGGTGCGCGAGTACCTCGATATCGTCATGCGCCAGTCCAAGCTGATGATCACCATCATCAATGAATTGCTCGACCTGGTCCGCATTGAGTCGCGCAAGGGAGCGGATTTCTGCCTGGAGTCCATGGAGGCCGGCAGCTTTTTGCTCAAGGTTGTGCAGGGCTTCATGCCACCCGATGGACGCAGTGTGCCGCTCATCTTGATTCCTCCTGGCGAGCACTGGATTCGTGCTGACAGCGAGAAGCTGATGCAGGCCGTCGGCAACGTTCTGTCCAACGCGTACAAGTATTCTGCCGAAGGCATGCCGATCGAGATCGAGTTGATCGGCGCCGACGAGACCCATCCGGACATGACAGGGGTGCAAGTCACCGATCATGGCATCGGCATGAGTGTGGAGCAGCTGGCACGTGTGGGCGAGCGTTTTTACCGGGCCGATGCCTCTGGCCAGGTGCCTGGAACGGGGTTGGGGATGAGCATTGTCAGCGAGATCATCAACCTCTCTCAAGGCAAGCTTGAATTGGAGAGCGAGCCCGGCCGCGGCACGCGCGTCACGCTATGGTTGCCTGCGGTAGCCAATGGGGAGCCGAATCCACGAGTTCTCGCCATGAGCGAACCCGCAGCGGCATAGATCGCGGGCGGTTCGCTCATCCTGATCGCCCGGATGGGTGGCTTGCGGGCCGGCCAGTGCTGCATGGCCGAGCTGCCGACAGCTTCCGGGGCGATAGCCGCAGCGTCCACCTGCTGCACTGTCTGTATCATCCACAGGTCGCTTTTCTGGATGGCCCCGGCTGCGTGCAGCCTGTTGTGATCAATAAATGACGTATCCCCGCATCATCATTGGCTTTTTGGCATGATTGTGATCATGCTCTATCTGCAGCGGCGTGTGCGGCCATGAGCGGCCCCGACAGCAAGCCGGAAGATCCGCAGGGCCGACCGCAGCCGGAACCGGCGCCCACGGCCGCCCCATCGCCACAGCCTGCGGCATCGGACCCGGACAAGCGCCCGCAGGGCAGGGCGCCACGCTCGCCGGGACCTGCTTCCAGTGGCCAGGGTGGCCAAGGTGGCCGTGATGTTCAAGGTGGACGAGGTGGCCAGCATCAGCCAGGACAACAGAGGCAAGCAGGACAAGCAGGTCAACAAGGTCAGCGCCGCGACCCGGGCAAGCAGCCGCGTCCGGGCGGGCAAGCGCAGGGTCCGCGACCACAGGGCCCACGACCGCAGGGCCCACGACCGCAGGGCTCGCGACCACAGGGCTCCCGCCCCCCAGGCCACCACCGCTACTCCCCGGAAGAGATCGAAGTCCGCCGCCGCAACCTGCCCAAGCCCACGTATCCGGAAGAGCTGCCCGTGTCCGGGCGGCGCGCGGAGATCGCGCGTGCCATAGCCGACCACCAGGTGGTGATCGTGGCCGGCGAGACCGGCTCGGGCAAGACCACGCAATTGCCCAAGATCTGCCTGGAGCTCGGGCGCGGCGTGCATGGCCTGATCGGCCACACCCAGCCGCGGCGGATTGCCGCGCGCGCCACGGCGGCGCGCATCGCACAGGAGCTGCAGACCGAGCTGGGCGGCGTGGTCGGCTACAAGATCCGCTTCACCGACAAGGTGAGTGCGCGCTCCTACGTGAAGCTGATGACCGACGGCATCCTGCTGGCCGAAACGCAGGGCGACCCGGAGCTGCGCCAGTACGACACCATCATCATCGACGAGGCACATGAGCGCAGCCTCAACATCGACTTCCTGCTCGGCTACCTGCGCCAGTTGTTGAAGCGCCGGCCCGAGCTCAAGCTCATCGTCACCTCGGCCACCATCGATGCCGAGCGTTTCGCCAGGCACTTTGCCGATGGTGACGACAAGCCGGCGCCGGTGATTGAAGTGTCCGGGCGCCTGTATCCGGTGGAGGTGCGTTACCGGCCGGTGGAGGCGGGCACGCAAAAGGGGGGCGATCCGGGCGATGCCGATCTGAATGAAGCCATCGTCGACGCGGTGGACGACCTGGCACGCCTGGGCGACGGCGACGTGCTCGTTTTCCTCCCCGGTGAGCGCGAGATCCGCGAGGCCGCCGAAGCGCTGAGGAAGCACCATCCGCCGCACACCGAGATCCTGCCCTTGTTCGCGCGCCTGTCAACGGCCGAACAGGAGCGCGTGTTCAAGCCGCACAATGCGCGGCGCATCGTGCTCGCCACCAATGTGGCGGAAACCTCGCTCACGGTGCCCGGCATCCGTTACGTCGTGGACACGGGCCTGGCCCGCGTGAAGCGCTACAGCTACCGCAACAAGGTCGAGCAGTTGAAGGTGGAGCCCATCTCGCAGGCGGCGGCGCGGCAACGCTCGGGGCGCTGCGGTCGGGTTGCAGCCGGGGTGTGCATACGGCTCTATGACGAGCAGACCTTCGAGCGCCGCCCCGACTTCACCGACCCGGAACTGCTGCGCTCCTCGCTGGCCGGGGTGATCCTGCGCATGAAGTCGCTGCACCTGGGTGATGTGGAGGATTTTCCCTTCATCGACCCGCCGACGCCGCGCGCCATTGCCGATGGTTATGCGCTGCTGCAGGAGCTGGGCGCCGTTGATGAGCAGAAGCTGCTCACCGATACCGGCCGCCAGCTGGCGCGCCTGCCGCTGGACCCGCGCATTGGGCGCATGGTACTGGCGGCGAAGCAGGAGGGCAGCCTTGCCGAGATCCTGGTCATCGCCGCGGCGCTGGCCGTGCAGGACCCGCGCGACCGGCCCATGGAGCGCGCCGCCGCGGCCGACGAGGCGCAGAAGAAATTTGACGACGAGAAGTCCGACTTCCTCAGCTACCTCAGGCTGTGGATGTTCTACGAGGACCTCATCCAGCACAAGAAATCCAACCGCCAGCTGCAGCAGACCCTGCAGCAGCATTTCCTCTCGCCCAACCGCATGCGCGAATGGCGCGACATCCACTCGCAACTGAAGGAGATGGTGTCCGAGTTCGGCTTCAAGGTGGGGGATCTTGCACCCGACCCGCACCGCCAGTTCGCCGCCATCCATCGCGCGCTGCTGGCCGGGCTGCTGGGCAACGTCGGCATGAAGACCGAGGAGGGCAATTTCCTCGGTGCGCGCGGCATCAAGTTCTGGGTGCATCCGGGCTCGGGGGTGGGCCGGAAGGCCGGACGCTGGATCATGGCGGCCGAGATCACCGAGACCACGCGCCTCTACGCGCGCAACGTCGCCACCATCGAGCAGGAATGGGCCGAGCGCGTCGGCGCGCACCTGGTGAAGAAAAGCCAGTACGACCCGCATTGGGAGAAAAAGCCCGCGCACGTGGCCGCCTTCGAGCGCGCCACGCTGTACGGCCTGCCGCTGTACGCCAACCGGCGCATGCACTACGGCCCGCTCGACCCGGCCGAGTCGCGCCGCATCTTCATCCGCCGTGCGCTGGTGGAGGGCGACTGGGACACCAAGGCGCCTTTCTTCACCCACAACCAGAGCCTGTGCCGCGACATCGAGCGGCTGGAGCACAAGTCACGGCGCCCCGACGTGCTGGTGGATGACGAGCTGATCTACGCCTTCTACGATGCCATCATTCCGCCGGTGGACCTGGCGCAGCCGGAGAACGCCATCCACAACGGCGCCGCCTTCGATGCCTGGCGGCATGAGGTCGAGGCGAAGGACCCGAAGCTGCTCTTCCTCAAGCGCGCCGACCTGATGCGCCACGAGGCGGCGGGCATCACCACCGAACAGTTCCCGCACCATCTGGACATGGCCGGGCGGCGCTTTGCGCTCGACTACCACCACGAGCCGGGCACTGCGCGCGATGGCCTGACGCTGACCGTGCCGCTGGTGGCGCTGAACCAGGTCAACCCGTCTCTGTGCGACTGGCTGGTGCCCGGCCTGCGGCGCGAGAAGGCGCTGGGCCTGGCGAAATCACTGCCGCAGCGCACGCGCCATCGCCTCGGGCCGGGGCCCGAGTTCGCCGAACGTTTCCTGGCCGAAGCGCCGGACCTGTCGGTGAGCATGAGCGATGCCATTGCGCGCTGGGCCAGGCGCGAGCTGCAGCTGGACATCCCGCGGGACGGCTTTCAGCCCGAGCGGCTGCCCGCGCACCTGTCGATGAACTTCCGCGTCGTCGATGAACACGGGCGGCAGTTGGGCATGGGCCGCAACCTGGCGCAACTGCGCGCCGAACTGGGCGACGCGGCCGGCGAGCGCTTCGCCCGGGTGGTGTCCAATGCCGAGGGCACCGACGAAGCAGCCAGTGCGCTGGTGGAAGCAGCCGGCGAATCCACCACCGAGTGGCGCTTCGGCGAACTGGCCGAGATCATGGAACTGCGCCACGGCACCCAGACGCTGATGGGCTTCCCGGCCATCGTCGATGAGGGCGACAGCGTGCGCCTGGAAGTCTTCGATGCCGAAGATGCCGCGCACGCCGCCCACCACGAGGGCCTGCGGCGCCTGTTCATCCTGCAACTGAAGGAGCAGGCCCGCTTCATCGAGAAAAGCCTGCCCAACTTCACCGCCATGGCGATGCAGTACTCCATGCTTTTCGACAAGGCCGATTCGGCGGAACTGCGCACCCAGTTGCTGGAGGCCAGCTTCGACCGCGCCTGCCTGCAGGAGCCGCTGCCGCGCAACCAGGCCGCCTTCGACAAGCGCCGCGAAGAAGGCCGCGGACGCGTCAACCTCATCGCCCAGGAAATCGCGCGGCTCACCGGCACCATCCTCACCGAATACCAGGGGCTGCAGAAAAAGATCCGCGAAGTGCAGCGCGCCTATCCGGCGCAGGTGAAGGACATCTCCGAGCAGATGGCGCGCCTCGTGCCGCGCCACTTCATCGCCGACACGCCCTTCGAGCGCCTCACCCACTTCCCGCGCTACCTCAAGGCCGCCGTGCTGCGCCTGGACAAGCTGAGAAGCGATCCATCCCGCGACGCCCGTGGCATGAGCGAAATCATCCCGATGCAGACCTTGTACCTGCGCGCCCTGATCGCCGCCAACAAGGCCGGCACCTGGGACGAGGGGCTGGACCAGTTCGGCTGGCTGCTGGAGGAGCTGCGCGTGCAGTTGTTCGCCCAGGAACTGCGCACCCCGGTGCCGGTGTCGGCCAAGCGGCTGCAGAAGGCCTGGGAGGGGATGCGGCGCTAGGCAGGCCCGGTGGTGTTAACCCCCGGGTCCAAGGTTCTTCGTCGAATGCCAGGCAGGCGTGGCTGCTGTGTGGATTACCCCCTGGTCTAAGGGTGCCGCGCCGCAGCCACGTCTTGGCGTCATCCCTGGCGCCGGCACCACCGGGCCGCTGTATCGGTCCATGGACCGGCGGGGGCGCGTTCTTGAGGGTACTTAAATAGGGTGCGGTCCGGCTCACCGGAGAGTGGTACCCTTTCGCGGCGTCCCCGCCGCGTTACCGGCACGCTGTTCCCCGCAGCTTTATAGAGGCACTTTCATGAGTGATTCAGGAATCAAGAAGCCGGTCGCACGGAGAAGTTTCATCAAGTCAGCGGGCGCCGTCGCCCTCGTTGCAGGGCTGGGGCCGCAGTTTTCAGCACCGGCGCAGGCTGCAAAGCGAAAAACCCTGAAAATCCTGCAATGGAACCATTTCGTCCCGGCGTTCGACGATTGGTTCAACAAGGTGTTCGTCAAGCAGTGGGGCGACAAGAACAACACCGAGGTGCTGGTGACGAACATTGCGATGACCGGCATCGAGAGCCGGGCTGCCACCGAGATTGCCAGGAAGCTGGGCCATGATTTGTGCATGTTCCTCAGCCCGCCGGCATCCTATGAGGACTTTGTGGTGGATACCGGCGACGTCTACGCAGAGTGCGAGCGCCGGTACGGAAAACCGCTGGACATCGCCAAGCGAAGCACCTTCAACCCTGTCACCAAGAAACACTTCGGGTTCTCCGACAGCTATGTCCCCGATCCGGTCAATTACCGCAAGGACCTGTGGGACGAAGCCGGGATCGTTCCCTCTTCCTGGGACGCCATCCGCGAGGGCGGGCGCAAGATCAAGCAAAAACACGGCATTCCCGTGGGTATCGGGATGTCCAATGAACTCGACAGCAGCATGGCGCTGCGGTCCCTCCTTGCTGCCTTCGGCGCCTCGGAGCAAACCATCGAAGGCCGTCCCAGCCTCAAATCGCCGCAAAGCCTCGAGGCGCTGAAATATGCCAAGGCGCTGTTTCAGGAAAGCATGACCGATGAAATATTTTCCTGGGACGCCTCGTCGAACAACCGCCAGATGCTGGCCGGGATGGGTTCGCTTACGCTGAATGCCATTTAGATCACCCGCACCGGCGAGAGCGAAAAAATCCAACTGGCCGACAAAATCGCGCTCGCCATTCCGGCGCGGGGGCCGGCGGCGCAGCTCGGGGTGATGCACCTGATGAACGCGTACGTCATTTGGAAGTTTTCCCAGAACATCGATGGTGCGAAAAAGTTCCTGGTTGACTTGACCGGTGAATCGAGAAACGCATTCATCGCCAGCGGTTTTTACAATTTCCCCACCTACCCGCAGCTGGTGCCTGACCTGAACACCCTGATCAGCCGCGACCCGAGGGCGACGCCCGCCGACAAGTACAAGATTTTTACCGATGCCGCCAAGTGGACCATCAATGTCGGCTACCCCGGCTATTCCAATGCCGCAATCGACGAAATCTGGAAGGGATGGCTGATCCCGCGCATGTTTGCCGATGCGGCGTCGGGTCGCCTCACACCCGAGGCAGCGCTTGACCTGTACGCGGGCCAGTCGAACAAGATCTTCGACAAGTGGCGTGCCCTGAAAAAAGTCTGAGTCTGCGCAACCGGCGCGACATTGCCAATCCTCGAGGTGCCTGAGATGAGAAAACCGATGACATGCGGATCCCGGATCCTGCGGCTGGCGATGCTCGCTCTGGCGTTGCTGGCATGCGGGATGGCGCCCCCGGCCGCAGCCGCAGCCGCAGCCGCGGAAAGGCAAAAACGCATCATGGTCGTCGACAGCTACGACCGGGATTACCTGTGGTCGCAGTCCACGCAGCGCGGCGTCAACGCCGGAATGCTCAAGTACGGTTACTTCGAGAGCAACGCGTCGGCCAAGCGGCTTGTCGATACCAACTCGGTTGAGACACCGAAGGTCATCGTCAAGAAACTGTGGATGAACTCCAAGAAAAGAAACAGCGTCCCGGATCTGGCCAGTGCGACAAAGCGGATCATGGAGGAGATCCGCAAGTTTGAGCCGGACCTGGTACTGCTTGGCGATGACAATGCCGCCAACTACATAGGCCAGCAGTTGGTGGGCTCGCAAACACCCGTGGTGTTCTGGGGCATCAATGGCCTGCCCCTGAGGTACAACCTGGTGGAAAAGCTTGAAGCGCCCGGGCAAAACGTGACCGGTGTCTGGCAGTCGGGCTACCACAAGGAAAGCCTCGATCTCCTCAAGCGGCTGGTGCCCAAGGCACAGACCTTCGCCATTCTCGCCTGCGATTCGGAGAGCTCGCGACCTAACGTGAAGGCGATCGAGCAACTGGCGCAGCGGGGTGCGCTGCCCATGAAGCTGGCGGGGAAAGTGGTCACCAATTCGTTCGAGGACTGGAAAGCGGGCGCACTGGAGCTGGCCAAGCGCGTCGATGCGCTGTACGTGCTCAATCACGACACCCTGCGCGACCGCGCCGGAAACCATGTGGAGGTGCTGGCCGCGGGCCGCTGGTATCTGAACAACATCAAGATACCCGAAGCCTCCCATGAGGATCAGTTCGTCCTTGAAGGCATGCTGCTCACGGCGAATGATTCCGGATACAACCAGGGATTTCTCGCCTTCCAGATGGCCTACGGCATCCTCGAGCAGGGCCTCAATCCGGCCAGAATGGCGGTGAGGACCCCGGAGCGCGGCCCCTACATGGTCAACCGGCAGCGTGCCAAAGCGCTAGGCATCCAGCTGGAGCCAGCCTTATATCTGATCGACGAAATGATCGACACGTCCGCCGCGCTGGGAAAATAGGTCAATTACATGTTGCTGCGTCGCCAAGGCTCGATATTCAAAAGGCTGCTGGTCGCCTTCATGGCGGTCAGCGTCCTCACTGGCTTGCCGCTGGTCTTGATCGCGATAAAGTTCAACAAGGATTCCAGCGGGGTGCGGCTGGAGCAAAGCATCAGCCAGCAGATGGTCATCATCAGTGGTTACTTCAAAACGGAGTTCACGGTCGGCTTGCAGCGCTCGCTGAAACAGATCGCCGAATCCGATGCGCTCAGGGATTACCTGTCGGCCCCCGGTGACGAGCGCATCGTCGCCGTAAAGCGGCTGGAGACCAACCTGCTGCGCCAGCTCACAGACTACCCCGCCTATTCGGGCGTTTATTACGCCGATGCCGAGGGCAAGGTCATCGTCAGCGTCAGCGACGGCAAGCGCACGGGCAACATGCCCACGCTCGCCCAGGCGAACCCCGAGACCAGCCTTGCACCATCCATCACCCACAGTCGCCTGGCGCAGGTGTATCGGAAGATGGTCACAACGCCCGTGTTGTTGTCATCGGGCAACATGGAGTGGTTCATCCCGCCGCGCGAAGTGATGGTAGAAGGGCCGTTCCTCGACGAGAACAACCGGCTGTCGAT
This sequence comes from Betaproteobacteria bacterium, assembly GCA_947474715.1. GTDB lineage: Bacteria > Pseudomonadota > Gammaproteobacteria > Burkholderiales > SG8-39 > CAIYPG01. The sequence continues at coordinate 12,903 of CANJJT010000074.1, forward strand.
CGTTGTGGCCCTGCCCACCATTGACCTGGACAGTGGCGGGATCGGCGGCTTGGTCATGATCCGGGTCCGGCTGGAGGAATTCGTGGCACGCTTGCAGTCGATGAAGTTCTACAACCTGGCGCCGATCTGGCTGTTTGATGCCGCAGGCAAGCTGCTCGTTGCCCCAGCCGAAAAATCCCTGGGGCTCGATCCGGCCGGAGTATTCCCTCCCGGTGTCGCGAAAGAGCTGCAATTCAATCGTACCAACCAGGGCCTGGTTGCCGTGCAGGACTTTTTCATCGAAAAGGAAAAGCCTGTCATCCGGCTTGCCTATTCCATCCCCTCGTCTTTGATTCTCAAGGACTATCAGCCGGCGATTTATGTGTTTGTACTGGCGCTGCTCAGCGGGCTTGCCGCTGTTGGCGTGTTTGCCTATTTCGTTTCGCGCAAATTTTCTGGGCCGATCATTGAACTGGCCTATGCTGCCGCCAGCCTGGCGAGCGGCGCCCTCTCCACCCGGGTCAAGGTCAAGGCAAGTGGCGAGATCGGGGGGCTGGTCGACAGTTTCAACGCGATGTCCTCCAAGCTGCAACAGGCCTATGAAAACCGCAACAGCGCGCTTGCTGTGCTGCGAGGCACGGTTTCGCAGCTGAGGGCGGAATGGAAGGGCGGGGCTGTCCCGGCGCAAGCTTCGCAAACCGCAGCCGACAACCGACCCGGGGGCGTAGGCGATTTCGAAAACAGCGACGATCTGAACGAGATCGCAGTGGTCATCCAGAGGCTGCTGGCCGAGCGCGCGCAGAATGTACTTGAGATTCAGGCCGCGAGGCTCATCGCCGACGAAGCCAATGGCGCCAAGAGCGATTTCCTGGCGACAATGAGCCACGAAATCCGCACCCCGCTGAATGCCGTCATCGGACTGGCCGACGTGCTCTCCAGGACCGATTTGTCCCACCACCAAAGGGATCTGCTGCTCAGCATGGAAATCGCCAGCGTACAGCTGCTGGAGATCATCAACGACGTACTGGATTTCTCCCGTCTGCAATCGGGGCAAATCCAGTTGAACGACGTGTCCATCGATGCGAAAGTATTCTTGAGCCGCCTGATGCTGATCGTGGGTGGCTTGCCCGACGCCTCCAGCCTGGAAATCCGATGGTCCGTCGATCCGTCAGTGCCGGCTAGCATTCTCGCCGACGAAGCGCGTCTGATGCAGATCCTGACTAACCTGGTGGGCAACGCAGTCAAGTTCACCAAACAAGGCAGTATCCTCATCGAGGTCGGCACCGCAGTGGTTGCCGGCGCGCCGCTGATCAAATTTTTGGTTTCCGACACCGGACCGGGAATTTCCGGGAAATTGCGCGAACAGCTCTTCGAGCCCTTCATCCAGGGCAGCGCCGAGCGCTTGCGACCGCACGCCGGTTCGGGGCTCGGGTTGGCCATCTGCCGCAAACTGGTCACGGCCATGGGGGGCAGTATCGAGCTTGCGTCCAGTACCGAGAAAGGCTCGTGCTTTCAGGTTTTGCTGCCGATGCGGCAAGCGGCACCTGCTGCGCCAGGCGAACCAATGGCCGCTCCAGGACCCTCTGCGGTCGGATCCTTGCGTATCCTGGTGGCCGAGGACACGCCAGCCAACCAGATGGTGATTCAATTGATGCTCAGTGGGCTGGGCCACGAAGTCATATTGGTCAATAATGGTGCCGAGGCAGTCGAGGCCTTCCGTAGCACGCATTTCGATGCCGTGTTTCTCGACATCCAGATGCCGATCATGGACGGCTATGAAGCTGCGCGGACCATTCGCGCGTCGGGCGAGGCAGGCCGCGCGGTGCCCATCGCCGCACTGACGGCATTTACCCAGGATTCGGATCGCCAGAAGGTCAGGGACTGCGAAATCCATCATTTCGTTCCAAAACCGATCCGGGCAAAAGACCTGACGCGGGTGCTGGAACAAATGTTTTCCGGCGAACCCTTGCAGGCAGACCTGGTGAAAGCGCGCTGAAGAAAGGACGCTTGATCGTCGAGTGCGTGGCCCAAGGGGTGGCCTGAGCCTGCGCATGCCCATGCCAGGGCGAGGCAGCGTCGATGCTTAGGCGATGACGCTTGCCGGACTGGTTGCCCGTTGAACTGCCTTGATGACCGGAAGCACGTGATCGAGCAATCGCGCCGCGGACGCGTCCATCCCGTCTGCGGCATGTGCCTCCAGTTCTGCGGCCAGATTCGCCGCCTCGCTCGCCCCGAACTGGGCGAACAGGCCTTTCATGCGGTGCGCCGAACGCTTCGCGCCGGAAGCGTCCCCCGCAGCCAACTGCGTCCTCATTGTGCCGGCCGTCTCGTTCAAGTCTTGAGCAAACGCATGGACCGAGGCAGCCATGTTTTTCGGGCCCAGGGACTCGCCCATCTCCTTCAAGTAAGCCTCGTCGATCGTCACCATCAGCTCGCATTCAACAGGCTTGCCAGCGCCCGACTGCCGTCCCGGGAGCATTGATTTCAGCCAATCCCGCAAGCTGGCCATGCACTTGAGTGCCGTGTCTGAAACGCTCATGGCTGCTCCTTTTTGGTGAATTACATTGAATTCAAGCCAGCATGCTACTGCAGTCCGAGGGAGAGGTTAATCAAGGAAACACTGATCAAGTCTCGAATCGAGGATAGTGGTTCAAGTGTTTCCTCTGAAGTGGGGGATAGGCAAGGGGCCTAGCCCACTTGTTCAGCCCTTCCTTGAGAAACCCCAAGCGGGCCGCGGAAACGCCCGGAATTCAACGGGTGGCTGATTCCATGTTCATCATGACGCCTCTTGAGACTGCACTGTCATGGCGCTTCACCTGTGCATGCCGCGCCGAAAACAGTCACGTCTCCCGGATGACTTCCAGAAGTTTGGTCACAAGACTGGAAACGCGGTCCGGATCGCTGTGAAGCATGTCAAGCGTGGCCTCCACTGTTGCCGTGCCTCTGAGCCCGGTCCAAGTCGCCAATTCCCTGGGGCTTGGCGTTACGTAGGCCATCCGCCAGGAAGAAAATGTGCGCTGTTCAATGGCCTTTTCCTGGAACACTTTCACGTTCGAGTGGCGTGGGTCGCCCGAAATCTTCTGCATGAGCGCAGACACCACGTCGCGCTCGCCCTCAAGTATCTGCAGGAACACCCCGTTCACGAACACCAGCAGGCCGGTGATGTCCTGGGACACATTCCTGGAACGTGAAGACAGGAGAATCTTGTAAAGCTTGGACTTGGGCATTCTCTCGGTCGCGGCCGACGAGTAAATCAACTGAAACGGCATGATTGGAGTCTTCCTGACGAATGGCTGGGCGAGACTCTGCAGGACATGGTTTTGTTTTTACGCCGCAGGCCGGGCGCGGGAAGTTTACCTGATGACAACCTGCCCGTGTTTTGCGGCGAGCCCAATGAGTGTCTCCGGATCCGCATTTTGCCCGTCCGGTGAGATGAATCAATGTGCCCGCCACTGTCACTGTTTGAAGTTTATCGGGACAGCAATGGCGTTTGCCGCGCTTGACAACAATTGACTCGGCCCAAAGATGAAAACGCACTCGTTAGGTGGACGTGAAAACCTGACAGGGTCAACCCTTGAGAAGGGGGTCAACCGCGCTGCAGTCTCCGCTCCCCGGAAATCAGCGAAGCGCCTTCGCGGCCAGTGGCGACACGCCTGCCTACTCCACCTTCGCCCCGGAGGCCTTGATGGCTTCTGCAAAGATCGCCACCTGGGACTTGATGTAGGCCCGGAAGGCCTCCGGCGTGCTGGTTTCCACATCGGTGCCCTGCTGCTCGAACTGCTTTTTCGCCTCGGTGGTGTTGAGCACGCGCAGGATGGTGCCGTGCAGCTTCTGCACGATGGGGGCGGGGGTGCCGGTGACGGTGGCCAGGCCCTGCCACAGCGTCATTTCGTAGCCGGGCAGGGATTCCGCCACGCTGGGCAGGTCGGGCAGGTCGGGGGAGCGTTTGCTCGCGGTGATGGCGAGGGCGCGCGCCTTGCCGGCCCTGATCAGCGGTTGCACCGAGGGCAGGCCGAGGAAGTAGACCTGCACGCTGCCATTGATGAAGGGCGCGAGGCCTTCGGCGGTGCCCTTGAAGGGGACGTGCACGATGTCGACGCCGGCCTTCGAGTTGAACAGCGCTGCGGCCAGGTGCGTGCCTGTGCCGTTGCCGGAGGACGCATAGTTGAGTGCGCCCGGCTTGGCCTTCGCCAGATCCACCAGTTCCTTCACCGAGCGTGCCGGGACGTTCTGGTTGACCGTGAGCAGGTAGTAGCCGGTGGCAATCTGGCTGATGGGCTGAAAGTCCTCGAGCAGGCGGTAGCTGAGCTTGCCGTACAGGCTTTCGGAAATGGCCTGCGCCTGCGTCAGCATCACCAGCGTGTAGCCATCCGGCCGGGCCTTGGCTGCGGTCTGCATGCCCAGCGTGCCGCCGGCCCCGGACATGTTTTCCACAACAATGGACTGCTTGAGGTCCTTGGCCAGCCAGTCGGCCACCATGCGTCCCAGCAGCCCGCTGCTGGAGGAGGGGCTGACACCCTGGATCATGCGGATGGGCTTGTTGGGATAGTCCGCTGCGGACTGGGCCAGTGCGTTCGGTGCGGCCGGTGCGGCTGCGATCAGGCCGGCCAGCGTGATGGCCAGGATGCGGGGTGATGGCATGGGGTTCCTCCGTCCGGTGCGATGAAGCGCTGCTGCATGGCCTGTCATGGGGGGGCGTCGCCTTCTGCGCGGCGACTGCAGACAGTTTAATCGCTTGCGCCCGGCCATCGGGCCGGCCTGCCCGCTGTCAGGTAGCATGCTGCGATGCTCGTTCCAAGCTGCAGCCGCCCGCTGGCGGTCATCCTCGCCCTGCTGGCCCTGATGCTTCAGGCCTGCTCCAGCGTGCCGCAGGATATCCGCGGCACCACGCTGCCGCGCGAGTGGCTGGCCTCGCCCAACTTCGAGCACCGCCGTCCCAACTACGTCATCCTGCACCACACCAGCAACGACAACCCGGAGCGGGCGCTCGCCACGCTCACCACGCCCGAGCGGGCCGTCAGCGCGCACTACCTGATCACGCGCGAGGGCGCGCTGGTGCAACTGGTGGACGAGCGCATGCGTGCCTGGCATGCGGGCGAGTCGTCCTGGGGCGGGCAGACGGACATGAACTCCGCCTCCATCGGCATCGAGCTGGACAACAGCGGTGCCGAGCCCTTCACGGAGCCGCAGATCGTCAGCTTGCTGGCGCTGCTGGCTGACCTGCGCGAGCGCTACCGCATCCCCGCGGCCAATGTCATCGGCCACAGCGATGTCGCGCCGCGCCGCAAGACCGACCCCAGCCACTTCTTTCCGTGGCAGCGCCTGGCCGGGCAGGGCTTTGGCCTGTGGTGCGCGGCGCCGGACGAGGCGGCACCGCCGCATGCCCCATCGGCGCTGCTGCTGCGGGCCATCGGCTACAACACCACCGACCTGCCGGCCGCCGTGCTGGCCTTTCGCCGTCATTACTTCGCCAACCCGTCGCTCATCGCGACGGATTCCGAACTGGATGCGGATGAGCGGGCGATGGCCTGGTGTCTGGTGAGGCGGGCGTATTGATGGACTGTCGGCGAGTTTCATCAAGGTTCCACTGACCTGTCCAGGCAAACCGCGAGCCGGACGGGCGCCGATGAGCCTTGACTAGCGGGGTGTCCCCTGCCTGCCATCGGTGATAGGCTGTATTCAGGCATTCGCACCGCAATGCCCTCACGTTGCAAGAGTGGAGGAAACCATGACCGAACAATCCCAATCCCCGGCTCCCGGGACTGTGGACCTCGATGAGGTCGCCAAACTGGTGGCTGCCCTGGAGCAGGATCTGGCCAAGGTCAAGGCCGGCTCACGCGACCTGCAGACCCTGCGCGACGAAGTGCGCGCCCTGGGCGAAGCACTCGACACCAAAGACACACCCGCCGACCACTCGCAGATCGGCGACAGCCTGAAGAACATCCACAGCATGATCGACAACGCCGTTGATGTCGTCATCGAGGACACGCTGAAGGCGGCGGACTATGTCGGGCGGATCGGGCGGATGCTGGGCTTGTAGGCAGGCAGGAGCCCTGCGCCGGTGGTGAACAGGCTGAGCCGCCATTGCCAGCGTGGCGAGCAATCAACGACAACTGATCCGGGACAGCGACTTTCGGTTCCGCAAGCAAAGAGGTCGCTGATCACAATAAGTGGATAGAGTTAATAAAGGTGCTGGCTGGCACTCAAAAATGATAGTAATAACAAGTCGGGAAAGCCTGGCAGCCGCACCACCCGCAAGGATCCTCAAGGAGGCGACATGAGAAAGACAAGCATGGCAGCACTGGCGGGCACAGCCTGCCTGGCCCTGGCCCTGGTGCCGAAGGCCTCACAGGCCCAGTCCGGCTTTCCCTCGAAGGCACTGACGATGATTGTGCCGCTGGCCGCCGGCGGCCCCATCGACCAGGAGGCGCGCCTGTATGCGAAGAAGCTCGCCGACAACACCCGCTGGCAGGTGCTGGTGGACAACAAGCCGGGCGGAGGCGGCACCATCGCCATGCGCATGGTGGCGCAGGCCCCGGCCGATGGCCACACGCTGTTTGTCAGCTCCACCGGCTACGCCATCATCCCGGTGTTCTATACCGACCTGCCCTTCAATCCACTCACCGACCTGGCGCCGGTGACGCTGCTCAGTTCGCGCAGCAACATGCTGGTGGTGACCGCGTCCTTTCCCGGCAAGACGGTGGCGGACTATGTCGCCTTCGCCAAGTCCAAACCGGGTGCGATCAACTTCGGCACCACAGGTTCGGGCAGCGCGGTGCACATGCCGGCGGCCTGGCTGCACCAGATCACCGGCACCACGGCCACCTTCATCCACTACAAGGGCACCGGCCCCTTGATGCCGGACCTGGTGGCCGGTCGCATCCATGCCACCAATGCCTTTCCGGTGATCGCCATGCCCTTCGTGAAAGACGGCAAGCTGCGCGCCATCGGCGTCACCGGCAAGCAGCGGGTGAGAAAGCTCCCGGACATCCCTTCCATCGCCGAGACCGTGCCCGAGTTCGGCTACGAGTCCTGGACCGGCCTGTTCACCACCGGCAAGACACCCGCCCCCATCCTGAGCCGGCTCAATGCCGAGTTCGTCAAGGTGGTGAAGGACAAGGAGATCGTCCAGCGCCTGGACGATGAGTTCGCCCAGGCCGAAGGCAACACCCCCGAGGAGTTTCGCAGTTACTACCTGCCGCAGATCGAGCGCTGGAAGGCGCTGGTGCGGGAGACGGGGATCAAGCTGGAGCCGTGATGGGGATCACGGCGGTGTAAACCCCCTTGTCAAAGGTTCATCGCTGATTTCCGGGGATGGCACTGGCAGCAAGCTTGGCAGAGGCCCGGGGTTTACCCCCTTGTCAAAGGGGGCCCTCATTCACGTAAATGAGGGCGAAGCCGAGCGGGGGGATTTTGGCCAGCCGGGCTGGTCTCATGGCCTTTTGCCGACATTGCATGAACCCTGCGCACGGCTGTTGCCTTGCAGATGGGAAGCACCGGAGGACACTCAGGGC